>CAZGUX010000020.1:0-23173 GCA_964529305.1 uncultured Solibacteraceae bacterium | reverse complement strand
GACTTTGGGTTGCGTGAACAATTTGGGAGGACTCTTCGCCAGTCAGGGACGTCATGCAGACGCCGAACTGCTGTATGGGCGGGCGTTGGAGGCGAGTCAGCAGGTGCTGGGTGCAGAGCACCCGTCTACTCTGGTGTTGGTAAACAATCTAGCCCTGCTCTACTCGAAGCAGGCGCGGTATGAGAAAGCCGAGCCATTGTACGTGCGGGGATTAGTTGTGTGCGACAAGGTACTGGGTGCTGAGCATCCGGATACGCTGGTTTCGGTCAACAATCTGGCGATGTGCTACGCGCGGCAGGGGCGGAACAGGGAAGCTGAGCCGCTATACGCGCGAGCGCTGGCGACTCGCGAACGAGTGCTGGGTGCGGAGCACCCGTCGACACTTGCCTCGCTGAATAACTTGGCGGGACTCTACCAGAGTGAGGGGCGGCATGCGGAAGCCGAGCCCCTCTTTGCCCGAGCATTGGCCGCAAGCGAACGAATATTGGGGGCACAGCACCCTTTGACGCTCGTGTCGCTGAACAACCTAGCGGCCTTATATGAAAGCCAGTGGCGGTATGAAGAGGCCAAAAGGCTGTATATGCGGGCGCTGGCAACGCACGAATGTGTGTCTGGCTCGGACCATCCGGATACGCTGACCTCGGTGAACAACCTGGCGTCCCTCTACGCGAGGCAGGGGCGGTACGAGGAAGCCGAGCCGTTGTTTGCGCGGGCGCTGGAGGGCCTGGAGCGTCGCCTCGGACCGGACCATCCAGACACCCAGATCGTCAGGGCAAATCTCGATCGGCTTCGGAGACGGTGAGGCACAGCACGGAGATGCTACATCGGTGGCCGAATAGCGGCCAGCGCCGAGTCCGCTGCCCTCGCGACTTCCGGGTCCGAGTCGGCACGCAATTTCGCCAGCACTCCAATCGCGCGACGGTCCCTCCGCCTCGCGATCGAGTTGATCACCCCCACCAGTAGCCCTCCCTTCACCTTTTCCAGCGCCCCCCGGAGCGCCTGATCCACCGACGCATCCGGAATCGGCTCCAGGCCGAAGCGCGCGTAGTGCGACAGCTGCGGCTCGGTCAGCAACTGGGCCAGGGCCGGAACGGCCGACCGGTCGCCGACCACCGCCAGGCGCTGGCAGGCTTTCGCTTTCGCATAGACGGATCCGCCGGGATCCTTGAGAATCGCGATCAGTTTCGAAACAGGCAGCGCCATGATCTGCACCACCGCTCCGTACTTTTCGTCGACCATCGGCGGAGGCGGAGGGTCGGGCTTCGGCTTGGGCGGTGCGACGGCCTGCGCCTGTGCGAGTGCGTTCACGGACGACAATGAATTTCGCGGCATTTCCGATACTCCTCACTCAGAGCCGCCAGGGTTCGCGCATGGCGCGCGAACGCATCCGGTTGGCTTCCTCGTTGCCGACGAACGAATCCGTCGACGGATCAAACGACAGCTTCCGGCCCAACTGAAACGCGATGTACGCCGCGTGGCAGGCAATGTGCGCCTGCGCGGCCGCCAGGGCGTTGGAGCGGGGCTGCTTCCTGGACTTCACGCAGTTGACGAAGTCGCGAACGTGATTGGCAGTCGCGTCGGAGGGCACGACGTCGAGCGGTTCGCCGCGCAGGTTGTCGGAGACCACGATCTTGCCGCCGTCGGCGGTCTCCACCCAGCCGGCGTCTCCCTCGATCCGAATGTGGCAGCTCCCCAGACCGAGGAACCCTTTGTCGCGCAGAACCAGCTTCATGCCGTTCGCATAGCGCCCGTTAATCGTGTAGGGCGTATCCGCGCCCATGCCGTGCGGCTCGAATTCCACCGGAGTCGTGTCATCCAGATCGCCGATCCACTGGCACAGGTCCACCGTGTGAGAGCCCCACTCGAGAACGCCGCCGCCGTGGAAGTCAAAGAAGCCGCGCCAGCCGCCGCGAACGTAGCGGGGATTGTACGGCCGCCAGGGCGCCGGTCCCAGCCAGCGGTCCCAATCGACCACCTGCTTGGGAGGCTCCGGTCCGGCCGGCAGCCAGGCGTGCGTCGTGGTCGGTGGCCACCGGTCGCCGGGACCGGCTTCGGCGTGGAGCGTGTGGACCTTGCCCAGCTTTCCCGCCCGTGCCAGCTCAAACGCGCGAATGCAGTTGACTCCATTCCGGCGCTGCGTGCCCGCCTGGTAGATCCGGCCCAGCCGTTGGAACGTGTCCGCCAGAGCCCGGCTTTCGGCGATGGTCATCGAGCACGGCTTCTCGCAATAGACGTCCTTGCCGGTGCGGGCGGTGAGAATCGACAGCGGCGCGTGCCAGCGGTCGCCTGTGGCGATGAGTACGGCGTCCACATCCTTACGTGCCCACAACTCATACTGGTCGCTGTACATCGCGCAGTCCTGGTTGCCGTACTTCTGGTCGGCCATGCTCTTGATGATTTCACGGCGTTCGTTGCGAACGTCGCAGATGGCCACAAACTGGACGTCGGCCTGTTTCAGGAAACTGCCCAGGACGTGGGTTCCCCTGCCCCCAAGGCCGAGCCCGGCCAGGGTCACGCGGTCACTGGGCGCTACCGCGCCGTTCAGCCCCAGCGCCGATCCCGGGATGATCTGGGGAGCGGCGGCAAGAGCGCCCGCGGTGGTCAGCACTTGCCGGCGGGTTGGGGATCGTTTCTCAATGCGGTCAGGGTCACGCAAAAGGCGCGTGGTCATGAACGGCTCCTTTCTTGCTTCGCGGAATAAAGGATCGCTGGGCCTGGCGAGATGAACCTATGATTTCGCCGGCACCCCGAATGTAGCGCAGAACGAATTCGGAAAGAAGCCGTCAGCGGTCAGCGGTCAGCGGTCAGCAATGAGCATTCCGCAGGCCAAGCGTGCCGGCACGACCGCTGTATGCCAACCGCAGTGACCTGACAGCTGACAGCTGATAGCTGATTGCTGACACCTGCGCTGCTAGACTTGAACCTGAATGGGGATGCAGGTCCAAATCGAGAAAATGGTCTACGGCGGCGACGGTCTCGCACGGGTCGAGGGGCAGGTGGTGCTGGCGCCCTTTGTCCTGCCCGGCGAATTAGTGACGGTCGAATCGGAAGGCCCCCAAAAAGGGGTGCTCCGGGGACGGGTTTCCACGGTCGACACTCCGGCGGCGGAGCGCCAGAGCGCCCCCTGCCGGGTATTCCGGCGCTGCGGTGGATGCCACTATCAGCAGGCGCCGTACGCGACCCAACTCCAGTGGAAACAGGAAATCGTACGCGAGGTGTTCCGCCGTGTGGGGAAGATCTCCGCCCCGGACGAGATGTCCGTAGTTTCCGCCGAACCCTGGGAATACCGGAACCGGATCCAGTTACACAGCGTGGACGGATCGGTGGGTTTTCTGGAAGCCGGTTCCCGAACGCTTTGCCCCGTGAGTACGTGTCCGATCGCGTCGCCGAGGATCAATCGGGCCATCGCGGCGCTCGCGTCGATGGCTCGCGACACACGGTGGCCGCGCTTCCTGCGGTCGCTCGAGCTGTTCACCAACGAAGAACAGGTACAACTGAACGTGATGGAAACCGAGCGCCCGCTCGCACGCTGGTTTTTCGACTGGTGCGAGGAGTCGCTGCCGGGGGCCTCGGCGCCGCTCGACTACCCGACGCGCGACTTCACCTTCCGCGCGGGCGGCCGTTCGTTCTTCCAGGTCAACCGCTTTCTGATCGATACGCTGGTGGACACCGCGCTGGCCGGCGCCGGCGGTGAAACGGCGCTCGACCTCTACGCGGGGGTCGGCCTGTTCTCCCTGGCGCTGGCCAAACGCTTCCGCGGCGTCACCGCCGTGGAATCCGGCACCAACGCGGTGGCCGATCTCGAGTTCAACGCACAGCGCGCCGGTGTTGCCGTCGACGTCCGGCGCGCCAACACCGAGGACTTCCTGGACGCCTACTCCGGGTCTTGTGAGTATGTCCTGGCCGATCCACCGAGGGCCGGGCTGGGAAAACGGGTGGTCAAGCGATTGCTCGAGCTGCATCCTCGCCGGTTGGTGATCGTCGCCTGCGATCCGGCGACGCTGGCCCGGGACCTGGCGCCACTGCTCGCCGGTGGCTACCGCATGGAGCGCCTCGTTCTCGTCGATTTGTTCCCGCAGACCTATCACATCGAGCTGATCGTCGATCTCGTTTACAGTTGAGGGACGCAGGCATTCGCCGGGCACGCGGCGTATAATCGGGCCATGCCATTCTGCACGAATTGCGGCGCTCAGGGTGCCGGGCAGTTTTGTCCTCAGTGCGGCAAACCGATCGGACCTGCGGCACCGCCGCAGCCTCTTCCCGGACCGGCAGAGGCGTTGCCGCCTCCCGCAAAGTCCGGCGGCGCGGTCAAATGGATCCTGATTGGTTGCCTGGGGATTGTGTTGATCGGCGGAATTGCAGCGACCATTGGCGGTTTGTTCGTTGCCAAAACGGTCAAGACGATCGTGGGCGACGGCAAGGATGCGAAAAACCCCGCGATGGCGGCCGCCAAGCTGGCCGCGGCACTGGACCCGAACATCGAGGTCCTCTCGACGGACGAGTCCAAAGGCACCCTCACCCTGCGCGACAAGCGTGACGGCAAGACCATCACGGTCAATTTCGACGAACTCAAGAAGGGCAAGATCACCTTCGAGAACGAAAAGGGTGAAGTCGTTCAGATGCGCACCCAAAGCGAAGGGGGCAGCGGCTCGCTCGAAATCGAGACCCCGGAAGGCAAGGCCCGTTTCGGCGCGGGCGATGCAAAGCTACCGGCATGGCTTCCCGCCTACCCCGGGACATCGCCGAAGTCTTCGTTCAGTATGAGGGGCGACAACAAGGACGCCGCCATGGTGCAGATCACCACCAAGGACAGCGCCGATACGGTTGCGGCGTTCTACGAAGATACGCTCAAGAAAGCCGGGTTCAAAGTCACGCGCACCACGATCGGATCGGACGGCAAGTCGATCATCAACCTGACGGGGTCCGACGAAGCCAAAGCACGCACTGCCAATATCACGGTGACCCCCACCGGAAACGGTGAAACGATGGTCAACCTGATGTACGAGGCGAAGTAAACGTCAGACCGGGGCAACGGTGACCAGCGTGTTCTCGCCCGTCTCCATCGCGAGCGGGTTTCTGAGCGCCCGGCCAAAGCCCTGAAACGCCACTTCCATGACGTCGCCCGCTTCCAGGTGAATCTGCTCCCCGAAGCTGAACGCGTCGGCGCCGAAGAAATGAACGTGCACGTCGCCGGGCCGCCGGTGCTCCGGAAATTTGAAGTGATGATGCTCCAGATTGCCCAGCGTGTGAGACATCCGCTTGTCGCCGGTGGCGATCTCTTTTGACCACACCATCGACTGCCCTCTCCAGATCTTGACGACTCCGGGCACCGATCCGAAATCGGGGTCCACCACGAGTTCGGGCCCGAGCGAACAGCAGCGGAGCTTGGAGGGCGCAAGGTAAAGGTAGTTCTTCTTCTCGGTGACGTGGTCGGAGAATTCGTTGCCCTGGGCCATCCCAACGCGCCGGGGAGCGCCGGTGCCGTCGATCAGGTAAAGGCCGGCCACCTCTCCCTCGTCGCCCCCATCTCCGCTGAAGACCGTCACGGTGAGAGGTTCGCCGTGCGCCCGCAGGATAGGGCCGTGGCCCTTGTAAAACCACTCGGGCGCGACTCCGATCTCGCCTGGATCGGGCCGGCCGCCCTCCAATCCCCATTGGTACATGCGCATCGAGTCGGTGGGCGCGGCCCCGGCCGCGTGCATCGCCTGGCGGTTTGCGGCGCTGGCCAGGTGAGTCAAACCGGTTCCAGTGATCAGGCAGCGCGCGGGTTCGCCGGGATGGTCGAAAGCCGGCAGAAGCCTCCACTCGGCATGTCCGTCGTAGACTTCGTCATAATCGAGCGAGTCGGGCGTCACGCTTCGCTCCGCCTCTTCGGTCAAACGCCTGCCCGCGGACAACGCCTCCGTCGCGAGCGCGTACACCGACTCGTAGGACAGGAGCCGCAACGTCGGCTCGTCAACCAGCGCCACGCGGCGGCCGTCAACAGGGTGATGGAGTTGGACCAGTCTCATGCATTTCCTCGATTGGAATGTACGATGGTATCATTCCGAACTGATCCACCCCGCAGACCCGGACCCGTGCAGAGCAACCCTGTAGACGAAACGCGACCCGCATCACGCGCCCATCCTAACGAGATCGCCACACTCACCTCGATCGTGCTGGTGGAAGGCGCCTACCTGGCCTTCGTCCCATCGCTTCCGGATTACCTGAGGGAACTCGGCGTCCATTCCGCGGCTGATGTCGCCTCGTGGACCGGGCTGGTCCTCGGCCTGACTCCCTTGATCGTGGCGGTCACGGGACCATTTTGGGGCAAGATCGGCGACCGATTCGGCATCCGCCTGATGGCGCTACGCGCAACCCTGGTGCTGTGGCTGGTCTGGATCCTGATGGTGTTTGTCACGTCGCCGGGGCAGTTTCTGGTGCTTCGCGTGGCGATGGGGCTACTCGCCGGCTATCAAAGCCTGGTGGTGGCGCTGGCCACCAACGGGTGCGCGCCCGAACGCACTGGACTCACCATCGCCCGCGTGCAGATCACACAGGTGACCACTGCGGCCGTCAGTCCCGCGTTGGGTGGCGTCCTCGCTCCCCTCATCGGCATCCGCAGCATTTTCGGGCTGACCTCCGCCGCCTGCTTCTGTTCGTTCCTGGGGTTTCTGCTCGTCTATCGGGAAACCGGCCGCCCGGTGGAGACGGAAAAGCCCTGGACGGAAGGCTTCCTGAACATCCGGCCGGCCCCCGGCCTCACCTGGCTCGCCCTGATGCTGTTTCTGTCCGCTCTCATCGACCGCAGCTTTCAACCCGCGGCGACCCTGTTCGCGGCCGGCCACGCTCCCATCGGCGAGTCGGCGCACCTGGCCGGGTGGCTGTTGTCCATCGGCGCCGTCGGCGATGGGCTGGCTGCCTGGTATTGCGGCCGCAAGACGAAGGACCCGAACCTGTGGAGATTCCTGATGCTCCGCTTCTGCTCGGGGGGCCTGGTCTGCCTGGCTCTGTTCTTCACCTCGAGCGCCGCCCTGTTCGCCGCACTGCGTTTCCTGTACGCGCTCGCCGCCGGCGGGATGCAGACGGTCCTATTTACTCTGGCCAGCCGGCGCGTGCCGGACGAGGTGCGAACCAGCCAGTTCGCCGTCCTGACCAGTTGCCTCCTGCTCGGCCACGGCGCCGGCGCGCTGCTGACCGGGTATCTGGCGACCTGGCGCGTCACGGGGATCTTTCTGGCCGACGTCGTGTGGTTCGCTGTCTTGTTCGCCATCGGGCGGAAGTCCGCCGCGTCCCCTCAGACCGTTAGCTCGAACGATTGACCGCGATACGGCACCACGGCCGGCACAGCGTATTTCTCTTCGATCAACTTGGCCAGCGCCTCGGATTGCGACACCTCGCCGTGCACCAGAAACACCTTCTTCAAGCCCGGGACAATCGGCCGCATCCACTCCAGCAGTTCGTTCTGGTCGGCGTGGCCGCTCAACTCGTTGATGGTCGCCACTTCGGCGCGGACCCGCATCATCTCGCCGAAGATGCGCACTTCCGGCTCCTTCTCCACCAGCTTGCGGCCCAGGGTGCTCTCCGCCTGGAAGCCCGTAATCAGGATCGTATTGCGGGGATCCTCCACGCCGTTGCGCAGATGGTGGAGGATGCGGCCCGCTTCACACATGCCCGAGGCCGAAATCACGACAAAGGGAGTGCGCACATCGTTGAGTTTCATCGATTCGCTCGCTTCCCGGATGTACCGAAGGCGATGGAAGCCGAACGGGTCTTCGCCTCCCAACAGGAACTCACGCGTTTCGGAGTCAAATAGCTCCGCGTGCCGCCGATAGGCCTCGGTCGCGTTGATCGCCAGCGGGCTGTCGACGTAGATGGGGATAGAGGGGATCCGCTCCGCGTCGGCAAGCTGGTGCAGCTCCAACACCAACTGCTGCGTCCGCCCGACCGCAAACGCCGGGACGATGATCTTGCCTCCCCGGGCGCACGTCGCGTTGATCACGCGCGCCAGTTTGTCCCGGACGTGCTCTTCCTGCTTGTGGATGCGGTTGCCGTAGGTACTCTCCATGATCAGGAAGTGAGCCTGAGGCATCGGCTCAGGATCGCGCAGGATTGGCAGATTCTTCCGGCCCACGTCTCCCGAAAAGATCAGCCGTGTGCCGTTCTGCTGCATGACAATGGACGACGAGCCCAGCATGTGGCCGGTGTCATAAGCCTCGTACCGGAAGCCGCCGCCGACGTCGAACACGTTGTGATACGGCACGGGTTTGAAGAGCGGGAGTGTGGCCTCGGCATCTTCCATCGAGTACAGGGGCTCCACCGGTTCCCGCTCGACCGCTCTCCGGCGGGCCAGGCGCTTGTTGATGAACTCGGCGTCCTTTTGCTGGATGTGGGCCGTGTCGCGCAGCATCGCGTCGCACAGGTCGATGGTCGGCGGCGTTGAATAAATCGGACCGTGGTATCCGTTTTTGACCAGCGACGGAAGATTTCCCGAATGGTCGATGTGGGCGTGCGACAGGATCACGCTATCGATCGACTTCGCTGGGAAGGGAAGATCGCGATTGAGGGCGTCCGATTCCTTGCGGCGTCCCTGGCTCATGCCGCAATCGAGGAGACATTGGAAGCCGTCGGCCTCGATCAGATGCATCGATCCGGTGACGGTGCGGCAGGCGCCCCAGAATGTGACTTTCATCAGAAGCCAGAATGACACATCCCCGGCGCATGTTGGATATTGGAACGTATGCCGCGAATTCGCGCCGGGGCCGCCCTGCTGTTTTGTGCTCTCGCCTGGGGCCAGAAGAAACCGGTCACCCTTGCCGACGTCGGAACGTTGAACCCGGAATTCGAAGCCGTGGTGTGGGCGCCGGACGGTAGGCGGTTTCTCTACGAACAAAAGGAAGCGGTCTGGATCTACGAGGTGAAGAACCAGTCCCGGCGCGAACTGCTCCGGCTGAAGGAAGTCGAGGTCCGGGCGGTGAAGGGTTCCAAACCGGAGGTCTCGGACTGGAAGAACCGCTACGTGCGGGAAGCGAAGTACGCGTGGTCCGCGAAAGGCGACCGGATCCTCATCGCCGTCGACGGTGACCTGTTCCTGAAGCCCTTTCCCAAGGGCGACCTGCGCCAGTTGACGGCGACTCAGGAGGCCGAGCACGACGCGAAACTCTCACCGGACGGGACGCACGTCGCGTTTCGCCGCGGCCACGACCTATACGTTCTCGAAATCGAGGGACAGAAAACGGTCCGGTTGACGTATGACGGTTCGGCCACCGTGTGGAACGGCGAAGTGGACTGGGTGTATCCCGAGGAATTGGGGCTGGGAACCGCGTATTGGTGGTCGCCGGATTCGGCGCGCATTGCCTTTCTTCAGTTTGACGTCGGCCGCATTCCGATCTATCCGCACGCCGACTTATTGGGCATGAGAAGTCGACAGGAGCCCCAGCGCTACCCAAAAGCGGGCGACCCCAATCCCGACGTGCGCGCCGGCGTGATCTCTCGCGAGGGAGGCAAGCCGCGTTGGATCAATACCGGCGACCCTCGCGAACGCCTGATGGCGCGCGTTCAGTGGTTGCCGGATTCACGGCGGTTGGCCATCCAGTGCCTGAACCGCATCCAGAACCGCCTCGACCTGCTCGATGCCGACGCCGCGAGCGGTGAAACGTCCATCTTGCTCACCGAAGCGGATCCGTACTGGGTCAACTTCGCCGGCGAGCCCTATCTCTTCCGCGACGGCGAGCGATTCGTCTGGCTCAGCGAGCGGAGCGGATTCCGCCACATTTACCTGTATGAAAAACGTCATCCGGGATGGCAGGCCAAACCGCTAACGCGCGGCGAGTGGGAGGTGACCGGCCTCACGGGAGTGGACGAACGGCGAGGGTGGGTGTACTACGTTTCGAACCAGTCGAGCCCGCTCGAGCGTCAACTGTACCGCGTCAAGATCGATGGCGGGCAACCGGAGTTACTCACGCCGGAGGCGGGAGCTCATGCCATCTCCATGAGTCCCGTGTTCGAGCATTTTCTCGATACCGCGTCTTCTCTTTCCAGCCCTCCCCGGCGCACCTTGCGGCACGCCGATGGGCGCGCGATCGCGGTGCAGAGTGATGCCGACCGCGCCGGCCTGAGCGCATTCGACATCCTGCCGGCCGAGATTGTGAAGGTGACCACCGCGGATGGAGCGCTGCTCTACGCGAGGATGATCAAGCCGTCCGGGTTCGACCCGAAGAAGAAATACCCGGCCATCGTGCAGGTATACGGCGGACCTCACGGGCAGGCGGTGAAGGATGCCTGGGCCGGCCTCTCTTGGGACCAAGCCATGGCGCACCGTGGATTCCTCATCTGGCAGTTGGACAATCGCGGCACTTCCGGCCGCGGACACGCTTTTGAAACGCCGGTGTTCCGCAACCTGGGTGCTCGCGAGTTGAAGGACCAGTTGGAGGGCCTGCGCTACCTGGAAGCCACGGGATTCGTCGACATCGAGCGCGTTGGCATGAACGGCTGGAGCTACGGAGGCTACATGACCCTCTACTGCCTGACCCACGCGCCCGACCGCTTCCGCGCCGGGATCGCCGGCGCTCCCGTCACCGACTGGCGCAACTACGACACCATCTACACCGAGCGCTACATGGGGTTGCCGGACGAGAACCGCGAAGGCTACCGGACGAGTTCGCCCATCCACAAAGCGGGCGACCTGAAGGCGAGTCTGCTCCTGATCCACAACTTCGAGGACGACAACGTTCACTTTCAGAACGTCCTGCAAATGGCCGACGCGCTCCAGCGGGCCGGCAAAATGTTCCAGATGATGGTGTACCCACAAAAGACCCACAACGTGACGGGGGACGCCAACAAACAGATGCTGCGGCTCACCGCTGAGTTCTTCGAGACGCACCTGAAATGAAGCTTCTCACTCCAGGCACTCAGAGTCGCTCCGCTATCGGCCCAGACGCCACTCCTCGTCGAAGAAACCGGACAGTACGGTCTGTTCGTCGTTCGCGCGGACCACGCCGTAGTCGGCGATGCGCGGGAACAGCAGCGCGTTGGTGCCCCGGAAATCCGCCTCTCCGAAGGTGTGACCGCTGTTCACCACCACGTACCTGGACGGGTTGAGGGGATTCGGGTAGATCAACACCGGCAGATGCGCGGCCGCGTCGAAGCGGCGTTCTCCAAAAGCGATCTCTTTGCGGCTCCAACTCACCGGCAACTGCTTCAGCATTCGCGCCAGCAGCCGATTGCTTCCGGGATCGCCGAACAGGATCACGTGCCTCCGCCCCATGTCCCCGTCGGTGACCGCGCGATCGTCCACGATGCGCAGGTCCCCTCGCAGGCGCTTTGCGAATTCTTTCCGAAAGCGCTCCAGACGTTCCAGCGCGGCCTGTTGCACGGCCTCGTTCCACGCCTTGCCGGTTGGCCGGACACACAGAAACGAATCGGTGAACGCATCGTCGATGGGCCCTTGCAGTCCCTGCCTCTTGAACATTCCGGCCGGCAGGTGCCCGGTCCCGCTCCAGCGTCCATCGCGCTTGACGAAATAAGCCGCAGGCTCGACGCGCTGGCCGTCGATCGTCGCTGGGGCGTGGCCCGTGAATTGGATCACCCGCACGTTGCGAGTGGTCGCCTCGCTCCCGGCCGAGGTCACTTCCGCCCGCTGGTACTGTTTCTCCAGTTGATGGATGCGAACGCGGAATGCCTTGGAATAGCGGGTTGTGTACGTGATGAAGCGGATCTTTTCAGGTTCCACCGCGCGCTCGTCGATCGCCTTGCGGATGAACTCCTCGGATTCTCGCTTGCTGTCCGGATGCCACCGGTGCGGCGTTTGCGGGCCAATCAGGAAGATCGCTTTCAGATCGGACGTCGTGTAGCGAAAGCCATCGCGCACAAAGCGGACGCCCTCGCGCTCCAGTTGCTCGCGGATGTTCATAGCGGCCGTCAGTTGCGCATCGATCTCGCCGCCGTATCCGACCGTGGGCGTCAGCGCCGCGTTCAGCGCGTACGGTTCGGCATCATAGATGTTCAGTAGTGCCCGCTGGTCGGGAGGCAGGTCGGGCTTGTTCGCGTAGCGCACGGTTTCGCTGAATCCGGCGCCCGCCTCGAGCGCGGCCCACCGGTCGGGGTAATGAAGGCCAATGTGCCAAGTCCCTGCGCCGCCCATGGAGAAGCCCCGCAGCGCGATGCGCTGTGGGTCGACTCCGTACTGCCGCGCTTCCTCGATCGCCTCGAAGACATCGGTCTCGCCCGCCCAGCGGTACGCATTGTTCGTCCGCCCGAAGGCGTCCAGTTGCAGATACTCGCGCCCGGCCGGAATCGGCTCCACCGGCTTGGCGTTTGGGAATGACGGGTCGTGTTGCGCGATGAAGCTGAGTTCGGTCAGGGTTGCGCCGCGCCCGTGCAGCCAGACGTCCAGGCGCGCGGGCTTGGGCCGCTTCTCCGGAATCAGCATCGCGTAGGGTTGGACGCTTCCGTCCACCTTCGAGCGATAGCCCCGGACAACATACCCCGCCGCCGTGGTCCACGGGTGTTTCCCGCGCTCGAGTTCCCCGGCCCGGTGCAGGCCGGTCTCGATCGCCTTACGCGCGAAGTCGACGTACAGCCGGGTATAGCATTCTTCGGGATAGCGAAGCAGCCATTCGACAGCTTTGGCGTAGACTTCCACGTCGGGAATCAGATGCGGGTCTGCGGTGTTGAGCGAGGCGATCTTCTTGCGAAGTTTGCCGAGGCCGTCGCGAAGTTCGGTGGTTTCGGCGGCGGACATCGGCACCGAGGGTGGAGGGTCGTAGTTCTGCGCGGCCAAAGGGAGCGCGGCGAGGAGAACCAGCAGGCGCATGGTTCTCCAGCCTACCAAACCGCTACCGGCTCAAGCGCGGAACGGCCAGGTCCTGCCGGTGCATCAGCAAGATTCCCACGGAGCACAGGAACACCACCACGGCCAGCCCAAACAACTCGCCGCGGTCGCCGGCCTCCGGCAGCGCGATACCCAACACGGCAAGATGGCTGGCGATGGCCCCGCTGATGATGCCCAGCGAGAGCAATGCCCCGTAAGGCGCCGTGCGGGGAACCAGCAGCAGGATTCCAGCCGCTAACTCCGCCAACCCGGTCCCCAGGCGGCCCCACGGTTCCAGGCCGAGCTTCGAGAAGATATAGACCGACTCGCGCGCACCCGTGAATTTGAAGAACAACGTCTGCAGCAGAATGGCGGCCGCAATCAGGCGCAGCAGCCAGCTAATCGCCAGGAATGTCTTTGTATGTCGATCCATGGTCCTGCCTCAATCTCCGTGATGTAGGGCGGCCTTTCAGCCCGCCCCCCGTGCGTTCCGCCCGTGGCGCAAGCTTCAGCTTGCAAGGGAGCTTTAGCTCCCCCGGTCAGATGCCCCTAACGCCTGCTTTCTTCCCCGGCCCGCTCGATCCAGGCCCGATCGGTCTCGAGCCATTCCAGGTTCGACGATCGAAACGCCATTCCCCGAACGCGCACCGGTTCGCCCACCAGGTCGAGGATTTCCCGGTTCAATGTTTTCTGCCCCGGCCTGACCAGCACCACCAGGCGACGCGCCCCATCGGCGCCAACCACGGCTAACGCCGGCGGGACCCCGCCGCTGATGCATCGCGCCGCACAGGCTCGATGCACCTTGCCCTCGCCCGGGTTCATGACACCCAGATAACACTTGCTGTCGACGATCTCGCCCGTCAACCGGACCTCGCCCAGAGCTTCGGCCAACATCCGGCTGTCGCGCGTGGGCCCGCCCATCGCCCGGAGCGATCCGGGCTCGATCTCGATCATCGTCGAGGAACCGCGATAGATGGGGGTTCCGCGAAACTGCACCTGGTCGCCGTCGAGTCCGCGCAGCAGGGGTTCGACGCCGAACTTCCCTGGCCCCGTCAACAGGTAGCGGGAAAAGGCGGCCTCCTTGCCTGTGTCGTGCGGACGCGCCACTCGCAGGTTGGGGACTGGCTGTTCTTCCAGATAGCCGATGAACTCGCGCGGCTGGCCGTAGTCAAAGGCGGCAGGAGCGAACCCTTGCTGTGACCGCGCCAGCACAACGGCCGCTACTGCCCCCAGCCCTACAACGCACGCCACTCGGACGCCGACAAAACGCGACAACGCACGAGGCGCCTTCGCCTGATAGCCGACATAGAAGTCGTCTGGTCGGGACGCCATCACGATTCTCCTTGCGGCCGCGGATCCACCCAGACGCGCCCGTTGACCACCCGCGTCCGGAATACCGGAACGCGATCCTGAAACGGCGGCGGCGACTGTCCGGTCTCCGGCGAAAACTGGTAGCCGTGCCACGGACACGTGACGCACCCGTCGACAATGCGGCCCTCGCCCAGCGGGCCGTTCTGGTGGCGGCACACGTTGGAGATGGCGCAGAGCTTGCCCTGGTGCTTGAACACCGCAATGC
This sequence comes from uncultured Solibacteraceae bacterium, assembly GCA_964529305.1. Classification (GTDB taxonomy): domain Bacteria; phylum Acidobacteriota; class Terriglobia; order Bryobacterales; family Bryobacteraceae; genus CAZGUX01. The sequence continues at coordinate 8,807 of CAZGUX010000020.1, read as the reverse complement.
GTTCTCCCTCGATCGAGACCACACGGGCGCGGCCTTCGGGAATCGCCGCGGCGTCCCCCGCATCGCGGAAGCCCTCGGCCGCCGGCGCCTCGCCATTGTCCTTCGCACGCTCTCTGGCGGCCGCTGCCAGGTGCAGGGCGATCAACATCGTCATCCCCGCCCCCAGCAGGATCGCGGGCGCCGGATGCCGCTCGCTCTGAAGCGCGCCTAAGGCGACGTGAGCCACCAAAAGCGCGTAGGCGGCATAGACCATCATGTGCAGGCGCTTCCACACACGAGGCGACAGGGTGTGGAGCCAGAAGTCGTGGCTGGTCGCAGCCATCACGAACAGGATCAGCAGCGCGGCAAATCCGAGGCTCTCGAACGGGAACTGCGCGATGCTCCCGTAGCGGGGATTGGCGGTAAACAGGCTGATCAACGGAAACGTATCGCCGAGCGCGTGAAATTGAATGATCGAGAAGACGGCGTGGCCGAGCGCCAGAAAGAACATCGTGACCCCGAGGTGCCGCCGGTTGTAGAGCAGGGGCAGGAATCGCGTGTCGAGCCGTGCCAGTGGGCCGATGGCCAGAATTACGTGGAGCAGAAGAAAGGCGGCCGTCCCGAGCGCGCGGATCAGCAAGGTCTCCGCGGTGGCGGAGGGAAACAGCCACGCGCCCGCTCCCAGGAAACTCGCCAGATACAGCGCCAGACCCGCGGCGAGTGTCGCATCGTACACCCGCTTTTGCCGGTTCCAAAGGACCGCCTGGTAGTGAACGCTCATGGCGTTTTTCTTTCGAAGCGGCGGAGGGTCCGCTGATGTGCCAGGCTGAACAGTTCCACCGTCTTGGTTCCTTCCGGCAGAGGCAACCGCTCGACGGGAAGCCCCGTCAGTCGCCCGGCCAGGTGCCGCTCGTTGCCGGCAACCGCGTATACCAGAACATCCGGATGGAGAAATGTTGTGGGAAGGCGCAGTTCGACTTGCCGGTCGAGAATCGTCACCTGTTCGTCGTTCGAGTGCGCCGGGAGGGCCGCCGGAGGGACCCCGCGAGCGCCGAGGCTCACCCACAGCGTGGCCGGCAGGACAAAGGCCAGCGCCAGCCACGCTCTTCCGTGCGCCCGGCGCAGCGGCCGGATCATTCCGGCCTCCGCCGCGCCAGCAACGGCCAAAGGGCCGTCAAACCGGGTATCAGAATCAGGCGAAACGGCATACTCGCGTCCGGGGCGTCCAACCTCGCTCGCAGAAACCACAGGGCGAACGTCATGCCGCACACGGCATAGGCTGCCAGCAGACACACGAATCCTGTCGCGATCATCGTCGCCATTATGCCCTCCGACATCAAAATGAAAAAGTGAATCGCAGCCCCGAGCGTCAGCGAGGGGGTGACTTTCGCTCTGTATCCGTGCCGCGACCCGTCAGGGAGCGGCCTGTCCTCAGTCCCCCGGGCCGTCAGCCGCCGCTACGCCCCTCCGCCATACACTGGCACCAGCGCCCCCGTCACCTGCGACGCCGCTTCCGACGTCAACCACAGCGCCAGGCTCGCCACCTTCGCGGGCTGCACCCATTTCGAGTAGTCCGCTCCCGGCATGGCCGCGCGATTCGCCGGCGTGTCCATCATGCCCGGCAAGATCATGTTGACCGTGATGCCGCGATCTTTGTTCTCGAGCGAGAGCGTCTTCATCATCGAAACCAATGCCGCCTTACTCGCACTGTAGGCTCCCAGAGTCGCGACCGGTTCCAGCGCGGGACGCGCCCCGATGCCCAGCACGCGCCCTTTCCCGGCCTCCCGCATCTTTGGGACAAACGCCTTGGCCAAGTGGACGGCCGGCCAAAAATTCATCGTGAACATCTTCTCGAAGCTTGATTGCGGGGTCTCGGCGACGGCAGTTCCGCCTTCGTAGCCGCCCATGATGTGGGCCAGCACATCGACGCGGCCGAAGCGCTCATGCACCTGGGAAGCCAACGCCAGCACGTTCTCCTCGCGAGTCAGGTCCGCCGGCATCGCATGAAACCGCGGGTCCTGGAAATCTGCTTGCGCGATGCTGCGCGCCACACCGATCACCGTCGCCCCCGCACCCAGATAGGCTTCCGTGACGTCGGTGCCCAATCCGCCCTTCGCGCCAGTGATCAGCACGATCTGATTGTCGAATTCCGCCATGACGGGTTCCTCACTCTCCGGAAGACCACGCCACCCGGAATTCGGGATACAACGTCAACCCGCCGCAGGCGAAGATCGTCTGGCCGGTAATGTAAGACGCATCCTCGGACGCCAGGAACGCGAACACCGATGCGATCTCCGAAGCCTGAGCGGCCCGGCCCAGCGGGATGTGGCTTTCCACGTCGGCCTGGGCCTTCGGGTTATCGATCCACGCCTTGTTGATCGGCGTAATCACCGCGCCGGGCCCGACCGCATTGACGCGGATGCCGTGTTCGGCATACTCCAGCGCCAGCGTTCGGGTGAGGTTTTCGATGCCGCCCTTGGTGATCGAATAGCTCAGATACTTGGGCTTCGGGATCAGTTCGTGCACGCTCGAATTGTTCAGGATCACCCCGCGGATTCCCTTTTCCACAAAGTGCCGTAGCGCCTCTCGGGCGCAGAGGAAAGTCCCACGCAGGTTGACGTTCAGAACCCGGTCGAAATCAGCCATTTCAATCTCGTGGCTGGGGCAGGGCTTCTGGATGCCTGCGTTGTTCACAAGAATGCCCAACGTCCCGAACGCCTCGAGGATGGCGCGGAACATGGTCTGGACATCCGCCTCCACGGAGACATCGCCGCGAACGCCAATCGCCTTCAGCCCCGGGATGCCGAGTTGTGACTGAATTTCGCGGACACGGCTCAGCGTGGCTTCGGCGTCGTCGGGCCGGGTGCGGTAGTTGATGGCGACGTTCGCTCCTTCTTCCGCGTATCGGATGGCGATCGCCTGGCCGATTCCCGACGATCCGCCGGTGATGAAAGCGTTCTTGCCTGTCAGCTTTGGCATAGAACTATAGTAGGACTTCGACGCGTGTTTCTTCCTGCCAATTCCACCGCCCGACAACATCCGTTGCCCATCGCAAGCGGGGCTCCAAATTCTGTCTGTCGAGACCCTAACCTGTCCCGTCCTCGCACATGGCCCCTGGCAACTCCGGATAGAATAAAACCATCCTTCCCGGGAGGCTGTGTGACACGTTTCTGGCCCTTGGCTGCGTTGCTGACACTGGCGCGGGCGGTTTCGGCCGCCGGACCGGCGGTGAAGCCCGTCGACTTCAATCGCGAGGTTCGCCCGATTCTCTCTGATAATTGCTTCGCCTGCCACGGCCCCGACGAGAAGCACCGCATGGCTGGCATTCGTCTGGACACCCGCGAAGGCGCTTTCGCCGAGCGCAAGGGTCCCGCCCTCATCGTACCCGGCAACTCCGCCGCCAGCCGCCTGATCAAACGCATCAGCGCCGCGAAGCCGGCCCTCCGGATGCCCCCGCCCGCCTTTAACAAGACGCTGAACGAAAAGCAGATCGCCACGCTCGAGCGCTGGATCGACGAGGGCGCGAAATGGGAAACCCATTGGTCGTTCACCCCTCCCCAACGGCCGGCCATGCCCTTGGTCAGCCAGCCCAAGTGGACTCGGAATCCCATTGACGCGTTCGTCATGGCCCGGCTGGACCGCGAAGGTCTGAAGCCTTCGACGGAGGCGGACCGCGCGACCCTGCTTCGCCGGCTCTACCTGGACCTGACCGGCCTTCCACCCAAGCCGGAGGACATCGATTCCTTCCTCGCCGACAAGACTCCCGGCGCCTACGAGCGCCGCGTGGAGAAGCTCCTCGCGTCTCCACAGCATGCCGAACGCCTGGCCATGCACTGGCTGGATCTTGCCCGCTACGCCGATACGCACGGTTACCACATCGATAGCCATCGCGACATGTGGCATTGGCGCGACTGGGTGATCGACGCGTTTCAGCGGAACATGCCCTACAACCAGTTCACCGTCGAACAGATCGCCGGCGACCTGCTCGACCACCCGACGCGATCCCAGCGCCTGGCCACCGGCTTTCATCGCAATCACATGATCAACTTCGAGGGCGGCGCGATCGCGGACGAGTATCAAACCGAGTACGTGGTCGATCGCGTCGAAGTCACCTCGACCGTCTGGATGGGGCTGACGATGGGCTGCACGCGCTGCCACGACCACAAGTACGATCCTCTCAGCCAGCGCGATTTCTACCGCATGTTTGCCTTCTATAACACGGTTGCCGAAAAGGGACTCGACGGCCGTGCCGGCAATGCCGAACCGATGCTGCAACTGACCACGGACGAGCAGGAGCAGCGCCTCGCGTTCATTGCACGGAAGGTGAAGGAGAACGATGAAGCGCTGGAGGCCGATGCCGTCGCCGGGGCGCAAAAGTCCTGGGAGCGGCAAGCCGCCTCCTCGCTGCCGGTGCCCACTCACAACGGGCTGATCGCGCACTACGAGATGGACAATCATTTGGCCGACACGTCCGGCGGTTACGCCCACGGGCAGGCCGTGCGCGGCGACGTGACCTTCAGCGAAGGCATGGTCGGAAAATCGGCCACGCTCAGCGGCGAGACGCAGGTCAGTTTCGGGGACGCCGGGCGCATCGACGCGCGCAAGCCGTTCACCCTCGCTCTCTGGGTCAAGTACTCGACCGTCCGGGAAACCCCTCTGCTCCAGAAGGTCCAGGATGCGAAGTCCCGGCGTGGATTCGAATTGCTCATGTCGGAGGCGGTTACCATCCCCGATCTGAAGCGCGGAGCGCACGTCGTCTTCCGGCTAACGCACCAATGGCCGGACAACGCCATTGAGATTCGCACCCGCGACCGGATCGTCCAGGGACAGTGGACGCACCTCGCGATTGTCTCGGATGGATCGGGAAAAGCCGGGGGATTGCGCCTGTTTGTCGACGGGAAGACCGCGCCCGTCGAGATCACCCGAGACGGGTTGACCGGCTCCATCGAAAACGCCGGCGCCTTGAGTATCGGGGACAAGGCGTTGGGCCTGCCGTACAAGGGGCAACTGGACGATCTCCGGCTGTACGGCCGCGCCCTCGATGAAGGCGAACCCCTCCTCCTGGCCCGCGAGTATCCGGTCCGCTCGATTCTGACGACAATCGGCAAACGCAGCAAAGACCAGAACAATCGCGTGCGCGACTACTACCTCACGCATGCCGCGCCCCAGTCGTGGCGCGACCGGTATGCCGAGACCAGGGTACTGAAAGCCGAGAAAGTGCGGCTCGACAAAACGATCCCGAACACCATGGTGATGGCCGAGATGGACGAGCCTCGGATGACGCACGTCCTGGGCCGCGGCGACTACCGGAACAAAGGCGAGGTGGTGACGCCGGGAGTTCCGGCAGCGCTGCCGCCTCTGCCCACGGGGTTTCCCGCCAACCGCCTGGGTTTGGCCAAGTGGCTGGTGGATCCATCTCATCCGTTGACCGCGCGCGTCGCCGTTAACCGTTTCTGGCAACTGTATTTCGGAACCGGGATTGTCAAGACAGCAGAGGACTTCGGCTCGCAAGGCGAACCGCCCAGCCATCCCGCACTCCTCGACTGGCTGGCCACCGAGTTCGTCCGCACCGGATGGGACGTCCGGGCCATCGAGCGGCTCATCGTGTTGTCTTCGACCTATCGCCAATCGTCGAAGGCGACACCGGAACTGATCGAGAAGGACCCGGAAAATCGCCTCCTGGCCCGAGGATCGCGCTTCCGCCTGCAGGCCGAACTGGTGCGTGACAATGCCCTCGCCATCGGCGGCCTTCTGGATCCGGATGTCGGCGGCCCGAGCGTCTACCCGTATCAGCCCAAGGGAGTGTGGGAGGACGTAGCCTACGGCGATGTCTTCTCGGCCCAGGCCTATCCCGAGTCGTCGCCCCGAGATCTGCACCGCCGAAGCATGTACACCTTCTGGAAGCGGACGGCGCCTCCGGCGGCCCTCGCTACCTTCGACGCGCCGGACCGTGAAAAGTGCACCGCGCGCCGCTCGAGAACCAATACCCCCCTCCAGGCCCTGGTGTTGATGAACGACCCAACCTACCTCGAGGCGGCACGGTCGCTGGCGCAGCGGGTGATTCGGGAGGCCGGCCGCGATCCCGGCAAGCGCCTGCAACTGGCCTATCGGGTCGCGTTGGCGCGCAAACCGACGTCGAAAGAACTGCAGGCTCTGCGCGACCTGGCCGAAGTCCAGACCGCCGACTACCGGAAAAACCGGGACCGGGCCCGGCTGTTACTCGAGGTCGGTCAATCGAAACCCGAGACGTCGATCGAGCCGTCTGAACTGGCGGCATGGACCACGGTGGCGAGCGCGATCCTGAGCCTGGACGAGACGATCACTCGCGAATAGGCCGGTTCGCTTAGCGCTACTTCTTGTTCAGCGTCTCGCCCTTTTTCAGGAGAGTGGGCGCCTTGCGCTTCTTCTGCTCCTGCTCTGCCTTCTTCTCGGCCACCTTCTTTTGCTCGAGGTCCTTGGGCGTCATCATCCCCTCGAGATCTTTGCGCTGCTTCGCTTGTTCCCCTTCGACCTTGCGGACGCGATCCTGCATGTCCTCCCGCGCCAGTTCCATCACGTCGGCGGTCGTGTCGACGGCGTTCTTCAAGGCGAATTCGTAACGGCTGATGTCCTTGTGCTCGGCTGCCTCGATCTTGTGCAGTTTCTCGAGCAATTGCTTCGTCGTGTCCGCGACCGTCTTCATCCCTTCGTCGACGGCGATCTTGCGCCGGATCGCATCGTCGGCCACCGTGTCGATCGCTTCTACGATCTGGGTGTAGTCCTCGAGAAGATCGTGCACGGCGGACGACCGTCCGGGCTTGTCCTTGGACAACAACTGCTCGATCTGATCCACCCTCTGCCTGGCAAAATGCAGGTAGAGCTTGACGCGCTCGTTCGGTTCCTGGACCAGCCGCACCTGGTCGATCTCGTCAGCGGTCAGGAAGTCCCGCTGCGCGGCCAGTGGCAGCGCCAACAGCGTCATCATGCACACGAAACGAAGGCCCATGGCGGTCACTCCTTCTTCGGTTTGACGCCCATGATTCCTTGCACCAGGGCGTCGTTCACCCGGTGTAGTTCCCGGATCAGCGGATCGACAATCGGCCGGTCGCTGACGCTCATCGCCTGAGAGAACTGATCCGCCTCTCGCAACAACTGGCGCGTCTTGATCTCCGCTTTTTTGAAGTACTTGGATTTCTTGCGCGGATCCTTGCGGGTAGCCTCCAACGACTCCAGGGACAGTACGACGGCTCCGGTCGCCTCCCCGATCTGGCCCTGCAACTCGTCCATCTTGATTTCCTGATACGAAGTTCGCGCCGCCTTCAGTTGTTTTTCCGCATACAACAGAGCCGCTTCCGACCGTTTTTCCGGATCCGGCATCGACTTGACAGCGGAAAGCTGGGCCGTCGCCGGAAGGGCCAGCAAGCCCACCACCACCACCAGCGGCGTTCCACGAGTTCCCCACTTCATCGACGGCGGCTCAACTCCTTCTTGATAATACGCACACGTTGCCGGGCCTGGAACTCCTCGGTGGGGAACTTTCCCTCCGCTGCCCCAAGAAACTTCTCATAGGCGGCCAGCGCCGGTTCATACTGCTTCGTCTTGTCCAGGATAATCGCCCGGAAAAAGAGGTGACCTGCCGTTTCACCCCCCAACGCCGCAACCCGGTCCAGGGCCGCCAGGGCCTGCGGGAAGTTCTCGAGGAGAGTCAGCATGGCCGCCAGATCGCTCCAGGCCTGCCGGGAGTCCGGCTTGATCCGGGCGGCCTCGAAAAACTCCCGGGCCGCCGGAGAGTACTTCTTCTGATCCCTAAGCATGGTCCCGTGGGCCATGTGGAGATCGAAGTTCTTCGGATCCGCCGCGACGGCCAACTGCATCTGCTCCAGGGCCTTGTCGAGCTTGCCTTCCTTCCGGTAGGCGGTAGACAAGGCCACGCGATTGGCCGTTGTCGGATCTTTCGCGACCACCTTCTCCAACTCCGGGATGGCTGCCGCGGTCTCGTTTCCGGCCAGCAGCAGCGCCCCAATTCTCTCCTGCGCCGCTGGGTTCTCGGGGAACTGGCGGTAAATGGCAATCGCCTCGTCGCGGGATTTCGCCTGTTCGTACAAAGCCGCCAATTCCAGCAGCGCATCGCGGAATGTGGGATCGAGTTCGGCCGCCTTCCGGAAATGCGGCGCCGCCTCCTCCAGCCGTTTCTGCCGGGCCAGCGCCCGCCCCAGCCCGAGTTCCGCGCCCGCCGACTTCGGGTCGAGTTTCAGCGCCTCCACGTAGACGGGCTCCGCCTTGGCGGCGTCTCCGGTTTCCAGCAGCGCTTCCGCCCAGTAGTAGCGGGGGCGGAACTGGTCCGGTTTTTTCGCCGCCGCACCCGCCAACAGGGGCAGAGCCTCGGCCGGTTTCTTCGCGCTGAGAAACAGAACCCCCAGGTTCAGCTCCGCTTCGTACAACCCCGGCTTCAACTGCAGCACCTGCTGATAGGCGGCGATTGCCGGCTCCACGTGATTCAACAAACTGTGGGCCAGGCCCAGGTGAAAGTGCGCCGCGTAGTCCTTGGGGTCGGCCTGAACGGCCCGCTGGAAATGGCTCACGGCCGTCGCGTAGTCCTTGGCCTCCAGAGCCTTCATTCCGTCTGCGCTGGGGTTGGCGGCCTGGAGCCACAACAACAGGCAGAGGATCAGCGGCATTGCCTCATTGTAGCGAAGCGGTCCCGGGACGCATTTCTACACCCAAGCAAAGATGCGGCCTGCGTCGATTGTCGTCCCGCGTTGGGTCGCCGGCTGAAGCGGGCCTTATACGTGGGAGCCAGGAGCCATCTAAAGGGTGAATCCATGCCGGGGGAAGCGACAGACTTGCGA
>CAZGUX010000019.1:0-4206 GCA_964529305.1 uncultured Solibacteraceae bacterium | reverse complement strand
CCGCCCCGCGAACGTTCGATGGCAAATTCAAAACTTTCTCCGCTGTCAGGTTCGAGTTGATCGCCGGGCTGTCGGTGGCGATCACGCCCGCGCTCGACAGCACCTCTACGATTTGCGAGAGCTCGCCGACGCTCAGCGAGGCATCGACGCGAAGTCGCCCCCGAGCCTGCAGCATCAGGTCGGATGCGGTGAACGTTCGGAACCCGTTCGCCGTGACAGTCACAGAATAAGGGCCTGCGTCGAGATTGCGGAATTCGTACGCGCCAGCGTCGTCGGTCCGGACCTCCCGACTGACGTTGGCCGCCGTTTGGATGATGCGAACGATCGCGCCTTTTATGCCTGCGCCAGAAGGATCCGTGACGTTGCCAAGGATTGAGCCATGTGTTGTCTGAGCCGCCAGCGGCAGACAGGCCGTAAAGAGCGGAAGAAGGCAGAGTGAAAGCTTCATAAACTGGGTCATACGGTTCAGAATTGGTCTGAGACGAGTAGGTACTTACTTAAGGTAAGGCGCTGGCGTTTCACAAAGATTACAACTACATTGAGATCCGCCGAACAGCGCGTTCGGGGGCGTCGCGCGCCTGATCTGCAATGAGATAATACTGAGGGGACTTCAGGGGCCGTCCAACGAGTTTCCGGCTTTCCACTTTCGTCAGTTGAATCAAGCCAACCACTTGCGCCCCAACCTCTGTGGCTGAACGGGCTGGCCTGTCCCTGGTTTCTGTGCCGAGACGGATCTCCCAATTTCAGGCAGGTGAAGAAGAACACGCCCGTCGTCTGGCTAGGCAGTCCTCTGAGCTCGTGTCCAGACCGGAAAAAGGTAGAATCACGTCCTCAGGCGCAGGTATGCTCCCACCGCGCACGCTCGACACCGGGGTGACCAGCAGTTGCCGCTATGCCTGTACGGTTCAAGCGCCGGAGGGAGCCGATACCGGGTATCTCGAGAACCGGAGAGCTTTGACGGGGATCGAAGAGACTTTGTCCGTTCGGGCCTGATGACCGCGACGGCCGCCCTGCTGAAGGTTTGTTGGACCCCAGGCCTGCCCGTCAAACCTACAGGAGCGACACCCTTTTGCCGACACGAACCTTTAGCATTTCCAATGGACAAATTTTTATTTCGCCCTTGTTCTCAATCACATGAAGATATCGAAAGTTCGACCTTCTGGTCCAGACCGATACCCTGGGCGTAGAGAACCACCTTGTGCGACGTCCATTCCAGCGCCGGCCTACCCGATGTCTACTCGGATACTGGGGTCGCCGCCCTCGACGGTCCCCGCTTCTGTCCGATGAAATGCTTCCGCACCGCCGGTTCGGGAAAATGTGCCCCATGAGGGAAGCCCTATCGCGATCCGCGTTCCATCAAGGGCCGGTGCGAGTTTCGCCGGCGGAAAGCCGGCCGCGCGGCGATGGACTGCGTTCGCAAGGCGAGGCGTCAAAAGGTCTTGCCGTCCCCAGCAGACCCCACCGTCGGGCCTTACCCCTTGACGCTGCCGACGTGAGGATCGAGATGCCCACCCTACCTGACATCCCTCCGGACACTTCTCGCTCCGTTTGTTTCGTTTGTTTCGATTCGATCGGCTCCACGGAGGTCCGCTATACCACACAATCCAAATCAGTTAACGAAAAGGGAGGCCGGTTTTGTTTCGATAAAAAAAGTTTCGAAATGCCGGGTCGCAGCCGTTTCCTCGCCAAAACACCGCTGGCTCTCGCAATCGCGGTTAGCGCGGCAGCGCACCCATATGCACGCCGCCCTTCTCGGCCCGGGCCTGCAGTTCGCGCCAGTCGCGGCTGCCGTCGTCCGGAACCTCTTCCACGTACACTCCAGGCTGAAACGGAGGCAGCCGGCCGGCGAGGAACTCCTGCTTGTATCGTTCCTCCGCGGCGTAGTAGCTCCTGGCGCCGTTGGGCCATCGGATCACCATCAGATTCCGGGTAGTCGGGAGGGGCCCGTCGGGCGAACGTCCCTGCCACCCGTAGTCGACTACGCGATTGGCGCTCGAGCCCGATGGGGCGGCCTGAGAAGCGGGAATGTCGAGCCGGTGACGGGCGACGGCATCCTCATCGAGATCGAAGCCGAGCCCGGGAGAGTCGGGGATTGCCGCGCTGCCGTTGAGAACCGTGATCCCCGGCTTCACCAACTGCTCGGTGTACAGGTGAAACTGCGTGACGGCCGGCCAACGGGCGTGAGAGAGCACGGCCGCCAGTTGCATGGAGTACGCGGCGACGATGCCGGTACTGCCGAGTTGCAGCCAGAACGACTTGCCCGCCGTGGCCGCGAGGGCGCCCGTGTCGAGCGTGCCGCGGACTCCGCCGCCGACCACAAAGACGTCACAGACATCCTCCCGCAGCGCCGTCATGATCGGCGGGCTGCCGAAATGCATCGCGATGGGCACGCGGGTCTGGGTTCTCAAGAAGCGGTTGCCCGCGACATCCTCCTGCGGGATCGGGGTCTCCCACACTGCGATCTGCGAATACTTCTCCAACCCGATCAGATACCGCGCCGCGCGAGAGGTATCGAGCAGGGTGGCGTTGAAGTCGAAATCGATGGAGAAATGAGGCGGCAGGACTGCCGACAACTGCCGGCACTGCTCGTTGAGGTCGTACCACGGCCGCGCTTTTCCTTTGAACGCGGTGAACCCGAGGGAAAGGGCCTCTTTACACTCGGACACCCAATCCGGGCCGCGCATGCCGCCGGCCCACCAACTCAGGAAGGCGCGGTCGCGCACCTGACGGCCGAACAGGCGATGCATCGGCACGCCGAGAGTTCGGCCCAACGCGTCGAACAGGGCGATCTGCAGGCCGCCGCCGATCGAGTCGTCCCACATGGAGTCGGCCACCGGCCGGCCGACCACGCGCTTCAGAGCGGCGGGGTTGGCCGCACCCTCGCCAAACCCGCGCACTCCGTTGGCCAGGGTGACCCGGTAGATCTCCTTCACCGTCCCGGCGTGGCCCTCGCGGTACGGCGTGTAGTATTTGGCGGGGATCGGCTTGTACTTCAGCCGGACAACGGTTCGCTCGACGTTCTTGACGTCGGTGTTCGAGAGCCCGACCACGGCCGGGGCTCCCATGGCCACGCGCGAAGCAGTGCCGGCCGCAGTGACGGCAAGTGCGGACCCGGCGATCTCTCCAAAGAAGCGACGTCTGGTTGGATGAGGTGTCATGACGGTTCTCTCTATCGGATGCCGATCCGCCGAGCAGCGGCCGGTTCCAGGAAGTCTATCGCAACTTTCAGCGTGGGGCAGGCTCGTGTTTTTCTAGAGCATCATGGATGGTTGGACGCTGCCGGCGCGGAGCGTTCTTCCACGATGCCGTGGTATCATCCGAAGCAGCCGAACCCCCATGGGAGACGGGGGAACCGATCCAACGGGGCGTAGTCTTGTGGCGAATAAGACCGGGTACTTTCAAGCCCGAGCCCGTCAGCTAACCTCGCAGGCGAATTTGAAAGCCATCCCGGCAACGGGGTGAGAAAGGGAGTCCTGCCATGCCCGCTGAGCCGCAGCGGCAGGCGCCGACGACCGTGGTCGTTGCCACCACGGTGGCGCTTTCCTTCATTTCGTTCTGGCGAGCTTCCGCGATTGTGTTGAGCGACCTTGCGTCGTCCGCCTTCTACGCGGGAGGCATCGCCGAGCAAGCCATCGGAAAGAGCGCGCCGTGGTTCATTCTGGGCGTGATGCTGTTCAGCTTCGCCGTTCGCTCGGTGTACCTGGAAAGCTGCAGCCTGTTCGTCCGGGGCGGCGTGTACGTCGTGGTTCGCGATGCGATGGGCCATTTCATGGCGCGGCTCTCGGTGTCCGCCCTGATCTTCGACTACATTCTCACCGGACCCATCAGCATCGTCACCGCGGGCCAGTATCTGGGCCGGCTTATCAACGAAATCGCCGAAATCACGCACTCTCCTCTCCACATCGATCCGGCCTGGTTCGCGTCGATATTCGGTATTGTCATCACGATCTACTTCTGGTGGGCCAATACCAAGGGCATCCACGAATCCAGCGGCAAAGCGCTCCGGATCATGCAGATCACGACCGTGATGGTGATTCTGTTTCTGGTCTGGTGCCCCATTACCCTGCTGATCCGGGGTCCCGCGCAGGTCCCTCCGGTACCTTCGCCCGAGACCCTTACGTTCAGCGACGAAGGCCTGGGTTGGTTCAAGGGGACGTTCTGGCCCCAAATCCCGTTTGTCGCCATCATCATCGCGTTCGGCCACTC
>CAZGUX010000018.1:0-10498 GCA_964529305.1 uncultured Solibacteraceae bacterium | reverse complement strand
CTACGACATCCAATCATGGGCGGCGAAGCAGCCGTGGTCTACGGGCAAGATCGGCACAACAGGCGGGTCTTATCTGGGATTCGTCCAACTGGAAGCCGCGATGGAAGGGAATCCTAACTACACCTGCATGGTGCCGATGGTCTCGCCCGACGACCACTACGACAACGTCTACCCTTCCGGCGCGTTTCAGCTCTCGAACAGCGTGAACCTGGCGTGGATCCTGGGCAAGCACACCAATCAGAATCCCGATGCCGTGCCCGACTGGAACAAGGTGTATCGGCACCTGCCGCTCAAGACCCTCGACCAGGAAGCCATGGGACTGAAGGCGCAGTTCTGGTCGGACTGGCTGGCCCATCCCACGCGCGACGATTACTGGCCGGGTCCCGGGCATCGCCTGTCGCCCGGCAAGAACGGGCCAGGGAAGTATCACCTGATGAAGGTCCCCTCGTATAACATCTCCGGCTGGTACGACCAGGTGAGCCAGGCGACCATCAATAACTACCTGGGCATGGTGCATCACGGACCGGAGGCTCTGCGTGGGAAACATAAGCTGTTGATGGGCCCCTGGACTCACGGCATCAGCTTCGGCGTCCTGACCAAACAAGGAGAACTGGAGTTCCCTCCGCATGCGGCGCCCGACATGAAGATGATCGTCCAGCGCTGGATGGATCACTGGCTGAAGGAGACGGACAACGGAATCATGAACGAGCCGCCCGTCCAGATCTACGTGATGGGGGCCAACGAGTGGCGGCACGAGAACGAATGGCCCCTGGCGCGCACGCGGTACACGAAATACTACCTGCACAGCGGCGGCCGCGCGAACAGCTTGTTCGGCGACGGGACCCTCTCGACCGCCCCCCCCAAGGCGGAACCGGTCGACCGGTTCGACTACGACCCGAACCATCCCGTGCCCACCGGCGGCGGCAATGTCTCGATGAAGCCGCCTTCGTCCGGGCCGTACGATCAGAGGTCCATCGAGCGGCGCGACGACGTCCTGGTGTACTCCACGCCCGTGTTGACGGAAGATGTAGAGGTGACCGGACCGGTGACCGTGGAGTTGTACGCATCGAGTGACGCCAAGGACACCGACTTCACGGGGAAACTGGTGGATGTCTGGCCGAACGGCTACGCAGAAATTCTGTTGGAAGGGGTCATTCGGGCGCGGTATCGCGAGTCGTTCGCGAAGGCAAAGCTGTTGACGCCCGGCAAGGTGGAGAAGTTCCTGGTGGACCTGTGGTCGACCAGCAACCTGTTCCGGAAGGGTCACCGCATCCGGATCGAGATCTCGAGCAGCAATTTCCCCAAGTACGACCGGAACCCGAATACCGGTCATGCGATCGGCGCGGACGCGGAGGTACGGACGGCGCGGCAGACGATCTATCACGACAGCGAGCGGCCGTCGCACGCGCTGCTGCCGGTGATTCCGCGCTGAGAAGTGCGCCGGTCGGAGACCGGCGCCACAAGGCGGTAAAGCATGAAGGCATTCCATAACGGCAGAGTGGTTCCCAAGGATCAGGTGAACGTCAACGTCGACACCGTTGGCTTCAAGTACGGGGCGATGGTTTTCGAAGGCCTCCGCGCCTATTGGAACGAAGACGAAGAACAGTTGTTCGTGTTTCGCATGGCCGATCACGCCCAACGGCTGGAGGATTCCGTCAATCTGATGCGGATGGAAACCGAATTGAACCAAGGCGACTTCAGCGCGGCGGTCCTCGAAGTGCTCGACGCCAACGAGATCCGGCAGGCGGCCCACGTCCGGCAGATGGTGTGGGTGGACGGTGGCGGGGAGATGTTCGAGCGCGGCCCGATCAGCCATGCCGTCGTCGTGACGCCGAAGGGGAGTTGGTTCACCGGGAAGGAGTTCGGCATTCACTCGAGCATCAGCTCGTGGCGGAGGATCTCCGACAACTCGATTCCGCCGCGGATCAAGTGCGCGGCCAACTACCAGAACGGGCGGATGGCGCTGCTGCAGGCCAAACTCGACGGCTACCAGAGTACGATCCTCATCAACGACCGCGGCAAAGTGGCTGAAGAGCCGCGCGGGTGCATCTTCATGGTGAGAAAAGGCAGGGTCGCGACCCCCAAGGCCACCGACGACATTCTGGAGAGCATCACCCGCGACACGCTGATCCGCCTGTTCCGCGACTTGCACGGGGTCGAAGTGGCGGAACGCGACATCGACCGCACGGAACTCTACACGGCCGAAGAAGCGTTTGTGTGCGGCAGCGGCCTGGAGGTGACGCCGATCCTTTCGATCGACCGCCATTTGTTGAATGGCGGTCGCGCGGGCGAACTGACCATGGCCGTTCGCGATTCGTACCTCAAGGCCGCGCGCGGAGATCTGAGCCAGTACCGCGACTGGCTCAGCCCGGTGTACGCTCAGGCGCGGTTGGCGCCGTAGCTGCCCTGGAACGGTTCGCGCTTGAAAAAGCTGTCAACCGCGACATTTAAGAACAAGGCGGTTTGTGAAGTTGCCGTTGAAGACGACCCACCTTCTCAGGCCCCCCAACTGTCGTCAAAAACAAAGCCAAGCACCCTACACGTGAGTGTGCCGGTGTTCCTTCAGGGTCGGGAGGGCCTTGAGGGACTTCGCGATTCTTCTTTCGGCTAGGCGCAGCTCGTAGAGGCTTTGGAGGTTGAGCCAGAATTCTGCGCTGGTGCCGAAGAAGTGGGCAAGGCGCAAAGCCGTGTCGCCAGTGACAGCGCGCTGCCCGTTGATGATTCCCGTGATGCGGTTGGTCGGCACGTTGAGATGGCGCGCGAGGGCGGCGGCGCTCATGTTGAGGGCCTCCAGTTCTTCGGCGAGGTGCTCCCCTGGGTGGATTACGGGCAATGCCATTGTCAGTTCTCCCTAGTGATAATCGACAATCTCCGCCTTCACAGGCCCCGGCGACTTCTCGGGCCACTCAAAGCAAATCCGCCACTGATCGTTGATCCGGATGCTGTACTGGCCGATGCGGTCTCCGGCCAATGCCTCAAAACGGTTACCAGGCAAGGAAGCCAGATCTTTGAGCGTAATGGCAGCTTCCAGACGGTCGAGTTTCAGGCGGGCGGAGCGTTCAATGCCAAAGAACGCCTTGAAGCGTTTTCCGGCGGCGAAGTCCCTGGTCCGCTTGTCCCGATAGCCGACGATCAATTTTCATCATAGCGCCGTTCTCCGTTACGTCAAGCATAACGCCCACGGCGCGGAAGCCTCTGCGCCCCTTGCTGCTGCCGAACGCCGGGGACAAGGCGGTGTGCCGCCTGCCAATGCTCGGTCGTCCCGAATTCTTGCTTGAAGCCGGGCAGGGAAAATAAAAGCTCAGGCGCGATTGGCGCCGTAGCTTCCCTGCAACAGTTCCCCTTTGGCGAACCGCGACAGGCGCATCCGGTCGATGTTGATGGTGTGGGACCGGCCGTCGAGGACTTCCTCGGTCATCACCTCGCCGATCGATGGGCCGATCTTGAATCCGTGGCCGCTGAAACCGGCGCACATGTAGAAGCCTTTGACTCCGTCCACCGCGCCCAGGATCGGATGCCAGTCCGGCGTCACGTCGTAGAGGCCCGTGTAGGCATTGACGAGCATCGCCGTTTCGAATGACGGGAAGCGGTCGACGAAGCGCTTGGTCGCTTCCTCGATGAACTCGGTGTCGGCGGATTCCTTGAAGTGGTCGGGGTCGACGTACTCGTACTCCTTCGGGAAGCCGCGGCCGAGCAACGTGCGCGTCCCGCCGGCGGAACGGTAATAGATGGCCTTGCAGGCGTCCGAGATGGCCATGCGCGGAGGACCGCCGACGTCGCGCGTCTCGATGATCATCTCCTCTTCGCGCGTGACCTTGATCGGTACGTCGACCCCGGCCCACTGGGCCACGTAGTGCGCCCAAGGCCCGCCGGCATTCACCACAACGTTTGTCGAGATGTCGCCCTTGGCCGTACGGACTCCCTTCACCGCGCCGTTGTCCATGATGAGTCCGGAGGCCGAAGTCATCTGCATCAGCTCGCCGCCCATCTCGCGGAAGCGGGTGACGTAGGAGTACGTAGTGTCGTGCGGGTCGGCATAGCCCGAGCCGGGCTCATAGGCGATGTGGTCGACGTCGGACAGGTCGGCGCGCGGCTCGAGTTCGTGGAACTCCTGCTTCGAGATGATGCGGGTGTCGATGCCGAGGCTTTGTTGCAAGGCGATGTTCCGCCGGAAGCCCTCCGCCGACACCTCGGGCACCAGGAAACCGTAGCCGCAGTTGACGAATCCGGCCGAGCCCCCGATGATCTCGTCGAAGTGCTGGAACACCTCCACGGACCGCTTGACCATGCGGATCAGTTCTTCGCTCGAATAGTGTTGGCGCACGATGGCCGCCGAGCGCCCCGTTCCGCCCGAGGCGATCAGGTACTTCTCGAGCAGCACGACCTTCTTCAGGCCTCGCTTGACCAGGTTATAGGCGGTGCTGGCGCCGTTGACGCCCGCCCCGATGACCACTGCATCTGCCGTCTTCACGCGTTGTCAGTCTCCTCAGGTTTGTCTCGCAGCGCCCGCGTCGCCGCTTCGTCGACGCAACGCGCTGCCAGGTCGATCGCCACGCCATACGCTGAGCGGGCGCGCTCGACCGATACTTTGCCGTCCAATACATCTTCCAGCACTTTCCGCGGGTCGCGCTCGTGGGCGGGACCGTATCCGCCGCCGCCGGGAGTGCGGTAGCTGATCACCGAGTCGGGCGTCAGGTGAAGAGTGATCTTCGAAGGTAACTCGCGGGCCTCGGCATCCGGATTCAGGATATACCTCGAAGGCGATGCGCTCGCCCCGCCGAACAGGCCCCACGGGGCAAACTTGCGGTTATCGGAAAACACGGTCAGGGTGGCCGGATGGCCGCGGAAGGTCCAGTCGCGCCGCACGCCGAGACCGCCGCGATGGCGGCCCGCGCCCTCCGAGTCCGGGATCAACTCGTAGCGGGTGATCATGAACGGGTAGTTGTTCTCCGTCTCCTCGATCGCCGAGTTCTCCGTGTTCTGGATGTGGCTCTGCACGGCGTCCATGCCATCCTTGCTGGGACGCGCGCCGTAGCCGCCGGCCATGGTCTCGATGAAGGTATAGTAGTCGCCGTCGCGCGGATCGCGGCCGCCGCAGGCCATGTGGCAGTTGATGCTCTTGGTGCTGGCCATCACCTTGTTCGGCATAGCGTTGGCGAAGGCCCGGAAGGTGAGGTCGCACAAGCGCATCGCCACCTCCCATCCGCCGACCACGCCCACCGGCATCTGCGCATTCACCACCGTTCCTTCCGGCGCCGTGACATCGATGAGGCGATAGAAGCCTTCGTTGGTCGGGATGTTCGGATCGATCAGGCACTTGACCACGTACGCCAGCGGAGAATACGACTGGGTCAAGGTCGCGTTCATCGGCGAAGGCCGCTGCGGGTCGCTGCCGGTGAGATCGAACGAGACGCGGCCGCCGCCGATCTTCGCGGTAACGGCGAGGCGAATGGGTTCGTCCGTGACGCCGTCGTCGTCCAGCAGGCACTCGGAGTGATAGGTCCCTTCCGGCAGCGCGGAGATCTCCTTGTGGGACCACCTCTCGGTGTAGTCGATGAGTTCATCGACGAACGCCTCGACCGTCTGGCGTCCGAACCGGTGAATGATCTCGGCCATGCGGCGCTGCCCCAGCAGCGAAGAGGCGATCTGGGCGCGAAAGTCACCGGCCGATTGCCGCGGCGATCGGATGTTGGCCAGGATGAGCTGAAACACGTCGTCGACGATCTGGCCGCGCGAGACCAGCCGGATGGGCGGAATGATGATGCCTTCCTGGAACAGTTCGGTGGAGATGCAATATCCGCCCGGTGCATAGCCGCCGATGTCGACGTGGTGAGCCACCGTGGCCGCAAAGCCTTCCACGCGCGTGCCCGAGAAGAACGGCGCGATGATGGCCACATCGTTCAGATGAACCCCGCCGCGGTAGGAATGGTTCATCACCAGGGCGTCGCCCGGCTCGAGCTTGTCCATGCCGAACTGGCGGACCGCGTTGGGGATCATCCGCGACATCGACGCCAGATGCACGGGCTGGGAGAACGATTGCGAGATCAGGCGCAGCCGCGAGTCGAACAGGGCGCACGAGAAGTCGGCGCGGGTCTTGATGTTGGTGGAGTACGCCGCCTTTCGGAGGGCGGCGCCCATCTCGTCGGCTGCGGCGTCGAAAGCGCTGCGCAGAACCTCGAAACGGATGGGGTCCATCCCAAGCTGCGGGCGGACGACCGGTTGGTGATTGAGGATGGTTGCCATCGCGCTATTCCTGGATGAGCAGATTGCCGTAGACGTCGACTTCGGCGAAGTACCCCGGGTGAATGACGGTGGTGGAGTCCAACTCTTCGACGATCGCAGGGCCGGAAATCCGGTTCCCGCACAGCAGGCGGTAGCGGTCGTACACCTTGCAGTCGAGTTGACCGCCCGCCTCGGAGAAGTAGACCGGACGCTTGTGCTTGACGGCCGACGCGCAATCCGGGCCGCTGGTCGCCAGCTTTCGCAGGGCCGGCCGTCGAATGCCGCCGATTGCCGTCAGACGGAGATTGACCACCTCGGTGGGTTCGGTGGTGGCAGCATAGCCATAGGCTCGTTCGTGCTCGCGGAAGAACGCCTGGTTCAGGGCCGGCAGATCCGCGGCAGCCAGCGAGCGGCTGGGCGCATCCACGCGTAGCTCGTACGATTGACCGACGTACCGCATGTCGAAGTGCCGGACGAAGGAGGTGTCTTCAGCCTTGATTCCTTCCGACGCCAGCACCGCGCGGGCTTTGGACTCGAAGTCGGCAAAGACGGCGTTGACGCGCGTCCAATCGAGCGAGTCCATGTGCTCCACGCGGGCCTGCACGAAGTCGTGCTTAATGTCGGTGACCAGCAGGCCGAGCGCGGACGTAACGCCGGGACTCATCGGGACGAGGACCTTGGGAATCCGGAGTTCCCGCGCGAGTGCGTTGGCATGCAGAGGGCCCGCTCCGCCGAACGCCACCAGCACGAAGTCGCGCGGATCGAATCCGCGCTGCACCGAGATCAGGCGGATGGCGCCCACCATGTTGGCGTTGGCGATCTCGATGATGCCGCGGGCGGTCTCGACGGGCGTCAAGCCGAGTTGCGAGGCCAGGCGCGCAATGGCCTGTTCCGCAAGTTCCGGATAGAGCTTGTGCTCGCCGCCCAGGAAGTAGTCGGGATTCAACCGGCCGAGCACCAGGTTGGCGTCGGTGATGCAGGCGGAGTCCTGGCCCTTGTTGTAACAGGCAGGACCGGGATCGGCGCCGCCGCTGCGAGGACCGACGCGCAGGCCGCCACCCGGGTCGACCCAGGCGATGGAACCGCCGCCCGCGCCGATCTCGACCAGGTCGACCACTGGCGTTCGCACAGGATACCCGGCGGAGCGATTCTCGGAGACCGCGGCGCTGCCGACTTCAAAATGCGGGACCACCTTGGGCACTCCGCCCTCGACCAGTCCGGCTTTGGCGGTAGTCCCCCCCATGTCGAAGCTGATGACATTCCGGACGCCGAGCAGGCCGGCCAGATGCGTGGCCGCAATCACTCCGGCCGCGGGTCCGGACTCGATCAGGTGCACGGGTTCGTGGCGCGCCACGTGAGACGACATGATGCCGCCCGCCGACGTCATCAGGTGCAGGCCTGCATCGATGCCGATTCCCGACAGGCGCCCTTCCAGGCGCTCGATGTACCGCGTGACCACGGGCATCACCAGCGAATTGATCGCCGTGGTGCTGGCGCGGAAATACTCCCGCATCTCCGGGCACAGGTCGGAGGATAACGACAGATAGACGCCCGGCAATTCTTCCCGCAGGATCTCGCCGGCGCGGCGCTCGTGGGCGGGGTTTACGTACGAATGCAGCAGGCACACCACCACGGCTTCCACCTGTTCGTCCCGGATGCGTCGCGCCACGGCGCGCACGGCTTGCTCGTCGAGCGGGCGCAAGACCTCGCCGTCGTAGGCGAGACGCTCGGGCACTTCAAAGCACAAGCGGCGAGGGACGAGCGGCTTCGGCTTGTCGCAGAAGATGTCGTAGAGTTTGGGCCGGATCTGGCGGGCGATCTCAAAGACGTCGCGAAAGCCCTCGGTGGCGACCAGCGCCGTACGCGCGCCCTTGCCCTCGATGATGGTATTGGTGGCGACCGTGGTGCCATGGATGTTGTACGCCACGCTCCGCGCTGCGACGTTCGATTCGCGCAGGATGCGTTCGACCACGTCGGCATAGCCGATGGACGGGTCGGCCGGCGTGCTGGACATCTTCACCAGCCGGATCTCGCCGCTATCCTCGTCCATCATGACGGCATCGGTAAACGTGCCGCCGATATCCACTCCCAACCTGCACGCACTCATGCTGAAGTCTCCTGGGTCCGCAATCGAGATCCGGACCTCCCGACGAATTTCACGATCAGGGTGGCCACCACCGGCATCAGCCCCGCGGCCACCAGTGAAGGAGTGAACGAATGGAAGCGGTCCGCGACGATCCCCGTGACCTGGGTAAACACGATGCCGCCCAACCCGCCGCCCAATCCGCTGATGCCGTAGACAGAGGCAACCATGCTGCGCGGGGCGATGTCGCTCGGGATCGTCATGACGTTGGTGAACCACGCCCCATGACCCATCGTGGCCATGCTGATCAGGACGACAGGCGTGGCCAAGTGGGTGGAGAAGGCCGCGGGCACGATCCCCATCATCAGGACTGTGGCCGCCGTCATGATGGTGAGCCGGGCCCGGCGGATCGGCATCCCGGCCCGCACCAGGCGCGTTGTACCCCATCCGCCGGCGATGTAGCCGACGTCCAGGCTGAGGTAGGGGATGGTGAGGATCCATCCCATCTCCAGCATCGACAGGCCTTTCACGTCCACCATATATTTCGGGAGCCAGAAGACGCACAGCCAGATCAGGGGTTCCTCGAAGAACCGGCCCACCGTGATTGCCCAGACCTGCCGTTCTCGAAGCAGGTCGAGCCATCGGAGAGAACCGGTGTCGGGAACCGTCAGCCGGGACTCCTCCAGCAGAGCCTTCTCGGTAGAAGACAGGTACGGGTGTTGCCCAGGCGTGCGATACAACCAGACCCAGCCGATGAGCCAGACGAACCCGAGCGAACCGGTGAACAGGAAGGCGGCGCGCCAGCCCCAATAGTGGGTGATTGTAGCGACCAGCGGGGCGGCGATGACGGCGCCGATGCTGGCCCCGCTGGTAAACACGCCTCCGGCGAAGGCCCGCTCACGTGGCGGAAACCACTCCGCCACCACCTTCACGCCGCCGGGATAGTTGCCCGCTTCGCCGACACCCAGCAGAAACCGGAAGAGGCTGAATCCCCACGGGCGCGTTACCAGGGCCGTCAGCATGTTGGCGAGCGACCAGAAGACGATGGAGATCGAGAAGCCCAGACGGCTTCCGGTCCAATCCAGAAACTTACCCGCCAGCGGCTGGCCGAACGCGTAGGCGAACAGAAAGGCGGACAGGATCCGTGCGATCTGCTCGTTGTTGAGGCCGAATTCCCGGGCAATCACCGGCGCGACCACGGACATCGTCTGGCGATCGATGTAACTGATCACGGTCGCCAGCCACAACAACCCGCAGATCCACCAGCGAAGGTAGGGAATGGTCATTCGTCCACCACGACCCGAAAGCCGCGAGTGGCGGTCCGGCTCTCCGGTTCAATCTCCGCACGGAACGAGGAACGATAGAGGTCGGGCGTGCTCATCCAACTTCCACCCCGCATGCCGCGAACTGTCTCGTTGCCGTCGCCGCGCGGGTCTACGGCGGCCGGAACCGCGCCGAACCAATCCAGCGTGTACTCCCACACATTGCCCGCGGCGTCGTACAGGCCGAACGCGTTCGGAAGAAACAGGCCAACGGGCGAAGTGTGCCTGTGCCCGTCGTTGCGGCCCTTGGGGATCGCGTTCTTCATCCCGTCCAGCCGCTCGAAGAACACGTCCTCGTCCTCCATGCCGCCTTCATCCGCAACATTGGCCCACTGCCACTTGGGGTCCATCGAAATGCCCCAATAGTAGCGGGTCTGGCTACGGGCACGCTGCGCGTATTCGAGTTCTGCCTCCAGGGGCAGCCGGCACTTCCGGCCCGACTGTTTCGTGACCCACTCGCAGAAGGCCACGGCATCGTGCCAGCTCACGCAGGTGACGGGATGACGTCCATCCTGCGTGAACCCCGGATTCTTCCAACTGGCATCCGGCTTGCGTTTCCACGCGCCGTCCACAACGGTAAAAGCTCCCGTGGTCAGGCCGCGCCACGGACGCCGGCCCGTCTCCGCGTCGGTCTGGAAGCGGGCTTCCTCGACGAATCGGCGAAACTGGCCGACCGTGACCTCGTATTTTCCCATGCGAAAGCCGCGCGTCAGCCTCGCGGTTCTGCCGAAGAACTCGTGAGGACCGAAGACGCCGGTGAGACTTCGGGTCACGTGCGTTTCTCCCAGCAGGAACTCGCCCGCGGGAACGCTGACGAGGTCGAGCGTCACGCCGCCTCCCAGGTCGAGCCGGTCCTGCGCGCAGAGGACGC
>CAZGUX010000017.1:0-57904 GCA_964529305.1 uncultured Solibacteraceae bacterium | reverse complement strand
TTTCGCGCCAGAAAGGCTTGCCAGACCAGACGGCTGGGGATCACCGATCTCCAGCCGTCTCGTCCTTTCCGGCCGCTGAGTCGGCGCTCGGGTCGCATCCCTGCGTTGCCCTATCCTCCGCTCAGGTTTTCACAGTGTAGTCCAACTCCGCCGGCCTGGCGAACTCTTTCTTGCCTTCACCGACCATTACCGGGTATAACAGTCTCGTCCTGCCTGTTTCCATTGGCCGGTTTTGAGGTGTCCCTCATTGGCCGGTTTTGAAGTGTCCCCCGAGGCAGGAAGGCCGCCAGGTCACCCATCGGAAAGCGATTCGCCGGTGCTCATCCGCTCTCATAGTAATCCGCCGATGGACCGATTTGGAAATCGCCCGGCGTGGGCTGGCGGCCTGGACGAGGCCGTCAACAAACTCCTCCTGTCAACCGGAGAAAGCCGAGAATTGGTACGCGGAAACTTGGGTCCGGCCTCAACCCCGGGGGGGTGTCTGAGGGCGGTTGTGATTAGACAACTCGACCGCCAGGAATTCCGCTTCAAACCCCTGTTTTAGCGATTGACAGCCTTCGTTTGTTGACGGCCCCGTCCAAAGCGGCGGACCAAGCTGCCGAGATACAAAACGGGACAGTCTCCGAGGGGAGGACCTTTGTTTTCTTGAAGATAGTTTCCTGAGCGTAGCACGACTTTGAGAAGTCATAACATGACTTTGCTGTCAACTGCATCAATGCGCCGACCCCAAGACAGCCCTTCAAATTGAGGTTCAGGGAGGGTTTCTGGGCCAAAACGGTCAATCGCTCTGACAAGCATCTCATTCTTTATCAGCGACTTACCGAATCTTGATTTTGTTGACGATCCCGTTAAGTTCGATCCCCACCTTGGAATCGAACCCCCGATTGATACGTGGGGCTTTCGCTGCGCACGGTACCGCCCGGTATCATGAAATCCGGAGAACTGCATGATTCGCCGTAGAGACCTTGTCGCCGGCAGCCTTGCTGCGGCCGCGACGCCGTTGCCGGGTGCCGTGAGCGCGCCCGAGCGCATCCGGGACCGTTTCTGGCTGTGGGGCCACGAGGCCGGGAGCCACAACCAAGGTTGGGACATTCCCAAGCCCTCACGCATCACACCGGCCGAGGCGGCGTTCTATCTCGGCATCCCGAACCTGATCGTGGTCCGCTACCACGGCAAACCCGAACCTCCATTCGACCAATACGCGCTGGCGCTCCGCCCACTGCGGGAAGTGGTCTGGTCGGTAGTGGGAGCCGGAGGCGCGACGGGGGCCGCCGAAAGAGATGCGGTCTTCGCGCTTCCCTCTAGGGCGCCCAACCTGAGCGGGGTGATGATGGACGATTTCTTCGACACCCGCGGCGGCCAGGTGCGCGGGGCGCTTTCGCTCGAAGAACTCGATCGATTGCAGCAGCGGCTCAAGGCCGGAGCCTCGAAGCTCGATCTCTGGGTCGTGCTCTACAACCACCAACTGGATGCGCCGGTGGCCGAGCACCTGAAGCGCTGCGACGTCGTCACGTTGTGGACGTGGAAGGCGGAGGACTTGACGCAGCTTTCGTCGAACCTCGAACGGGCCGAGCGGCTCGCGCCCGGCAAGCGAATCGTGCTGGGCTGCTACATGTGGGATTACGGGATCAGGAAGCCAATGCCGGTGGACGCGATGAAGGCGCAGTGCGAACAGGGTCTCCGCTGGCTGGAGCAAGGCCGGATTGACGGCATGATCTTCCTCGCCAGTTGTATCGCCGATCTGGAACTGGAAGCCGTCGAGTGGACGCGAACGTGGATCGGCAAGGTAGGCGCGAGAAACACGGCGCGCCGCCGGCGGTGACCAGTTCAAGACCGCGACATCCTTTTCGGCACGCGGTCATTCGGGCTCGACGCGCCCTTGGCCGGGCGTGACCGCGGGCCGGATTCGGGACCTCAGATCCAGGTGGATTCCGGGGCCTCGGGTTCGAAAGAACGCCACAATCGGGAAATGATCGGAGGTGAGCTGAGACTCCGGATCTTCTGGATGGTCAGTAACAATGGCGGGGTCGACGCGGCGGGCCTGGACAAACTCCTCGAGAGCGTCGGCTGAGATCAGGCAGTGATCGTAGTTGTTTCTGGGCTCGCCGCCACTCGCGACAGGAGCCCGGGACGTAGGCTCATGCACGGTGACTGCAAAACGGCGTTCGCCGTCGTGAAACCGCGGATCCGCGTCAAGGACTGCGTCAAGTATGATTCCGTCCCTTCCGGTCTGATTGCTGAGTCGTGACGGCAGATTGAAGTCACCGCAGAGAATGACGTCCGGATCATGCTCCGGGTCATTGAAGTACGAGTCCAAGTAGTCAAGGATGTTGGCAAGCTCCCTGGCGGATTCGCGGCTGTTGCCATCGTCGAACGTCAAGTGCAGAGAGATGAGAGTGAAGTCGAAATCACCGACTTCGATCCTGGCGACGTGAGGCGGATGCAGGGACTTGCCGGCATCTCGGGACACCAGACCGGGCGTTGGCGTGGGACTCGTGAACAGAGCAAAGGAGTCCCTCACAAACGCTGCAAGCCTGAACCAGGTTCCATTGTCCATGGAGTCTTCGCTGTCGATAAAGGAACTTCGCCAGGAGGCGCTCCCTCCTGGGAGCAGTCCTCGCAGGATTTCTGAGTTGCTCACCGCCGAGATTTCTTGAGCGGCCAGAAGCTGATGGGTTCCGCCGAAGAGACTCCTGAGGGCACCAGCAACGAGATTCGGCCGGGTGGCCGAGGGGTCGGTCGACGTTCCCCCTACCTGGATATTCCAGGACACAACTGCCAGCCAGTCCTCAGGGACAAGAGCCCGATCGTTGGGGATTTCGGTGAGCCTGGCCGGCACCCGCTGGTTTCGCAACTCTGCCAACCGCTCCTCTGCTGCGGTACCCGTACCGGCGTTCGAGGTGGATCCACCCTCAAGATATACGAAGACTCCAGCTTGGCTGCGAGACGAGCCGATTGCGATCTCGAGCGGAAGAGCACCTCCAAGGGAAAACCCGGAGGGAATCAGAGCATTGACCTGCAGCGCTCCGCTCACCAAACTCGGAGCCATTCCCGAGTACAGTACGGGCACTTCAATGCCGCCGATCTTCACGATGACGTCACCCAGCAGACGAGGCAGATCGGCGCCGATTACTTTTCCGTCTTCGCCCGCCGGCGCGGTTTGTCCGCCACCCGTTGCGTAGATGATGATCGCTTCGCCCTTTTTTGCCCTAATGGTCTCGCCATTTACGGACAGGTTCTGATTGAGGACGGCCGCCTGCCCTCGCCCGCTTGCATCGGCTGTGAAGATTCCGGGTCCTACCGCGGCTACCGGAATAACTGCCGGTTCTGACCGGCGACCCTCGTACTCCACTCTCACCTGAGTAGAGGCCCTACCAGCCACAGCGTAGGGAACCACCACACTAAGCTGTCCAGACGATGTATAGATCACCGGTGCTGGAACATCGTCAAATAGAACCCGCGTTCCGCCGAGCGAAGTCGTGACATGGCTTCCAGCGGGATTCAACTCCAGGGTTTTCAGCGCGACAGGACCGAGGTTGCCGCCGAAGATCACAACGATCTGCCCGGGCGCGACAGAGCCACCCGCGTAACTGGCTGCGTTCACCACACCGCTTATAGAGAAAGTTGGAATTGGAGCAATCGGGCTGCAGGGATTGACTGGTGATGTCGAGTTTCTCGGTGTTGGCGCGAGCGCCACAAAATCGGCGGAATTGTTGTCTGTATCCGTGCAGCCGCCGCTACGACGGATCGCGGCTGTCAGATTGGTGAGTTCGGGAGCAGGGCGTCCCTCGGAGTGATTCGCGTCGCCGTATCCAACCAGATCGACAAGGTTCCCGCCGGTGGGACTTGCACCGCTCAATGCAGTTTGGCTCCGGACCAGGGCCACTTTTCCCGATGACAAGCTCAACGCCAGGCCACCGGCCGCGTCGGGAGTGGGCAGAGAAACGGTGCCACCCTGACCGGCAACGGCCTGCACGAGGTAGTACTGCCCTGGCTGGAGAATTCCTGAAAGGGACGTTCGATCCCAGTTGGCGCCGCTCGCAGAGGCATACTGGACCGTCCAGCCCGTAACGTCCGCAGGACTACTGCCCCGATTGAAGAGTTCGATGAAATCGTTTCGGAGAGTCGCGCCCTGATTTCCTCCCCCGCCATAAATCTGGCTGATCACGACGGTTGGAGAGCCGGATTGACTCAGTGCGACTTGAGTAATGGCAAGCAGAAAAACAAGAAGCATCCGAATATCGCGGATAGCTCTGCGGCTTTTCTTCATGGATCGATTATACGCGCCGAAATCGCGAATAGCCGTTCCCGACGACACCGCTTCGTCGCGCAGCGGCACTCTCACCCTTCCGGCAACGGCTCCGCCGGGAGTTTTGCCATGCCGGCCAGCGCGTACAGGTTGTCATGAATCGTGGCGCTGAACTCGTGGGTGGGCAGGTCGTTCTCGTCGTTGCCGAAGGGACCCTCGATCTCGACGCCGATTTCCTCGATGCCGAACAGCAGAAACGTCACCATCAGGACGGCCAGCACCGTGTACCAGTGCAGGTCGTGGATCAATGCAAACGGCAGCGTATAACAGTACATCAGGAGCGCCCGGCGGAGATGGATGACATACGCGAACGGTACCGGGGTCTTCCGAATCCGCTCGCAGCCGCCAATGCAATCCACAAGCTGCTGCACGTTCTGGTCGAGGTAGACCAGAACGATGTCGGAAATCAGCCCACGGCCCCGGGCCTCCACCAGCAGCGCGCTGATTCGCTGAGCGACGTACGTCGGGCCGTGCTGAGCCTGAAGAACCGACTTCACGTCGTCCGGTGTGAATTCACGCACGGCGGGGCCGAGGTTGGACTCGCCACGGAGGGAGTTGGCGGCGACCCAGGGGAAGAGGCCCGTCCAGCGAGTGAGATCGTGCAGGAGCCTCGTATGTCCGGCCAGGTGCACGCCGGAGGCGCGGATGAGGTTGCGGCACTGATTGACAATGCCGCCCCAGAGCCTGCGGCCTTCCCAGTAGCGATCGTAGGAGGAGTTCGTGCGGAACACCAGGAGCAGGCCGAGCGCCACGCCCACCAGGCCGTGCAGCGACGGGGGAATCGCGGAAACGTACCCGCGCTCGTACAGCCAGACGACGAGAGCGGACCAGAGCACACAGGGGCCCAGCCTCGGCCCGATCTGCTTGACGGTTGAGCCCTTGATATCGAAAAGCCGATTGCGCCATTTGTGCGGGTCGTAGTAGATCACTCGTCGATTATAGGGTCAAAGGTCAAATGGTGAGCCGTGCCGAAGCCGGCAAGGACGGGACAGCACGTTAGCTGAGCTAGAGAGCTGCTAGGGGTGGGTCCAGAATCAACGAATGGCGACCGGGCGACGGCGTCAGCCGCCGCGGCTTCCGCCGACGGTCGTGGCGAGGACCCCTGATTTGACGAAACGAAGCCAATCTGGCGGGAAGTGACTGATTTGGCAGGGGGCGATTGGGTTCGCCCAACGGCCTCGATTAGCTTCGATTCGGTGCCAGGCACCGCTCCCTAACCCTAACCCGGCGCAGATCGGTCAACAACGGCATCGCCGGCATGTTTCCGTTGGCGTCGTAGGAATAGCCGCCGGTCGTAATGCGGCCGGTCACCCCGCTCACGTGAATCGACGGCCACGGCGCCGTGCCCCGGTATTTCCACCTTCTCGCCCGCCACGTAGTCGACCAATCTGCGTCGTTCCCCGTCATCGTCATCGTCATCGGCATAGAGGTATAGAGTGTGGCGAACGGCGTCTCCGCCCGAGCCGCCGGCAGGCACCTCGGTCACCCCTCATTTGCGGGTATGCGTGGTGATTGTGCGGCGGCTTCCTGGCGAGGCATCGTCAGACTGAACTCAGCCTGAGGATCGGCAACGCGAAACCGGCGCAGATTTGTGGATTGGCCAGTAAATCGTTCACAAGGGTCTATTATTTATTTGACTTGAATCTTCTATAGTTTGCGAGTTTCGGAAAAAGGTCTCCCAGCATCCTGGCTCTAGGATACGGATGAAAGGACGAAATTTGTGCCGTCACTATCCCAGATCCAAGCCAATCGCGAAAACGCGCTCAGATCCACCGGACCCCGGTCTCTGGAGGGCAAGGCCGCCTGCGCCCGCAATGCCCTGAAACATGGCCTTCGCAGCCGTGACGTCGTCCTGACGGGTGTCGAGTCCCCCACCGGGTTCGATGAACTCCGCCAGTCCTTCCATCAGCGCTTCGCGCCCGCCGATTCCATCGAGCACTCCCTGGTCGACCGCATCGTCGCCGCCGAGTGGCGGCTACGCCGCATTCGCCGCATCGAGACCGCCATGTTCTTCGACCGGCTCATGGATGCCGGCGTTGAAGAGGTTCGCGAGGATCCGGAGCATGCCGACGACGCCGGGAGCTATGAAGTGGAGTCCCAGATTCTGCATGACGCCTATCAACTCGCGAACGACCAACTCGAACAGTTGTCGCGCTATGAGGCCCAACTCGAACGTTCCATCGAGCGCTCCATCCGCCAGCTACAGCAGTTGCGAAAAGCCCCCGAACTCCGGGCCGGCGAATCCGAACCACCGGACCCACCTGCCGAAGCCGCGGCCTTGACGCCGTCAGCGAATCCGAACGAACAAAGCCAATCGGCGGTCGCCGCCGGTCCTCGGCAGGCCTCGTCATTGCCGCACCGGCTGGCCCTGGTCCGGCCGGTCCGGCCCACTTGTCCCGGGGGCATGAGCATTCCCGCGGGAACGACATTTTCGAATGGTTGAAAAGCGGCGGACCGCTATTGTGTTATTGAGCCGGCCGCCTGTTGATTCGCTTCCGCATCCAGCACGCGCTGGGCGGACTCGGGGACGACGCGCCAATTGCCGTCGGGTTTGGCCGGCAATCTCTTCTTCGCGGTGAAATAGTCGATGATCAGTTGCCGGATGTCTTCGTTCGACCGCCAGACGATCTTCGCGCCCCGGAACATCGAGTAGCCGCCACTGCCCCCCGCGCGATAGTTGTTGACCGCGATGCGCAGTTTCCGGTCCATCGCGAGGGGTTGCCCCCTGTACCGCAGGTTGCGTATACGGCTGCCCGCCGGTTGCGTCAGGTCGATCTCGTAGTCGACCCCTTGCGCCATTTCGTAGTTGTAGCCAATGATCTTGCGGTTGACCAGCGGCCCGTGGGTGCAGGACGGATCCGGACACTGCAGGTAATACCCGGCGGAGTGCTCGAGCGCATCTTTCAGCAATTGGCCGGTTCCCTCCACCGCGTACAGTTCGTTTTCGTAAAGGTACAACGCCGCAATCTGCCGCACCGTCACGGGGCCTTTGGGGACCTTTACCCGTGGATTGAACAACGCCGCGAAGGAGACATCTGCGCGAGCGTAGTGCATCTGCACTTCGTGGATGGCGTCCACCAGGGCGGAGTCGCGGACGCGCCCCGACGACGAATCAACGGACTCCGGCGCTTCGGCAATGACGGTGCCCAGGTAGCGTTCCGCCAGTTCGTGATACGGTTTGGCGATCTCGACAATCTCCGGGTCCGCGGCGACATCGTCCGTGACCGGGATGGTCGTGCTGGTCTTCTCCACGACTTTCCAGCCGTGCTCGGCCTTTTCCAGCGTCAGGTCCATTCGCCCGAGCGACATCCCCCAGTTCCGGGGCTGATTCAACAGGACGCCGTTGACCGTCGCGCTCGGCAGCTCCCGGTGCGTGTGACCAAAAATAATCGCGTGTACTCCAGGGACCTGAGCGATCTCGTAGACGTCGTTCTCGCCAGGCAGCGCCCGAAGCCGCTCGCCGGTCTTCAGATCGCGGTCCAGTCCGGAGTGAGCCGCGACCACCACCACGTCCTGCTCCTGATGTTGCAGTTCGGCCAGGGTGTCTTTGACCGCCTGGGGTATGGGAATGAACCGGTAGCCGGCATAGTTTTCCGGCTTCTCCCAGGTCGGCACGCCCGGCGAGGTAGCCCCCACGATGGCGACGCGAATTCGCCCTGCGCGCTTGATGGTGTACCGCAGAAACTCCTTCCCGTCGAGGGTGTTGGCGGACAGCCAGGGGAACTGGGCATCGGCCCGGGCACGATTGAGATTCTTCAGGCCGAAGTTGAACTCGTGATTGCCAAGGACCATCGCATCGAATTTCAGGTGATTCATCACCCGCATCATAGGGTCGCCGGACAGTCCGGGCGGCACCGTCAGCCCCAAGGGCGCCTTCGAGGTCCGAACCCAGGTCTGATAGACGTATTCGAGCGGCGTGCCCTGAATCGTGTCGCCGCAGTCGATGAGCAGGGTATTCGGATTTTCGGCTCGAGCCCGCTTGACGAGGGTGGCGATCTTGGCAAGGCCGCGATTGGCCGCTTTCCCCGTGAAATAGTCGTACGGGAGGATGTTGCCGTGCAAGTCCGTGGTTGCCAGGATCGTGACCGTAGCTCGCTCGGCTCCGGAAAGCAGGCCGGCGAAGAGAAGGAAAAGAATTGCCCACCTCTGGCTCATGCAGTCTCCAGTATAATCGGCGCATGAGGGGCCCCTTCTGGTTTACCGTCGTTTTCGGTTTCGGTTGGGTTTCGGCGGCAATTGGGCAGTCGCCCCGCGTTGAGACCTGCGATATTTTCCCCCCGGACAACGTCTGGAATACGCCCGTCGACGCCCTCCCGGTGGACGGGCGATCCGCCGAGTATGTCACCCGAATTGGCCGCGATAGCGAGGTCGTGACCGATTTCGGCTCCGGCCGGGTCCAAAACGCTCCGATTGGCATTCCGTTCCTGGTGGTGCCAGGCACTCAACCAAAAGTGCCGATGGTCTTTGTCAATTCCCTCGAAAGCGACGCCGGGCTCTATCCGATCCCAGGTGGCGCTCCTGTGGAAGGCGGACCTTCGGCGACGGGCAACCGCCGTGTCCTGGTGCTCGAGCGGGACAGTTGCATTCTGTACGAGATCAGCAAGGCGTTTCCCGAAGGCGGTGGGTGGAAGGCGGATTTCGGCGCCGTCTTCGATCTGAAGGCCAGCCAATTGAGGCCGCGCAACTGGGGCTCCGCCGATGCCGCCGGTCTGGCCGTCTTTCCGGGTCTGGTTCGCTATGACGAGGTTGCGGCCGGCGAGATTCGGCATGCCTTACGGATGACGGCCCCCCAGACGCAACAGGCCTTTGTGTGGCCGGCGCGGCATTTTGCGTCCCAGTTCACCGATCCGGCGCTTCCCCCGATGGGCCAGCGGTTCCGCCTGAAAGCGAACTTCGATGTCAGCGGGTTCTCGCCCGCGGCGCAGGTCATTCTGCGGGCCATGAAAAAATACGGGATGATGCTCGCCGACAACGGATCGCCCTGGTACCTGAGCGGGGTTCCCGACGAGCGGTGGAATAACGATGTGCTTCGGGAACTACGGCGCGTGCGGGGTTCCGATCTCGAAGCCGTGGATGTCAGCAACCTGATGCGCGACCCCGAGGCCGCCTATGTCCGGCCCGAAGTGCGTATCGCCAACGTCACCAACGGCGCCAGTTTCCGCCCGGGATATCTGGCTCCGGGTATGATCGCCTCGATCTTCGGTTCGCAACTGGCAAACGAACCGGTCGAGACGCGGATCTTTTTCAACAACCAGACGGTGCGCGCCGTTGTGCTGGCGGCGACGCCCCAGCAGATCAATTTCATCGTCCCGTACTCGGTCGCCGACCGGACGAGCGTCCAGATGGAGGTCCGGTATCAGAACCGGCAGACGTTCCTGGGGCAGGTGAACATTGCGCCGGCGTCGCCCGGCATCTTCACGCTCGATCGATCGGGGCGCGGCGGCGGCGCGATACTGAACCAGGATTCGTCCGTCAATACTCCCCAGAATCCCGCTGCCCGAGGCTCGATTGTGCAGATCTTCGCCACTGGGGAAGGACAGACGGATCCGGGCGGACAGGACGGCCGTGACAATACGGTCCCGGCGCCGGTGCCGAGATTGCCGGTGCGCGTCACCATCGGCGGCCTCGAGGCGCAGTTGTTCTACTCCGGCGGAGCGCCCGGCCTGGTGGCCGGCGTGCTGCAGGTCAATGCCCGTGTTCCGGAAGGCCTGAATGCGGGCAACCAGCCGGTGATGATCTACGTCGGCAACTGGCCCAGCCAGGAGGGCGTGACTGTGGCCGTTCGCTGACAGGTTGTACGATGGGCAGAGTGTACCGATGCCGCCAAAGCTGGAAGTGATTTCCCGCGCGCCGTTGTTTGCGGGCCTGGATGCCGAGGAAGCCGCTCGCCTTAGCAGCTTGATGACCGAGCGGCTGTTTGCTGCCGGGTCGACGATCTTCCAGGAAGGAACGCCCTGTGATGGGCTGTTTCTGATCGCATCGGGCTCGGTCAAGATCTTCCGCCGTTCCGCGAACGGAATGGAAGGTACGCTGGCGGTCGAATCGGCTCCGGCGACCATCGCCGAACTGCCCTTGTTTGATGAGGGTCCGTATCCGGCCTCGGTTTCCGCGGTTGAGCCCGTGGTCGCATACTTCATCAGCAAAGACGAATTTCGAGATTTCTGCCGCCATCACCCGGAGGTCACCTTGAAGGTCCTGGCCTCGGTGGGCCGGCGGTTGCGTAACCTGCTCGAGTTGTTCGAGGGCATCACCCTCGAGAGCGTCGCTCAACGGCTGGCCCGCCGTCTTCTGGACGAAAGCCGGAGAGCCGGGGCCGATCACTTCGTGATTGCCGGCACCCTCGAAGAACTCGCGGCATCGCTTCATGCCGGGAAACATGTCGTCGAGCGAACCCTGTCCAGGTTTCACGACCACGGGTACCTCAGTGTGCACGGCTTGGCGGTAGGGATTCAGCGCCGCGAGGCGATCGAGCGCGCCGCCGCCGGGGAGGCGGTGTAGCGACCATGCGGTTCACTTGGCAGTCTGCCCGGCGATCCCGCGGCCGTTCACACAAATCTCAACCGGTGGCTTAGGAACGGTACCTTCGAAGGAACCTCTAATGAACCAATCAATTCGAGTCGGCATTATCACGGAAGCGACCGGCGGTCACCTCAAGGGCTACTTGAGACGGCTGGCCACTCACGAAGGCATTGAATATGTGGCGATCGCGGACGAAACGGGCAAGATGTTCGAGCAGGCCCAGCAGACCCTCGGGCCTCGCGCGGCCACGCTCCAGACCTACTCGAGCTACCAGGAGATGCTGGCCAAAGTGCGGCCGCATGCGGTGGTGGTTACGGTGGAGGCGCACCGCGCTCCGGAGCGGATCGCCGCCGCCCTCGAAAGCGGCGCCCACACCCTGACCGAGAAGCCGCCTTGCGTGAACCTGGAAGATTACGAACGTGTCGCTCGCCTCGCGGACTCACGAAAGCTTCATCTGGTGATGGGCTTCGCTTCCCGCCGCCACCCCGCCGCGGTCAAAGCCCGGGAACTTGTGCGGAACGGTTACATCGGCCGCCCCTACGGCACGACCCTGAATTGGATCGGCGACCAGACCCGCCTCACTCGTCCGGCCTACCATCAGTCCTGGCTGTCCTTCCGATCCAAGGCGGGCGGAGGCAAACTGATCTTTCACGGCATCCATTATCTTGACCTGATCCAGTACATCACCGGCGACAACATCACGCAGGTGGCAGGCTTCACCCGCAATGTCGGCGGCCAGCCTATCGAGGTGGAGGACGCCGCGGTCGTGACCCTCGGATTCAGCAAAGGCATGGTCGGCACGCTCAACACCGGCTATTATCTGGATCGCGGCTACGACAACAAGATCGTCCTGTGGGGTTCCAAGGGCTGGCTCCGCATCGACCTGCCTGGCAACCCGCCGTTGAAGTATTTGTCAACTCACCCGGACGCTCCCAGGGGCGTGACCAAGGTGCCCACTCCCAGTCAGACCGACGACTATGTCGCCATCACGACCAATTTTCTGGACGTGGCCCGCGGTCTCGCGGAGCCCTTCATGACCACGGCCGAGGGCTTGCATGTCATGAAGGTCGTCTTCGCTGCCTATCAAGCGGCCAACACCGGTATTGCCCAAAGGATCGCCTGACTCCGATGAAACGCAGAACCTTTCTCACCACCACCGCCGCCGCCGGGCTTCAGGCAGCGCCAGGTCCTCCGGTCCGGCTCGGCATCATCACGGAGCCGACCGGATCGCATCTCAATCTCTACCTGGCCGCTGTCCCCAAGTGTGAAGGAATCGGGGCGGTCGCGCTGGCCGACTCCACGGGGGGCTCCTTCGAAAAAGCCTCCGGCGTCGTGGGCGGATCCCTCCGTACTTACCGGGACCCCTCGGAAATGCTCCGCGCCTTCCGGCCTGATCTTGCCTTGGTCACCCTCGAGGCCCATCACATGCCGTCGGCTGTGCGGATGGCGCTGGAGGCGGGCTGCCATGTGCTTTCGGAAAAGCATCCCTGCGCCCGGTTTAGCGATTTCGAGCCGCTACCACAGATCGCGCGGAGAAACCACCGGCACCTGATGCTGGCGTTCGCCACCCGCTACAGCCCCATCGTCGAGAAGGCGCGGCAACTGGTCCGCTCCGGGCAGCTTGGCAAGTTGTACTCCGTCGACGCCTACATCATCGGGGACCAGGCGCGGTTCACGAAGCCGGAGTTCCAGCGTTCCTGGCGCGCGAGCAAATCGCAGGCCGGCGGGGGCTACCTGATGGCCGTTGGCGTCCACTACATCGACATCATTCAGCACATCACCGGACAGAAGATCACGCGCCTGTGCGGCTTCTCCCGCAATGTGGGCGGCCAACCGGTGGAGGTCGATGACGCCAACGTCGCGGCGTTGGATTTCGATGGCGGGATGGTCGGCAGCTTCCAGTCCTCCTGCTATCTCGACCAGGGCTATCAGAGCCACTTCCTGCTCTACGGCGCGAACGGGTGGCTGCGGTTCAGCCTCAACCAGGGAGAACCGCTCCAGTGGTATATCAACGGCGGCGAGAAACAGGTATTCGTTGACCAGTCGGCGTATCTCAGCAACCAATACATGCCGCTCCTGCAGTCGGCTGTCCGAATCGCACGAGGCCTCGATCCGCCGGCCATTCCGGTCGAAGAAAGTGTACGCGTTCTCAAGACGGTCTTCGCGCTCTACGACGCCTCCGGCGGAGGCAAGACCGTGACCATCGCCTGAGACCGTCAGGCGACCAACAACAGGCGGACGTCCATGACATTGGTGCCCGTGGGTCCGGTCTTCACCAGGTCGCCGATGGCGTCAAAGAAGGTGTAGGAATCATTTCGGGTGAGAAAGTCGCCGGCGCCGAGACCCGCCCGTTCTGCGCGGGCGAGGGTCGAGCCGTCGGCCATCGCGCCAGCCGCGTCGGTGGGGCCGTCGGTGCCGTCGGTTCCTGCGCTGAGCACAAACACGCGGTCGAGGCCGGCCAGATCGATCGCGGCGGCAAGGCAAAACTCCTGGTTGCGGCCCCCCTTGCCGTCGCCGCGTAGCGTGACCGTCGTCTCTCCGCCGGTGATGACGCAGGCGGGCGCCTTCACCGGCTCTCCAGTGGCCACGATCTGTTTGGCAATCGCCGCGTGCATGCGGGCGACATCGCGGGTCTCTCCCTCGATGAAGGTCGACAGCACGAGCGGGCGGAAGCCCAATTCACGGGCCTTCCGGGCGGCAGCCTCGACCGCCAGGCGGTTGCTCCCGATCACCAGGTTGTGGGTTCGCCCGAACACGGGGTCGCTCGCCTTGGGAGTCTCCGGGAGGTCTCCGTTCACGCCGCTTTCGATGCGCTGTCGAACCGAGGCCGGGACGCGATCCCGCAGCGCGTATTTGTCCAGAATGTCGCTGGCGCTGCGGAACGTCGAAGAGTCAGGCGCTGTCGGCCCTGAACCGATGACATCGAGATTGTCGCCAATGACATCGGAGAGCAACAGCGAGATGACGGTTGCGGGCGCCGCAAGCCGGGCAAGCTGACCGCCTTTGATGGCCGAGATGTGCTTGCGAATCGCATTGATCTCGTGAATGTTCGCGCCGCAGGCGAGCAGCCATTTGGTGGTTTCCTGCTTCTCGGCGAGAGTCACCGGCTCGGCGGGAAGCGGCATGAGCGCGGAGGCGCCTCCGGAGAAGAGACACAGGATGAGGTCGTCGGCGCCCGCCGCCGTCACGATGCGGGCAATCTCTCGCGATCCCTCGACGCCGTCGAGGTCGGGCACGGGGTGGCCGGTCTCCTGGAGGCGGATGCGTTTCAGTTTGGCGGTGTGCCCGTACTTGGTATTGAGGTGCCCGCCGGTGATGCGGGAGCCCAACTTCTTCTCGATGGCCTTGCCCATGGTGGCGGCGGCCTTCCCCGCGCCGACCACATAGACGTGCCGGAATCGGTCGAGGCGAAAGCGGAGTTTGCCGGCCCGCAGGGTCTCGCCGTCAACGTGAAGGTGGCGGCCGATCGCTTCCGCGGGGTCCGCCGCTGCCAGGGCGGCGCGAAGAATGGAGAGGGCGGGTTTCCGCAGGTTCATATCAGCGCTTCATCTCAAAAAGGGCAGGGCCAGGACGGCCCCGACCGTAACCTCGGGGTCGTCGCTCGTGATCTCGATGCGGTAGTCGGCGCGGGCGTAAGCTTCGCGGCGCGCGGCGTAGAGTTCCGCAAACTTGGAGGCGTTGCGCGCCAGGGGGCGATGAGTGGCCTTCGCCACCCGTTGCTCGACCATTTCGAACGGGCAATCCAGCCAGATGGTGACCCCGTTGTCGCGAACCAGTTCGAAGTTGCGCGTCTGCGCGTAGGCCCCTCCGCCGAGCGCGAGAACACAGGGGACGCCGCGCTCGATCTCCCGGACGCGGGCGAGCAGGGCTTCGTGCTCGATGTCGCGAAAGACCGGTTCGCCCAAAGCGTCGAAGATCTCCGAGATGGAGATCTGCTGCCGGGCCTCGATGTCGTCGTCCACATCCGCGAAGGCCCAGCCCAGGCGTTCGGCCACCAGGCGGCCGATGGTGCTCTTGCCACTGGCCATGAAGCCCACCATGTAGATACCCGGCGTTCGTTTGAGCTTGGTAATCACTGGGATCCCTCGCTCGATTGTTGTATGCGGAGAAGCTGGGCCTCGACCAGCCGGGGTGCGAGACGGAAAAGCCAGACCATCCACCGCCCCGTGGAAGGGGCGACCACCGTACAGGCGTCGCGTTCCACGCCGGCCACAATGGCCGCCGCGCACTCGTCGGCCGTGACGCCAAAGCGCTTTCCGCTGACGAGGCGCGGCGGAGGCGTTCCGCTCAGGACATTCGTCTGGAAACCCGTTTTCATATAGCCGGGAAGCACCAGCATCACACGGATTCCGCTGGAGGCGAGTTCCATTCGAAGGCCGTCGCTCAGGGCGCCCAGAGCCGACTTGCTGGCGCTGTAGAGGGTGAACCACGGCAGCGTCATCTGCCCCGCGATGGAGCCGATGTTCACGATCATGCCGGAGCGCCTTTCCCGCATGTGCGGTACGGCCTGCTGAATCAGTTCGAGCGGCGCGTACCAGTTGAGTTCGAACATGGCGCGTGTCGCATCGAGCGGCGCGCGCCACGAAGGCGCATAGAGTCCGACGCCGGCGTTATTGACCAGAATGTCGAGACGCCCGTAGTGATCGACGACACGAGCGCAGAGGGTGGAACGGAAGGCAGGGTCGGTCAGATCACCGGCCAGCGTCAGAGCGTCCGGGCTGACCTCGCGAAGCTTGGATTCGGTGCGGGCAACCAGGGCCAGGCGAACGCCCCGGCGCGCCAGGGCGCGCGCGGTGGCCGCCCCCAGCCCATCGGAAGCGCCTGTGATCAACGCGACTCGATCCCTGAGATCCATCTGCCGTCAAACTTCAAAGCCGTCGAAGGCGAAGAGGCATAATGGTACCATGCAGGCGCAGGCCTTGCCTCTGTTTCCGCTCTCGGTTGTCGTTTTTCCCCGGACCGCCTTGCCTCTGCATATCTTCGAAGAACGCTATAAACAGATGATCGGCGAGGCGATCCGCAACCAGTCGGAATTCGGAATCGTGCTGGCCAAGGAGAACGGCATCGCCAGCGCAGGTTGCAGCGTTCGGGTGGATGAGGTCCTGAAAGAGTACGAAGACGGCCGGATGGACGTCCGGACGATCGGGGTCCGGCGGTTTCAGATCCTTCATGTGGACACGGAGGGCGCGTTTCTTCGAGCGGACGTGGAATTTTTTGACGATGACGATCCGGCGCCCGTATCCCACGCGCTGCGGATGCAGGCGCTCGAGGAGTATCGGCGATTTCTGGAACTGGAGGTGCCTCGGCCCTACGGGGATCCTCAACTCTCCGATCCGCAGTTGAGTTTTCAACTCGCCCATGGATTGCCGGACCTGGATTTCCTCCACATGCTGCTCCGGGACCGGTCGGAGGACTCGCGGCTAAAGCAGGTAACGCAGTTCTTCACGAGCTTCATTCCGAAAGTGCGGGAGACCGACCGCATGCAAAAACTGGCGCCGCTGAACGGGCACGGACGGAGCGTGCCGAACCTGTGATGCCGTGACCGGGCTGTACGACGAATCGAGCTTGTTCCGGCCTCTGCTGGAACGGCGCGGTCCCCGCCTCGGACCCCTGAGCTTCTCGCTTGCCGCGCACGCCGCGTTCTTCGCGTTCGCGATCGTTGACCCGGGAACCTCCAAGCCGCCAGCAAAACCAAAGTCTCTGTTCGAGACCGTGTTCACGGCAAACGCGAAGAAGCTGATCTGGTACCGGTTCGACCGGAAGCTGCCGGAGGTGTCGCCGCAGGCGAAAGGCAGGGAAGAGCCGCCGAGGACCGCGGCGCGAAACCAGCAAACGATCGTGTCACGACCGGAGAAGGCTCCCAGGGCCCGGCAGATGACCTGGCTGCCGGCGCCGAAACTCGAGCAGAAGGCGGAGTTGAAAGCGCCGAATCTGTTGGCGTTCGAAGCACCCGAGGTCAAGCCGCCGGCGGAACGCGCGAAGCCGAAATTGTTTGTGCCGCCGCCGGCGCCCCCAGAGACGCGTGCCGCGGAGTTGCCAGCTCCGCCGGAAATTCGCCCGGACGTGCGTGACGCGCGGCCCTTGGACGAGCCGAGCCCGCGGGTGAAAGGCCGGCGGTTCGAGCCTCCTCGGCCCAAGGCGGTGGAGACCCGACGGGAACTGCGGCTGGAAAACGCGCCGGAGGTTCGGGCAGCGGTTACGGACCAAACCGGACTGGCCTTGCCGGCGGCCAGGATGCGGCCTCGGGCGTTCGAGGCGCCACCCCGCCGGACTGTCGAGGCCGCCAAGCTCACTCTGCCGCCGCCGCCCAAAATCGTGGGAACCGATCCTGCCGGGGTGCTGCCGATCGAATCGGCCCGCGTTCGCGGAAAAGACTTCGCCGCTCCACCGGGCGTAGCGCCGGGCAAAACGGAATTGTCCGTGGCAGGCGCACCCGCCCTAGGCGCGGCGGCGCTTGCCGTGCAAACGGAGTTTCTACCGGAAACCGGCGTGGCCGCCCGCGGGCGGGCGTTTTCGGCGCCGCCGTCGCCCCAGGGTACAGCGCCGGCCGCCGGGATGTCGCAGCTTGCGGATGCGCCCGAGTTGCCCGCGGGCGAGTCGAATCTCTCCGCCGCGGTGATCAGCCTGACACCGGCCGCCAAGGACGTGCCAGTCCTCCCCCAGGGTTCGAAGGCCGGAGATTTCTCCGCCGGCCCGAATCCGTCAGAGAAGGGCGGTGACGGTGCGCCCGTTCTTTCGGCGCGCGTCTCCCTGCCCGGGTTGATGATCCGGGACTCGACCGGGCGTCCGCCGGCATCGGCCATCCCGCTCGCGGCGATTCAGGCCGCGCCGGCTTCGCGGGAGAACCTACAGGTGGTGGCGCGAGCGCTCGCGGCGGAACGGCGGGGAGAGGTCATCGAAACCGAAACCCGCGGGAAAAGTTCGGCGACGCGCGTGTCGGCGGCCCCCACGCCGCAGTTTCGCGGCCGGCCGGTTTACTCGCTGGTGATTCAGGCTCCCAACGTGACGAGCTACTCGGGAAGTTGGCTGATGTGGTTCGCCGAGCGGGATCCCGAGGCTCGCGGCGGCCTGGTCGCGCCGGTGCCCAAACACAAGGTGGATCCCGTCTACACGGTTACGGCGATGGAGGAGCGCGTGGAAGGCAGCGTGCGCCTCTCGGCGGTGATCCGCAGGGACGGAACCGTGACGTATGTGAGTGTTCTGCGCGGCGTCGATGAGCGCCTGGATCGCGGCGCCGTGGCCGCTTTTTCCAAATGGGAGTTCGAGCCCGCCGCGCGCGATGGCGCTCCCGTGGAATTGGACGCGGTGGTCGAGATTCCCTTCCGCTTAGCCCCTCGTGAAACCAAATGACTCGCCAACACCTCATCATCGACGCGGACGACACGTTGTGGGAGAACAACGTCTATTTCGAGAGGGCCTTCGCGGACTTCGTGGACTTTCTGGACCACTCATCTTTATCCCCGCCGGAGATTCGCGCGGTTCTGGACGAGATTGAACTGGTCAACGCGAAAGTGCACGGATACGGCTCGCTGAACTTCGGACGCAATCTTCAGCAGTGCTACCAGCATCTGTGCGAACGCGAGATCGGCGACGGGGATCTCCAGAGCGTGATGCGTTTCGCGACCCGCATCCTGGACGCTCCCATGGAGCTGATCGAAGGAGTGGAGGAGACGCTCGCTTACCTGGTGACGCGGCATGACCTGGTGTTGTTCACCAAAGGTCATGCGGAAGAGCAGAAGCTGAAGATCGACCGGTCGGGGCTGGGCATCTATTTTGGTCACACGGCGATTGTGAAGGAGAAAGACCGCGCGGCGTACGAGTCCTTAACAGGGGACCTGCATTTTGAGCGTGAGCGGAGCTGGATGATTGGGAACAGTCCGAAATCGGATATCAACCCGGCCTTGGAGGCGGGCCTGAACGCGGTGTTCGTGCCGCACGCCCACACATGGGCGCTGGAGAAGCAGGAAATCGTTCCGGGCAGCGGCAGGGTGTTGCGTGTGGAGCGGTTTGGCGAGCTGAGAGGTCACTTCTGACGTTGGTGGCTCTGCCACACTGACAATCGGGCCAGCCACCGCTGACGGTCGCGGCACGGATTGTGAGGCGCGGGTATGACAGAGAACCCGCGGGCTTTAGAGCCTGCAAGAAAAGACAGCCTGCAACCCGCGGGTGTACCCCCGCGGGTTGGAGCCAAGGGG
Source organism: uncultured Solibacteraceae bacterium (assembly GCA_964529305.1). Lineage (GTDB taxonomy): Bacteria > Acidobacteriota > Terriglobia > Bryobacterales > Bryobacteraceae > CAZGUX01. Next base: position 38,881 of record CAZGUX010000017.1, on the reverse strand, counting down.
AGTCAGCGTGGACCGGATTGAGGTTTAGTCGATGAAGATCGGAGAGATACTTGCCGAACTCGAACGACTCGGCAATCCCGCCAACGTCGCCGGTATGCGCCGCTACAAGGTCTGTGGCGATAAGGCATTCGGTGTCGTCATGCCGGAGCTGCGGGCTATGGCAAAGCGCGTGAAGCGCGATCAGGCGCTGGCCGAGGCGCTGTGGAATACGGGCTATCACGAAGCGCGCATCCTGGCGAGCCTTGTGGGCGATCCGGCCGCGATCACCGAACAGACCATGGACCGCTGGGCCGCCGGGATCGATTCCTGGGCCGTCTGCGACGCTCTTTGCGGAAACCTCTTCCACAAGACTCCACTGGCCTGGCGGAAAGCCGTGGAGTGGAGCCGCCGCAAGGAAGAGTTCGTCCGCCGCGCCGGGTACGTCCTCATCACGCAACTGGCCGTGCACGACAAGAAGGCGAGCGACAAAAGCCTGCTGAAGTTCCTGCCCCACCTGAAGCGCGGTGCGACCGATGAGCGGAACTTCGTTCGCAAGGCCGTGAACTGGGCGCTCCGCCAGATCGGCAAGCGCAGCCCGGCGCTGCACGAGGCCGCCATCCGGACGGCGGAAGAGATTCGAGCGCTCGATTCGAAGGCCGCCCGCTGGATCGCCGCGGACGCGCTTCGGGAACTGCGCAGCGACGCCGTGAGCAAGCGCATGCAGACGTTGCGCAAGAAGTCGAACTCGCAGCCGTGAGGCAGCGGCCGGTCACGGACGGATCGCCATCGCAACCGGCAGGCTCCGATAATCTCCGGCCCTTACGACCACCGGCACGGCAGCACCCGCCTCGACCCCTTGGGGAACGACGGCGCGAACCAGATAGACGCCTGGCAAGTTTTGGTGCAGAGCGGCTGACGATACGGTGGCCTCGATACCGCCGATCAGAACCGCGACGGGCGCGACGACGCGGGCAGAGGTCTCGGCGGGTGGAGCCTCGCCCGCGGCGACCGGAGGATCGACCGCGCCCAGACCCGTACAGCGAAGAACCACGGTCTCCCCGGGCGCGGCCGGACTCGTGCTGTCCGCCAGGACCTCCCCACCTTCCGTGAGCCGATAGATCAACCCTTGACCGGAAGTCGAGCCGTCGGCTGTGAATACGGCCGGTTGCGCCAGAGCGATCACGATCTCCTGCGGCGCCGAGATCTCCCCGCCTCTTTGAACCACGACATGATGGCGTGCGTTGACAACCAGGTCATACGGGATCTGGCCGTCGATCCGCTGGGCGCTCACGGCCAGGAGCGGGATCGCGCGGCCCCCAATGGCCACCAGGGTGGAGCCCAGAAGCGGCGGAAGGGGCGAGCCGCCAGCGGCCTCGGACGCGTCTGACAACTGAGCGCCCTTCACCGAGATCAGTCCTCCAGGGGCCTGAACGCCACCACCGGCAAGGCTTGCCAGATTCACGATGCCTTCGGCGTCGATCAGAGGCGACGCCACGGGGGTTCCGAGCGTTCCGCCCACCTGTGCGCTGCCGGCCAGTTGGGTCTCCGGGATGGCGGCATTCACCGTGATGGTCAACCGTTCCCGCGAAGCGTTGCGGGCCACCCACGATCCCGTCCAGCGGCCGTTCTTGAGCGACGCCAGGGGCAGCGGAGGATCTCCGTTAGAAAAACTGGCGGTCACCGACCCAGCCGTGACCGGATCGCCGCAATCGTCGACCACTCGCGCCTCGATCGGCACCGGCCACCCCGCCCGGACGCCAAACTCCTGCTGGAGCGAAGTGACGAGCGGAAAGAGTCTGGCCGGCGAACAGCCCGCGGCCAGGCGTTGCTGGGAAGTCGCCGTCCCAAGCACTACGAACAGCAGGCTCACGGTCTGCGCGCCTCCCTCGGCAAACTGCAGGGTCAGCGTGCCCCTGTAAATTCCCGGCAATTGCGTACTCAAGTTCGGCTGCACCAGGACGCGCACCGGTTCGTTGGGCAGGACAGCCGCTTCGGTGGGAACGTGCGTGAACAGATTCGCCGGTCCGCTGGAGATGCGGCCAGACAGAAAACTGGTAGGCCGGGCCGACAGGTTGGTTACGGTAAACGGCTGCGCGCCCGGACTCGGTGAGCCGGCTCTGCCCACGAAGATGAGGCCGGTCGGCCGGATCAGCGGGCCGGGGTCGCTTCCCGCCGGCAGGATATTGAGGACCACGGTTACGATCTGGGGCGTATTGTCGGCCGCCGGAGCGCTGACCAGCACCTGGCCGTAGTAATCGCCCGCGCTCAGCCCCGCCGTGTTCACGGAAATCTCGATCAAGGGGACGTCGGTCGCCTGGGCATCGGTGGAACCCGAGCTCGGAGTGGTGGACAGCCAGCGGTTCCCGGAGGAGGTGGTGGTCTCGACCGTCCACTCCATCACCCCGCTGCCGGTATTCAGCACGCCAACGCTCTGCGGCGGCACGGCGCCTCCACCCGCGACGGCGGTGAACGACAGACCGGTTTGCGAGAGCAGGATGGTCTGCCGTCCGGAACTGACGGTGGCCGTCACCGGAACCTCGAGCGGCGGGAGACCTTCGGGAGTGATCACTACCGAGCCTCGGTAGGTGCCTGGCGCCAGGTTCGCCGGATCCGCTTTTACGGCGATGGAGGCCGCCGCCTCCGCCGAAACGCGCCCCTCGGCGGGACTCGCCGAAAGCCACGCTCCCCCTGACTGGACGCTCGCCGCCACCTTGAAATTGACGAGCCCCCCCCCGCGATTCAACACGCGCACATGGCGGCTTGCCGCCTGGCTTCCACTGTAGAACCCAAACGAGACGCTCGCGGGATCGGTGCGGATTTCCGGCGGCAGCGCGGGTTCCACGCTCAGCGACACCCGGACCGTTCGCGTGGGCGGCGCCGCATAGGGGACCACCACGGTGATTGTCCCGGTGTAAGTGCCGGGCGCCAGTCCCGCCAGGTCCACCAGAACCTGGATGGTGGCCGGCAGCGACCCGCTGATCGGAGACAGATTGAGCCATCCGCTGCCGGACTCCGTGCTCACCGACCCCTGAAACAACGGCCCCGATAGCGTTGAGGTCACCTGGAGCAAGTGGGGAGGCGGCGCGGGATCGCCGGCCCGTACCCGAAAACTGAGCTCCGCGGGATGCACTTGAAAGGCCGGAGCGGCAACAGGGATGATCCGGATTCGCCGGTTGCCATTGTCGGCAACGTACACGTTGCCATCCGCGTCGACCGCCAGTCCCGCGGGACGATCGAGCGAAGCGGCCTCCGCCGGGCCGCCGTCCCCGGAGAATCCGGATTCTCCGCTGCCGGCCAGCGTGGAAATGACACCCCCCGGGGTGACCTGGCGGACCCGGTGATTCTCGATCTCGGCGAGTAGAAGATTCCCCGCGGCGTCGAACGCCAGGGCGGACGCGCCGGCAATGGACGCGGCCGTCGCGGGTCCGCCGTCTCCCGAGTACCCTGCCTGGCCGTTGCCGGCAACCGCGATCAGGGTTCCGTTCGAGAGGCGGTACACGCGGTCGGCATCTCCGAGATACAAGTCTCCATTTCCGTCCAACGCCAACCCTCGCGGCGCGATCAGCGATGCCGAACGGGCGGGGATTCGGTCACCCGTGGCCGTGCCGCCGCCGGCCACAATGGTCACCCTCCCGTCTATCCCCACCCGCCGGACCAGGCGCGCCGCGGCATCGGCGACGTAGATGTTTCCGGCTGCGTCGACAGCCAACCCGACGGCCTCCTCGAACACGGCGGAGAGCGCCGGCACGTTGTCGTCTGTCGCGTTTGTCGAACCGCCGCCTGCAATCGTCGAGATGGTCCCGTCCGGTGCAATCCGCCGGATCCGGCCGTTGCTCGTGTCGGCAACGTATAGATTCCGGTTCCGGTCCAGGGCGACCGCCCACGGAACGCTCAGCAAGGCAGCGCCGGCGGGACCACCGTCTCCGGCGAACCCTTCGCTGCCGGTGCCGCTCAGCGTAGTGATGATTCCGGCCCGGTCGATCCGGCGGATGCGATGGCTGAACGAGTCCGCGATGTAGAGGTTGCGATCCGGGTCGATCGCCAGGCCGCCCGGGCTTCGAAACGTCGCCGCGGACGCGACGCTGTTGTCGCCGGTCGCGCCGAACGACCCGTTGCCGGCCGCCGTCGACAGGAATCCGGACGCGGAGATTCGCCTGACGCGGTTGTTGGTGTAGTCCGCAACGTACACATTGCCGCCGTCGACGGCGACGGAGACCGGATCGTTCAGGAGACCGGCCGTGGCCGGTCCGCCATCTCCCGCATATCCTCGCCCGCCGGTACCAGCAATCGTGGTCAGGACGCCGGCGGCATCAATCCGCCGCACAAGCTGGTTCCCGGAATCGACCACGTACAGCAAGCCGTCGGGACCGGCATGCACGCCATAGGGAAAGGAGAGCAGTGCGCGTAGCGCGTCGCCGTCGCCGTTGAACCCTGCGCTGCTGCCTCCGGCAATGGTCGAAATAACCCCCTGCGGGGTGACGCGCCGAATGCGATGGTTGTCGGTGTCGGCGATGTACAGGTTCCCGGAAGCACCCAATGCGACGGAGCGGGGTCCATTCAACTGGGCTTCCACGGCAGGCCCTCCGTCTCCCGAGAAGCCCGCGGTCCCGGCGCCGGCAATCAGGCTTACCTCGCCTCCCGCCGTTACCCGGACGACTCGGTGATTCAGCCGGTCGGCGACATAGACGTTTCCCGTCGAATCGGCCGCGAGTCCTTCCGGCTCTCGAAGTCCTGCCGCCGTTCCCGCGATCGTCGAGATCACGCCGGCGGGCGACACCCGCCGCACCACGTGGTTTTCGTTATCCGCGATGTAGATGTTTCCGGCGCTGTCGATCGCCAGCCCGGAGGGGAACCCCAGCGAAGCGCTCACGGCGGGGTCTCCATCCCCGGTGTATCCGTATAGGCCATTGCCGGCAACCACTCGCAGTACTCCGTTGAGAGTGAACCTGACGATCAAATGGTTGTCGCCATCGGCGGCGTAGATACCGCCCTGACCATCGGCGACGACCGCGGACACGCCACCCAAAGGCGCCGCCAAGGCCGGCTTCCCGTCGCCATTGAAGATGTAGTCGGTACCCGCAAGGGTCGTGATGATGCGCTGTGCCGTGGCGTCGCCGCAACAAGCCAGCGCAAGCGCAAACGACAAAGGCACTCGCAGCCGCACGGTCAGGACCTCCTCCTTGTGCCGCGTTCCGGCATTTTCTCATTCTGACACCACGATGGTCAGAACCACATAGGGCCCACTACCCGTTCACTTCGAAAAAGCGCTTAGGATGGGTCGCCGGGCGTAGGCTTCAGACCTTGCGCAGGAAATCGAAATCGCAGCCGTGATTGGCCTGCATCACGTGCTGCAGGAAAAGCTTTCCGTACCCTCGGTCATAGTGCGGTTTGGGCTTCTGGAACGCCGCCAGACGGCGGGCAATCTCGTCTTCGGGAACGCAGAGGGTCAGGGTGCGAGCGGGCGCGTCCAGTTCGATCTCGTCGCCGTTGCGCACGGCGGCGAGGGGTCCGCCGATGGCCGACTCCGGGGCGGCATGCAGCACCACGGTCCCGAAACTGGTGCCGCTCATGCGCGCGTCGCTGATCCGGACACAGTCGGAGAAGCCGCGGTTGAGATCATGTGCCAGGTTCCTCGATTTCGACACCCGCAAAAAATGGAGAGGCTACCCACAAATGCTTTCTTGACGGGGCAGGTGGGGTACGCTTAGTGCTATTAGTGCGGGATGAGCGGCCCAGGTGGACGTCTTCAAAACCAAGAGTAATGGAGGATCCTGAAGATGTCGGTACTGCGATGCACGTTGGGCGCTGCTACAGTACTTGTTTCGGCAAGCGCTATCCATCTGAGCCGCGAAAACTTACGACTGAAGAGCCAGCTGGCCAGCATAGTCAGGTCAGAAACAGGTTACGCAGGCTGCAGGCTCCCTGGGATTGCCGGGAACGATCTCAAGGGAAATCCCTGGGCGCTTACTTTTCCACGAACTCGCGCGATCCTCATGCTGAGCGCTGACCGCAGTTGTCCTTTTTGTGAAATAAGTTGGCCTTACTGGAAGAGTTTGGCGCGACGCCTGCCTGAACATGTAGAACCAATCGTGCTCGACATTCGCAGGACCATGAACGCCGAGTACAGCCGTCGTGTCGGTGCGGGACCCGAGTTCGTCGTTCAGCCGGAGACGGTGCCGCCGGAGATCACCGAGTTCACTTCCCGCACTCCAACCGTCATGCTCATCTCTCGCCATGGGTTAGTCCTTGGGCGCTGGACGGGCAAAATCTCAGAGCAGAAGGTCGGGTCTATATTAGCCTCGATAGACGACAACTTTAACTTCTAATCACCGCCTCGTGTCCGAGGCAAGGAGTCTCCCCGATGAAAGTCAATCAAGACCTCAAGAGTTACCCAGGCTCGGTGCTGGTGGGTTCTGCCTCTCTGGCTGCCGCACTTGGAATGTGCGCGTTCGCCCTGACGGAAACCGTCGAGGCCGCAGGTTGCACCAATGCTTGCAGCGCGTTTTCGAACTATTGCCAAGTTGGCGGTGAGAACTGCGAGTGCAAGTGGAGCTTTCCCTTGAACTATAAATGCGAGCCGAAGCCTTGCTGATTTGTCGGCCTAGAAGCGGGGTTGGGTCGGACGGATGGAACGCGACTCGCCCCGCAGAGAGGCGCTCCTATGCGAAATTGTGTTCTGACGCAATGCTTGGTTTGGTTTGGGTTTACGATTGTGGTCGCCTCCGGTATTTCTCCTCTTGCCGCTCAGAAGCAGGAGGAACCCGCACTCATTCAGCACGTTTCCCGGATCGAATCGATGCGAATCGAATTTGCTGTCGATCTCCTCATGCCTGCGCTGGAGTCACACAGGCTCCCACGACGCCGAGAGGTCGAACTCATCGCGTCGCTCTTCAACCGCTCGGACGAAGCGACAATTCCGTACCCCCTGATGCCAGCGGCCACTTCGTCGCGCGAGAGCTTCAGGTTGGCCGTTTTCTTGTCCAGCAGCGCTTCACAAAAGGTTGATGGATACACGATAAAACTAAGGTTATTGAGCCGCTTGCGGGCGCGCGAGCCCAGCCGTGCCGCAACATTGTTTTCCTATGTCCATGATCCGCGCCCTCCCCTGACGGTCACATGTGATGACCGTACCGTGCCCACCGTCGGCGAGTTCTACAGTACCGCCAGGCGGCTGTCGGGTCACTTCACCGACATCCTTGCACGGCCCCTTTCGAGCGTTCAACAGGCTGCTGCCTTGCTCCAATTCTTGGCCCAGGAGGCAAGTTTGAGCGGCGGAGAACTATCGATGGGCGCCACATCCCTGGCCTCGAGCCTTCGACGCATCAGCACCTCAGATCGCGTTTTCACCACCGCGGAATTGCGGATGAACTTTGGCGAGAACATCAAGAAGCTTGTCGAGAAACCCGAGCTTTCATCGGCCCTTGGCAAGGCGCTAATCGAATCGTACCGGGAGTATCTTCGCCGCCAGACGCAGGGTGAGCGATGTGCGGACGTACTCGACAAAGGCAAGGATCCCGTGCTGATTACGGTGATTGGCAGATTCAATCGCCTCGCTGCCGCTTACGACGCCAGTGAATTGGAGGCAAGAGACGTTCAACCCAAGCAATTCGTTTCGGGCCAAAAGCCGGCGGCGGATTGCCGAATGCCGCCCCCCACAATTTCCCGGTGGCTTGCGAATTACCGGAAACGTGGCGCATCGGAAGATCGCGAGCGATTACAGACAGCGCTCGAGGAACTTCTGAAGGCGGAAGGAGGCGAAGACCAGGAGTTGTGCGACTTCGTCCTAAAGACCGGAACCCTGTTGTCCATGGCCTCTACACTTCCATCCGACCAAATCGGTCAACAGGCTATGTCTGCGGCGGTTCGCCTGGCGGCGCACTCGAGGATCAAGAAGACCTATCCGGCCCTATGGATCTATGTTGCGAAGCAACTCGTCAATTTCCTCCACCACCCGGAGCCGTTGTTGGCACATGCGACCCAGACCTACATCCAGCAGGCCGCCGACGGCGACTTGGGCGCTTACGCCGACTCTGAACGGCTGTTTGGATCTAAGAACGAATACATTAAGGATGCCTTGACCAATAGCGAGCGGCTAATTTCCGAATTCTGAAGTCGCGTTGAAGCTAGTACGTCAGACCGAAAGCCGCCATCGGGGCCGGTTCGACACAGCGGTTTCATAGATGGACTGAACCATGGACTCCAGAGCTTCAGCAGTGGAAGGCATGCATAACGGCGCGCCCTTTCGGGGCGTGTTCGTGATCATGCAGACGCCGTTTTCCGACAGCCTTCGAATCGACGAAACGTCGCTCGCAAGGGAGGTCGAGTTCCTGGTTCGTTGTGGCGTTCATGGTCTGGTGTGGCCCGTGGCCGCAAGTGAGGCGACAACTCTTGGGCTTTCCGAGAGACTGGTGTGTGCCGACCTAATCATCCGCGAAGCCGGCGGTCGCGTGCCGGTGGTTATCGGGGTAACTGGCCACAATAGGTTTGAAGCCATGGAGTTGGCGGAGCATGCGCAGAAGCGCGGCGCCGCCGGAGTCCTTACACTTCCGCAAATGGACATGCAGCCCGTGGACCCCGCGATGTTCCGCGAGTATTTGGCGGGAATTTCGTCCGCATGCGAGCTTCCGATATTTGTTCAGACCTCGTATCCGGGCTGTTCGTCTGCCATCCCGCCACAGATCCTGCTCCAGTTGGCGGCGGAGGTTCCAGCTTTCCGATACGTCAAAGAGGAGCAGGCGGGCTTCGGACCTCTCCCTTGGGAGGACCGGGGCCGTCCAACGCGTTTCTGGGTTTCCATCAACGACCCTCGAATTTAATTAACGGCTTGCACACGAGTAACGACCCCACAACTGTTGCCCTCTCCCTGGTTTCCAGTTGAAGAACTACCCCTTCTTCCCCCACTGACCCCGCGCCTCGGGGATTCATGCGTCCCTGTTCGATGGATGGCGTTTCGTGAGCGTCCGCGCCACCCTGTTTCCTCGTCCCGGTGACGGCCAGCAGGGGCCGTCTGGTCGTTGACAAGGGTCGCCAATTTCTAAGTAGCCTGAATCGATAGAGTTGCCGGTTTCGAAAGTTGGTTTCCCTTGACACGGCGGTATCCTTTGGCTGGACATGGCAACGATCACCTTCACATCAATCCCAAAGGATGGACGCGACACGTCCCCAGGACTCAAGACCAGACCGCTTCCCCCTGCATTGGGTCCGCCGGACCCTCGGAGCAACCGCCGGAGAAGTCGACTTCCCGGCGGCGAAGCAAAGTCCATCAAAGCCAATCGAACCCGCCGCCGAACCCAATTCCCCTCTCGGGAAATCAATCACTTCCGAAAAAATTGGCTTCGTTCTGCAAGTTCTGCTCGCGGAAGGGCCGCGTCGACGTCGCGACTTCCCAGTCACTGGCGGGTCTGGACGACATGTCCGCTCGCTTCCGCTCGCGGTTCGGATGGAGGACTCGCTTCCGGGAAGACGAAACAGAAATCAGGGGCCCGGGCCATGCCCTTTCTTCTGCAAACCGCTCCCTCGATCCCGTGGTAGCCAATCCGTTGCTCCCGGGGACTCGGGGACTGGCCGTCGAATCGGCCCGGCTTACACTTTGCGCAGGAAGTCGAAGTCGCAGCCGTGATTGGCCTGCATCACGTGCTGCAGGAAGAGCTTTCCGTATCCACGGTCATAGTGGGGTTTGGGCTTCTGGAACGCCGCCAGACGACTGGCGATCTCGTCTTCAGGAACGCACAGCGTCAGGGTACGCGCGGGTGCGTCCAGTTCGATTTCGTCGCCGTTGCGCACAACGGCGAGCGGTCCGCCGATGGCCGACTCCGGGGCGGCATGCAGCACCACGGTCCCGAAACTGGTGCCGCTCATGCGCGCATCGCTGATCCGCACGCAATCGGAGAAGCCGCGGTTGAGAAGCGTCTTCGGCATGGGAATGTGGCCCCACTCCGGGAAGCCCGGCCCGCCGTGCGGCCCGCAGCCTTTCATCACCAGGACCGTATTCTCATCGATCGGCAGATCGTCTTTGTCGATCTCCGCGCGCATCTGCTCGTAGGTCTCGAACACGTACGCCTTCCCTCGATGCTGCAGCAGGTGCGCGGACGCCGCCGTCTGTTTGATGACCGCGCCATCCGGGCACAGGTTGCCGCGCAGCACCAGCGTGCCGCCTTCCGGGTGCAACGGCGCATCGAGAGCGCGAATCACCTCCCGGCGATGGCACACCGCGGCCTCGACGTTTTCCCTCATTGTCTTGCCGGTCACGGTCAGCGCGTCACCGTGAAGGAGCGGAAGGATTTCGCGCATCACGACGGGGAGTCCACCAGCGTAGAAGAAGTCCTCCATCAGGAACTCGCCCGAGGGTTTGACGTTCGCCAGGTAAGGCGTGCGGCGGGAGATGGCGTCGAAGTCCTCCAGCCGCAAATCGATTCCCAAACGGCCCGCGATCGCGATCAGGTGCACGACCGCGTTGGTCGATCCGCCGATGGCCATGTCGACGGCAACCGCGTTCTCCAGCGCCTGCCGCGTCATGATCTGCGACGGCCGTACGTCTTCACGGACCAGATCGACGGCGCGGCGCCCGCTCAATTCCGCGATGGTCATGCGGCGGGAGTCGGCTGCCGGGATGTTCGCGCACCCGGTAAGAGTCATACCCAGCGCCTCGGCCAGGCTCGTCATGGTGGAGGCCGTGCCCATCACCGTGCAGTGTCCGGCGCTGCGCGAGATGCAGCCCTGAATCTCGGTCCACTCCTCTTCGCTCAGCTTGCCGGTGCGGAACAGGTCGAACAGTTTTCTACCGTCCGTACCGGAGCCCAGCTCGCGGTCACGCCACTGGCCGCTCAGCATCGGTCCGCCGGGAACGACGATGGCCGGGATATCCGCGCTGGCCGCGCCCATCAGTTGCGCAGGAGTGGTCTTGTCGCAGCCGCACAGCAGGACCACGCCGTCGATCGGGTTGGCCCGGATGGACTCTTCCACGTCCATCGCCATCAGATTGCGATAGAGCATGGTGGTGGGCTTCATGAACACTTCGCCCAGCGAGATGGTGGGGAACTCGAGCGGAAATCCGCCCGCGGCCCACACGCCGCGCTTCACAGCCTCGGCCACGGTGCGCAGGTGGGCATTGCAGTTGTTCAGTTCGCTCCACGAGTTGCAGATGCCGATGACCGGCTTGCCTTCGAAGTTATCGGCGGCAAAGCCTTCGGCGCGCATCCAGGCGCGGCGCGTAAAGGTCTCGTAATGGCTCTTATCGCCCCACCATCCCTGGCTGCGAAGTTTCTTTCCGTTCGTCGTGGACATGGCTTTCCATTACAACGCGCCCACGCGATGCGGTCAAATTCCACCCAACGTGGCGCCGGGCGACGTTGTTTGTGGCCCGGCGCGGCCCGGGGGCGGGAGACCCGGCCGCTAGCCCGTTTCCCACTTCCGTGACCGCTCCACCGCTCGCGTCCACTGCCCGCGCAACGCACTCACCTGATCGCGGGACATCTTCGGCTCGAACCGGCGCTCCTCCTGCCACTGCCGCGCGATCACGTCCCGGCTTGCGTAGAAGCCGGTGGCGAGTCCGGCGAGATACGCCGCGCCGAGAGCCGTCGTCTCGGTCACCTGAGGACGAACCACCGGGACACCAAGCAAATCGGCCTGAAACTGCATCAACAGGTTGTTGGGCGCGGCTCCGCCGTCCACCCGAAGCTCTTCCACCGTCCGCCCCGAATCGTCCTGCATCGCCGAGGCCAGGTCGGCCACCTGGTAGGCGATCGATTCCAGCGCGGCGCGCGCGATGTGGCCGCTGGTGGTGCCGCGCGTGATGCCCACCATCGCCCCTCGGGCGTAGGGATCCCAATGCGGCGCTCCCAGGCCCGAGAACGCCGGCACCAGGTACAGGCCCCCGTTGTCGGGAACCGAGGCCGCGAGAGGTTCGATCTCTCTCGACTCTCGAATGATCTTCAAGCCGTCGCGCAGCCATTGGACTACCGCGCCTCCCGTAAACACACTTCCTTCCAGAGCGTACTCCCTCCGCCCTTCGGCTTCCCACGCCACCGTGGTCAGCAGCCGATGCCGCGAGTCCACTGGCCGGTCGCCGATGTGCATCAGCATGAAACAACCCGTCCCGAACGTGTTCTTCGTGACACCCGGGCGGAAGCAGGCTTGCCCGAACAGGGCGGCCTGCTGGTCTCCGGCGACCCCGGCGATCGGGATGCTGGCCGGAAAGGTCGAATGCGAGATCGAGCCGAAGACTCCGCTCGAGGGCCGCACCTCCGGCAGCATCGCGCGCGGGACCTCAAACAGCCGCAACAACTCCTCGTCCCACTCGCCCGTGCGGATGTTGAACAGAAGCGTCCTCGCCGCGTTACTCGGGTCGGTCGCGTGGACGGCGCCGGCCGTCAGGTTCCAGATCAGCCAGGTGTCCACCGTCCCGAAGGCGAGCCTGCCCCGCTCCGCATCCTGGCGGGCGCCCGGAACGTGATCCAAAATCCAACGCACTTTGGTGGCAGAGAAGTACGGGTCCAGCAGGAGACCGGTGCGGGCCCGCACCTCCGGTTCCACGCCGCCTCGCCGAAGTTCATCGCAGAACCCGGCGGTGCGGCGATCCTGCCAGACGATGGCGTTGTAGATCGGGGTCCCTGTGGCACGGTCCCACACAATGGTGGTCTCCCGCTGGTTGGCGATGCCGGCCGCGGTGACGCCGGAGGCGGCTACCCGGGCCTGCGCCAGCGCCTCCACCGCCACCGACAGTTGCGACGACCAGATCTCGGCGGGGTCGTGCTCCACCCAGCCCGGCTGCGGATAGATCTGGCGGAATTCTTTTTGCGCAGCCTGAACAATGCGCCCGGCCGCATCGAAAAGAATCGCGCGGCTCGACGTCGTGCCCTGGTCCAGCGCTAGCAGATACGACATTCTCTACGAGTGTACAGGCCAACGCCAGTTCGCGACATCCGGGCGGATCGATGCCGTGTTCCCGGGCGTAGGTACGCCCCGGAACGGCCGGTACAGCGGGTCGCCGAAGAACATCCTTCGCCACTATATTGCAACGCCTCCCTGACGTTCGGTCCCTCGACCAGGTTGCGCAACACAGCGTCGGCGCGGGGCATTCAATTCCAGGCCCGGCTCCTCGGGGGTTCAGTACATCATATAAGAGGGCCAAACCAGCGGATCCCAGGCGACCTGCAATCCGACCGGCCCGGTGAATTCGAGCGTGAGTTGCATCGGTTGTCCCGGTTGGAGCAACCCGAGCTCTATGAAGGGAGTCGGCGGCGAAAGGCAGGGCACGGTACCCAAAGGTTGAACGACCGCCAGACCCTGCGTGAGATTCTGTACGGCAAGGCGCGCGCCAACCGTCAGGGTTCCATTGTTGCTGGCGGTCACCGTCTGGCGGTATCGCGAGGCGCCCGAATCGTAGGTGGCCTCGCCTCGCTGGACGCTCACCTGCGTCACGGGTGGCGGCGGCACGAAGGAGAACGCGGCAACCACGTTCTGCGGCCGGGTCATCGTCACCAGACCGTTGGGAGCGTTCGGACTCCAGCCCTGCAAGTGGCAGTACTCAGAGTTTAAGGCGACGACCCGAACTTGCGCGCCCGGGTCCCAATGCTGACCGCTTGACGGAGTCGGGTAAACGCTACCGGGCGGATTCGTTTCGATCTGGAGCCGATACTGCTCTCCGAACACCGCCTCGTAGGTAGTGGCCGCGGGGGGCGCGGTGAAGGCGCGCGGATTCGCCGTCGGCCCGTCCTGCCAGTTTCGAAAAACCCATTGGCGGCCTACGGTGCCGGGAGACGGGCTGGTGAAACTCATCGAGCAGGCCGAACCGGGTGTCCATTGCAGCGTGGCCGGTGTCTGGTAACTCCCAGCCGCGCATCCAGCGCCGCTGACCGAAAAGGCCAACCCCGGCTCGGTCGCTTGAATCGTCACCGCAACGCTTCCCGCGGGCGGGTTCAGCGTCACGGTCGCCACTGCCTTGGCGAAGATGTCCAACTTGCTCAGCGCCACTACCCGGACGTTGCGGGTTGCGTTCACCACGGCCGGCGCCGTGTACAAGCCAGTCGGGCTGATGGCGCCCTGGCCGATCCCAACCAGCCACGTGACCGACTGGTCCGTATGACCGGTGACGGTGGCCGCAAACTGCTGGGTCTCTCCGGGAAGCAGGGTCCGCAGCGTGGGCGTCACGGAAACCGTGACAGGACCCGTCATCACCTCCGCCGTCAGCGCCAACTGGCGCGTGAGCGACCCGCTCGTGCCGGTCACGGTGAAAGGATACGAGCCGGGGGCGGCCCCTGCGCCGGCCGACAACGCGATCAGGGCTTTCCCCTCCGCTCGGACCGGGTTGGCGTAAAATTCCGCGGTCACCCCAGCCGGCAGCCCGGTTGCCGAGAGCATAACCGGCCCCTGAAAGGCGCCGGTGTACGGCAGGTCCAGGATTGCCTGGGCCCGCTTCCCTTGTTCCACCGCGACCCGTGTCTGCTGCGATGTCAGCGTGAATCCGTCGTTGGCGGGGTTTTCGAATTCCGCCGCCTGGAGCGCCGCGGTCTCGATCAGGTTGTAGCGCAGAGATTCCGCGTCCGCGTCGTCGCATTCCAGCCGGATCTCTTTCAGCTTGTATGGCCCATTGATCCCACCGCGGGCGATCTTGGCGCCCCGGAAATCGAGCGCGATCTCGCTTTCGCCTTCCTTTAACAAAGCGCCGCCGGTGATCTCGTCGATCTCCTGGCCCGCCGGACCTCCCAGCGTGGCGATCCAGTTACAGGGCCCAGCCGGTCCGTGGACCGCGACGCCTACCGTCAGGCGCAGAATTTCGAATCCGGGAATCCCGTTGGCGTTCACGCCCGTGGCGGTTCGCCCGGTCAACTCAATGGCGCCCCGATCGAAGTCGGACAGTGGATACGCTGCGGTCTGGCCGGCGTCATCGCGGACGTCGATCACGGGAGTCAACCCCTCGTCGTCCTTTTGCAGGGCAATGTGAGCGATCTTGTAGGGGCCGCTGACACCCAGTCCTGAAACGACATACGACCCTTCCACCGCGAGAGGAACCTGGCCGCTACCGGACGCAAGTGTCACCTTGGCGTCGGCGTTGACCTGCTCGCCGTTGCTCCCGATCAACACCAGGCTCACCCGATAGCCGCCCGCGCTGGGGACGTTCACGGTTGCCGTGATCACCAGGCGGTCTTTCCGTCCGTCGCCGTCGTCGTCAACCGCGGCATCCTGAAACGAAACCAGCGATCCGCCCGGGGCGGCGGCCTGAAAGCTGGCGACGGCCTTGCGGGAGTAAGCGACCCCAGTGCCCGACGTTCCAGTAAACGTGAGCAGAGCGCTGTACTTGCCGGCCGTGGCGGGCGTAAAGACGCCCGTGTAAATTCCATCGCCAGGAGCGTTGTCCTGTGCACCCGAATCGGGCAGCGAGATCGAACCGGCGTCGCTGGTCGAGGTGACTTCCCAGACCAGCGTCGAGGGGTCGAACGTCTCACCAGAAGGCACTCGCACCGAGAAGGTATCCTGGCTGGCGGTGCTGATGCCGCCAATTGCATTTCGAAAGGCCAGGCTGTCGTCCAACAGGGCCACGCCGCCAGCCTCCGCGATGCGGGCCTCGGCCAGCGTGATTGTGCCCGAGACCAGGTTGGTCAATCGCGCGGAATAGGTGCGGTCGGTCGCCCCCGCCGGTCCCGGCGCCTGCGATACCAACTGATACGTCACGACCCGTGTTGTGGAGGTGATGTCCTTCTCCAACAGCATGGTGTCAGTGACCGCGGCGCCGGTGACTGGCGTCGTCCCGCTGAACACGAGTCCGGAGATCGTGATGGGGCTTCCCGTCGGGACCGTCGAGTCACAAACCGCGCCGGCGCGCACACCCGAGTTCGACCAATAGGTCACCTGGATTCCGCTGTCGGTGGCGATGCCGGTAGCGTTGGCCTTCACCTGATAGACGCCGGGTTGGGCGCCGGCAGGCAGACCGATCAGGACGTGATCGCCGGCACTGCTGGCGAACGGAATGTTCAACGATGGCGTGGCGGCGTTCAGCAAAGTCCATTCGTATCCCAATGACCCAGCGTTCACGCTGGTCACTTCGATACTCGCCGGAGTGATCAGCGAGATCTGAAGTTGAGGATGGGTCAGGCCTACGCGGATGACATCGCGTCCTTCCACGACTGCCGTCACCTTGAGCGGAAAGACTGTACTGGCCGAGTTGGCCGGCACGCGCAGTGTCCCACCGTCGACGGCTTGCAGAAAAGCATCGGGAGTCACGGACTGGCCGGCACAGTACGAAAGAATCGAAAAGAACGAAAATATCCATCGCTTCCTCATGGAGGTCACCTCATTTCATGTCGCAGAGCACGACAAAGGACAGCAGATCATGGCTGAAGTCGCAGGCCCATGTCATTCGGTCCAACACTTCTTCTCCTTGTCGCAGGCCAAAACTGAAGCCGCAGTATGAGCCGCGGATCAAGCCCTTCCGGCGCCCGGTGGCACGATCGATGAACTCTACGGCAAAGGTCCCATGATTAGGGTTACAGCCCGCCTTGGTCCCTTTCCCAGGGGTCGCACTCCACCGGATCTCCCATGGAAGGGCCTCGGACATCTTGGCTCCCGGCTTTCCACGGTCGGCGTTGTACTTCCGCAATTGACTCTCCACTTCCAACTGTTCGACAGGGACGGCGCGACTCCATTCATCATCGCTGGCCCGAGTCGCGCGGGCGCCTCCCGGAAACAAAACCTTGAACTTCTTTGGACTGACGTCCTCCACACCGAACAGCACGTAGCGCTGGCCGCCATGGTTAAGTAACCGGTAGCTGATGCCGCTACCCATTAACCGGTCCTGGTTGCCAGGGGGCGCCCACGGCTCGGGGAAGGTGACCTGCCTGCACGTGGAGGGCACCGCCGTCACATCCACCGTGATTCCATGCTGCGGGAAGCAGGGCGCGCCCGCCGCGAGTAATATGAGGACCAGTGGGAGTTTCATCGGCTTTCGAGTTCCTGTTCCAGGTAAACCGTTAGCGCCGTCCGCACGGCGAAAGCAACGGAAGTATCCTTGATGGTGCGGTGATTCTTTTTCCAGTACGTCGGCGAATTCAGCCCCGAAAACGCGCTGTCTAGTGTGGGGTCCGGTGTCATGCTCGACAGCGGCACGGCGAAGTCGTTGAGGACGGGTGGCGCCGCCCGAAGCACAGCCACCTGACGTTTTCCGTTGACTGTGACGGTCCAGACGTCTGAGATCGTTTCGAACACCCGGTACATCTTCGGCGGAAAATAGAACCCCAAGGTGCCCCGAGGCTCGAAATCGCACTCGTCCGCCGGGCCGCTGCCGCACTCGATGATGCCGTAGTTGCTCGAGTCGACGTTGTAGTTCAAGTTTGCGTCGCCCGCGTGTGCCCAGTAGCGGACTTTCGTCTCTTCGCCCGCGATCTTGATCTTCCTGGGTAGCTTTCCCTTTCTCCTGAGGGAGTAGTCCCACACGGCCGTGGGCGTCAGATCACGCTGTGAAGCGTTGTTCCGGGCAATGGCGGCGACGATGTGTTCCCAAGAAAGCCCCGACTCCAAGGTTGCGCGAAGGCCAAGCCGGTCGGCTTCCGCGACCGACGCGGCCATTGACCCTCGATGAGGCGTATCCAGCGTCGTGAGGGAGTAGACGCCAACCCGCAACGCATCCGTCATGAAATGCCGGCTCCACAGACCCCCCTTGCTGTGGGAAACCAGGTGGACGCGGTTCGCTCCATATTCGGCTGCTGCCCTTTGAATGGAGTTCGCCACCAATCGCCCGGTGCGAGGGATCTCTCCATCAGGAAACATAGGCCAGCCGGCACCCGAGAGCAACGGCCCCGTCGCGGTCTGCTGGAAAAGCATCTGCTGGGGAACGAACTTCTCTCGGAACGTGTTGATAAATCCCCGATCGGACCATGTAGAGATGTCGGTGTCGATTCCGTGAATCAGGAAAACCGGGTGGAGCGCTTTGATCTCCAGATAGATACTCCGGATGAAGGGATCCCGCGCATCGTTCCCGCAATCCGGCTGGCCGTTCTTGTCCGCCTGAATCCGGCCAGTGATCCGGATCTTGTTCTTCCCCGGCGTAGGCGGATTGCCGTTCCCTTGATACACTCCGAACTTCAGGCACGAGACCGGCACTTTCAGCTTGTTCTTCACCGTGCGGTTCTGTTCGCTGGTCAGTTGCCCCGCCGGGCACCCGTTCACCTCGATGCTGTCGAAAATTGGACTCCA
Source organism: uncultured Solibacteraceae bacterium (assembly GCA_964529305.1). Classification (GTDB taxonomy): domain Bacteria; phylum Acidobacteriota; class Terriglobia; order Bryobacterales; family Bryobacteraceae; genus CAZGUX01. Next base: position 20,716 of record CAZGUX010000017.1, on the reverse strand, counting down.
CGGATAGTCCGGCAGATTGTTCGGGCAGTAGGTAGGGTTGTACCCGCAATAATTGTTGTCCCAGAGGTTGATCGTCAGCACCGCCTCGGCTCCCAGCAGCCCCTCTGAAACCATTGTCGCGGTGTTCACGAGCTTTCCGGGGTCGCCTGGCGAATGATTCTCCGGTGTCGAGACCACGCGCGTGACATCCACGTCGTACTCGAGTATTGGGGCGTCGCGGTGGTGGCAGTTCCCTTGCACAATCGGGGTCGTCCGGACACCGAAGAACCTCGAGTCCGTGGCAGGCGGACGCTGTGCGGCGGCCGGATCGCCACCGAGCACGATCAGGAGCACGGCCAGCGCCCCGATCAGCTTGTGGCGAAATGCCGTGTCGTGCGCCTGAATCGTGCGCAATCCGCCGACAATACAGAGCCGCGACCGGAAGGGAGCGGGCATCTTTTGACCTTTGCCATCGCCCGCGTCGCGCCTGGAAGCCCGCTTCCATTGACGGTCATCGCCGGCTACGTGACTGAACAGAGAGAGAGAGAGAAGAAATCATGGGATAATTCCTGGGCGGGGATGACACCACGCAAGACGATGACTGGTGAATCTTCACCTGTGCATCTCAATTCGGAGAGTACTCCCACAAATCGATGAGGGGAATGCGTCATTTTGTCGCAGTGCTCTGGCGAAGACCCGGACCACTGGGCGACATTGGGCGCGGAGACAAAAGTTAATGCTGTTCAGTTAGGAAATTAGGAATTGAGCGATCTCCGGACGGATCGCTCCGAACCGCGGTCGTAAGCCCGCGGGTTTGAGCGGAACTGCTGGCCAACCCAGCCCGCGGGCCCGCGGTTCGGAGCCGCGAGCGTCAGGGGCTGTGAAAAAACGGGACATCCACCCCGTTTCCCGGTCAACGTTTCGCGGAGAATCAACGATTTGTGGCCGTGAAACGAGGTGAACGTCCCTGTTTTTTCACGGCTTCGTCAGCGAGCGGTGGCGGTGAGGAAAGCGTGACGTGTTAGTGGCCACCGCTCCCCTTTCGGTCGCGGCTCGGAAAGTTGTTTTTTTCAGTGAACCGTGTTGCCGCTAGGCTGCCGGCCAACGCCAGTTGGACACCTCCGGCGCGTCGATGCCGTGTTCGTACGCGTAGTTCCGGCAGTCGATCTGCAGGTTGCGGAATCGCTCCTTGGCGTGCGCGCCGATCCGTTGGATGCGAGGCGTGCGGTCGATCACGTCGATGGCGATGCTGTAGCGGTCGATCTCGTTGTTGATCGCCAGTTCCATGGGCGTGTTGATGTTGCCCTTTTCCTTGTATCCCCGGACGTGCAGGTTCTTGTGATTCGTGCGGCGGTACGCCAGGCGATGGATCAGCCACGGGTAGCCGTGAAAGTTGAAAATGATCGGCCGGTCGAGGGTGAACAGCGAATCGAAATCGCGGTCCGAGAGGCCGTGCGAATGCTCCGTCCCGGGCTGGAGCTTGAACAGGTCGACCACGTTGATGTAGCGGATCTTCAGGTCCGGAAACTCACCGCGCAGCAGGCTGATGGCCGCCAGCGCCTCCTGGGTGGGGATGTCGCCCGCCGAAGCCACCACCACATCGGGCTCGCAGCCTTCATCGTTCGAGGCCCAGTCCCAGATGCCGATGCCCTTGGTGCAGTGGCGGATCGCGGCCTCCATATCCATGTACTGGAGGTGCATCTGCTTGTCCGCGACAATCACGTTGACGTAATTCTCGCTACGCAGGCAATGGTCGGCCACCGAGAGCAGCGAGTTCACGTCCGGCGGCAGGTAGATCCGGGTGACGGCCGAGCTTTTGTTGACCACGACGTCGAGAAAGCCCGGATCCTGGTGCGTGAATCCGTTGTGATCCTGGCGCCACACGGTCGACGTGATCAGAAGGTTCAAGGACGCCACCGATTGACGCCACGACAGGTGGTTACAGATCGAGAGCCACTTGGCGTGCTGGTTGAACATCGAATCGATGACGTGGACAAACGACTCGTAGGTGGAGAAGAACCCGTGCCGTCCGGTGAGCAGATAGCCTTCGAGCATGCCTTCCATCGTGTGCTCGCTCAGCATCTCCATCACCCGCCCATCGGGCGCCAGTTCACATCCGTCCGCATCCTCGGGGAAGAATTCGGCGATCCAGAACTTCTTGCTCGTTTCGTAGATGGCGCCGAGTTTGTTGGACGTGTTTTCGTCGGGCCCGAAGACGCGGAAGTTGCTCATGTTGTTCTTCATGACATCGCGCAGAAACGCGCCGAGAGGGCGAGTGTTTTCCGCTTCCGCCCCGCCGGGTTGTTCGACCGCCACACCGTAGTCGCGGAAATCCGGCATACGGAGAGCCCGCTTGAGAATGCCGCCGTTGGCGTGGGGATTGGCTCCCATCCTGAGTTTCCCGCTCGGAGCCAGGTCGCGGAGTTCAGGCTTCAACCGTCCTTCCGCATCGAACAACTCTTCCGGTTTCAGCCCGCGCATCCATTCCTCGAGCTGTCGCAACGCTTCCGGATTCTTCTTCACCTCCGCCAGCGGAACCTGGTGAGCACGCCACGAACCCTCCAGCCGATGGCCGCCCGCTTCCGCCGGCGCCGACCATCCTTTTGGAGTTCGCAGCACGATCATCGGCCACCGCGGCCGGAAGGGTCTGCCCTTCGATCTTGCTTCCGCGCGATACTCGCGGATCTGCCGGACGCAATGCTCGACGGTGGCGGCCATGGCCTGATGCATCGTATCGGGGTCTGAGCCCTCGACGAAATAGGGCGTCCAGCCGTACCCCTGGAACAGCCGCTCGACCTCCTCGTGACTGACCCGCGCCAGCAGGGTCGGGTTGTTGATCTTGTATCCGTTCAAGTGCAGGATGGGCAGAACGGCGCCGTCGCGGAGGGGATTCAGGAATTTGTTGATGTGCCAGGACGTGGCGAGCGGCCCGGTCTCCGATTCGCCGTCGCCGACCACCGCCGCGGCAATCAGTTCCGGGTTGTCGAACGCGGCCCCGCAGGCGTGAGACAGCACGTAGCCCAACTCGCCGCCTTCGTGAATGGATCCGGGAGTCTCCGGCGTGCAATGGCTGCCGACTCCGCCCGGAAACGAAAACTGGCGGAAGAATTCCCTCAGCCCCTGCTCGTCTTCGCTCTTATCGGGATAGATCTCGGAGTAGGAGCCTTCCAGATAGAGCGGCCCGAGAACACCCGGCGCCCCGTGTCCGGGTCCCGCCAGATAAATCATGTCGAGGTCGTACTGCCTGATGACCCGATTCAAGTGGACATAGATGAACGACAATCCCGGACTCGAGCCCCAGTGTCCGAGCAGGCGGTTCTTGATGTGTCCGGTCGTTAGCGGCTCCCGGAGCAGGGCATTGTCCTGAAGATACAGCATCCCCAGCGAGAGGTAATTGCAGGCACGCCAATAGGCATGGGTGCGGGCCAACTCGTCGGCGCGCAACGGCGCCCCCGTGATCGTGGACCTGGCCGGTCCGTAAGCACTCAGTAACGAAGTGTCGGATGTGGGTAAACCGGTGGCAGCCATGGGATCCCCCTTGTCGTATGGTGACACCGAACCTGGAGGGAAATCAGTCGCCTCCCGTTGGCGCCGCTCCCGCCTGCCAAGGCGCCGCCTCGCGCCCCGCGAGGTGACCCCGAGACGCAAGCCACAACAAGCGCGTCAGATCCGCCGGATCAATGATCGGTTGATCGTCCGAACGCTCGTTTGTCCCGCGAGCCCCATCGAGAGCTTCGTTTCGGCGGCCAGCATCCAGAGGACGCGCTCCACCCCAGCCTGGCCAAACGCTCCCAGACCCCATAGCGGCGCGCGTCCGAGCATCACGGCTTTCGCGCCCAACGCCATCGCTTTCAGGATGTCGCTCCCCCGCCGAATCCCTCCATCCATCAGCACGGGAATCTTCCCGTCGACCGCGTCCACGCAATCCGGGAGAGCTTCCAAAGTCGCGATCGCCCCATCCAGTTGGCGTCCCCCGTGGTTCGACACGACGATGGCGTTGGCCCCGCGCTGGACCGAGAGCGCCGCATCCTCGGGATGAAGCACTCCCTTGATGAGGATCGGGATGTCGGAGCCGCTGCGCAGCCACTCGATGTAGTTCCACGTCATCGACGGCATGTGGGGCTGCCACATTGCCGCGAGCGCCGGATTCACCGCCTTGAACGTCTCTCCGGGCTTCGGCACGCCGCCCCGCATGTAGCCGTAGTCGAACCGGTTCCGATTGTTGCGGTCGCGATTGGACTGGTAGGGATTGTCGATCGTCACGACAATTCCGCGAATCCCGTTGTCCTCGCAGCGCCGGGCGTAGTCCTGCGCCGCCTGTTTGTTGGCGTGCCCGGTCGTGTTGGACCACCACTGAATGGACTGCCCTTCTTCAATGACCTTCTCCGGGCCCACGGCGGAGCAGATCGGCACCTTCATCTTGGCGGCGGCGCGCGCAACCACGATGTCGGCATCCCGCATCACGAGGTTCTTTCCACCCGTGGGCGCGATGATGAGCGGGGATTCCAGCTTGAAGCCGAGAAGCTCCTGCGACATGTCGACGTTGCTGACGTCCACCATGAAACGGGGCACCAGCGACCAGCGCCGGAACGCGTCGCGGTTGGCCTTTAAGGTCAGTTCGTCCTCGACGCCGCCGGCGATGAAGTCGTAGGCCAGCCGGTGCATCTTGCGTTTGGCCGCAGCCTCGAACTCGTGAACGTTCACCGGACCCAGGACATCGTCGTCCATCGGTTCGGCCGGCAGCAGCGGCGACGATGCCACGAATCCCATCAGGGCGCGAAAAGCTTCCCGTCGATTCATCGTTTCTCCTTCAGGATCCCGGCAGCGCGCGCGCTCGTCTCCTGGACCAGAAATCCCATTTTCGGGTGGCTCGGCTCGAGATCCGGCCGCAAGCCATACTCTCCCAGGGCTTCCGTGCAGGTAGGCCCAATCGACGCGATCGCCGCGTGGCACAGTCCTTCCCGCACCTTACCGGCCAGGCTCATGGATTCGGCCACTTGAAACAAATGATGCACCTGCACCGCGGTCGTGAACAGCGCGACGTCCACCTCCCGGTTCGCCAGGCGCCGGACGGCCTCGCGCAAGGGTTCCTGGTCCTGGGGCAACAACCATTGATACACACGAACCGTCGTGACGTCAGCCCCGCGATCCCGGAACGCGGCCACCAGGGCGGGATTCGACCGGCCATATTCCTGAATGGCGATCCGCCGTTCGGGACGGTCCTCGGTGGCGGCGACGAGTTCCCTCCAGGTATTCGGCTCCGGGACCATCACGGTAACCGGCACCTGGAGTTCACGCAAGACGGCGGCGGGTTTGGGACCCCGCGCGACGACCGTGATCTCTCGCAGCGCGGCTGGAAAGCGCTCGGCCGGATAGCGGGTGGAGAGCAACTGATGAAGATAGCGGGTTCCCACGCCGGTCAAAAGGACCATCATGTCGAACTCGCCGGCGAACAGGCGCCCGGCGAAGTCGAAGGCCTCCTCATTGGCTTCGACCGGCGCCTCGCGCAAGGAGGGCGCGACAAACGGGAGTCCCTCCTGTTTGCGAATGAGCGCTTCGATCTCGACGGCGCGGCGGCTCTCCAGCGACAGCACCCGAAGTCCGGCAAGAGACATCGGCACTCATTATAAAACCCTGCCCGGCGCCACGCCTCCGGGAGCGCCTGCGCGCTGCTGCGCGCGGGGGGCTGGACCCTTGCCGCCTTACCGCAGCAAGCCAAACCTCTCGGATGTGGGAACGGGTTCCCTCATCCCAAGTGAGGGCCCGCTGAAGCCGGATCGGTCCAACAAGTGCCGCCCAAGACCGAACATGTCCTGCTCAAAACGCTTCTGAAGCTGCCGAGCCACGTCCTCGAGACCTTCCAGGCGATGCAACTCATGACCCATGTCCGCCAGACGGTGCAGGTTCGCGAGCGACTCGTCGAGCGACTTCAGGAAGTCCGCCTCTGCCAGGTCAGCGAGGGGACTCAGCCGGTCCAACCGGCCGGCCGCTTCGGCCGTCAGAGGGCTCTTGCATAGTTCGTCGAGGGCCTGCTGAAAACCACCGGCCGCCATCGACTGGACGAGAGGCTGCGCGGACTCGAGCCACCGGGATAGCTCCGCGACGTGCGGATCGCCCCCCGCGCTGGTCAACTGTCGCGCCAGATCTCCACTGCCCACGGCGCCCAGGAATCGCGTGCCCGCCGCCGTCAGATCCCTGGCTGCTTGAAATTGCGGCGAACCGGCCACCTGAGAGGCAGCACCAGAGACTCCGGCGAAGGCGCTCGACAGGCTGCCGGCGGCGAGTTGCTGGAGGACCCCTTCGGGGCCTTGCAGCGCTGCCGTGATCTGCCGGGGATTGCCACTGCCGATCGCGCTGATCACATCGGCGACCTGGCGGAACGACTGGACGACCGCGGCCGCCTCAGGGCCTGCGCCCATCGCGCTCAGGCTCGAACCCATATCTCCCAGCGCCCGGCCGTACTCGCCGGAGCGCACGGCGTCCACGAACGCCGCGCCGTCGTTGACCCATCCCTGAGCCTGGCGTGCTTCCGGACTGGCCGCAGCCAAAGGACCTAGCTGTCCGGCGGCGGCTCCCAGGGCCTGGCTCATGTCGCCCCTGGCGATCGCGTCCAGGAACGGAACGGCCTGACCCGTCGCCTGCGCGACCCCTCGCACGACGGGGTTGCGAACAATCCCCCGGACGGCCGGGTTGTTCGAGAGCGGACCCAGGACATCTCCCGCCGCTCCGGCAATCGCCGAGACGTCGCCGCGGCTGATCCCGTCCGCGAGTTTGAGGCCGCGTTGCGCGTAGTCCAGCACGGGACTGACGCCCCCGCCGAGGCCGGCTACACTGCCGAGCGTGCCGAGAACATTCCCATCGGCGATGCCCGCCCCGACGCCGATGCCGGTCTGCAGCGCCCGTCCCGCGGTCTTCACCGCCGCGCCCGCCGCTCCTCCGATCGCGCTGCCGAGCCCGGGCAGCGCGCTCGCCACGCTCGAGAACATGCCCAGCATGTCGCCCTTGGCCGCGGCCACCACCGCCTTTACGCCGAAGTACGTCGCGCCGATGGCTTGACCCACACCGGGTATGCACGAGGCCACCGCCGCCGCGATGTCGCTGATGAAGCTGAATGCCGAGACAAAGCCTTCCCAGAAGCTCGCCGGCACGGGGAACATGCCCTTGTACACTTCACCGACGCTGCCCAAGTGGCCGGTGTACGCGCCGGTGGTCTTGTCGAATTTGGCGATGCGCTCCCGCAGTTCCACGGCTTCGGGGCTGTTCGGCCCCTTGGTCTGCTCGATCCGGGCAAGCTCCTTCTTCATGGGACCGACGATGGCCTCGCTGTATGCGGACATCTCGCCGGCGCCCTCGTGATAGATCTGGCCCATGCGTTGGGTGACCAGCGATTTCATCGTCTGCTCGGACAGCCCGTTCTCCTTGGCGAGCTTCTCCATGTGCAGCGTGACGTACTTTTCGCGGGCTTCCTTGGCATCCAGTTTGTCGAGCGGGTTGGACTGGTTGTACTGCGTCTGGAAGGCCTTGACGTTCTTGTCAAAGTCGGGGTCGCTGGTGATTTTGTCGGCCTCGGCGGTCAGCTTGGTCCAGTCCAGCTTCGGCTTGCCATCCACTTCGCGCCTTCGCTGCTCCAGCACCAGTTCTGTTTTCGCCTGGGGATCCCAGTCGATGTCGAACGCCTTCGACTGAATGTTCTTCTGGACGGCGCCGGCGGCCTGACCGGCCTGCTGCATCAGCGGGTCGTTGGCGTCCTTGGGTTCCGGTTTGAACGTACCGCCCACCTGGCCGACTTCCGAGTTGGTCGGAGGCCGGGTCGCGGAAAGTTCCGCCTGCTTATGCGGGTCGGCCATGACGCTCTGAAACTGGCCGGCGCGTTTCTTGTCGTCGGCCAGGTCGACCCGGTCCCACGCGCCGAACAACTCGTCCATCTTGGTCCGTGTTTCGGCGTGGTCCATGTCCTTCAGGACTTCCCGGCCGCCGGAGAGTTGCATCACCTGGTCGAACTCGGCCTTCGAGGTGCAGCTCGAGAGAATCTTGTAGACGGCGGCATCCTGCCGGTCCTTGGTCCACCCGCGCATCAGCTCTCTGATCAGCCCGGCCTTCTCCGACGGGGACGCCACCTTCATGGCGTCTTTGTCCTCGGCGAGCTTGGTGGCCAGGTCCGAATCTTTTTTCGTGATGGCCTGATTGATGGCGGCGCGCTTCTGCCCGACGGCTTCCGGCGCAACGCCGTAAGCGAGGGCGGGCATTTCGAAGCGCTTGGCGACCGCTTCGAGCCGCTTGAGCTGCTCGGGATCCTTCACCTTCTGTTTGAGTTCGGTACCGCCCAACTGAGCCGCGAGTTCCTTGGCTTCCGCGGGCGACTGGCATTGTTCCAGCAGACCGATCGCCTTCCCGGCGGCCTCTTTCAGCTCGGTTTCCCATTTGGCGTCCACCTGGCCGAGCAGGCTCTTCGCGCCGTTGTCATCCATCTCTTTGAGGACGGCGTCTTTCCCACCGGCCAATGCAAGGACCTTGTCGTACTCGGCTTTGGACGCGCAGCTTTGGAGAATTCTGGCGATGGCCTGGTCTTCGCTGTCGCTGGTGTGGCCGCTCATCAGGTCGCGAATGAGCTTCGCTTTCTGCTCCGGAGTGGCCCCGCCCATCGCTTTCGCGTTTTGCGACAGGTTAACGGCGGTATCGTCGTTGGCCTTGCCAATGATGTCGTCCAGCATCTTGCGCTCAGCGTCCGTGAGCGGAGGCTGCTTCGACTTGGCCTCCTCGCCGTTGCCGAGAGCGCCACTCTTCTTGAGTTGCTCGGCCTGGGCAGCGCGCTCCTGGCTGCTGGTGTTGCTGACCGGCGGCGGCGCCGCCGGCGTTCCGGGCGCGGACGGCTTCTGATCCGGCAGCCCGAACGAGCCGGGAGGGTACCCGTGGGGCGAGAGGCCGGGACGTCCTTGCAGCGCGGACAGGATCTGTCCGATCAGTTGAGCGATCTCGGCGGTTGGCTCGGCTTGCCCGCCGGGGCTGGAGAGCGACCGGTGGAGCAGATGCTCCGCCCTTGCCGCCGTTCCCACCATGCCGAGCGCGCTCCGCGCATTCATTTGCGGCGGCAAAGCCAGAGTGAGGGCCTTCGCCAGTAATCCCTGAAGCTGCTGGACGACGGCGTTCAAGCCATTCCCGCCCGGCAGTCCTTGAAGCGATTGCCCGAGCCGGGAAACGAGGTTTCCCAGATCCGAGAGGGGAACGTGAACCTCGGCCGCGGAAGCGAAGCCTTGGCCCGCCAGGCGCGAAGCCAGCGGCGCCTGATCTTTCAGGTTGCCAAACCGGGCAGCCTGCGGGGAAGTCGGTTCCGGTCGAAGCCGCCTCCAGGTCGCATCGAAAACGTCTCTGGAGGGCGGCGCCCATTGCGGTTTGACCTCCGGCGAATCCTCGTTTTTCGGGGACACAGGCGGGCGCAGCGGACGCGGATTTTCGACTTTCATATGACGGCTCGTTCCTTCTGGCAACCAACCGCCAGGTATCCGGTCTTATCGTGGGTCAAAGGGAATAGGTGCTAACCGAATGAAGAAAGGGAGTCTGGGTCGTATGGCGACAGGCGCCCGCGAGAGCCGTATACTGGGTGGCCATGAAGACTCCCGTCACCCGCCGCGAGGCGCTCGCCGCTCTCGCCGGCCTCTCGGCGTACGCGCAGGGCTCGGATAGCACCCATCAGGCGACCGGCGTCAAAGTGGGCGAAATCACGTCTGACTCGGCCGTCCTCTGGACCCGCCGGACCGGGACGGTCCGACGCCTCGATGAAGGCGTCAAGCGTCTGGGACATGCCCCGCGCGCCGCCAGGATCAAGCCCGGTGAGGATGTCCGGACGTTCGAAGGGGCCTGCCCCGGGGCAGCCGGCGAGATCCGTGTTCGAGTTGAACCGGTGTCTGGACGGGGCGGCCGGCGTACGCTCGACTGGCAGGAAGTCGGCCCCTCGACCGACTTCGCTCATCAGTTCCGCGTCAACGGCCTCGAACCCGCCACCCAGTATCGTTTTGCCGTCGAGACCCGGGCGCGCCGGGGTGGCAGGACCGAGCCTGCACTTACCGGAAAGTTCCGCACCGCGCCGGCGGCGGCATCGCCGGCGCCGGTCGAGTTTGCGCTGCTGAGCTGCCAGATGTATCACCGCAAGGATCGCCCTGACGGCTTCGCAATCTATTCCTCGATCGAGAAATGGAACCCCAACTTCCTGCTCGGCTGCGGCGATAACGTCTACTACGACTCCGAAGATCCCATTGCCGATTCCGTCAGCGTCGCCCGTTATCACTGGGATCGCATGTTCAGCCTGCCCACCCTGCGGTCCTGCACGCGCAATGTGCCCGGCTACTGGCAGTTCGACGATCACGACCTGTGGGACGACGACTGTTATCCCGGCATGGAAAAGGGCAAGACCAGCCCTCTGACGCTCGAAGAGGGCCGGCGCGTTTTTCGTCAACAGGTCCCCGCGCCGCAGGACCCTCAGCCCTTCTACCGCACGTTTCGCTGGGGGACTGAACTCGAAATCTGGCTGCCGGACGGACGGAACTATCGCGCGGCGAATCCCGCGCCCGACGGGCCCGACAAGTCGCTCTGGGGAACCGAACAGAAACAGTGGATCCAGAAATCTCTTCTGGCCAGCACCGCACGCTGGAAGATCATGATCAATCCGAATCCGATCGTGGGCCCCGACCATGCGCGGAAGAACGACAATCACGCCAATCCCGCCTTCGCGTACGAAGGCAGGGAGTTCCGGCAGTGGCTCAAGGATCATGTCAGCGGGCGGGTGGTAGTCATGAACGGAGATCGCCACTGGCAGTATCACTCGGTCGATCCGGAAACCGGTCTGCACGAATTCGGCTGCGGCCCGGCCAGCGATGCGCATGCCGTTCCCCCCAGCCGGGGGGAAGACAAGCGCTACCACAAGTTCCTGCGGATCAAGGGTGGGTTTGTCGCGGTGAAAGTCGACCCCGCAAGCCGCGACCAGCACCTGGTCATCGAGCATCGGGACGTCGATGGCGCGACCGTTCACCGCCAGGTCTTCCCCCGCCCGGCTTGAGGCGGCGACTGCGAAGTTGCCGTCGTCTATGATGAGGAATCATGCTGCGACGCACCTTCCTCCTTCTCCCGCTGCTCGCCCTCTCGTTGAGCGCTCAGAACACGGAGGCCGCAAAAAAAGAGAAGGAACGCTTTGAGTACATCAAGGCGAACTACACCAAGTACGAATTCATGGTGCCGATGCGCGATGGGGTCAAGCTGTTTGTCTCCGTCTACGCGCCTAAAGATCCCGCGCAAAAGTATCCGATCTGGATCAACCGGACGCCCTACCAGGTGGCGCCCTACGGCATCGACAACTACCGCCGCAATCTGGGGCCGTCGGAGTTCTTCGTGAAAGAGGGTTTCATCTTCGCCTACTGCGACGTGCGGGGCAAGGGCAAGTCGGAGGGCAAGTACGTCAACGTCCGGCCGATTGTGCCTGTCAAGAAGACGCCGAAAGACATCGACGAAAGCACCGACACCTACGACACCATCGACTGGCTGGTGAAGAACGTCCCGAACAACAACGGGCGGGTGGGGATCTCGGGAATCTCGTATCCCGGCTTCTACGCCATGATGGGCGCCATCGAGGCGCATCCAGCCCTGAAGGCGGCCTCGCCGCAGGCGCCCGTCTACGACTGGTTTGTCGGGGACGACTTCCGCCACAACGGCGCGCTCTTTCTCGCGCACGCGTTCAATTTCTTCTCCGGCTTCGGCCGCAAGGGTCCGGAGGAGGACGAAGTCCAAGGCCCGCGATTCGGATTCAGCACACCCGACGGCTATGACTTCTTTCTCCGCATGGGTCCTCTCTCGAACGCCGATGAACGCCACTTCAAAGGCCAGATCGAATTCTGGCGCGAACTACTCGACAACGACACGTACAACCCGTTCTGGAAATCGCGGGTCGCGCGGCCGTACCTGGTGAGCGTCAAGCCGGCCATGATGACCGTCGGCGGCTGGTTCGATGCGGAAGACGTGCACGGCCCGCTCAAGGTCTTTGAATCGGTGGAACGCCAGAGCGCCAGCACTCCGAACATGCTGGTGATGGGCCCCTGGTGGCACGGACAATGGTCCGGCCATGACGGGTCGTACGTGGGCAATATCAACTGGGGGCAGAAGACCGGAGAGTTTTACCGGGAGAAGATCGAGTTCCCCTTCTTTCTCCACCACCTGAAAGAGAAGCCGGACCCGAAACTGCCGAAGGCCTACGTCTACGAGACCGGACGCAACCAATGGCGCCGCCACGACACCTGGCCGCCCGACGACGCCCGCCAGCGCACGTACTATTTCCACGCCGCGGGCAAGCTGACGGACCAGGCTCCGAGCGAAGCCGCGGCGCTGGACGAGTACATCAGCGACCCTGCCAAGCCCGTGCCTCACCGAGCCGAGTTCAGCCCGCAGATGAACTACGACTATATGACCGACGACCAGCGGTTTGCGTCGCGGCGAACGGACGTGCTGGTGTATCAGACCGATGTCCTGGAGGGCGACCTGACCGTCGCCGGGCCGCTCCGGGTTTCCCTGTGGGTGTCGACCAGCGGCACCGACTCCGATTTCGTCGTGAAACTGGTCGATGTCTACCCCGGCAATGCGCCCAATCCGAATCCCAACCCCCGTCGCCTGGAGATGGGCGGCTACCAGCAGTTGGTACGCGGAGAACCGTTCCGGGGACGGTTCCGCAACAGCTTCGAAAAGCCGGAGGCGTTCGAACCCGGCAAGCCCGCGAAGATCGAGTTCGAGATGCCCGATGTTTATCACTCGTTCCGCCGCGGTCATCGGATGATGGTCCACGTGCAGAGTTCCTGGTTCCCGCTGGTGGACCGCAATCCGCAGAAGTTCGTCAAGATCTTCACCGCGAAAGAGGCCGACTTTCAGAAGGCGACCGAGCGTGTGTACCGTTCGGCGAAGATGCCGTCGAGTGTGACGGTCAGGGTGCTGCCGTGAGCGTACGGCTTTCCTGCACGGGCGCCAGCCCCACCAGCCTGGCGATCGCCTGGAAGCGAGGTTCACTCTTCAGGCTTCGGTAGGCGGGATGCATATTGATCAGCACGATCTGCGTCTCCCTCCGGGCCGCGCTTTGTTCGAGCAGGCCGAGCGCCGTCTCGCGCTCCCCCAGGCAGAGATAGACCAGCGCGAGATTGGCCGCCGGCACGAAACGCTGGCGGGACATCTCGCAGAGCCGGCCGAGCATCTCGCGGGCGCGCGACTCATCGCCCATCAACGCGTAGCATTGCGCCATCGGACCGATCACCTGAGGCATCTCGCCTCCCAGCGAGCGAGCCCGCTCAAACGCCTCGAGCGATTCGGCGAATCGCTGTTCCTGAATCAGCAGTCTGCCGATGCCTGAGTGCGCTTTGGCGAAGTGCGGGTCGAACTCGAGCACCTTCTCGTATTCGCGCCTGGCTTCGTCGTGGCGGCCGAGCATCATGTAGTTGCCGCCGAGGGTCACGCCGATGATGGCCGAGAGAGGATCGAGCAGTTGGGCTTCCCTCAACTCGCGGAACGCCTCATCCATGCGGCCGAGCGGCGTCAGTAGATCGCTGGCGTACCAGAAGTGGGCGAGCGCGTGCCCCGGATTGAGTTCGAGCGCCCGGCGATAGTGCCGCTCTCCCGCGCTCCAGTCCCATTCGAAAAGGCTGCACACGAACCCGAGCGACGTGTGAGCATCGGCCAGCGTGTCGTCCAGTTCGAGGGCTCGAAGCGCGGCCGCCTTGGCCTTGGGCATGACCTCTTCCGGAGGTTGAACCCCGTAGTCGCCGAGCAGCGCGTAGGCGTCGGCCAGTCCGGCGTAGCCCAGGGCGAATCCCGGATCTTCGCGAGTCGCCTGTTCAAAGCACTCCAAGGCCCTGAGCAAACTCGCCTGGTTGCGCTGGTTGGAGCAGTGCCGGCCCTTGAGATAGAAGTTGTACGCGCTAACGCCGGAAGCGCCCGTGGCGCGGCCGCGCGGCGGTCCTTCCCCGGCGGAAAGCTCGGCTTCCAACGCGCGGGCGATGGCGACGGCGATCTCGTCCTGAATCGCGAACACGTCCTCGATGGAACGTTCGTACGTTTGCGACCAGCGCACCTGTCCATTCGCCGTCTCGATCAGTTGGGCGACCACCCGGAGGCGCTCGCCAAACCGGCGCACGCTTCCTTTCAAGGCGGTTCGGACCTGCAGCCGGTCGCCCACGCTGCGAAGGTCGTCGAGGCCCTTCATCTGGTAAGCCGAATCCCAGGCCGCTACGCGGAGTCCCTTGATCCGGGTCAGGTGGACAATCAGTTCCTGGGTCAGGCCGTCGCTGAAGTACTCGTTCTCCGGATCGGCGCTGAGATTGGTGAGCGGCAGAACGGCGACGGTTGCGGGGACCGGCGCGGGAACGGAGACCTCGCGCGGTGCGAAGCGGGGTGCGTACCCGCCGGTGGGATAGGTAACGCGCATGTCGTCTCGCGCGCCGTCGCCGGCGTAGTATTGTTTGAGCTTCGAGCGAAGACGCCGCGCCTCGACGCGGACGATCGGATCGACGCGAGGGTCGAAGGACGGGGCCCGGTCGAAGACCTCGACGCCGATGGTGTACTCCTTCAACTGGTCGGCGTGGCGTGCGAGCGTCCGCTCCACTGTGAATTCGAGGAAGCGCCGCATCCTCGCGGAGCCCGCGAACCCGCGGCTTTCGAGGATCCGCCGGAGATGGGCCCGTACCTCATCGGCCGTCCACGGAGACGGGACTGGACTCGAGACGCTCTCTTCAGTGCTGGCCACAGTCAGATCCTGAGGGATGAGGATATGGTTCGAACATAGCGCGCCCGGCGGAAGGGGTTCAACTCCCTGAGTTATCCGAACCACGGCCGGAAGACCGCGGACAGGGCGCGCCTGGTAAAAAGAAAAAAGCGGGAGCGTCGCCGCTCCCGCTTTCGAAATCGCCGCTCGCGGGCGGACGGGTCAGAAGATGAACTTGATCCCGATCCGTCCGGAGAAGCCGGGATTGAAGATCCCGGCCTTCCCGAAGCGAGGATCGAGCGCATTCTGTCCGTCCGGTGTGCCCGCGACCAACTTCTTCCAGTCGAAGCCCTTGCTGAGATCGACAGCATGAAGGTCGATGCCCGCCGAATCCGAGTGTTCTTCGCGGTTGTAACGGTCGAAGGTGAACATGCTGGTCTTCTGGTTGAAAAGATTCTCCATGTTGAATTCCAGGCGCAGGGCCTTGCCTTCGCCCATCTTGAACTCATGGGCGACCAGCAGGTCGGTCTGGCTCAACACCGGAGTCCGGCCGTAGTCGCCGCGGCCGTTGACGTAGAACGGAATGTCGTTGACGGTGACCACCTGAGTCGTCACCGGCGTCCCGCTCATCAGACGGAAGAAACCTCCCACCTGGGTGCCAAACTTGAAGTGCTTCGCACCGTAGAATTTGAACACGTGCGGCCGGTCGGTTGGCAGTCGTCCGAACAGCCCGACGACCCCGTTGGCATCCCACATGGCTTCATCGAGATCGAAGTAACGGTTGGCGTTGCCGCCCGGCCGGTAGTTTTCGGCGCCGAATACCTGGTTCGGTCCGAAACCGTAGCCGAGTGACGGCGGCCGGATTTCATCGGTGCTCTGCAATCCGGAGTAGTTACCCCACAGCCGGCTATAAACGTAGCTGACATCGGCGAACCAGCCGTTGCTGAAGCGCCGGGTCAGCGAGAGTTCCATGGCGTCATACTGACGCTTTGCCTTTGGCATGGCAAAACCACAGGCTTCACCCACTCTGACGGTGCAAGTTCCGCCTGACGACGGGAAGATGGTGAACTTCCCTTCGCCCGGGTTCCCGTAACTGTACACCTCGTTGCCGCCCGCATCCAGCGCGCCCAAATCCTCGATGGTGGTGTTCAATTTGTTCTGTACGTAACGTCCGGAGAAGACCATTTGCGGCTTGATCTCGTACTCCACGCCGAAGTTCATGGCGTTGGCGCTCATGGGCTTCGCATCGACGTCCAGGTACTGGAAGCCCGGCACGCGCCGGTCGCGGAACTCGCCAGTGGTCCAGAGGTTGCGGCCGGGCATGTTCCTGAGGTCGATGTTGTAGATGTCCGCAGTATCGAGCGACCGGTAGTACATTCGCCAGACCTCCCCGCCGAAGGTGCCGCGAGCCAATTCGTACTTGGTCCAATCGTAATATTTGCCCCATCCGCCGTAGACCTTCAGCCTTCCGTTGCCGAGCACGTCAAAGCTCGCGCCAAGGCGTGGCGCCAGTTTCTCGCCCCAACCGAACTGAAATGCGTAATCAGTCCCAAAAAAGGACTTGGCGGCCGCTCTGTTGAACGCGGGAATCGTTTCGTTTTCGGTTCGAAGCCCGGCGTTGATGGTCAATCGCCCGAAAACCTTCCACGAGTCCTGGAAGTAAAAGTGAAGAATGTTCGCGCCGGTGGAACCGTTCGTTGCGGCATCGTCCACCGAGTAGTACCCGTACAGGCCCGTGTCGCCACGGAATGACAGGCCTGGGAACACCTGCACACGACCCAGTGGCCCGTTCCAGGAGTCATTCACGCTGTTGGCATTCTTGGTGATACCGAAGCCGGCTTTGAAGTTGTGCTGCCCGAAGGCGTTCAGGAACTGGCTGAAGTCCGCCTGCGCATAGGTGCGGGTCGTGATGTCATAAAGAACCTTTGCCCCGCTGGGTGTGGCGTAGTTAAAGGGTTGCTGGAGACTCGCTGGAATGTTGAGCCCAACACCGGAGGCCTGCCACCAGTAGTACTTGTCGAAGGGGATGCCGGTTTCCTTGAAATTCAGGTAGTAGCGGCCACCTCTGAAGCTCAACAGGGAGGTGTCCGTGAGCATCAAGTCGACTTGACCTGTGTAGCTTTGCTCGGGTTGGCTATAGCCGCGAGGCTTCCTGCCCTGCAGGCTGGCCTTGTCCAAGACAATTGTGTTCGGCTTGATGTCGTCGTAGGCTAACAATGAACCGGTCAGCCGCTGAGGCGTGTACAACCATGTGAAGTTGGTGCGGACCCTTTTGGCGGGATCGAAGGATAGTTTGTTGAACCAACTCATCCTGTGAGCTTTCCGCTCGATCGAATCGGTACCGTCCACCAGGTTGTAGAAATTCGACGCGCGGTGCCATTGTGGGGAAGCGGACGTAAAGAAGAACAACTTGTTCTTGATGATCGGGCCGCCGAATGTCCCCCCGAACTCGTGGAAGTCCCGCTTCTGCTTCTCGTCCTGTATGTAAAAGACCTTGTCCTGGACGGTCGCGTTGGGATCGAGTTGCTGGCGTTCGGTGGGACTCGCACTGATCTTGTTGCCGTAATAGTAGTAGTGAATCGCGCCGTGATAGTTGTTGCCGCCGGACTTGGTGACTGCGCTCACCACTCCGCCCAGCGCACCTCCGTATTGAGCCTCCAGGCCGGTAGTCTTCACCTGAACTTCCTGGATGTACTCCATCACAGCGTTTTGGCGCGCCCTGCCGTCAAGCACACTCGTGGTCGAGACGCCATCGACGTAGTAGTTGTTCTCGGCGGAGCTGGCGCCATTGATCTGGAGGCCGCCTTCGATCTGGCCCGTGTTCACGGATGTCGACAGGATAGCCACGCCCTGGAAGCTCCTGCCCTTGGGAAGGCGGTCAAGCTCCTCAGCTGACACGTTTTTAGCGATCATGGTGCTGGTGGTGTCAATCACCGGCGCGGCTTCCACCACTTGAACGGTCTGCTCAAGGGCTCCAACCTCTAGCCTGCCGTTGACGACCAGCGTTTTTCCAACCAGGACGACGACATTGGGCATTTCGGACCGTGAGAATCCTGTTTTCTCGAATCTCACGGAATAACGGCCGGGCTCGAGGTCGGGAGCCTGGTACGTTCCATTGTCACGCGTCCTGAATACCAAGGAGCGGCTCGTATCTTTGTTGGTTACCGTGACCGCCACTCCGGGCACAACAGCGCCGCTGGTGTCGGTCGTGGTACCGGTGAGATTGCCGAATCTCTCCTGACTAAAGGCGGCTGTAGCGGTAAGGAGCGCCACGCAAGCGGCGAAAACACACAAAGCGACCCACATCTTCGTTGGGCTTCTCAATTTTCTCTACCTCCTGCTAAAGGTGTAACTAAAGACTGCTTTATTGTGATCGGGAACCTTCTATGGCTTGGCCACAACTATGCACGCAACCATCCAAACAGGAAAAGTTTGATTTGACAGGGAGTTCGTTGGGTGTGGAATTCCGCTATACCTTTGGATTCTCATAAGCTGGAGCCTGAAACCTCCTGGAAACAGAATCTCCCCAATCTTTATCAAGATATGGATCGTTAAGCCTTCATGGGGGTTTTCACCCTAGTGGGGTGGCACAGGCGATGGTGGTTTTGCGGAGGGCGGGGCTCGGGTGCTACGATAAAGAGTCCACACGGGCCCGTAGCTCAGTTGGTTAGAGCGCTACCTTGACACGGTAGAGGTCTGGCGTTCGAGTCGCCACGGGCCCACCATCGCGAATCGCCCTCGGAAGCCTATCTCCGCCGGCGGTACCGGACCGGCTTTGGCGGGTCGCCGCGTCGAGATCCGGTACGATTTCCGGATGGCCAGGAGCGATTGACACGATGGGTCTTCTGTTTGGATTTCGCGAAGGTTCCCTAGCTGAGCTTGCCGCCGCCGTCGGTTCCGCGGCCGGCATCCACTTCGCCCTCCATGACAGCCTCTACCGTGGCGGAGACTATTACCGCCACGAGTCGGACGGCGAACAGGTGTTCCTGCAAAACAACGTCGATGCCCTCGCGGAAGGCAGGCCCGTCGAAGAGGAATTCCCGGACTTTCCGTTTCTGCTGTACGTCAGTGGCAAGACGCCGAAGGATGTTTGGGAGAGTCGCCTGGCGACGGTCGTGTTCCCCGCGGTCCTGCTGCGAAGCACGCTGTGAGCGGCGGCTTCCGGTCGCCTCCGCCTTCACGGCACCCGCGGGTTCACACTCGCGGTCGCGGCTCGGAAGTCGGTTTTTTCACAGATTCGGAGCCATCGAACAGCGCCGTTTTACTGAAATGAGCCGGATGGCGGCTTGTGTTTGAAAGCAGTTGAGGAGCAGACACACGAGTCGCCGAGGCAGCCATTTCGTCCAGGCCTCCGTTATATCCTGTAACTGGGGAGGGGTATGGACGCCTTGCGGCAAGTCGAGGGGTTGTTGCCCGCGCTTACAAGAGCAGAGAAGGCCCAGTTGCTTCGAATGGTCGTTCAGGACTTGGACGATGCATTCCCAGGCATCGAGTCGACCCCCGGCGTCTGTGGCGGCGAACCGTGCATTGTCCGCACTCGCATTCCGGTCTGGGTTCTCGAACAGGCGCGGCGGCTAGGAACAACCGAGGAGGAATTGCTGCGCTCCTACCCGTCTCTTCGAGCTGATGATCTTGCCAACGCTTGGGCGTATGTGCGCTCTCACGGCGGCGAGATCGACGTGCAGATCCGCGAGAACGAATCGGCGTAAGAAATGGCGCGCCTGTACGCCAACGAGAACTTCCCCCTAGCGGTGGTTCAGGAACTGCGCCGGCTGGGTCATGACGTAACAACGGTGCGCGAGAGCGGTAAATCGAATCGGGCCACACCCGATCGCGAGATCCTTGACTTTGCCGTCTCCGAAAAGAGGGCCATCCTGACCCTGAATCGGAAGCACTTCATCGCTCTTCACTTGAGCCGTCCCGACCACTCGGGCATCGTTGTGTGCACGGTTGACGCCGATTTCGCCGGCCAGGCACAACGGATTCACGAGGCGGTCATCCCCTACACGGAGTTGTCGGGCCGGCTACTCCGAGTGAATCGGCCCTCGATATGATCGCGGCGGCCGGCTAGAGATGCACATACCGTTCGCGAACCTCGGTGACTCCGCTCCGCTACAGGCCGGCGATGGGGTAGCGATACCGGCCCGCGAAGACCTCGCCGAACAGGGCGAGCAGTTCCGCGTGGATTGCCCCGTTGGTCGCCGTGAGGTTCGCCGAAGTCAAAGTGTGCGGAGCGCCCTTCATATCGGAGACGGAGCCGCCCGCTTCCTGAATCATCAGAATGCCGGCTGCCATGTCCCAGGGATTCAACCCGAACTCCCAGAACCCGTCAAAACGGCCGCACGCCACGTAGGCCAGATCGATGGCGGCCGAGCCGGCGCGGCGGACGCCGTGCGTGATCATCCCCACCTGATGGAAGAAGTGAATGTTGACGCTCTCATGCCGTTTGCGGCTGGGGAACCCCGTGGCCACCAGGGCGTCATCAATCCGCTTGGCCCCCGAGACCCGGATGCGCCGGTTGTTCAGATAGGCGCCCCCGCCTCGTTCGGCCGCGAACATCTCCTGGCGCGTCGGATCGTAGACTACACCACAGGCCAATTCTCCCAAATGCTCATACGCCAGGGTCACGTTGAACACGGGAAACCCGTGAGCGAAGTTCGTCGTGCCATCGAGCGGATCGACATACCAGCAATGCTCGGATGAACCATGGTGCGCGCCCGTCTCTTCGGCCACAATGGAATGCGTCGGGAAATGCGAGCGCAGGCGTTCGATCACCAAACGTTCGGATGCGCGGTCCGCCTCGGTGACCAGGTCGAACTCGCCCTTCAACTCGAAGGCAACCCGGCGTTCGAAGTAGTTGGCCAGCAGCGCTCCGGCCTCGCGCGCGATGCCGGCGGCGGTTTCCAGGGGAGAAGCCACCTCAGGCGCCTTCTTCCCACAGGTACTTGATATCGTGCTTGTAAATGAACAAGTTAGGCCCGTCCTTGCGGGTCAGCCGGATGAAGGAGTGGTCGT
>CAZGUX010000016.1:0-55799 GCA_964529305.1 uncultured Solibacteraceae bacterium | reverse complement strand
GAGCACGCCGGCGACGCCGGTACCGCGGGTTTCCTCATGGAGAATCACGGCAATCCGTCGGTGGTCGGCGTCGGTCAGCGTATAGAACTCACCGGTTGTGCCGCCCACCACGATGCCGTCGACACCGATCCGGATCAGCTTGCGGAGGTTGCTCCGCAAGGCCGCCTCGTCGAGCGACAGATCCTCGGTGAACGGCGTCGGCGGATAGGCGAAGACGCCCCGGTATCGTTCGCGCGTCAGGCCGCGGCGTGGTGTTACAGCGGATGCCACCTGGCTGCTCAGCGCGGCCGTTGTCAGGAAGTCACGACGATTGACCATCAGCTATTTCCAGGAAGCGACGTAATCGGCAATGGCCGGAAGCGCGGAAGCGTCGCTCATTTTCGGATGCTTCCAGGTTACCGCGGGTGTGATCGAGTCGATCTCGGCGCGTTCCAGCGAGCGCTTGATCGGGGGCTGGTCCGTCAAGTCCCAGGCTTCGACGATGTCCCCTTTTTCGGAGGCGATGCGCCCTGGGAACGATTCGCCGTCCTTCAGCTTGATCGTCTTCACCGCCTTGGCACGGCTGGTGGCAAAGCCGCGCAAGACCGCCGGCTTGTCGAGGCCGGCGAGCCAGACGCCTGCGCCGTGCTTGGTGTGACAGGTGCCGCAATGCATGTCAAACAGATTGCCTTCCGGACCCTTGGGCTTGCTCGCGCCCGCGGCGTGGGCCGGTTCCTTGATCGCGGCCGGCTTCCCGGGTTTGGCCACGCTCATCACGTACAATGCGACGTCGCGAATCTCCTGATCTTTCAGCATGCTTTGAAACGCGGGCATGGCCGTCTTGGGTACGCCCTCGCGAATCACGCGGTACACCATGTCCGGGTCGAGGTCGCGATCGCGCAAGCGAGGCCCGCGCGAGGCCGCTCCGGCCTGGCCGTGACAGTAGCCGACCGAGCATCGCTGTTGAAAAATCGCCTCTCCCCGGGCGACGGCGTCATCGGCGAAGGCGGCCGAAGAGAGCAGGAGGAAACCCAGGACCCACGGAGTCATCTGAACACCGAAGTATAGCCGAACCGTATCGCGAGCTTAAGGGGTCGTCGGGCCTTATGTCAGGCTGAGTCCGGATTGCGCCTATACGGGGACTTTCAGCTTGATCCCAGCGCCGTGCCCCGGCCGCGACTCCAGCAGCATCTCCGCCCCCAGCGAGCGCGCGCGCCGCTTCAGGCTGATCGGCCCCAGCCGCAGCAGGTCGAGTTCGTCCAACGAGTAGTTCCCCGAAAAATGGAAGCCCACTCCGTTGTCGTCCACTGAGCACTCGAGCAGCTTGCCCACTTTCTCCATCGACACCGCGACCCGTGTCGCTTTGGAGTGCTTCTGCACGTTGTGCAGGGCCTCGCGGATCATGTACAGCACGTCGGTGCAGGTTTCGGGCGCCGCCGAGAACGTCCGGTCGCCTCCGATGAACGTCACCGGAATCCCGCTTTCCTTCTGGAAATCGTCCAGCAACCGGCGGATCGCGGCGGTCAACCCCGCGCCATCGACGTCGAGCGGCCGCATATTCCGGACGAACGTCCGCATCTCCCGCACCTGCGACTTGGCCATGTCCTGCAGTTGTTCCAACTCCCGCAGGCCGGCGTCGCGGTTGCGCTCGAACAGTTTCCGCAGGATCTCCAGCCGCATCTGGATGCTGATCATGCTCTGCAGCGGGCCGTCGTGAAAATCGGCGGCGATGCGCTGCTGTTCGGCTTCGCGCGCGGCCTTGGCGACATCATCCGCCTGGCTCGCCTGCTCCAGCAGCTCCTGGACCCGCATTTCGAGCCGCCGCTTCTGGAACGAAAACGCGCACGCGAACGCACCGGCCACCAGGATGGTCTCCCGCAACACGTACGCCGGGCCGGGATGCGAGGTGGCAAAGAACAGAATGCAGCCCGCGCACACGATCATCACTTCGCGCGGAGAATACAGCGATACGGCCGATACGAGAAGAAACAGGTAGAATCCGGGTGCCAGCCATAGCGTTTCCGCCGACCCGTAGCGTGCCAGCAGCATGAAGAAGATTGTGTCGACGAACAGGACACCGTTGCCGAATCGTCCTTCGAACTGCTTCTTTTGGACAAACGGGAAGACGCCCAGCGCTACGTAGAGCACGATGGCCGCGATCACCAGCCAGTTGCTGACCGGCGAGAACGCCACCTGCGCGATGAGGGACAGCACCGCCAGAACCACTCGAGTCTGCGAGATGTACCGCAGCATCGTCTCGCGGTTCAGCGGGATTTCCGGCAGCATGAGCAATGAGAGCCCCTGCGCTTGATCTTAGCGGATGTAGAGGAACAGCGTGTGGCTCCGGCCTTCGCCGTCGTCGTCGACAGTCTCCACCTTCACCGGCTTCCATTCGCGGAACTCGAAGTCGTGGGAGACGATGCGCGTGCCCTTCTTGAGCTGCTTCTCGAGAATCGGCCTGACTTTGTCGTTGGAGAGAGGCAACAGGTAGACCGTGACGAGGTCCGCCGAGCTGTAGTCCTGGGTCAGAATATCGCCGTTGATGATCCGGGCGGTCTTCTGCAGTCTTAGTTCCTGGATCCGGTCCATGCTCTGGCGGTACAAATCCTTGTCCAGTTCCACGCCGGTGGCGTTGGCATGAAACCTCTCGGCCGCCATGATCACGATGCGCCCATCGCCGCTGCCCAGATCGAACATCTTCTCGCCGGCCTTCAACGATCCGAACTGCAGCATCTTTTGCACGATCATTTCCGGCGTCGGATAATACGGCGCAAGCTTTTCGGGATCTTTCTTGTCCTGCCCCGCCAGCAACGGCAGCAGGCAAAGCGAAAGGATTAGTCGGCGCATCCGCCCTCCATCTGTGTCGTCAGAACCGCGATCCTGGGGAAGCGGCGGCCCTGGATTAACCGTTCCCGGGCCGCCGCCCCTGATCCTAACTCAGTTCGTAATCTGGTGCGACGTGCTCTGCTCCCGGATCGGGAGGTAGATCTTTTCCCAATCGCGGTGCGCCGGATGATCCGCGTACCGGTCCAACGCTGCCTGGTCTTCGAATTCGATCACGAACGCTGCCTGATAAGCCCGGCCCGGCTTGCCGCCGGTGGCCGGTCCGCGGCCCTGCACTTTAGGCGCCTTGATCCAGACGTTCTTGATCCCTGGAATCTCGGCCGCCATCTTCTTGACGCCGTCGAGCGCGGCCTGTTGCTGCTCCGCGGTCGAGTCCGCCGTCCACAGAATCGTCACCACGTGAACGATGGACTTCGGCGTTCCGTACTTATTGGCGGCTTGTGCGCTCGCGAGCGACAGCCCCATCACCAACATCGTCGTCAACAGAGTTTTCATGCGACTTCCTCCTCCTTCGCCTGTGAACGTTCGCGCGAGTTCCCTCGCAGGCCGCTCCATTCCTGACACAGAACAATAGAATTGGCAGGGTTCCGCGGATGATACTTGATGGCCGTATTCCCGATCAATGCCGACGGATTGGCCGGCAAGCGCCCTTCCAGCGCCGACACATCCTGCGATGCCGTGTACGCAACGCCTCGGACCTCATACTCGTAGAAAATCGCGTGGTCCCGGAATTCGGTGATGGTCGCCTCTCCCATTCGCCCCACGCGGTTCACTTGAGAGAGCCGCCTTCGCTCCCGCCCGGCCAGGTCCCGCTGGCGGCCCCGTAGCAGGAACACGCCGGCGAACGCCAGCACCAGTCCGGCGGCCACGAGAGCGATCTTAGGAACCAATCCCGAATCCATTCGCTCAGCCGACCGTCGTCTCCTGGAACGCTTTCGCGTAATCCTTCAGGAACTGCTCCAGGCCCTTGTCGGTCAATGGATGATTGAACAACTGGTCGAGCACCTTGAACGGCATGGTGCCGATATGCGCCCCGGCCTTGGCCGACTCCACCACGTGCAGCGGCCCGCGTATGGAGGCCGACAGGATCTGGGTTTTGTATCCGTAGTTCTTATAGATCACCACGATGTCCCGGATAATGTCCATCCCGTTGGTCGCGATGTCGTCCAGGCGCCCGATGAACGGGCTGATGATGTAGGCTCCCGCTTTGGCCGCCAGCAATGCCTGCGCGGCCGTGAAGCACAGGGTCACGTTCACCCGGATCCCTTCCTGAGAAAAGATGCGGGTGGCCTTGATCCCATCTCGAGTCAGCGGGCACTTGACCACGATGTTTTTGTGGATCTTGGCCAGGATCCGTCCTTCGCGCACCATCCCGTCCGTATCCGTGGCCAGCACTTCCGCGCTGATGTCCCCGTCCACGATGTCGCAGATGCGGCGCACCTGCTCTTCGAGGGGCCGTCCCTCTTTGGCGATCAGGGTTGGGTTAGTTGTGACTCCGTCCAGGATGCCCCAGCTTGCACCTTTCGCGAGTTCGTCCAGATTGGCGGTGTCGAGGAAGAACTTCATCTATGCCTCCATTGATTCTAGAGTTGCCGGCGTCGAGACGCCCATCATTGTAGCAAAGGGCCTTTTCGGGCTATTCCGATACAATGCGGTTCGAGAGCGTGCCGACGCCGCCGACCTCTACGGTTACCACCTGGCCGGCCAGCATCGGACCCACGCCCGCGGGCGTCCCCGTCGCAATCAGATCGCCCGGTTCCAGCGTGAGAAAGGCCGTGACGTAGGCAATCACGAAAGGCACGGAGAAGATCATGTCCGACACCGGCGCGTCCTGTTTCACCTGGCCGTCCAGCAGTGTCCGGACCCTGACGTCTTCCAGGCGCACGCGGTCGCGGGGAACGATCGCCGGCCCGAACGGGCAGAACGTATCGAATCCCTTGCCTCGCGTCCACTGGCCGTCTTTGCGTTGCAGGTCGCGCGCGGTCACGTCGTTGACGCAGGTGTATCCGAATACGGCGTCCATGGCATCGGCCTCCGCCACGTGCCGGGCACGTCGGCCGATCACCACTCCCAACTCGCCTTCAAAGTGCAGGTTGGTGGTCAGCTTCGGGTAGACGATCGGTTCTCCATCCGCGATAATCGACGAGGGCGGTTTGAGGAAGATCATCGGTTCGGCCGGCGGTTCGTTGCCCAATTCCTTGGCGTGGTCGACGTAGTTCCGCCCGACGCAGACGATCTTCGACGGCAGGCACGGCGCCAGCAGTTTGACCTCCGCCAACCGGTGCTCGCGGCCCCGTGTCCCGGCTGTGAGCGACTCGGTTTCGACCACCGTCTCCCCCGACCGAATTCCGTATCCTTCGTACCCGCCGGCGCGAAACCGCACAATTGCTTCCATGAACCTGAAACTTCCTCCTGCTTGGGGTTGAATTCGCTATTGTCTCACGGCCGCCCTTCTACAATGGAAGCATGGGCAAGACGCTTGTCTATCTCGGCATCGCCCTGATCGTTGCCGGAGTCCTCTGGACTCTGGGAGAGCGGCTTCCGATCCGTCTCGGCCGCCTCCCGGGTGACATCGAGATCCGCGGAAAGAACGGCGTTTTCTACTTCCCGCTGGTGACGTGCCTGCTGGTGAGCGTGGTCCTGTCGCTGGTGATGTGGCTGTTCCGCCGCTGACGTCTACCGGACGCGCCCCATCTTCTCGATCGGCCAGTACACGAACACGGCCTTCCCGTAGATGAACTGGCGCTCCACCGTGCCCCACGCACGGCTGTCGTTCGAGGAGGTACGGTGATCTCCCAGCACGTAATACTGCCCCGCCGGCACGGTCACCTCGGGCAGCGACTGACGGTCGCGATACTCCTCCGGCACGTAGTCTTCACGCAACGCGTGACCGTTGACGAAGACCGTCCCTTCGCGAATCTCCACCCCGTCGCCCGGCAGGCCGATCACGCGCTTGATATACGATTTCGACCGGTCCCCCGGAAACCAGAACACCACCATGTCCCCGCGTTCGATCTGGTCGATGCCGAATCGATAGGTAAACTTGTTGATGAAGATCCGCTCCTGGTCGGTCAGGGCGGGCATCATGCTGGTCCCCTCGACTTTCACCGGTTGATAGATGAACACCACCAGAATGATGGCGAGAAGGAAGGAGACTCCCAGATCACGCAGCCACGTCAGGGCGAGGACGGCGCCGGTGCGGTTGGCGGTTGGGGGGGCTTTGATTTCTTCCATTCCCTGACTTTCAATGGTTCCAGGCGAAGGGACGCTGGAACTCGATTTTTATCATGATCGCGAATGCTCAGGCAAGCCCTGCCCTGATTATCCCTGCTTTCGACGAGGAAGCGGCGATCGGCGTAACGCTCTCCAGAGTCCCGCCCGAACTGTACCGGGTCATCCTCGTGGCCGACAACGGGTCGCGCGACCGGACGGCCGAGATCGCGCGGTCGCATGGCGCCACGGTGGTGCCGGAACCCGAGCGCGGATACGGGGCCGCCTGCCTGCGCGCCATCTCCGCCTTGCCAGCCGACATTGACATTGTTGTGTTTATGGACGCCGACTCGAGTGACAATCCGGCGGAAGCCGCCCGCCTGATCGCACCTATTGCCCAGGGACGCGCCGACCTGGTGATCGGTTCCCGCGAACTAGGCCACGCGGAGCCAGGCGCCCTGCTGCCTCACCAGCGCTTCGGCAACTGGCTGGCGACGTTCCTCATCCGGCTTCTCTACGGGTTCCGGTACACGGACCTCGGTCCCTTCCGGGCCATCCGGCGCACCGACCTCGACCGCCTGGGCATGCGCGACCGGAACTACGGCTGGACCATCGAGATGCAGATTCGGGCGCTGCAACACAAGCTTCGCGTCGAAGAAGTTCCCGTCAGCTACTCCCGCCGCATCGGGGTGAGCAAGGTCTCCGGCAACCTCGAGGCGAGTGTCAGAGCCGGCGTCAAGATCCTATGGACCCTCTTCCGCCTAGCCCTCACTGGATGATGACCGGGACCCTGACCTCCACGGTCTTGGGCGGCAGGCACATTTCCTTCGTGCAGGCCTGGTAACGAAGTTTCCCGCTGATCTGGTTCGGACCGGTCGGCGCGTTCGCCGGAGCTTTGAATTTGCTGGACATTTCAAACGTCCCCGCAAACACCGAGAGCGGTTTCGGCGTGAAGTCGTACTTTTCCATCAACGGCTTCGGGTAGACCGTCTGGCCCGCTTCGAGCGCGCCCGAGTCCCAAGTCAGCTTGAGCGGAACCAGGTACGGATCGCTGGGCGTGTGGCTGTTGGTGTGATAGCCCTCGCGCAGGGTGCACGTCAGCTTCAGTTCAGCCGTGGTGTTGCGCTTGATCGTGAGTTTCGCGGGAGGAGCGACCGTGAGGACGCCGCTACCTTGAGCGGGCAACTTCCACGCCGCCGGCAGCAGGGCCACGGCCAGCGCCACGGCTTTCCAACAGTTCCTGGATTCCATCATCGAATTCATCCCGTCCGTGCAGGCCTACCAGCGTGTGCGCGACCTTCCCGTCACGGTCGATGAGAAACGTTGTTGGCAGGGCATCCACGCCGCCGTACGACTGCGCCGTCTTGTCGTCGCCCTGCAGCACCCGGTAGTTCACCGCCATGTCGGTGATGAACGGCTTGACTACCTGCCACCCTTCCTCGTCCATCGAGATTCCGATCACGGCGAATCCGCGGTCCTTGTACTTCCGTTCGAACTCCATGAACCACGGCATCTCGATCTTGCAGGGTCCGCACCAGGTCGCCCAAAAGTTGAGCAGCACCACTTTGCCCCGGTAGTCGGCCAGACGCACCGCTTTGCCGTCGGCGTCTTTGAGAGCGAACTCCGGCGCCTCTTTGCGATCCTTGCCGGCCTTTACCTTCGACGCGGCCTTTGCCCGGTCTGTTCCCTGGCCGGAGCAAGCCGAGAGCGTCAACGTTAACGCGAGGAGTGAAATGCCGAACCCGCGGCTCAAATTGCACGGCGACAGCGTCATCTATTCGACAATTATAGCGACATTCCCTCTCTCCTCCGGCAGGCCGCACCGCCGCTCGCGGTTCCCGCTCCCGCGTCGTAAGCTCGAAGAGACAGTTTCTTCATCATGTTCAGCCTGACACGATCCACCGATGAGCAGATGCGGTTGTTCCTGCAATCCCAACGGGAAGCTCCCCTTTCCTATCCGGATGAAGGGGCAACGCGGGTCGAGCGTGTGCCTCCGGGATTTCGCGGCGACCATCACCGCCTGCGCATTGGCTGGGGACCCGAGGCGTACTCCTGGGCGTGTGAAGCGCTCCGCCGCTGGGTGATGTTCGCCACGGGCTGGACCGAAGTGTATCCTCAAGAAGCCGGGATCGAGGTAGGATCCGTCGTCCTGGTGGCCGCGAAACACTTCGGCTTCTGGTCCGCACATCCGGCCAGAATCGTGTACGTGCTCGACGAGACCTCCGAGAACCGGCGGCGGTTTGGGTTCGCCTACGGCACGCTGCCCGATCACGCCATGTGCGGCGAGGAGCGCTTTCTCGTCGAGTTGCGGAGCGAAGACAACTCCGTGTGGTACGACCTGGTGTCGTTTTCGCGGCCAAGGCATCCGCTGGCGAAGATGGCTCTCCCAATTGCGCGTTCGCTGCAAAAGCGCTTCGCCGACGATTCCAAGCAGGCCATGGCGCGCGCCATGGCGGAACCCCGCGACAGCGCGGAAAGCCAACCAGCCGGTGGAACTTCAGCGTGAAGAGAGCGAGCCAATCTCGGAGACACCGAGCGCTCGCCCGTAAAGCCGCACCTCGCGAAGGCGGCCGAGCAGATGATCGTGGTCGCCCGCGCCGAGCAACAACGGCTGGGTGTTGGTGAGATCGTAGCCGGCGCGCGCGAAGGGAGACGACGCGGCCACCTCCGCACCGTCGACGTACAGGCGCAGGCGGTTGCCCGCGCGGACCGCCGCGATGTGCCGCCAGCCGGGCGCCAGTTCGCGGTCGCCGGTGGCGTTCCGGCCGGCTTCCATCGAGTAGACGATTCCGGACGGCAACGTTCCACAGAAAAGCTTGCCCTGAAAGACCGCCATCGACCAGGCGCGGCGGTATCGGACATTGGGGGTCTTGTCGAGTTGCCCGACGCGAGTCCACCGGCTGTCGCCCTCGTAGCGGTGAACCTCGGCGAGGGGCAGCGTGCCGACGTACATCTTGCCGTTGTACACGGCCAGGGCCATCGACTCCTTTTCGTCGCCGGGCTTGCCGACCGGGGTCCACTGGTTGTCGTCCTCGTAGCGAAAGACCGTCGCGCCCGGCCACGTGGAGACATAGAGGCGGCCCTGGTAGACCGCGAAGCCGTAGGTTTGTGTGGTGTCGGGCAATGTTCCGACAGTCGCCCACTCGCGGCCGCCGAGATACTTGTAGACCTGGCCTTTGTCGTATCCCGTGCCGAACAGGTGACCGTTGTAGACGGCCATCGCCTCGACGCGCAACCCCTGCGGTGTTCCGCAGTCCACCCACGTCTGGCCGCCCTCGTAGCGAAACGTGCCGGCGGGCGCGTAGAGCGAACTCGCGTACAGTTTTCCTTTGAACACGGTCAGGCAGGCGACGGCGGGCGACTGGCCCAGTTTGCCGCAGTCGGTCCAGCGTCCGTCCCCTTCGTAGCGGAAGACCTTGCCTCCAAGGTTGGGATTATCGGATTCGGTGAGCGATGAGCCTGCGAGCCGGTATTTCGCGCTGCCCGCGTACAGATGGCCGTTCCAGGAGGCGAGCGACGAGATCGCGTTGCAGGTGTCGGGACGGCCGCAGTCGATCCACCGGTCCTGGCCGCCGTACCGGAAGACGTGACCGGACTGGCCCGGGTCCGGCTCGCAAGTGCCGACGAACAGTTCCCCGTCGTGGACGCAGAGCGCCATGTCGTAGACGGAATTGCCCGGGCGGCCGCAAGGAGTCCACGTCTCGTCCTGGCGGCCGTTGTCGATGCCGAAGTGAAGGTTGCGGTGGTTCGATTGCGCGGTCGTCACGCAGTTATGCTTGACGCTCAGCGTCAAGCCCCGGCGGGAGGCAGGATCGTACTTGGACGCGATGCTGCCGACGACATCGTCTACGTCGGGCTCCGTGAAGAGGCGCGCGGACAGGGTGAAATCGCCGGTCCCCAGGCGAAGGGCTGGAGCGTTGGGCAGTTCGATCACGGAGTCGCGGCCATTGAAGGATGCGCCTTCCGGCGAAAACGCAACGTGCCGCGCCGTGCCGTGAAGGCCGTGTCCCGAGAGGTCGCGGGCGTTTTCCGTCAGCGGCCAATGTCCGATCAGGGAGCGCTCACGCGCGGTAGCGACCGGGGTCGCGGCGATGGCGGCAAGGAAAGAGCGTCGATTCATTTGGGCTGGAGCGATTCTATCGCCCGGCGCCTGGATGCCGGTAGGGGTGGCCCCCGGCCGGATGAAAGAATCCTGCTGGCGTGATGAAATGGCTTCGGTGAGACTGCGGCTTCTGTTGTTCTGGATCCTCCCGGCGCTGACCCTGGCGGCGCCGTCGATTGTGCCTCACGACCCCACGAACTACCCGAGTTCCAAACACGGAACGCCGTACATGTGGAATTACTATTTCCCGCCGGCCCCGTCGTCGGGACCGTGGGCGCCGTGCTGGTCACCCGACGGGAAGTGGATCGCCGTGGGGATCGAGGGGACGATCTGGAAGGTGAATCCGGCGACAGGAGAAGCCATCGAGGTTACCGTCGACCGCGAGTACGCCTCCGCGCCCACGTGGTCGCCCGACGGGAAGTGGATCGTCTACACCGCGGACGACGACGGGCAACGGATTCAGTTGAAGATCGTCGAGTTAGCGAGCGGCGAATCCCGTAGCTTGACGAGCGACGATCAGATCTACCTGGACCCGGTGTTCTCACCGGATGGCGGAAGGCTGGCGTATGTTTCGACGGCGCCTCGCGGGTACTTCAACGTCTACGTGCGGGAGATCCGCGAAGGACGCTGGGCCGGGCCTGAGGTCGCGATCACGCGCGACCACGAATTTCCACGCGAACGGCCGTACTTCGGGCGCTGGGACATGCACACGCAGCCCTCCTGGAGCCCCGACGGCAAAGAACTCTACCTGGTGTCGAATCGCGGCGTCACGCTCGGCTCAGGCGACTTGTGGAGAGTCCCGGCCCAACCTGGCGCGATGGAGTCGGGGCGTCCGATCCTGCGCGAACAGACCCTGTATCGCACGCGCCCGCATGTCTCGCCGGACGGTACGCGCGTGCTCTACTCATCCACCGGCGGAGCGGCCGAGGAGTGGCATCACCTCTACCTGACACCGGTCACGGGCGGGCACCCCTACAAGCTCACCTTCGGGAAGTTCGAGGACTTCCACCCGCGCTGGTCTCCGGACGGCGAACAGATCGCCTACATCTCAAACCAGGACGGACTGCCCTGGTTGTACGTGCTCGAGACGTACGGCGGCGCCCGCAAGCGGATCGCCATCACGCGGCGTGTCTGGCGGAGGCCGATGGGCAGCCTGGTGATCCGCGTGACGGATACGGCCGGCCGCCCGCTTCCGGCGCGGATCATGGGAGAGGCCTCGGACGGCAAGTTCTACGCGCCGCCGGAAGCCTTCTCGCGCGTGGGGCAAGCCGGGCGGCACTGCTTTCACACCCAGGGCGAATCGCGCGTGGACGTTCCCGCGGGCCGCATGACCGTGGAGGCCGTGCGAGGCTACGAATACGTGCCGGCGAAGCAGGAGATCGACGTGCGCCCCGGCCAGGTGAACCGCGTGACCCTGCGATTGCGGCGCCTGATGGACCTCCCTGCGAACGGCTGGTACAGCGGCTCGACTCACGTTCATATGAACTACGGCGGCAATGTCCGCAACACGCCCGAGTCGATTGCCGCGATGGCCGCCGCCGAGGACGTCCACCTGGCGCACGTCACCATCTCGAATAAGGATCACCGGATTCACGACGCCGGTTATTTCCGCCCCGGCGGGCGCGCGTGGCCTCTGGCCCGGCCGGTCCCGGGAGTCCAGGTGCTCTTCGGCGAGGAGTACCGGCCGGCGTATCACGGCCACTCGTTCCTGATGGGAATGCGCGACCACCTGATCTCGCCGTTTGCCAGCGGGTACGAAGGGACGGCGATCGACAGCCTCTACCCCAGCAACGTGGACATGTTTCGCAAGGCCAAGGCGCAAGGCGGGATTACGGCCTACGTTCATCCGTTCGGCGACAGCGACCCGGTGGAGGGCGGCGGACTGGGAACCAAAGCGTTTGCCGTGGATGTCGCGCTGGGTACCCTCGACGCGTTGGAGTGGTCGAATGCCGTCAGCGGCCAGATGGCGGTGTGGCGGCGCGTGCTGAACAACGGCATCGCCCTGACGCCGGTCGGCGGCGACGACTCGATCAACGACCTGCAGCGCTTCCGCATCATCGGGTTGATCCGGACGTTCGTCCACCTGGACGGACCCTTTACGGCGGAGGCGTGGGTGGAGGGCGTCCGCAAGGGCCACACGTTTTTCAGCACGGGTCCCCTGCTCGAGTTCCGGGTCAACGGCAGGCTTCCCGGCGAGCGCATCCACCTGCCGGCCTCGGGCGGAGACGTGGTGCTGGAAGGCTCGGCCCGCTCGATTGCGCCGTTGTCGCGCGTAGTGCTGTATTCGCGAAAAGGCGTGTTGCGCGAGATCCCCGTGGCCTCCCCCGTCACGCGGTTCCGCGAAACAATCCATTTGACCGGCAGCGACTGGTTTTCGCTCTCGGCCGAAGGGCCGCACGTGGACTGGTTTGACTCCCGCTATCAACTGGCCGGCACCAACGCCGTCTGAGTCTACGTCGGCGACCGCAAGATCCGTGACCGTACGGCAGCCGAGTACTTTTTGCGATGGATGGACATCCTGGAGAAAGATACCGGAAGGTGGACGCTGTGGCGTTCGGACGCCGAGAAGCGGCATATCTTTTCTCAGTACGAAGAAGCCCGGCAAGTCTACCGCAGGCTCGCGGCGGAAGCGGCCAGCGAGTTGCCTTGAGGGAGTGAAATGCTCGTTCCCCTCCCGCGGTGGCCCGCTCACTTCCGCGGCGCGTCGAAGAGGTGATTGGCGGCGGGATAGGTACTGGACGTCAGCCGGCACGACGGTCCTTCCCCGAAAAACTCCGGGATGTGGAAGGTCTTCGGAGGCGCATAGACCAGGTCGCCTTCCTCGGCGACGATCGGCTTGGCAATTCCATCCATCGTCCATTGGAGTTTGCCGCGGAGGACAATCCAGAACTCGGCGAAATCGGCATGCATGTGGCCCCGGTATCCGGGGGCGCGCTTGGGGTTGTCCCCCTGATGGCCATAAATGAAGTTGCCCCGGACGCGGTTCTTGCGTTGCGCGGGTTCGCTCCAGGCGCTCTGGCCGCGGTGGGCGGCTTCAAGGTCCTCGATGTTGACATGGATGCGGTCGCCGGCGGCGGACCGGCTCGGCACGTCGTCGGGATTCGGGCCCGTGGACAGCGTAATCGGGATGTATTCGACCTCGCCGCGACCAGCATTCTCGGGACGCTCGGCGAAGATGGGCGTGGCTTCAGCCAGCGTCACCTCGAGCCGGATCGCCGGCGCGGCGCCGACGACTTCGAGGGAGTGCAGGTGCCGCTCGGGAGCGAAGACGTAGGACCCTTTTCGCGCCTCGAAGGTGCGCTTTCCCTGCGGTGTGTCGATGTCGAACCGGATGCGGCCTTCCTGAACGACCCACCAGGCGGGTGAGTCCGCGAACAGGTGGCGCGCCACGGTGGACCCGGGGGCCGCCGAGATCACGAAGGCGCGGGTATTGCCGTCATCGATGACGAGTTCGCTCCAGTTGCTGTGGCCGAAGTGCTTTGCCTTCAAGTCCGCGAGGCGCGTCAGCGGTTTCATCGGCGGCTTGTACGGCGTGGGTGCGACAGGCTTGGGAAAGTAGAAGACGCGCTGGGGCTGAGCCCACAAAGACGGGGCGTGCACGAACAGGAGGCAGAGCAGCATCCGCATGCGGGGTAGTGTACCCGATGGCGGAGGCGCGAAGCGCCCTCGAGACCGCCGCTCCCGAGGGAGATCTGCGATGCTACCCTGAGGGTCCCAGGGTTCTCGCGAGGGATTCGGATCGATGAAACACGTGCTGGCCTGTCTGCTCGCGCTGTGCATGGCCCCGGCCTCGATTCCGGTGGAGGCGTTCGCCGCTCCCCGAGCGGATTGGCCGGGCTGGAGAGGTCCCAACGCCCGCGGCGTGGCCGAAGACGGAGACCCGCCGATCGAGTGGAGCCGGACCCGCAACGTGCTCTGGTCGGTCGAGTTGCCCGGTTGGGGCACCAGTTCACCGGTCGTGTACGGCGACCGGCTGTTCGTCACGTCCCAAACCGAACAGGGCGGACGGAAATCGCTGCTCACGCTGTGCTTCCGCCGCGATAGCGGCAAGGAATTGTGGCGGCGCGACTTCGGTTTGGGCGTTGACCAGCGGGCGCACCAGAAGTCGAACCTGGCCGTGAACACCCCTGCCGTCACCGGGGACGCGGTCTACGTCGCCTTTGGGAACTCCGACATCGCCCGCTACTCGCACGACGGCAAGCTGATCTGGGTCACGCGGTATATGAAACGGTTCGGGGATCCGAAGATGGCCTGGGGGTATGGGACCAGTCCGCTGGTCCTGCCGGATTCCGTGCTGCTCCCGTGGGACCACCACAAGGGTCCGTGCTATCTGCTGGGCCTGGACAAACGAACGGGCGCGATCGCGTGGAAGAACGATCGGCCGATCGGAACCGCGCACGCGACCCCTCTCGTGGTGCCGCATCACGGCCAGACCGACATTCTCGTATCGGGGAAGAACCGTCTCACCGCCTTCGATGCGGCGACGCACCGGGAGATCTGGCAGTACGGCGAGGGTGAGGGACCGTTCAACGGGGAAATCATCGTCAGCCCGGTTTACGGGGACGGTTTGGTGTTTCTGCAGTTGTGGAGGCAAAGCCGGATCCACGCGATTCGCCTGACCGGCAACCAGAAGCCGCCCGAGGTGCGGTGGGTGAGCGAAAAGCCGGGTCCTCAGGAGCCGACGCCCGTGTACTATCGGGGGCTGTTGTATGTCCTGATGGACAACGGCATCCTGGTCTGTTTCGACGGGAAATCGGGGAAGGAACTCTACCGCCAGCGGCTGGGTGGAGCCTGCAATTCCTCCCCCATCGCCGCCAACGGACGAATCTATCTGAGCAATAACGATGGCGAGACGTTCGTCGTCAAAGCCGGGCGGGAGTTCGAGTTGCTCGGCACCAACAGCCTGGGCGAGAGGATCACCGCTTCACCCGCCATTTCGGGAAGCCAACTGTTCTATCGGACGGACTCGCACCTGTACTGCATTGGGAACTAGGTCTGTCTCCTGGTTCGATTTCTCTTGACGCACAAGGTCTCTTCCGGCATATCCTCCAATACTATGGATCGACATTTCGTTCGAGGGCTCGGCCTTCTGGACTCCACACTGCTGGTCGCCGGCACGGTCATCGGCTCGGGGATCTTTCTGGTCCCCGCCGACATCACGCGCCAGGTCGGCTCGCCAGGCTGGCTGCTGCTGGCGTGGATCATTGGTGGTGTGATGACCCTGATGGCCGCCTCGAGCTACGGCGAACTGGCGGCCATGATGCCTCGGGCGGGCGGCCAGTACGTGTATTTGCGGGAAGCCTACGGACCCCTGGTGGGATTTCTTTACGGTTGGACTCTGTTTCTGGTGATCCAGACCGGCAGCATCGCCGCGGTGGCGGTGGCGTTCGCGCGATTTCTCGGACTGCTCGCTCCCGCGGTGACCGGTTGGGTGCAGCAGGCGGTGGCGGTGGCGGTGATCGTGCTGCTCACGGCCATCAACATCCGCGGTATTCACGCCGGCAAGACCGTGCAGAACATCTTCACCATCGCCAAGCTAGCGGCATTTGTGGCCCTCATCGTTCCGGCGCTGCTGCGGCGGGTTCCGGGCTCGGCGATCCATGCGGCCGACTTTTGGACGCCTGTCCACAACGGGCGGGCGCTGGGCTGGATCGAGTTCCTCCCCGTGCTGGCCATCGCCATGGTCGGCGTGTTCTTTTCACACGACGCCTGGAACAACATTTCCTTCACCGCCGCGGAGGTGAGAAACCCTAAGCGGAACCTGCCTTTGAGCGTGGCGCTCGGGGTCACGGTGGTGATGACCGTGTATGTCCTTACCAACCTTGCCTACCTGTGTTCGCTCTCGCTCCCGGAGATTCAGCATGCGACCGACGACCGGGTGGGAACGGCTGCGGCCCGAACAATTCTGG
Organism: uncultured Solibacteraceae bacterium; assembly: GCA_964529305.1. Taxonomy (GTDB): domain Bacteria; phylum Acidobacteriota; class Terriglobia; order Bryobacterales; family Bryobacteraceae; genus CAZGUX01. The sequence continues at coordinate 39,755 of CAZGUX010000016.1, read as the reverse complement.
GGAGCGGCGCCGAAGCGTTCATGGCCATCGCCATCCTGATCTCGACCTTCGGATCGGACAACGGGATGATCCTGGCGGGTTCGCGGGTCTACTATGCGATGGCGTGCGATGGATTGTTCTTTATGCGCGCCGATCGCCTGAACGGGCACGGAGTGCCGGCGGTCAGTCTCTGCATGCAGGCGGTGTGGGCTTCGATCCTGACCATCTCGGGCACCTACAGCGACCTGGTCGACTATGTCGTGCTCGCTGTCCTGCTCTTTTATATCCTGACGATCGGAGCGGTGTTCTGGCTGCGCATCCGCCGCCCGGACGCGGAACGGCCGTACAAGGCAATCGGTTACCCGGTGGTCCCGGCGGTGTATATCGTGCTGACGGCGAGCATCATGACCGCGCTCCTGATCTATAAGCCCACCTACACGGTGCCCGGGCTTCTGATCGTGCTGGCGGGTGTCCCGGTGTATTACCTGTGGAAGCGGCGGGCTGCGCGCACGCCTCGCACGGAAGTGACCGTCGCGGATTGACGATTCAGGCCGACGACCGCTCCGTTACCGTCGCGGCACGGTATGAAGGTGGGTCCCGCGTTTCGACCCCTAACCCGGCGATTCCAGTGAGATCAGGGCCGGTAGAACCAATCCACCGGGACGATCTTCATCTTGAGCGAAATCATCGAGTGGCCGGAGTGGTCCTCTTTGGCTTTCGGCCGGGTGTCGGCGGCGTAGTAGGTGAACAACACTTCCTTGGCCGGCAGGAACGTGATGCTGGTGTAGGCGTAGGCGAAGCCGGGCGTGGCGTCGAGATTGCGGATGTTCTTCCAGGTGCGGCCTTCGTCTTTGGAGATCGCGGCCGTCAGCGGAAAACGGTCGTGCGTGTGCTTCGGTCCCACGGGCGAATTGTTCCAGACGATCAACAGGTCGCCCGTCGAAGGGATGCGGGCGATGCTGGCCGGCGCCGTCGGAGCGGTCAGTTCCGTCGGCTGAGGCGCGGTCCAATGCACGCCTCCGTCGGACGAGTGCGACACGAAGATCTTGCCGAGATCGGTGCGGACGATCTGGAGAACGCGGCCATCGCGGAGTTCGATCACGCCAGGCTCGTCCGCGCCGCGCTTGCCCTGCGGAACGTCGACCAGGTCGCTCTGTTTCCAGGTCTTGCCTTCGTCGTCGGAGTAGAAGACTGCGTTGCGGGTGTGATGGCTCTTGGCCCAGTCGTCGACGACGAAGACCGGAGCGAGCAGCCGGCCGGACTTCAACTGCACCAGGCGGTCGTTGTTGATACCCCAGTACTTGACCGGCGTGGTCACGGTGATGGGAGCGGACCAGGTTTTCCCTTCGTCCGAGGAGGTCCGGAACAGGAGGCGGCAATCGGCCATGGAGTTCTTGAGCGCGTGGACGAGAGCGAGTTTGCCCGAGCGGAGGCGCAGGAGATTCGCGTCCATGACGTTCATCTTGCCCGAGTTGGCGACGATGGTGAACGGCTCGCTCCAGGTGCGGCCTTGATCGAGGCTCTTGCGGCCGGCGATGCGGGCGGCGCCCCAGTCGCTGCCATCGCCGCCGAAGAACTCGGTGTAGGCGAGCAGCAGAGTGCCGTCCTCGAGGATCTCGACGTCGCCTTCGGAGATTCGGGGAACCTTCGGTGTCGCGGGACAAAGAATCTTCTCGACAATGCCGCCCGTCTGAGCTGGGAGCGCGGACATCAACAACAGAAACAGCGGGAGATGTTTCATCGGCTGATCAGTATAGCGGAAGGTCGCGGTACGGATGGCAGACTAGCTGCTACCGCGCGACTTCCAGTTCCAGACGGCGCTGCTCCAGCCACTTGAGACGGTCGCGGTATTCGTTCATCAGCGTCGATGCCGCGGTCCAGTAGTAGCCGCCGACGAATAACAGCAGAAACGGGATGGTCAGGAAATTGTACGTTTCCACCGCGTACCAGACCATTCCCAGGAAGTACGTGCCGATCGCCAACTCGATGTAGGGCAGCCACCCGCTGCGGGCGCGATACTTCTTGTGGCGCAAGTTGACGTGCCTGCCTTCAATGGCGAACTTCGGGGTGCGGACGAACGCGGTTTGCACCCCGAACAGCGCCTCCAGGACGGCCCGCGTGTTGATGATGGTCAGGCCGACACCCACCGCCATCAACATCGGCAGGAAAAACAGCGAACGCTTCCAGGACTTCGGGTACAGCTCGCGTTGGGCCACGATGTAGAACGCCGAAATCGACCAGAACGAGGCGGCAATCAAGGGCAGGTCGAGAAACACCATCTGCCAGATGCCCATGTAGAAACGCACGATCATCACCGGAAGCATCAGGGCCGAAACCACGATCATCAGCGGGTACGAAATGTTCGGCGTCAGGTGCATGAGGGCCTCGAACTTCACCCTCCACGGCAGCGACGCTTTCAGAACCGAAGGCACCAGTTTGATGGCACACTGCGTGAGACCCTTGGCCCAGCGGGATTGCTGGACCTGGAAACCGTACATGTCCACCGGCAACTCGGACGGGCATTCCAAACCCGGAACATACACGAACCGCCAGCCCTTCAGTTGCGCCCGATAGCTCAGGTCCGAATCCTCGGTCAGGGTGTCGTGCTGCCAGCCGCCGGCGTCGTCGATCATCCGGCGCCGGAGGATGCCCGCCGTTCCGTTGAAATTGAAGAAGTAACCGGCCGTCGATCGGGCCCCGTGCTCGAGGATGAAATGGCCATCCAGCAGCATGGCCTCCACCTCGGTCAGGAAATTGTAGTCCTTGTTCAGGTACGACCAGCGGGTTTGCACGACGCCCACGCCCGGATCCGCGAAATAGTGCACGGTTCGGGTCAGGAAATCGGCCGGCGGGATGAAGTCCGCGTCGAAGATGGCAATCAACTCGCCGGTCGCGGTCTCGAGACCGGCCTGCAACGCGCCCGCCTTGAAGCCCTCCCGGTTCGTCCTGTGGTAGTACTCGATGGGGTAGCCGAGGGTGTGATACCGCTCGACGAGCGCTTCGGCGAACGGGTGAGTGTCGTCGGTGGAATCGTCGAGGACCTGGATCTGCAGCAGTTCCTTGGGATACTCGATCTTGCAGACTTCGTCCACCAGGCGCTCCACCACATACCGCTCGTTGTATAGCGGCAACTGGATGGTCACCCGAGGAAACCGCTCAAAGCGCTTGGGCGGCTCGTGAAGAGCGCGAGACCGGTATTTGAAGTAGGTCCGGATCGTCTCGTAGCGGTGCAGGCCGTACACGGACAGGATCGCCAGGACGCCAAAATAGGGTGCCAGCAGCATCCAGTCGAACCAGTTCAACTGGTGGATGCCGGCGAACGTGTCGTCGAACAGGGATCGAACCATCCGGTCGAACCGCGGATTGGCCGCCAACAAGGCAACCGGAAACAATGCTGTTAGCATAGGCGTGACGACTGCTTTCCCCGCATGTGGTGGCTCCTCACAATTGGAATCCAGGAGGCGCTCTTCGCGCGAATCCGCTTCGCGGGGGATCTCCGCCAGCACGTTGTGGAAACCATACTGCTCCTGCTGGCCTGTGGACTATTTTACCTGTTCGCGTGTTACCGTACCACGGGGCTCGTCCGGTCGCAACCCCGGCGGGTGGTGGGGATGGTCGCCGCCGCGCTCCTGTTTCGGTGCACCCTCTGGCCGGTGGAGCCCGCATTCACCGACGACCTGTATCGCTACCGGTGGGAAGGAAAGCTCCAGGCCGCCGGCGGCAACCCCTACGCGGTGCGGGCGATCGACCCCGGTTGGGCTCATATCGCCGACCCCGCGGACCTCCGCATGCCCGGCCGCGAATTCTGGGCCGTGTACGGACCCCTGACGCAGTGGGTGGAACGGCTGACGTGGGAGTTCGCCCGCCGCGTGACCTCGGATGCCGATAGGCAGGCGTTCTGGTTCAAAGCTCCGGCCGCCAGTTTTGATTTGCTGACCATCGGCGCGGTCCTGCTGTTATTGAAAGCGCGGGGGCTGGCGCTGGAGCGGGTGGTCGTGTATGCGTGGTCGCCGCTTCCCGTGTTCGAATTCTGGGGCATGGGCCACAACGATTCGATCGCGCTGGCGTTTCTCACGGCGGCGGTGGCGGCGGCCGAAAGCCTGCGATGGGGCTTGGCTTGGCCGGCGCTGGCCGCGGCGGCGGCCGCCAAGATCTGGCCTCTTGGCCTCGCGCCCATCCTGTGGCGAGGGTGGAGGCAGGCCTGGATTCTGCCCGTTCTGCTCGTCCTCAGCGTGTTGCCCTTCTGGCCGGGATGGGGGCAACTTCTCGTCAACGCCCGGTTCGCTTCAGGGTTCATCGGTGGCTGGCGGAACAACGACAGCCTGTTCGGCGGCCTGCTGTGGCTGGCGGGCGGCGACTTGTTTCTCGCCAAGAAACTTGCCCTGCTGGGCGCCGGATCGGTTCTGGCGACGGTCGTGGCCCTCCGCTGGAAACCGGCGGAAGCCGCCCTGGCCGTGATTGCCGGCCTGCTCGCGTTCTCCGCGAATTGTCACCCGTGGTACCTGACCTGGATGCTGCCGCTTCTGGCCGTGGTCGAGGTCCCCGCGCTTCTCCTTTGGACCACGTGCGCTCCGTTGGCCTACGTGACCGTGTTGTGGTGGGTCCATGCGGGCGAATGGCGCGGCAACCCCGACCTGCGCTGGCTCGTGTACATCCCGGTGTTTGCGCTGCTGGCCTGGCGCCTGGTTCGCCGTCAGACCTGACTTTCATCGATCCACTTGTCCTGTTGCGGCGGCCGCGACACGCCCAGACGGTCGAGCAGGCGCTCCGGATCCGCTTCCACCTCGACCAGGGACCGGTGAACCGGCTTGAGGAAGCGCTCGGAAACCATGCGGTCGAAGAAGTCGAGCAGCGGATCGAAGTACCCTTCGGTGTTCAGCAGGCCGATCGGCTTCGAATGGATCCCCAGCATTCCCCAGGTCACGATCTCGCAAAGTTCTTCGAGGGTTCCGAACCCGCCGGGGAGGGCGATGAAGGCATCGGCCAACTCCGCCATCGCCGCTTTCCGGTCGTGCATCGACTTCACCACGCGCAGTTCGGTGATTCCCTTGTGGCCGATTTCCTTGGCCATGAGGGCATCCGGAATCACGCCGTAGACCTCGCCGCCTCCGGCCAGCACGGCGTCCGCAAGCATCCCCATCAGGCCGACCTTCGCTCCTCCGTAGACCAGCGCGAGACTTCGGGATGCGATCAACGCTCCCAGCCTTCGCGCGGCCTGCTGATAGGAAACGCGCAGCCCATTGCTGGAGCCACAGAATACGCAGATTCGATTCATTGGAGACCCCTTCGATTGTAGGCGCGTTGCAGCGGGCATCCATAATCCGCTATCTTGATAGAGATTGAGGACATTGCCTTCACAAAGCGCGCCGGCCGCTGACCTGGTGGCGTGGGCGCTCGATACTTTCGGAGACCGGTTCGCCGTCGTCACGAGCTTTCAAGCCGAGGGGATGGCTTTAGTCGATATGGCGGTGAAGGCCGCCCCGTCCCCGCGCGTGGTCACGGTCGACACCGGCCGGCTGCCCGCGGAGACCTATGGAATGATCGAGACGGTGCGGGCCCGGTACGGGGTCGCCGTGGAGGTGGCTTCGCCGGATGCGGCCGACCTGGAATCGATGGTCCGCCAACATGGTCCGAATCTGTTTGAGCGCGAAGTTGCCCTAAGGCGGTTGTGTTGCCACTTCCGCAAAGTCCGGCCGCTGGAGCGCAAACTGAAGGAGTTCGAGGCATGGGCTTCGGGGCTTCGCCGGGAGCAGGGCGAGACCCGGGCGAGCACTCCCAAGGTCGACGATTCGGCGACACCGCTCAAACTGAACCCGCTGGCGGATTGGACCCGGGCGCAGGTGGAGGAGTATCTGCGGGCGAACAACGTGCCGCGACACCCCTTGTACGACCGGGGGTTCACCAGCATCGGGTGCGCGCCGTGTACGCGCGCGGTGGAAGCAGGCGAGGACGAGCGGGCGGGACGTTGGTGGTGGGAGCAGGATGCCGCCAAGGAGTGCGGCATTCACTTCACGCCGGAGGGAAAGGCCGCGCGGACGCTCGATATCCTGATCGAGGAAGTGATCGCGGGGAGCGGAGGCCGTTAAGGTCGCGAGGGTGATAGCCACCGCTCGCTGAGAGGCTGTAAGAAAATGGGGGACTGATTGCCACCACCAAGCCTTCTGAGCCGCAAGCGTGAGCGAGCAGTGGCGATGCATGGCAATCGGAGGACAGAGCCACCGCTCCCTGACGGTCGCGGCTCCGAAGAACTATGCACAAAGGGTTCACCTTGTGGTTTACCGGGCTTTCGGGCGCCGGCAAGAGCACCATTTCGAAAATGGTCGAGGAGCGGCTGCGGGCGGGAAACGCCAAAGTCCAGGTGCTCGACGGCGACGTCGTCCGCACCCACCTCTCGAAAGGACTGGGGTTCTCCAAGGAAGATCGGGACGAGAACATCCGGCGGATCGGCTTCGTCTGTGAACTGCTGTCCCGCAATGGCGTGATTGCGATCGTGGCCGCCATCTCGCCCTACCGGGCAGTGAGAGAAGAAGTGCGTTCCCACATCGCGAACTTTGTCGAGGTATACGTGGAGTGCCCGATCGAAGTTCTTGCGGAACGGGACGTCAAGGGCTTGTATAAAAAGGCCCTGGCCGGAGAGATCCCGCGGTTCACCGGGATCACCGATCCGTACGAACCGCCCCTTGCCCCGGAAATCACTGTCCAGTCGGCCAGCGAGACACCCGAACAGAGTGTAGAGAAAATCTGGGCTACACTGAAACGTTCAGGGCTGATCTCGTTTGATTGATCTCCATACGCATACCACCGAATCGGATGGCACGCTAACCCCGGAGGAGTTGGTGGACGCCGCGGTCGGGGGCCAACTGGAAGCGGTGTCGATTACGGACCACGACACGCTGTCCGGTTATTACCTCGCCGCGCCCCTGGCCACAAAACGGGGTCTCGACCTGGTGTGCGGCATCGAACTCTCGACCAAACTCAATGGCCGGACGGTTCACCTGCTGGGGTATTTTCTGAAGCAGGCGCCGAACGAGGCCTTTCGTGCCTGGTTGGCCGAAATGCAGGCTTCGCGCCGGGACCGCAATCTTCGCCTGGCGGCCAAACTGCGCTCCCTGGGTATCGAGATCACGATTGAAGAAGTCGAACAGCGCGGAAAGCGGATGGCCGGCCGGCCGCACTTTGCCCAGATCATGCTCGAGAAGGGCTATGTCGCCTCGCTGCAGGAAGCCTTTGACGAGTACCTGGACGAATCGGCCAAAGGGTACGTGGACCGGCTAGAGCCGCATCTCGAGGAAGGGATCAATCGGATCAAGGCCGGAGGGGGGATCTCGTCGATCGCGCACCCGGTGAGAATCCGCTTGACCGATCTGCGCCGCGCGGTGGGACAGATGAAGGAACAAGGGCTGGATGCCATCGAGGTCTTCCACACCGATCATTCGCCCGCCGACACCCAGCAGTTCCTGGAGTACGCGCGCGAGTTCGACCTCGCGGTGACCGGGGGCAGCGACTTTCACGGCCACATCAAGCCCAACATCCGGCTGGGAACCGGGCCCGGCTTCCTCGATATTCCTAAGAGTCTGCTCGAGACGCTACGGGCGTTGTGACCCCGGTGAGTTCCCCGACGGTCACGGCCGTTCCCGGCTTGTCGTTCGGAACTCGCATGTAGGCCATCGCCGCGACTTTCCCTTCGCCCGGGGAATAGACGGCCGAGGTAATGCGCCCGCACTCGACGCCGTTCACACTGACGGCGGCGCGGGGTTCGGGAGGCGTGATGCCTTCCAATCGCAGGCCGGTGAGGAGGCGGTTGACGTGGCCCCGCGACCGCACGCGCTCCACGATCTCCTGGCCCAGGTAGCAGCCCTTCTGGAAGTGCAGGGAGTGCTTCTGCTGCGTTTCCATCGGCAGCGTGGTCTCGTAGATATCGTCGCCCAACCGCGGAAACGCGTTCTCGATGCGGACGATGCGCACGTCGTCTTCGCTGGCTTGGGTCAAGGTGGAGAGCGTCTGGAGCCATTCGGCCTTTCTTTCGGCCGGCACGAAAAGACGGTACCCGTCGAGGCCTGTGGCCGAGATGCGCGCGAGCGTCCCGCCGTTCCAATCGGTGTGAGCGGACCAGGCTTTCGGTGGTGTCCCGCCGGACTCACGCAACCGGGCGGACGCCTGCGGGCCTTCGATGGCGATGACGGCAGTCGAGTCGCTGATATCCTCGACCGTGACGTCGTCGGCAATGATGTAGTGGTCGATGTGGGAGAAGACCACTTCGCGCGCTTGCGGTTCGACGTCCAGGAGAAAGTGATCGGCGAAGCACAGGAAATACGCGTCGGCGATGATCTTGCCCTGCGCGGTCAGGAAGAAGGCATAGCATCCCTGGCCTGGCTGTAGCTGCTGAATGTGATTGGTGGACAGGGCATGCAGAAGGCGCGCGCGGTCGTCGCCGGTGACGCGGATCACGCCCCGCGTCGACAAATCGAACCACGCCGCGCCTTCGCGCAGCGCCTGATACCCGGGGCCTGCCGCCATACTTCGAGTATAGCGGCGGGTCCGGCTATACTCGGACCTGATGATTCACGAGATTCTCCCGGTTGGCATGCTGCAGTGCAATTGCTCGGTGCTCGGCGACGAGTCGACGCGGGAGGCGATGGTTGTCGATCCGGGCGACGAGATCGAGGAGATTCTGGCGATTGTCGAGCGGCGCCAATTGCGGGTGACCATGATCGTGATCACGCACGCGCACATCGACCACATCGGCGGCGCGCACAAACTCAAGCAGGCGACCGGCGCGCCGGTGTATATGCATCGCGACGACACACTGCTTTACGATCATTTGGACATGCAGGCCCAGTGGCTGGGAATCCGGACGCCGGAGCGGACGTCCATCGACACGGAGGCCAAAGACGGCGATACGCTGCGGGTGGGGTCGACGGCCATCACGGTGCTCCACACGCCGGGTCACACGCAAGGTAGTTTGTGTTTGTGGATGCCGGGCGAGGAAAAGCTGGTGGCGGGCGATACGCTGTTTCGGGAAAGCATCGGCCGGACGGATCTTCCGGGCGGCGATGGCCGCCAGATCCTGCGCTCGATTCAAGACAAGCTGTTGCCGTTACCGGAGCAGACCGAGGTGATTCCGGGGCACGGACCGAACACGACGATCGGACAGGAGAAGCAGTTCAACTACTTCCTTCAAGGACTGTGAGCAGGCAGGCTGGTGATCGTGTTCCCGTAACCGGCGGATCGGATCCGCGCTATTCGAGCTTTGCGCCTTTCGCGGCTTGCCCTCGAAGCAGGAAGGTCTTGGCAGTGCGCCGCTGCCGCAGATCTTGAAAGAGCCGAAGTCTTTGTACCAGTCGCCTTCCGGGACCTCCGGCCTGGCTTCGATCCAAAGGCGTAGCTTGTTCAGGTCCGCGATGCCAATCGCCCGGTCGCGCATGCGCTCAACCAGGTGCTGCCTGACAGCTTCCGGAAAGTGATCCCAGCGCTCGATCTTTGGCATCAGTCGCCAAAGACCATGCGGCCCAGTTGATCGCCTAGTCGCTTCGCCTTCACCGGGTCAGTCTCGCTCCGGTAACGCTCGGCCAGGTCGATGAACTCCTGGTGTTTGCGCTTCTCCGCCTCAATGCCGTTCTCAATCAATTCCACCAGCATCCGGGCCGCGCTGAGCCGACGGGACTTCGCCATGCTCCGCACTTGTAGAGCCGTTTTGGCCGGAAGGCTGACGCTTTGACGTACCGTTTTGGCTGCCGTGCTCACTTCACCAGTATGCACCATTTTGATGCGTAATCATGTGATTTTGCAGCGCCATTGCCCGCAACAACGGCTCGGCGTGGGTTCCGGATGGGAGAGTGGATTGGCGGCGTGTGTTAGGTTGTTGATCAGAGGTTCGATGGCCAGCCAGCCCCATTCCCGGCTCACTCCGCTTGAATACCTGGAGATCGAGCGGAAGGCCGAATACAAGAGCGAGTACTATCGCGGCGAGATGTTTGCCCTTGCCGGCGCGAGTCGCCGACACAACCTACTGGCGACCAACCTTTCCCGCGAGCTTAGCCAGCAGTTGCGCAGCCGGCCGTGCGAAGTCTATCCAAGCGACATGCGGGTGAATGTCAGCTCGACCGGGCTTTACACATATCCCGACGTGATCGTGGTTTGCAGTCAGCCACTTTTTGCCGACGGCCACTTCGATACGCTGCTCAATCCCACGCTGCTGGCCGAGATCCTGTCGCCCTCCACGGAAGCCTACGATCGCGGGCGCAAGTTCGAACATTACCGGACCATCGAGTCGCTCCAGGAGTATCTGCTCGTCGCGGCGGACCGGATGCGCGTGGACCTGTACGCGCGACAGACGGATGGCCGCTGGCTCCTGAACACGGCGGGCCTGGCGCAGGAGACGCTGGAATTGCGCTCGATCGAATGCACGATCCGTCTCGCGGATCTGTACGAAAAGGTCGAACTGCCCGAAGCGTGAACGCTACTCCTGCTTAACGGCGATCGTTGGCCGCTGCCCCGGAACAACGCTCAGAATTCCGCTCACGTCGAGGAACACCAGAATCGCATTGTTCGGAGGCACCTGCTCCGGAACGCGCACGTTGATCTGCCAGACGCCGACCAGGCCCGGCGCCACGCCGGAGTACAGCACGTTCTCCTCGGCCACCCAGTTGTTGATCCAGACTCTCGGTTTGAACGGGGTGGAGATCGCGCCGGTCGGAGCGATGCCGTCCGGCGGCCCGCCGGGAATGACACCAAAACCTGTGCCGTAAAGCGAGACGATCTTTCCGCGCCCGACCTGTGCGCGCTCGGAGTTGACACTGCCGTCCTCATTCACCGCGGCGAGTTGACCGGTTCCGGAGGACCCGGCGGTGAAGAGCCCCGGAGAGACTGGCGCCATCGCGATCAACCCGGCGCCGAGCACCTGGCCGGACTCCCTGCGAATCACCTCCACTTCCACGAAGCCGCTGGTCGGCAGATCCTGGGGAAGAACGAAGTTCACCTGGCGGTTCGCGATGGCGAAGATCGGCGAGGGCTTGCTGTCCACCAGCACCTGGATTCCCCCGACTTCGTTGGACATGGGACTGGGCGGGCCCACGACCAGGCCCGATGTGAACGCTTCACCCTGCCCGTACAGCGTCGCGATCACGCCGGGCGCCAAAGGCCGGTCGATGATGAAGTTGGCTGCATTGACCGCGCTGGCCAGAGGATAGTGGGCGGCGACACGGCTGCTGATTTCGGCGTAGTAGACGTTGCCGGAGCGATCCTGCGTCACGCCGACGGTGCCCAGGCCCGTGGGGAGTTGGAAGTTCGAGCTGAACTGCGTGGTCACCAGATCATCGAATTTCGGATAACGGGACACGCGCGCCGCCCGTAGTTCCGAAACCCAGATCTCTCCAGTGCCCGGGTTTACAAAAACACCCCGCGGCTCATTGAGGCCCGAGCCGGCTAGCGATGTCGTGAGGAGGGCGGCTGCGCGGGGATCCGTGCCGGCCGACGAGACACGGTTGAAAATCAGAATGCGGTTGTTGCCCGAATCGGCCACATACAGCCGTTCCTGCGGGTCGACGGCGAGATGCCTGGGGGCGCGCATCTGGTTGTCGCCGCCGCCGGCCGTCGCGGCATTGAAATTCGGCTGGCCAAACACGGCCGCGGCCGCCTGCCCATTCGCCAGGTCGGGGAGCGCACCGCGAAAGAACAGAACCCGGTTGTGCTGAAGGTCGGAGACCAGCAATCCGTTGGCCCCGGCGAACGCCAGGCCGTAGGGCGCGCGCATGCGGGTCGAAGTCGGGTCGGTAATTTTCGAGACAAAGTTGCTCTGCCCGAGCACGAGGTTGGCCCTGGGGAAGTTCGATCCGGCAAACGGCGCCGGGAAGCGCAGCACTCGGCCATTCCCGGTATCGGCAACGTACAGGTTTCCGCTGGCGTCCAGCAGCAGTCCGGTCGGCAGATAGAGGCTCTGGGCGCTGGGCTGCTCGGGATCGTTTGCGGGGTAGTTGATCAGGGCCCGCCGCAGGTCGGGTTGGCCGATGACCAGATCGGCTTTGTCGCCGGGCTTGATCCGGCGCACATCCCGGAAGCCCAGTACCCGGTGGTTGTAGGTGTCGGCGACATAGAGCGCGGGGGGATCCGCGTTCCAATCCACCACGATGGCCCCGTCGTAGGTTCCGTTGCCCTGGAAGTTGAATTCACGGCCTTCGATCAGATTACGAGTGCTGCCGATGAAGTCGTCCTGCCCGAGAACGCGAGTCGCCGCCGACGCCGCGCCGATGCCGGCGATGGCAAACCCGAGCACGCGATGATTGCCGCTGTCAACCACGAACATCTCGCCGTCCAGGACCACGGCGTGGGTGGGAGAACTCAGGCCGTTGGCGGCTGCCTCGGGCAGTCCGCGATTCAACGCACCCGATTCAAAATCCGGCTGACCCACCACCGCTCGTGCCCTCGGCGAAAACAGGGCACTTTCGCTTGGCCACTGGTCGTAAGGGTCGAACAGCAGCAGGCGGTGATTACGTGTGTCGGCGACACCCAGCCCGCCGTTCACGAAGAAGATCCCTTCCGGTCCATCGAATACCTGGTCGTTCGCCTGCGGGATCGTTTGTCCCTCGGGCGGCTCATAGATCCCGGCGAGGCGGTTAGCGGACTGGCCGGCGCCCGAGGGCACTTCCCAGACCAGGACCCGATCCAGCGAATCGGCCACAAACAAGCGTCCCGCGGGATCGACGCCAACTCCGGATGGAAAGCGCAGATGCGCGCGATCCTGCTGGCCCTGGGTCGTGAGTGGGGCGGCAATGTTGGAGATGAAGTCCAGTTGGCCCAGCACCGTGTCCGCCTCGGGACCGTTCGGGGCGCCTTCGCCGAGCACCGCGGACGGATAGCGCAGGACGCGATGATTGCCCGTATCGAGGAACCACATGTTGCCGTTCAGGTCGAAGGCGATCGCGGACCCAAACACCGCCGTGCCGCTCACCGCGATCGTCGCCGCGGAAATACCGCCCGAGTTGGGCAGATTGCAGGTCTCGCAACTGAAATCACTCTGCCCCACCACCAGGTTCGGCGAGGGGTCGCCGCCCGCGAATGGTTTCGGAAACCGCAGGATCCGGTTGTTGCCGGAATCGAGGACCCACAAGTCGCCCCGCCGGTCGACCGCCACCGACGAGGGAAGCAGGAATCCGTTGGGTGTCCGGGTGGTGGGCCCACCGGAATTGGCGGTGACGAAGTCCGGCTGTCCGATGACCAGGTCGGCCGTGGCCCCGCTCCGGAACGACCGGGCGTCGCGCCACGCCAGAACCCGGTGGTTCAGCGTGTCGGCGACATAGATCGCCGGCGGGCTTGAAGTGGTGTCGATCGCCGCGGATTGCGGAGAGCTCAACTCACGGCCTTCGATGAGGTTAGGGACCGCCGCGGTAAGGCGTAACGAGGATTGGCCTAACGCCCGGGATGGATTTCGATACAACGGGATCTGGGCGTGAAGACCGAAGGTGCCACACAATAAAACAAGACAGGGGATCCGGTGTCGCATGGTCAACTGAGGGCGCGGCCAAAGGCCCATCTCATTAATGATACGAATTTGTGGAGGCGCATAAATGCAAAAAAGGGCCCCCCGCCAATCACAGGGGGCCCAAAAGACAGCGACACGCCAGGGAGGAAACAGCAGAACCGATCTACTCGCTCGGCTCCCCGTGCGGCGAACCGAGGTCACTCATTACCCGGCGATCATTGCCACCTCACCGTCCAATAGAACAGACGCGCTGCCTGCCGCCCGCGTTGCATCCAGCGAGTTGCGCTGGAACCGCGGATCGTACGACGGTTACGCGTCGACCGGGACGGCGATCCGCGGCGAGCGGGGCCATCAGTCGAAGGCCTTCACGATGGTCCTGGCGGGCCGCGCCGATCACGGACCACGGCAAACCACTCGAAGAACTGTTTGTCTGATCCCTGCTGTCGATGGGGGCAGACCCCAGACCCGCGGGTGACATATGATAGATGCAAACAAACTGTCTCTGTCGACAGTCCTACGAATGGGAGTTCTATGACATTACGCTTCACGACACCGCTGCTGCTCTTGGCGGCCATCCTGACAAACGTCGAGCCGGGCTCGGCTCAAATCACAGCCAGCATTCGCGGAACCGTCTCCGACCCGACGGGCGCCGCCGTCGCCAACGCCAAAGTCATCGCGACCAACACCGGCACCGGACTTGCCTCGAATGCCTCATCGGCTGCGGACGGAACCTACACTCTCGCCTTACTTCCGATCGGTGAGTATCGCTTGAGCGTCGAAGCCGCGGGTTTCAAGAAGTTCGAGCAGACCAACATCGTCCTGACCACCAATCAGGTGGCCGGCATCAACATCACTCTCGAAGTGGGCGCGGTCAGCGAGCGTGTGGAGGTAACGACGGGCGCCCCTCTGATCAACACGCAGACCACGGAAGTCGGCCAGTTGATTGAATCCCGCCAGATCGTCGAATTGCCGTTGAATGGGCGCAATCCGATCCAGCTGGCGACGCTCGTTACGGGAGTCTCGTCGACGCGCGTTCACACCGCGTTGCTCGGCACCGACGAGCGGGATGCTTCCGCGCTGAGTGTCAACGGCAATCGCGTCACCATGACCCAATTCAACCTGGACGGGGGCGAGTTTGCCGGCATGCGCATGAACTCCGGGTTGAACTTCCCCAACCCGGACGCCATCGCCGAGTTTCGCTTTATCACCAACAACTACTCGGCGGAGTTCGGAAAGAACCCTGGCGGCGTGATGAACGTCGTCACGAAGTCCGGAACGAATGAGATTCATGCGTCGGCCTGGGAGTTCAACCGGAACAGCGCTCTGGCGGCGAGGAGCTTCTTCCTGCCCAGGGTGGCGCCACTCAACCAGAACCAGTTCGGCTTCGCCGGCGGCGGACCCGTGATCAAGAACAAGATCTTCTTCTTCGGCACGGCGCAGTGGCTGCGCATCCGCCAGGGACGGGCGACGACGTCGTTTGCGCCACCAACGGAAGCCGAACGGCGGGGCGACTACTCAGCCTTCGGCCGGCCGATTACGGATCCTCTGACGCGAACGCCGTTCCCGAACGGGGTCGTCCCCGCGAACCGGTTGGACCCGGTGGCCTCGAAACTCATCGCCACCACGCCGCTACCCAATTCTCCCGACGGCCGATTTATCGGCGCGTTTCCGGAGCCCACCAACAATCGCCAGTATCTGCTCAAGGGCGATTACAACATCAACGACGGCAACCGATTGACTCTCTCCTGGTTCGAGGACCATACCCTTTCGAGTTCGATTCTCGACTTCGGCCGCAACCAGTACCCGATCATTGGCGTAACCGGACCGCCCGAGAAGCGAAGCGACATTCCGCTGAAGAATGCCATTGCCACCTACACGTCCACCCTGCGCCCAACTCTGATCAACCAGTTCCGCTTCGGCTGGGTGCGGGTGGGTTGGCTTAGCACCAATGAAGGCCGCGGACCGAACATGATTGACCTTGGCAGCAACTTCCCGAACCAACGCTTCCTCGACCTTCCGACCATCAGCGTGGCCGGCCGGATCAGCCAGTTCGGAGGCAACAACGTCATCGCGACCTCCAACGACTACCAGTTCAGCGACGTGGTGAACTGGATCAAGGGAAGGCACACGTTCAAGTTCGGCGTGGAATTTCGATCCACACAACTCGAGTCCCTATCGAGCGGCAACGCGCACGGCGCGTTCCTGGCGACCATCGGCCTGACCGGCAATGCGCTGACCGACTTCCACCTGGGCCGTACCAACATGTTCATCTCGAACTTCCTGGGCGGCGATTACCGGCAGAAGTATCAAGCCTATTTTGCCCAGGACGATTTCAAGATCAACCGCAATCTCACGCTGAATCTCGGCGTGCGGTATCAGGTGTCGAATCCGTGGTACTCCATCGAGAACATTCCGCTGAAAGAAGGCGGTTTCGTGCGCCCGGTCTCGACGCTGGTGTTGGGGCGGCAGTCGCAGGTCTTCCGCAACGCGCCTCCCGGACTGGTGTATCCCGGCGATCCCGGTATCGCGCTTGGCGGTGTCAACACCGACAAGAACGACTTCGCGCCCCGCATCGGGCTGGCCTGGGACGTTCGCGGCAACGGAAAGACCAGCATTCGCGCCGCGTACGGCGTCTTCCACACGACGCCGCAAGGACAGGCGACCACCGGCGTGGCCTACAGCGCGCCATTCTTCATCAATTTCAACGTCCCGGATACGCCTAGTTTCGTGAGCCCGATTCCGGCCGCGCTGCAGACGGCGTTCCCCGTTCCTACCGCCAAGGACATGAGTTTCCGTCCCTACATGCCGTTGACTCTGCAGGGCATGGACCCGAACATGCGCAACGCCATGGTGCAGCAGTTCAATCTCACGATCCAGCAGGAACTGCCCGGGAAGATCTCGTTTCAGGCGGGCTGGGTCGGCAATGTGACCACGCACCTCGAGTATTTCACGCACGTCAATCCGGCCACCTTCCTCCCGGGCAACAACCCGGACGGGTCGCCCAGGTCGACCGTGGCAAACACGAATAACCGGCGCGTGTTGAACATCCAGAACCCGCCGGCCGCGGGCGCCCCGCTCACGTATGGACCCATGACCCTGGGCGAGTCCAAGGGCAACAGCAACTACCACTCGTTGCAGGCCGAGGTGCGAAAGCACTTCAGCCATGGCGTCAATTTACTGTTCTCGTATACCTGGGCGAAAGCGATTGATGTCTCGTCCGTGCTCCTGTCAAACGGATTGGCCACCGACGTTCCTCAGAACCCGGCCGACATTCGAGGCAGCCGCGCCCTGGCCAGCTTCGACCAGCGTCATCGCGCCGTGACCAGTCTGCTCTACACCACTCCGTCACTCAGCCACACCATCGGGGCCAGTTCGAATATCATTGCCAACCGCCTGCTGGACCATTGGGACGTCGGCTCGATTGTCACGTTCGCCGCCGGATTCCCATTCAACGTGGTCACCGGCGTCGACAACTCCCGCACGGCGTTTGGCGCGGACAGGCCTGACCTGATCGGCGATCCGTTCCTCGATACGGGCCGCTCGCGGGGCGACCTGATCAATCGCTATTTCAACGGCGCGGCATTCCAGGCCAACGCGATCGGTGCGTTCGGCAACTACGGCCGGAACGTGTTGATCGGACCCGGAACCGCCAATGTCGATTTCACCGTGAACAAGAACTTCCCGATTTCCGAGCGGCTGGGAAAGGTCCAGGTGCGGTTCGAGTTCTTCAACCTGTTCAACCGGCCCACGTTGGGGACTCCGGGCGGCAGCCTCGCGAATCCGGCGCAACTCGGCCGCATCGTTTCCGCCGGACCGGGTCGCATTATCCAATTCGGAGCGAAGTACACGTTCTAGCTCCACCTGGCGGGTTCTGCCCGCGGCGGCGCCGGGCGGCGTGGTTGAGTCGCCCGGCGCTGACCCGCCCAACTTTGCCGGGGGTGCCGGATGGCGTATCCACACACGAGAGTCCAATTCACCATGCGACTGGTTTCTATCTTGTTATCGGCCGTGGCCCTGGCGGCGGCGCCTCCAGTGGAAATCGACTTCGACGGCCGAATCAGCATCCCGTCCGCGCTTCCCGACGGGACGCTAATCACCCTTTACACCGAAGGACGTCCGATTCCGCAAGCCAGCCAGGAAGGCCCCGAGCAGCACACCTATCTGCGCACGTCGACGGATGGCGGACGGACCTGGAGCCAACCGCGGCGCGCGTTCTCGTATCCGGCGGGAAAGGGCTCTCTGGTGCATTCGGTCTATTCGATGGTCGACCGGAAGGGCTGGATCCACGCGTTCAACGTCCGCTATTTCTCCATTCCGAAGCGCAACGAACGCCAGGCCGGACACTCTGCACTCATGCACTGCGTGTCCCGGGATCGGGGCAAGACGTGGACCCAGCCCACACGCGTCGACTTCGGCCACAGTTACACGGGCGCGATCAACTCGATCATTCAGTTAAAGAGCGGTCGCATTCTCGCCGTGCTTTCTTACATGAGCGATCACTTCGTCGAAGCGGCGGGGCAGTTCGAGTTCCGCACGGTCACCTTCTTCTCCGACGATCAGGGCGACACGTGGCGACTGGGCCAGGACAACATTCAGGTACCTCTCGGGCCGCAGGTCGCGCACCCGGGCGCCATCGAACCGGTGATGGTCGAGTTGCGCGACGGCCGCGTGTGGATGATCATCCGGACCCAGACGCTGCGCTTCTTTGAGACGTTCTCTCGCGACGGAGGCCAAAGCTGGACAGTGCCCGTGGCTTCCCGCTTCATGGCTCCGGACTCGCCCGGCGCCATTCTTCGCTTGAAGGACGGCCGGTTGCTATTTTGCTGGAACGACATTGCCAGTTATCCGAATGGCATTACCGGCCACTACCGCCAATATCTGTATGCGGCCCTCTCGGGGGACGACGGTAAGAGTTGGACCAAGCCCAAGCTGGTCGCGCCGCTACGGGAGGCAGACAAAGCAGGAAGCCGGGGCGACTATCCGTTCCTGTGTGAAGCGAAAGACAAAACCGTCGTGCTGTATTACACCCGCTTCGGCGTCCGCTCCGATGCGACGTATCAGAATCAGCACAACGAACTGGTCCGCATCGATCCGGATTGGCTGGCTGGGCGGTAGAATCAGATCCGGCCCGATTCCGAGCGGTGGCGAAGGAGGCTCGACGGGGCCTCCAGAAATTTTCTGATCGAAACAGAACGGCCCCAATTAATCAGTGAGGCTTGGCCAAGCGGATCACCGTGGTGGTCGTGTCCCAGTGGCGGCCGGCCAGGTATCCACCCGCTACCGCGGCTGCCGTGATGGCGGTCCACTGGGCGATGCGCGCGCCGTCGGAAACGTTCACTCGCGAATCGCTGATCGCCCATCCAAGTGTGCCGAGCGAAGCGCCCGCCCCCAAGCCTGCCGCCCCGATCAACCGGCCCGGTCCTTTCACTTCCTTGATGCGGACCTCGGCGACCTGCTCCCTGGCGAGCGAAATCTCCCCTGGCGGATAAGCTCTTCTATCGGAGGACCGGTCGACCGCCATCCGGAGCGACTCCGGCCGCACCTCCGCGACCGTGCCCGTCAGGCGCGCGCCGCCGGCAAGCACGACCGTGACCGGACGATTCCCGATCGCGGCCTCCAGTTCGTTCCATCGGACGGTCAGGTTTCGGGTCGCGGCGGCGGCGCTATCCGCCGTGGCGGCAGCGAGTGCGAGGATGATCCCAACAACAGGTTGGTGAATGGTCATGATGGTTCACGGCGCCAGGTGCATCCGTGGGGCCAACCTTTCGGTTCAGCCGGAACAATGACTTCGACGCCGGGATCGCCGCCCGATTGTCAGGGAAACCTGCGGGTGTCGGGGAGAACTGGCGGACGCGGGGGCTACATGCGCGGTGCGTAGTAGCCTTTGCGGGCGCGAACCATGACATTCTTGCGGGACGGAACCTTGACCTCGATCGCGTGATAGAGGCCGTCGGGCTTGAGGGGAACCGGCTGATAGAAGATGTTGTACTGGTGCCGCAGTTCGTTGGCGATGTTCTCGAACGACTGCGCGAGGTCTTCCACCTTGAAGGGGAAGAAGGCCAGTCCGCCGGTCTCGTCCGTGAGGTATTTCAGTACCTTGTCGCCGTCCGATTCGGTGCGGGTGATGTTGGTGGAGATGGCGTAGACGACCACGTCGGCCTTCTGCGCCATCTCGAGGGCCTGATCGCGTGTGACGCGGCTCTGGTTGTCGTCGCCGTCGGAAACGATGATGATCGCGCGCCGGAACTTGTGGCGGGGCTGGTCCTGCTGCAGGCGGTCGCGGCAGACGAAGAAGATGGCATCGTAGAGAGCCGTTCCGCCTCCGGGGCGGAGGCCGCGGATTCCTTGGGCGAGCTTCTCGGGGTCATCGGTCAGGTCGGTGACGATTTCGGCGGAAGTGTCGAAGCTCGCCAGAATCGCCTTGTCCTGGCGGGGGCGCACCACCGAGTTGATGAACTCGATCGCGGCCTCCTGCTCGAAACGGAAGCGATCGCGAATACTATTGCTGGTGTCGATCAGGATGGCCAGCCGCAACGGGAGGTCGCTCTCCGCGGTGAACTCGGAAATGGTCTGCTTCTTTTTGTTCTCGAAGACGAGGAAATCGTCTTTCTCGAGGTCGGTGATGAAACGCCCTTTCTTGTCGGAGACCGTGAACAGAAGGTTGACACGGGTGACGTCGACCACGATCGGCGCCTGCTGGGTGGTCTCGGGCTGGGAACGGGCCTCCGGAGCCCGAGACTGCGCCAGGATCAGGGCGCTGAAGAGAGCGAAGCCGACCAACAACCGCATCTTTCCATTGTAAGGCCGAACATCGGTCCTCTCGTTTCGCCGATTCCGCCCGATACGAGAGACAGAATGGTTGTCCAATGCTGCGAATCCGCGTCGCCTACGCCCTCCTGGGGACGTGCGGTCCCGGCCGCGAGGGTCCGGGAGCACCAGCGGAGTTATTCCGCGGACACGCGAGCCACCCTGGAGGTCGTGACCGACGATGGCGACCGGATCAGTCTGTCGCTCGCATGGGAGCAGGACGTCCAGGCGCGTTCGATCGCCGTATCCGGGAAAGGAGGCCGGGTCGCGGCCAGCCAGAGGACCTCCTCGGCGAACCTGAATGTCACGGTGAGAACCGAGGGTTCCATTGAGGAAGACGAACTGCGGGATCTTCGGAGTCTGCTGCAAACTCTGTCCCTAGCCATCGGTAAAGCGCGCCGCGGCGTCAGCGGACTGGGGGTCCCCGCCTCCCTGGGTTCGCTGGCCAGCTTCGACTTCGCATACTCCCGACAGGAAAGCTGGCAGACTTCCGAAACGCGAGCGATGGTATTCGGATAGAATCCTCTAGGCAACTTCCCGAAGCCATTCTTCCAGGTCCGGCGGAAGCGGCGCGACGATCTCCAACGGCTCTCCGGTGGTGGGATGGAGAAAACGGATGCGGTGAGCGTGGAGAAAGAAGCGCGGCTTGCCGCTCGGCGGAGCGCCGTACAGGCGGTCCCCCGCAACGGGGTGCCCGAGGCTGGCGAGGTGCACGCGGATCTGATGGGTCCGGCCCGTGCCGATCCTCACCTGCAAGTACGTGAACCCGGCGAAGCGACGTTCCACTCGGAACTCAGTGTTGGCCGTTCGGCCGGATCCCAGCCGCGCCGTCATCCGGATCCTCCTGACCGGGTCGCGCGCAATCGGCAGGTCGATCTCCCCACGGTCGTTCTTGACCACGCCCTGGACCAGCGCCAGATAGAACTTTCGGACCTTGCGGGAAGCAAACTGGGCTTGCAGCGCGCGGTGCGCCGCGTCGTGTTTCGCCACCAGAATCACCCCGCTGGTCTGCCGGTCGAGGCGGTGGACAATTCCCGGACGCAGGTCGCCGCCCAAGCCCGACAGCCGCTGAAACCGGCTCAACAAGGCATTGACCAGCGTTCCCCGTGTGACCCCCGCGCCGGCGTGGACCACCATGCCCGCGGGCTTGTTCACGGCGATCAGATCGTCGTCTTCGTATAGGATTTCCAGGGGAATCTCTTCCGCGGCCGCGCGCAAGGGAGCGGCCGGGGCCGGTTCCACCTCGATGTGGTCGCCGGCGCGGACTTCGTACGATGGCTTGCGCCCGGCGCCGTTCACCCGGACGTTCGCGGCCTTGATCCAATCCTGAAGGCGGGAACGGCTGAACTCGGGCAGCAGGCGCTGCAGGAAATGGTCGAGGCGCTGTCCCGCGTCGCGTGCGCTGGCTTCGAACGTCACTGAGGCAATTGTAGGGGGTCCGCCCCCCGGGAGTCGCGCGCGACGCCCGCGACTGTGGTGAACTGTAGGGAACTTCAAACGAGGGAGAACCGATGAGCGACGCAAACTCCGGACGGCGTGCATTCCTCCAGGCTTCGCTGGGAACGGCGTTGGGCGCGGGTGCGTCCGGCGCCTCCCTGACGGAAGGGCGAGAGACCAAGGCATCCCGGGGCGTGGTCGCGGCGGACCCGCAAGACTCGTCGCGGGCGGGCGCGAAACTGCTGGCCTCGGGCGGCAATGCCATGGACGCGGCCGCCGCGGCGTGCCTGGCCTCCTCGGTTCTGGAGGTGAACGCCACCGACATCGGCGGCTACGTGTTCGCGGCGGTTGTCCTGGAGGGCAAATCCGGCCGCGTCTGGTCGCTCGACTCGAATTCCGTCGCGCCGGCGGAGGCCGCGCCTGGAATGTACGACGTGGAGCCGATCGGCGCGGGAAAGCCGGGCATCAACGAGAACGAATACCGATGCTCGGTCCCTGGCAATGTCAACGTCTTCGGGCCGCTCGCGGTCGGGGTCCCGGGCGTGATGGCGGGCATCGGCACCCTTTGGGAACGGTGGGGGCGCGCGAAGTGGCCGCAGGTGGTTGCCCCGGCGCGCGACCTGCTGGAGAAAGGATTCCCCTATGGCCGCGTGGCGACGGCGGCCAAAACGAGGGAAGCCGAGATTCGCCGGTTTGAACCCACCTTGCGTCACCTGATGCCGAGCGGCGAGTTGCCGAAGCCGGACCAGATCTGGCGCCGGCCGGACCTCGACGGCACGCTGGCCCGGATTTCCTCGGTGGGGTGGCGCGATTTTTATGAGGGCGACCTCGGCCGCCGGATTGCCGACTTTGTTCGTTCCGGCGGCGGCATTCTCTCGCGGTCGGACATGGCCGCGTTTCGCCCCCGCGTGACGGCCCCCTACGAAACCTCGTTCCGGGGGGCGAAAGTCTACAGTTCCATTTTGGCAAACGGCGGACTCAGCGTCGCGCAGGCGTTGAATATGCTGGACTTGCTGGACCCGGTGCCAGGCACCGACCCACGCTACTGGCACCTGTTGGCCGAAGTCTTGAAGCTGGTCTGGCGCGACCGTCTGCGCTATCTCGGCGACCCTGACCAGGCCGAGGTACCCGTCCGCCGTCTCCTGAACCCGGAATACGCGGCGGGGCGCGTCGAGACCCTGCGAGCCTCCCCGGAGTCGGTGGACCGCCAAAGCTTTCAACCGGCCCGGCAATCGAAGGGCACGATTCATATCTCGACGGCGGATACAGAGGGAAACCTGGTAGCTGTCACGATCTCGCATGGAGGCGATTTCGGGTCGTGCCTCACGGTGCCAGGCACCGGGGTGATGCTCGGCCATGGCATGTGCCGGTTCGACCCGCGCCCCGGCCGGCCCAACTCCGTGGGGCCGCGCAAGCGGCCGCTGAACAACACCTGCCCAACGATTCTGCGCCTGCCCGATCGCGATGTCGCCCTTGGACTTCGGGGCGGGCGGCGTATCGTCAGCGTCGTGACCGAGATGTGCCGGCGCATCGTGGACTTGAAGGCGACCGCGTATGAGGCGGTGTCGGCGCCGCGGATCCACCTGGAAGGACAGGAACCCGTTCTGGCCCTTCCCACCCTCGACCCCGAGTCCGCTGCGGCGCTCAAGTCGATGGGGCACGACCTCACCGTGCAATCAGGCATTGGAGGGAACGCCAGCATCGCCGAGCGGTTCGCCAGCGGCTCTTTACGTGCCGGCAGCAATGTCTGGACAGTGGGCGTGAGCTAACGGCGAAAGCTTGTCTCCGCGACGCCGCCACACGTTTGGCGGCCTCCGCCCGCTGGACGGATGCTTGGTTGACGTAGCGGAAATCCCGCCGGTATGATCATAGAGGTAATCCGCAAGGGAGGAGCACGATGGGTCCCCTAGGTTGGCAGGAGACGATCTTCATCTTTCTGCTCGCTCTTCTCATCTTCGGCCCAAAGAAACTGCCGGAGTTGGGAAAGACGATTGGGAAGGCGATGACCGAATTCCGCCGCGCGTCGAGCGAGTTGAAGTCGACGTTTGATCGCGAGATGAAAACCCTGGAGCGGGAAACCGAGTCGATTCGCGAGGAGACCAGTCAAGTCGCGTACGACACGTACAACTACGATTCTTCGTACCCATATGATTCGTACTCGTCGAACAATTCCGATTTGCCGACGACACCCGAATTGGGGCCGGGAGAATCCACCGCAACCGAAACGTCCACATCAGGCGCATCCGCAACTCAGGGCGCTGAATCGACGACAGCCGCGGCCGCACCGGAGGGCACGATTGCCCAGGAGCACCCACCCGGGACGGTTGCCACGGTCCCCGCGCCTGAAGCGGAGACCAACAAGACTGTCGGGATTTAGAGTCTTTCGATAAATGTCCTCGGACGAACCCAAGGAGACCCCCGTCTCCGGTAACGCAGATCCGTCCGCCCCCGCCGCGGAGCCGGAGAAGACTTCGGCTCTCGTGCCCGTGGACCCCTCGTCCGAGGCAGTTCCCGCCTCGACGGCGAAAGTCGATGACCCGTATGGGTATTACTACGACGATCCCTACAACGAAACCAGTGCGGCGCCGGTAGTCGAGACCTCATCGACCCCCCCGGCGCCGCCCCCGCCGCCCGAGACCAAGAAGGACGAGGAGGAGGAGGAGGAACCTGAGGAGGACGACGGCATGCTCCGGATGTCGTTCCTCGAACACCTGGAGGAGTTGAGGACCCGCATCATCCGGGCGCTCGGCGGCTTCGGGGTGGCGTTCGTCGCTTCCCTTTTCTTCGCGGAGAAGCTCTGGAACTTTGTCCAGCAGCCCGCCCAACAAGCTCTTCAAACGATCGGCGTCAACCCGCCTAAGCTGGTGGCCATCGACCCGATGGACCAGTTCTCCATCATCTGGATGAAGCTGCCCATCCTGGCCGCGGTCTTTCTGGCATCGCCGTGGGTGCTGTATCAGGTCTGGGGATTCATTGCGCCGGGTTTGTACAAGCGCGAGCGGCGATGGGCCGCCCCGTTTGTGATCTTCTCCGCCGGTCTGTTCCTCATGGGCGGCGCGTTCGCCTACTTTATCGCGTTCCGCTACGGGCTGACCTTCCTGCTGGGCATCGGCCGCGACGTCAACGTGATGCCGATGGTGTCGATGGTCTCTTACTTCGACCTGTTCGTGAACGTCATGATGGGCGTTTCGCTGTTGTTCGAACTGCCCGTCCTGATCTTCTTCCTGACGCTGCTTCGAATCGTCACGCCGGGCTTCCTGATCCGTCACAGCCGCTACGCCATCCTGCTGATCGTCGTCGTCGCGGCAGTGGTCACGCCGACGCCGGACATCTTCAATCTGATGATGTTCGCCACGCCGATGTGCGTCCTGTTCTACATCGGGATCTTTGCCAGCTATTTGCTGGTCCTGGGGCGCGAAGGGCGGAAATTCCCCTGGCGAAATGTCCTGATAATGGCAGGTGGCGTAGCGGCGATCGTGGCCGGTCTGATATACTTCGCGGTGGTTAAGTACGGCTACAAATTCGTACCCACTTGGCCTTATCTGACTCGCTAACGATGGATTTGTACAAAGCAATCGCCGATTTACGAGCCGAGAAAAAGCGCCTGGACGACGCCATCGAAGCTCTGGAGCGGAGCCTTGCCGGCGACGACGGCAAACGCGGCCGGGTCTGGGACTCTTCCTCACGCCGGGCGGCGGCCGAGCGCATGCGCAAATACTGGGAGAAGCGCCGTTCGGGCTCGTCGCGGGGCGATGGAGGGGTAGGGCCTGCCTCGACGCCGCCCGGACCTGCCAACGAACCTTCGAGTTGAGCCGCCCGGCGCCGCGTTCAGGCAATTGCCTGGAGGGTCCTCCATTTCGCGGACAGGGTGGTTCGCTTCAGGCGGAGCATCTGGGCGGCCAGTTTCTTATTGCCCCCCGTGCGCTCCAGGGCTTGCGCCAGCAGTTTGCGCTCAAACTCGCTGACGATCTGTTCGAAGTCCAGCCCGCTTTCCGGCAGTGGCGCGCTCCAGCGATCCTCACGCTCCGGCAGGGGCAGCGACCTGCCCGCCAGGGGAAAGTCGGACGCAACCAGGACCTCCCGCTCCCCGCTCATCGCGACCGCCATTTCCACCGCATTTTCCAACTGGCGAACGTTTCCCGGCCACGGCTGGCGGCTCAGGCGTTCCACGGTGTCGGGGGAGATTCGTTTGTCCGGCAACGATTCGGCGCGGCACACCTTGTGGAGGAAGTGGGACGTCAGCGCGGGGATGTCCCCGATTCGCTCGCGCAGCGGCGGAACCCGCAGCGGAACCACGTTCAGCCGGTAGTAGAGATCCTCACGAAAACGGCCTTCTTCCACGCGCCTCGCAAGGTCGGCGTTGGTGGCCGCGATCACGCGCACGTCCACCCCAATCGTCTGTGAACTCCCCAGCCGCTGAAACTCCCTCTCCTGCAGAAACCGCAGCAGCTTGGTCTGAAACTCGAGCGGCAAATCGGCGATCTCATCGAGAAACAATGTGCTGTTCGCCGCCTGCTCGAAACGTCCCACCCGTTGCTGATGAGCTCCGGTGAAGGCGCCTTTGACGTGGCCGAAGAGTTCCGCCTCCAGCAGATTATCGGGGATGGCGGCGCAGTTGACGGCCACGAGCGGCAAGCGGACTCTGGGGCTGGCCGCATGAACGGCCCGGGCTACCAGTTCCTTGCCCGTTCCGGTTTCGCCGGTGATCAGGACCGTTGCCTTCCGCGGCCCCACCCGGCGAATCAGCGAATGTACTTCCTCCATTCCCTCGCTCGTTCCCACCAGGAACTCCCGCCACGGTTCCTCCGGTCCGCTGGAAGGATGCTCGGTCTCGGCTCGCGAGCGCAGCCAGCCGGCCGGGAACTCGTCTCCGAAGACGGTATCCGCTCCCAGGCTCAGCCACCGGCATACCTGTTCGGGAGCCGTACCGGCGGCGTGAATCAGCAGAGCGGCATTCTTGCCTCTCCTGCGGAGTTCGCCGAGGACCTCTTCATACGGCCCGCTCATGGGGGCAAGATCGACCACCACTGCGTCGAAGCGCGCGTCGGACAGCCGCTGGAATGCCTCGCCCAGGGAGGCGGCGTCTTCCCGCCGAAACGAGGGAAGACTCTCGGACTGGCGAAATGGCCAGTCCGGCCTTTCCGAGATCCATAAGACTCGCGGGGTAACACCGGACGAGGACGACAGAGACTGGGGCGGAGTCTTTGTCAGGGGGACGCTATACAGCTTCCCATTTGCTTCCGGACAACCGTCCACACCCATCCATCGGGAGGGCGGCCGGAAAGGTTTATGGTGGCGGTCTGAGGCGCCCAACCCGAGGCTATGCCTTCGCTTTGGGCGCCACGGTCGCCCGCGTGGCGCCGGTGGAGATCCCGCCGTCGATCAGCAGCGTTTGTCCCGTGATGTAGCGGCTCTCCTCGGACGCCAGAAACACGATCGCGCCGTCGAGATCGTCAGGCGCGCCCGGACGCTTCAACGGGATCCGGTCGACGATGTAGTCGAGCCACTCCTTGTTCTCATAGAGCACGGCGTTCTGCGATGTCTTGAACCAACCCGGCGCCAGACAGTTCACGGTCACGCCGTGCGGCCCCCAGTCGTCGGCCAGACTCATCGTCAACTGCTTGACGCCGCCGCGGCTGGCCGTATACGGTCCCAGGCCGGCATAGCCGAAGACGCTGGTGACCGAGCCGATGTTGACGATCCGGCCGTACCCCGCGGGAATCATGTGACGGACGATGGCCTGGGAGACGAAGAACGTCCCACGCAGGTTGGTCTCGAGCACCAGGTTCCAGTCGTCCCAGGTAATGTCGAGAGCGGGCTTGCGGACGTTGCAGCCGGCGTTGTTCACCAGGATATCGATCCGTCCGTAGACCTCGATAGCCCGCTCCGCCATGCGCTGGATGCTCGAGTGGTCCCGAACGTCGAGTTCCAGGGGAACGGCGCGCCGGCCGAGGGCTTCTACCTCCTGCTGGAAGGATTTCAGCGAATCGGCGTGTCGGCTGGTGATCAACAGGTCGGCGCCGGCCCGAGCCAAGGCTCGTCCGAAGTATTGGCCCAGCCCGCGGCTGGTTCCGGTGATGAGGGCTACGCGGCCCTTGAGGTCGAAATACGGAGAAGTCATGACGAGATCGGGTTACGGCTGCAGGATCACCTTCATCAGGTTGGGTTCGTGGTTGTAGAGCCTGTTGAACCATTGGACGCCTTCGCTCAGCGGAGCGGCGGCGGTGATCATCGGGTCCACCCGAATGGCCCCCTTCGCCAGCAGGTCGATGCACTCCGGGTACTCTCCGCAGGAGGCGCAGGAGCCGATCAGCCGGATCTGGCGGGTCACCACGGACTGCAGGCTCAGGTTGATTTTCGGTGACACGTTGCCGATGAGGGTGAGGACGCCGCCCTTGCGCAGGCTGGCCAGCGCGGTCTCAATGGGTTCGGTGGCGCCGACCGCTTCGGCGGCCACATCAGCGCCACGGCCTCCGGTCAACTCGCGCACGGCGGCCGGTACGTCGGTCCGGGCAGGATTCAACGTCACATCCGCACCCAGCGATCGGGCGGCCGCCAGTTTGTTGTCGTCCAGATCGACGGCAATGATCTGGCCGCAGCCCTTCAGCCGCAGCGCCTGAATCGTCAGCATGCCGATCATCCCGCTCCCGACCACGACGGCCGTCTCGCCGAGCCTGACGGGAGTCAGGTTCACGGCGTGGACCGCGACGGAAACCGCCTCGATCATGGCGGCATGCTCGAACGCGAGCGAATCCGGCAGCGAGTAAACGATGTTCTGCGGCACGGCGACGTATTCCGCGAATGCGCCGTGGCGGCGGAACTCTCCCGTCGAGACGCCCAGCACCTGGCGGTTGTCGCAGAGATTGATGTCGCCGCGGGCGCAGAAGTAGCACTTCCCGCACGAGACGGTGGAGTCGAAGGTGACGCGGTCGCCGGCCTTCCAGCGCCGCACGTTTGCGCCCGCCTCGACTACGACGCCAGCCGCCTCGTGCCCCATGACAATGGGCGGGATGCGCCGTCCGGTACTGCCGTCGAAGCCGTGGACGTCGCTTCCGCAGATCCCGCAGGCGCGGACCTGGACCAGGAGGTCGTCGGGGCCGATAACCGGCTCCGGCACATCGGTGTAGTCGAGTTGTTTGTACTGAGTCAGGAGCAGAGCTTTCATAGCGGCCGCCGGGAACCACTACATCCTATCAGTCACAGGTCGTACCAGCACAGTAGTCCCCGGGACTCGAACTTGATACGCTCTAAAAACAAGCCATCAGGACACGAGAATGACCTTCACCCGAAGACAAATGCTGGCCGCCGTCCCCGCGGCGGCGCTGGGACAGACGCGCCGGCCGAAGATCGCCGCTGTCGCTACCATCTACTTCAAGTTCTCCCACGCGCAACACATCGTCGACCGGTTCCTCGAAGGTTATGGCTGGAACGGCGACCACCACCTGCCGCCGATGGACCTGGTTTCCCTCTACGTCGATCAGGTCGGCCGCGGCGACCTGAGCCGCGAGCGAGCCGCCCGCCACCCTTCCATGAAGATCTACCCGACCATCGCGGAGACGCTGACGTTGGGGGGCAGCAAACTCGCGGTGGATGGCGTGCTGCTGATCGGCGAGCACGGCCGCTACCCGCGGAACGAAAAGCACCAGACCAAATACCCGCGCTACGAGTTCTTCAAGGAAATCGTCAAGGTGTACGAGTCGAGCGGCCGCGCCGTTCCGCTGTTCAACGACAAACACCTTTCCTGGAACTGGGAGTGGGCGCGCACGATGTACGACGACTCGAAGCGCCTGGGATTCGCCTTCATGGCCGGATCTTCCTTGCCCGTCACCTGGCGGACGCCCTCCGTCGAAATGCCCGACAACGTCGAGGTGGAAGAAGCGATGTGCGTCGGCTATGGCGGCGTCGACAGCTACGACTTCCATGCGCTCGAAACCCTGCAGTGCATGGTCGAGCGCCGCAAGGGCGGCGAGAAAGGAGTGAAGTGGCTCGAAGCCTACCGCGGCGAAGAGTTCTGGAAGGCGCACGAACAGGGCGTGTGGCCGCGCGACCTGGTGGACTCCGCCCTCACCCGCAGCCATACCCTCAAACCTTCGCGGGAAGGCTTCAACAACGACTTCCCGACGCTCGAGTCCATGAAGCGCATCGTGAAGGACCCGATCGCCTACCGCTTCGAGCACTCGGACGGCCTGATGTCGACCATGGTGCTGATGAACGGTCTGGTGGAAGATTTCAACTTCGCCGCCCGCATTCGCGGCCGCAAGAAGCCTTTCTCCGTGCAGATGTACCTGCCTATGCCCCCGGCTCGCACGACCCTGGCGAACTTCTTCAGCCCCCTCACCAACAACGTGGAGGCGATGTTCCTCAGCGGAAAGCCCACCTACCCGGTGGAACGGACCCTGCTGACCACCGGCCTGACCGCCGCGGGCGTGGAGAGCCTGCATCTGGGCCAGAAGCGCTATGAGACGCCGCATCTGGCCGGAATCTCGTACCGGGCGGCGAAAGCCTCGACCTTCTGGAGAACCTGACCCATGCCCAAACGCATCGCGATCGTCGCCTCGATCTATCGCTACCTCTCGCACGCGCAGCACATGGGCGACCGGTTCCTGATCGGCTATCCGCTGGCGGGCGAATGGCACAAGCCGGACATGAAAGTCGTCTCCCTGTACGTCGACCAGAAACCGAAGGGAGACCAAAGCCAGGAGCGCGCCAAGGAGTTCGGGTTCTCGGTCTACCCCACCATCGCGGAAACCTTGCGCTGCGGCGGAGACAAGTTGGCAGTCGACGCGGTCCTGATCATCGGCGAGCACGGCGACTACCCTCGCAACGAGAAGGGGCAGGTGCTCTACCCGCGCTACGAATTCTTCAAGCAGTGCGTCGAGGTCTTCGAGAAGGACGGCCGCGCCGTCCCCATCTATAACGACAAGCACCTTTCGTACAGCTTCGAGAAGGCCAAGTGGATGATCGACGCCTCCAAGCGGCTGAAGTTCCCGGTGCTGGCCGGTTCGTCCCTGCCCGTGACCTGGCGTCTGCCGGCCCTGGAACTTCCCTGGGGCTGCCAGATTGAAGACGCCCTGATGGTGGGGGTCGGGGGTTCGGACCCGATGGACTACCACGCCCTGGAAGCGATGCAGTCGATGATCGAACGGCGCCAGGGCGGCGAGACCGGCGTCCGCGCCGTGCAGTTGATCGAAGGCGACGAGGTCTGGAAAGCCGGCGATGACGGCCGCTGGTCAAAGCGCCTGCTGCGCGCTGCCTTATCTCGCAGCGATTCGCCCAAAGGGTTAACGGAAGTGGATGCCCGGACTCAGGATCTCACCGCCCCGGGGGTCCTGCCGGGCCTGGTCAAACAACCGGCCGCCTACTTCATCGAGCACAACGACGGACTGAAGACCACACTCCTGATGCTGAACGGCGCCGTGGCGGACTACACCTTCGCGGCTAAGGTGAAGGGCATGCCGGGCATTCCCTCCACCCAATTCTTCCTGCCGCCGACGCCCCCGGTGACGTACTCGGCGTGCCTGGTGAGCAAGATCGAGGAGATGTTCGCAACCGGCAAGGCGCCCTATCCGGCGGAGCGGACGCTGATCGTCAGTGGCATGCTGGAGGCCTGCCTGACGTCGAGGGTTCAAGGCCACAAGCGGTTGGAGACGCCGAACCTCAAGGTCGCCTACCTGGCGCCGAAACAGTCGCACTTCCCGCAGGAGTAGGCGTCCGTTGGAGGGGCCGCTCCGTGAGGAGGCCGTCGATAGCCCGGACTTAGACTTAGAGTTTCCCCGCTGCCTTCAACTCCGCTCCGCCATTAAGTTGCGGCATCGCCGCAGTCGAAGGCCTTTCGGTTGTGCCCTCTCGAGATCGGTTCTTCGCGAGCAGGAGGGAAGCGTCCTGGCTTCCGCTTTGGTTTTGGCATCGCCGCGATGGCTGCGCGGAGCCTGGCGTTCGGCGCCGGCGGGTCCTCCAGTAGCTTCAACACCAGCAGACTATCCCTTTCGGACAAGGCAACGCACTCCGCTGCCTCGATCACCAATTTGGCTTCGCGCAAGACGTTCTGAATCACGAGATCGGTCAAATCGGTGTTCCTCAGCGCGGCTCCTTGTCTGCGTACCTATCCGAAGCGTACCGGGCGTTCGCACCATCGTCAACTTGTCAGCATTGAAGCGTACGTGCGAAGGTCAGGGCCGTCAGCGGTACGAGCGTGCGCGCGCCTACAGCCTGCGCTGACGCAACGCTCAGACGCCCGGCATATCCGAATCGCGGGTGTAAAGCGCGCGGGTTGCATGGGGTTCCCATTCACATCCGCCTTCACGCACCCGCGGGTTTTGACCGCCCTGACTCGATTCTCAATCGAAGCGGGTTCAGCAGTATGATTATATTGACGCACAGCATATGCGAGTGAAGACATCGATCACACTTCCGCGAGAGTTGCTTGGACGGCTGGATCGAGTAGACAGCAACCGCTCCGCGTTGCTGGAGCGAGCTGCCGAGGCGTATTTGAGGAACCTTGCCCGCCAGGAGCGTGATCGGCGGGACATCGCGATCATCGACAAGAAT
The DNA here is from genome assembly GCA_964529305.1 of uncultured Solibacteraceae bacterium. Classification (GTDB taxonomy): domain Bacteria; phylum Acidobacteriota; class Terriglobia; order Bryobacterales; family Bryobacteraceae; genus CAZGUX01. The sequence goes on along the minus strand of CAZGUX010000016.1, from coordinate 7,507 downwards.
GCGGAGCGATTGAATCGCGAGGCAGCGGAAGTGTTGGATTACCAGAAGCCTTGGTGAGGTCTCTTGAAACGCGGGGAGTTGTACCTTGTCAAGAAACCCGGATCGCCCGATCGTCGCGAAGATCCGCGCAGACAACGGGTTTTCGTAGTTGCCAGCAGGCAGGCTCTCATCGAGTCGCGCTTCTCATCGGTGATTTGCGCACCCGTGTATTCCCGGCACGACGGGCTGAGCACCCAGGTTGCCGTGGGAGTGGCGGAGGGGTTAAAGAGCGACTCCAGCACTGCGATGAACTGGTCAGCATGCCAAAGTCGATGCTGACCCATTATGTAGGAGCCTTGACGGCGCAAATGGAGGAATTCGACGCGGCGTTGCGCATTGCGCTGGACTTGGACTAGCACGTCCTCCGCGGGATCTTCGTCTACGCCGGAGAAAAAAAGACAAGACCGCTGCCTCCCGCGCGATTGGGGTCGCGATATGCTCGACAGCATGCCTCCCCTCGCGAATCCCGCGCCGTCAACGTCCCTTGATCGCCACAATGTGGCTTCGGCCCGAGGCATCAGAGGCAACATCCGCTGGACGATCTGCTTCAGCCTCCTCGCCCTGGTAACCCACGCCCTCCTCACCCGCGCCGGCATGAGCGTGGCCGCGCAAGGCATCCAGAAAGAGTTTGGCCTGTCGAACGTCGAGATCGGCTGGATTCTCAGTGGCTTTATCGTGGGCTACGCCATTCCACAGTTCCCGGCGGGCCTTTTGGTTGATCGCGCCGGCGCCCACCGGTTACTCGCCGCCTCGGTGATGGGCTGGTCATTTTTCACTCTGCTGACCGGATTCGCTCCCTGGCTGGCGTTCACCGGCATCGGCGCGGCGCTGTACGCCGTGCGGTTCCTGACAGGCGCCGCGCAGGCGTCCACGCTGGCGTGCGCCATCCGGATCAACGCCTCCTGGATGCCGCTGACCGAGCGCGCCTCGGCCAACGGGCTGGCCATGATGGGCATCGGCCTGGGCGGCATGCTGGCGCCGCCCCTGGTGGTGGCCCTGATGGCGCCGTTCGGCTGGCAGATGCCGTTCTACGTCTTCGGCGCCGCTGGTCTGCTGCTGGGGTGGTTCTGGCTGCGGTACGGAACCGAGACGCCGGAGGAGCATCCGCGCGTCACCTCAGCCGAACGCGAGTTGATCTGCGCTGGCCGCGAACCGGTGACTGCTGCCCGCACCCGCTCCCTCGGCCCGATTCTGCGCAGCCCGCGGATCTGGTGCCTCGCCCTGGCATACGGCGTGGCCGGCTACACCTCCTATGTGTTCTTCACGTGGTTCTTTCTATATGTGGTGAACGTCCGCAAGGTCGATCTGCGGGCGAGCGGCTACTGGACCATGCTGCCGCCTCTGGCAATGACCGTGGGCACGCTGGTGGGTGGGCGCGTCTGCGATTGGCTGACTGCCCGCTTCGGCCGGTTTGCCGGCAGGACCTCGGTTGCCGTGGCGGGCGAACTGGCCGCGGCATCTTTGATCGTCACCGGCGCGCGCACCGAGGACACCTATCTCGCCGTCTGCCTCCTGGCTCTCGGTGCGGGCTTCCACCTGATGGGTCAGTCTCCCGCCTGGGCCGCCTCCGTCGACCTCGCGCCGGCGCAGGCGGCAACCGTCTTCGGGTTGATGAACACCCTGGCCCAGATCGCCGGCGCGACCGCCCCCATCCTGACCCCGGCCCTCGCGCATCGCTTCGGCTGGGTCGCCGCTCTGGACTTCGCGGCCTTGGCTGCCGTCCTGGCCGGAGTTTTGTGGATCTTCGTCCGGCCCGAGCGCCGTGTCGCGGTCTAGCCCGGAGGGGTGCGGCCCCGAATCATGAATTGCGAGCCTCACAAAACATTTTTGGCCTATAATGTTCTTGCAATGCCTGTAGAGATTCGGCTGCCGCGTCCGGTCTTTATCAGTGTGCGGCCTCCGCGTCTCGCGGCCTTCAACGTTTCCCCCATTGATGCTATACTGCGGGTCTCCCCCGTAACGGCGCCGCCTGAGCGGTCTATGTGTATCTCCCAGATTCCGAGGTCCGAATGATTTCCCCCAAGAAACTCCTATTTCTCGCCGTGTGCCAGATCGGCCTTTTCGCGGCGTTGTCGTCCGCCCAGACCCTGACCATCATATCCGGACAGGGCCAACTCGTCCGGCCGAACTTTATCACCGATCCCTTGATCATTGAGTTGAAGACGGCGGCGGGCCTGCCGGCGCCGGGCATCGAGATCCGGTGGCAGGTGGTTGCCCCCGGCTTGGGCACAGTCGTCAGCGGCATCACCTTCACCGATTCCGTCGGCCGGACCGCCACGACGTTCATCGGCCCCAACGTGCTCAGCACGTTATCCTATACGCAGACCACGATCAACGCCTCGGTATCCATCAATCCGTCGATCAACACGAACTTCACGGTGACTACGGTCAATCAGGATGCCGCCACGGGCGCACTGACCGTGGATATCACCTTGCTGTCCCCGGGATTGGATCAATTCCCGTTGAGCGGCGGGGCGGGCACGACCGGTTCCGTGCCGATTCGAGTTTTTGTTCAGGCGGCTCGCGGGGGAACCCCCGGTCCCCTCTCGGGGATTTCCGTCAGGGTCTCGGAACAGACAGGCGCCTCCAACACCATACGATGTCAGGAGGGCACGGTCTATACGGACTCCTCGGGCATTGCCAATTGCACACCTCTGTTTGGCGGAAAACTGGGCACCGGCCTGTTCTCGATCCTCGTGGGAGGCGACAATTTCCCGGGTGGGGTCTACTCGGATAGGGTATTTCGGGTCGATGTCGGCCCGCTCGCGGCATTCCGGATCACCAACGGCAACAACCAGAGCGTGAATGCCAACCAGTCCTTGCCCGCACCCCTGGTGGCCGTGGCCGAAGACGCCTCCGGCAACCCCGTCCAGAATGCCACCGTGGTGTGGGAAGTGGTTTCCGCCGGAACGGCGACTCTTTCCAACCAGACCTTGACTTCGGATGCGAACGGTCGAGTCTCTGCCAGGGCCACGGCCGGCATTTCCCCCGGCACTTTCCAGATTCGTCTGCGGAACGCCCAGGGGAACATTCAGACACTGTACGCGTTCACGGTCAGCCTGACCCTGTCCGGCATCACGAAGAATGCCGGCGACAACCAGGAAGTGGTGATTAACACGGCCTTCCCCACTCCTCTCAGCCTCACCGTAAACAGCGCGCAGGGCCCGGTGCCCGGCATTCAGGTGGGCTTCGTAGTGTCGAGCGGCAGCGCCACGCTGAGCGCCGCCAGCGTCACGACCAACGCTCAGGGAGTGGCCTCGGTCACCGCCACCGCCGGTCCCACGCCGGGGGCGATCGTCATTACCGCTTCCGTCAGCAACTTCAGCGTTCAGTTCACCCTGCGCAGCCGTCTCCCCGGTCCCACGCTTTCCCTGAACGGACTGGTAAGCGCGGCAGGCGGCCAGCGTGGCGGCGTCACTCCAGGAGGACTGCTCCAGATCAACGGCGCCGGACTCGCTCCCGGCCTCCAGGGTTGCGTCACGGCGTTCCAGTTCCTCGGGCCCTTCTCGTTCCAGGTCGCCCAGGTGCAGGCCACGTTCAACGGCACGATTGCGCCGATTTACTCGGTCTGCAATCTGGGACAGGACCAGGAATTCATCGTGGTTCAGGTTCCGACGGACCTGGCGGTCGGGGGAGCCACACTGGTCGTGACAGTGGGGAGCGGTTCCTCGACGCTGCAAGGTCTTACGGTGACGCCGGCATCGCCCGGCATTTTTGAGACCTTGATGTCGGACGGCCGCAGGCGTGCCGTCGCCCTCCGCCCCGACGGCAGCTACGTCAGCCTTCAGAATCCCGGCCGGCGTGGAGAAGTCATCCGGGTCTTCGTCACCGGCATGGGCGCGGCGGTGACGGCGGATGGATCACGGGTGGCCAGCAATCAGGTGGCTTCGGCGACATCGCCCGCCAGGTCTCCCTGGGGCGTCGTTGTCGGCCTGAACAACGAGGGCGTTCCGAACGTGGGCGTCCCCACATTGTCCAGCTACCTGATCGGCGTCTATGAACTGACTTTCGAGGTGCCGGCGAACATTCCGGCCGGCGCTTCGATTCCCTTTGCAGTCGCCTCGGTCGTCAACGATCAGTTCGTCTTTAGCCAGCCTTCTTCGTTGCCGGTGCAGTAAGTAGCCGGTATCGGCAGCAGATCCGCCGGGCGATGCCAAACGTCGCCCGGCGTTACTTTTTGGGTGAACGCCGCCGCCGGGTTCCACGTCAGTTGTTAACGTGAGGAGTCTTTGGCTAGCCCTGGTGGTGTCGGCGCCGTTGGCCGCTGCCCCCATCAACCTTTCCCAACTCCTGACCGGGGTCGAGAAGCGGTATAACCGCGCCAACTCCCTTTCGATTCAGTTCCAGGAGACGTACTCCGCGCCGGGCCGGTCCCGCCAGTCCGAGGCGGGCGTCGTTCATCTTCGCAAGCCCGGGAAGATGCGCTGGGACTATTCGTCCCCCAAGGGCAAGCAGTTCGTCTCCGACGGGAAGTTCTTCTACTTGTATTCGCCTGGAAACGATCGGGCGCAGAAGCGTCCCATGAAGCAGTCGGAAGACCTGCACGCGCCCCTGGCTTTTTTACTCGGTAGGCTGAACTTCCAGCAGGATTTCCAGCGCTTCGAGTCCCGGGCCGAAGGCGAAAATACGTGGATCAACGCCTTTCCCAACAAGAAAGATCTCCCTTATACCAACGTCGAGTTCCTGGTAAACGGCAACTACCAGATCCAGTTCGTTCGCGTCCACGGCCAGGACAACTCGTCGTTGGAGTTCCGGTTCAACGGCGAGCAGATCAACCCGGCCCTGGACGCAAAGCTGTTCCAGTTCACGCCGCCCCCGGGCGTGCAGGTGGTGGAGGCCACGGAATAAGCCATGCCGGAATGGGTGATGAAGTACGCCGACACGCGGGGACAGGTGTTGCAGCAGACCTTCAACGCCCACGACGAGCAGGAGTTACGCGACCGGTACGCCGCTCAAGGGTATCTGGTCTACTGGGTCAAGCCGAGGGCCGGGGCTCTGGCCCGAACGGGGCTCTTTGGCGGGTCCAAAAAGCTCAACCTCGAGCGTTTTCTCATTTTCAATCAGCAGTTTGTGACGCTGATTCGTGCCGGTTTGCCGATCCTGAAGTCCCTGGACCTGCTGGCCGACCGCCTCGCCGATCCCAGCCTGGTCCGCTACATCCGGGCCGTCCGCGACGAGGTGAAGAACGGAACCTTGCTCTCGGACGCGTTCCGGATGCAGGGGATCTTCCCGAAGATTTACGTTACCACCGTGATGGCGGGCGAGAAGGCCGGCTCCCTGGTGGAAGTGCTGGACCGTTTCATCACCTACCAGAAGCTTGCGCTCTCGGTACGCAAGAAGGTGCTGGTCTCGCTAATGTACCCCGCGGTCCTGATCACGCTGACCATGCTGCTGATCGTCTTTCTGGTCACCTACGTCGTGCCCAACTTCGCCGAACTCTACAAGAACATGTCGGCGGAGTTGCCCACCATGACACAGGTGCTGATTGCGGTGGGGACGACGGCCCGCACCTACATCGTCCTGGCGGTAGCAGCGATCCTCGGCACGATCGCGGGGGTTCGCCTGTGGCTGCGCACGGAGGCAGGGAAGGAAATGTGGGACCGGGTCCTGATGCGGGTGCCGGTGGTGGGCGAGATCTGGACCAAATACCAGGTGGCTCAGTTTTCGCGCGTCCTCAGCACGCTGCTGACGGGCGGCATTCCGCTGGTCCAAGGCCTCGACACGGCCGCCGAATCGCTGGGCACGATGGTCCTGCGCCGGGCTTTGGACAAGGCCGGGAAACTCGTGCGTGAGGGCCAGCCTCTCTCGGCCTCGCTGAGTTCCACAAAGATCTTCCCTCCCCTGGCGATCGACATGATTGAAGTGGGCGAGTCGACCGGCGCTCTCCCGGCCATGCTCACGTCGGTCGCCGAGTTCTATGAAGAGGACGTCAACACCCGCATGTCGGCGGCGCTCTCGCTGATCGAGCCTGCCATCATGATTTTCATGGGGATGTTCGTGGCCTTTGTGCTGGTGTCGCTCTATCTGCCGATCTTCTCACTGGCGGACACAATCCGGTAATTCAGAGTGCTGCCGGATTCAGCGGAAACACCAGGGACCATCCTCCAGCCGACCCTCCGTCGACGCAGAGACCGCCGATTTTCAGGGCTACCAGTACCGACTCCCCGTTGCGGAGTTTCGAGGCGAAAGAGCGAGTGACGGCCCGGAACGCTGAGCGTTCGAAGTGTCTATCTCTTTCGATTCGCCCAATACTCCCTCATGCGCTCGGCTTGGGCTTCGCGCTGGGCCTTGGTGAACTTCCGGCGGCCGCGCCTTTGCCCTGATGCCTTCCGCGTTGTCGAAGCCGCGTTCGCTGGTTTGGCCGGACGTCCACGGCGTCCTCGGGCGGGCGCTCCCTGGAGCGCGGCGATCGCGGCATTCAGCCTGTCTCGCTCGGCAATCAGTACCTGGAGAATTTCGTCGGTTGTCATTAATTGTGCCTGAACGGGAATCGTATCACAGCACCGCGCGATCTCCGGAACTCAGCGAGTTCACCGCAACGGCGATGCACCTTCCTGGGTCGAACTGCTCCAGGGCACGCTCGACCTGCGTTGAATGTGCCTGGCGATCGCGTGGCCGTGATCGGGCCCGGCGAGGAGTGTGCGGAGAATCAGCAACCCCTGGCGCGCGTTCAGACGATGGAAGAGATCGTTGACCGCCAACTCTCGACGTCTTCGCAAAGCACGGCTCTCCTCAGCGCGTTCGCTCCGCTGGCACTGCTGCTCGCGTCGCTGGGAATCTAGGGAGTGCTCTCCTACGCTGTGACTCAGCGCACGAATGAGATCGGCGTACGAATGGCGCTAGGCGCGAAGTCTAGTGAGATCATGATCTCCTTCGGCAAACGAGGCTTGGCCTTGGCGCTCACTGGGCTAGCCATCGGTCTGGCCCTGGCGGCAATCGCGGCAAAGTCGATGACCAGCCTGCTTTACAGCTTCCAGCCCGGCTATCTCCCGACGGTCGCCGCCGTGTCTTTCATTCTTCTGATGGTGGCGGCTCTGGCGACTTTCGTTCCCGCCCGCCGTACGTCGCGCGTGGATCCAGTGATCGCCCTGCGGAATGAATAGAGCCGCGCCAGGCACTCGATGATGAGTGCCACCGCGTCGACTCGTTCCCGCCACTTTGTGGCCTGCCTGCGGAGAGATCCTCGCTTCGGCCCGAACCGGAGGGTTAGCCTCCCCATCTGAACCGCGGCCGGAAGGCCCCGGACAAGCGTTCCCGCGCTCTCGGCCCTGAGGGCAGCAGTCCGGGGGGTTGGTTGCAATCCGGAGTCGCTTCGAGAAGCTCCCTATTCTCTCCTCTTCGTTCCGCTTGGATCGTGAACGTCGAGCGATGGAAACAACTTGTGGTAAAAGCCCCTGTCCCGCGAGAGCAGCCTGGTCGCCTGACTTTGCGCGTGAGCTCCGACTAGGAAGTCGGCGAGGATTCGGGT
>CAZGUX010000015.1:0-39440 GCA_964529305.1 uncultured Solibacteraceae bacterium | reverse complement strand
GAAACTGTACGCGGCTCTGGCGTCCCGCGGCGTCGAGCCCGGCACCGGCGAATGGGAGAAAGAAACCGCCGACGTGCTGGCCCAGCAGCGCCGGGCGATGCAGCCGCGGCTATGGCCGGAAATTCCGCCGCGGCGCTACCTTTGCTTCTACCCGATGGACAAGCGCCGGGGCGAATCGAAGAACTGGTATATGGAATCGATGCGCGACCGCCAGCGCATGATGCAGGAGCACGGCCTCATCGGGCGCAGGTACGCGGGCGAAGTGAAGCAGATCATCTCCGGGTCCATCGGGTTCGACGATTGGGAGTGGGGAGTGGATCTCTTCGCCGACGATCCGGTCGTCTTCAAGAGGCTGATCTACGAAATGCGTTTCGATGAAGCGAGCGCGGTGTACGCGCTGTTCGGTCCGTTCTACATTGGCTTGCGGTTCCCGGCGGGCGAATTGGGCAGGCTGATGAGCGGCGAGACGCCGGAGTTTCCCGTAGTCACCGCCGGGAGCTAGTCCGGCGTTTCTTCGCGAAAGGACTCGAGAGCCGGATCGAATTCCACCGCCCGGTTCCAGAGAGTCCGGGCCTCCTCGTGATCGCCCCGCCGGAAGAGCAGATTGCCCAGGTCCAAGAGCGCTTCGGGAAAGACCGGATGATGCCGCAAGGCCTCCCGGAAGAGTTCCTCGGCCTCGTTTTCGCGCCCGAGATCCTCGGCCCGGATGCCGAGGTTAAAACACAGTTCCGGGCACGGCGAATCCAACTGTTTCAGGTGTCCGTAGACTTCAGCGGCGCGTGCCCAATCGCCGCGAATCACCGCAACCGCGGCCACTCCGCGCCACGCCTCGGCCAGGCCGGGGTCCGCCGCCGTGACCTTCTCGAAATGACGCAGGGCGGCCGAATACTCGCCTAGCTTGAACCGGGCGACGCCCAGGTTCAGCCGGGCTTCCGGCCAGTCGGTCCGTCGTTCCAGGCACAACTCCATCTGTTGGGCGGCCGCGGAAGGCTCGTCGCGCTGCAGCAGCAGGTAGCCCAGCCGGAACCGGGCATCCAGGGAGCCGGAATTGATTTCCACCAACCGGGTGTACTGCGCCTCAGCCTCACTCGCCCGTCCTTCCGATTCGAGGATGAGCGCATAGTTCCACAGCGCGGTCTCGAGTCCGGGGGCCATCCGCAGGGCCTGCCGGTAGGCTTCCGCTCCGCCGCTCAGATCTCCACCCGCCTGGCGCAACATCCCGACATTGAGATGAGGCAGCGGAGAATTGGGCCGGAGCTTCATCGCCTGGCGGTAGGCGAACATCGCGTCTTCGGTTTCGCCCGCCTTCTGCCGGGCGACCCCGAGATTGAGCCAGGCTTCGAAGTTGTCGGGATGGGCCTGAACAAGACGCGAGCAGTGCCGGATGGCGGCCCGATAGTCTCCTTTGACAAACGCCTGCGCCGCGGCGCTTTCGTCGTCACTGGCGGGGCTTGGACCCGCGCCCGCCCGCGTGGCGCGCGATAGCCGCGCCAGGCTGGGATCCTGCTTGGACAGTGTCTGCAGGATCTGCGAGGCTTCGCTCTGGCGCCCCAGCACCTGCAAGGCGACCGACTTGCCTACCAGGGCCACCTGATCGGTAGGGCGGGTGGCGAGGGCCCGATCAAAGATCGCCAAGGCCTCGCTTTCGCGCCGCAGGTGAAGGTAGCAGATCCCCAAGCCGATCTGCGCCTCTTCCCGCTCCGGTTCCTCCTCCAGGACGCGCGTGAACTCCCGGGCCGCTTCCGCCCATTGGCTGGTCTTCTCCAGACAAATCGCCAAATTGAGTCGTGCGGAGCGGTCTGACGGATCGAGCCCGAGAATCTTTTTGTAGCTCTCGGTCGCGTCCGCGTAGTTCCGCTGTTGGAATTGCAGGCTGGCCAGCGTGCTCAACAGAAGCACGCTCTGCTCCTCGGCGCGCTGCATCTCACCGGCGTCCGGCCCTTCGCCGCTGGTAATCGGGATCACCTGTTTAGACTGTGGCTTCATGACAGGTTAGCTCTCGCCAGCGGCGCGGAGCGAAAATCGCATCCGACGGGAACGAGTTTGGGGAGCGGCTGCACGTCCCGGCCCGACAAATGGAACGGGACAGGCTTCCGGAAGCGGCTCCGCATCGGTCGAGGCGGAGCTTGCGCTTCGGCCGTGACTTCCAGCGCCAGTTGCACCGCTACCGGCTCGAACGTCATGTCGGGTACCTGGCACGGCCGCGCTGGGAATGAAGTCCAGGAATCCTTTCGTGGCTCGGCCGAACCCTTGACGGCCAGAGCGTCCGCGTCGAACGTGGAGGAACGCTGCTCCGGACGCGCGAACATCTCCGAGAGCGCACGCGGATCGGGTTCTGACGTGACCGTTCCGGACCCAACCAAGGGCGGTGCGCCCATGCCTCGGAGCGCGCCGGATTCCTCGCTGGGCGCGGTCGCCGCTGGCGCGGCTGCCGTTTGGAGGGGAAGCCAGCCAACGGCCGTCAACTCGGGAGTGGCCGGGATCGCCGCGATTTCGGTCGCCGGAGTCCGGGTGTCAAGCTGCCCGCGCAACGTTCCCGAGGGCTCGCCCACCACCGGAGGCGTCGCGACCCCGTCGATCTCCTCTGCCAGCGGTCCCGCCATGTCGAGCTCCGCGACCTGGCTGGGACCCGCGAGCGCCGTGCCTTCGATTTCGAGGTGTTTGATCGGGGCCACGCGCCACGACGCGAGAGGCTGGGCCGCTTCCGCGGTCCCCGCGGAGGGTTCGACCGGCACCGGCATGGGCCTGCCTTCGCGAACGTGGGGCAGGTTGATCGCCTGCTGGGGCGCCTGCAACAACGGTTCGACGTCCGGACCCACCGGTACCAGCAGCGCCATGTTTGCCGGCTGCTCGTGAACCACCGAAGGGGCCGCGGCCGGCTGCACCGACCCGGGCCGAAACGCTGTCAGAACAGGCTGGAACGGAATGGCCGCCACTGGGGGCGCATCGGGGATTCGGCCCGCCGGTGACAGGGTCGCGGCCGGCAACTGGATCGGCCGGTCCTCAAACGGCGTGGGTTCGAGCCGGTATCCTGCCCAGGTTCCCGCCTCCGCGGGTGCGGAGACGGACGGCGCCTCCCAGGTCAAAGGACTCAACGCGGGCAGCACGTACCGGTCGAACTCGGGAGCCGGCTCCGCGACCGGTTCGGGCTCGGGAATGGCTTCCGGCGTTTGGACCGCTTCGGCCGGAACCGCGGATTCGGCCACCGCGATCGGCGCAGGCTCGACTTCTTTTTCCGGGGCTGGCGCCTCCACGACCACCTGAGGTACTTCAGGTTCCTTGACTTCCACCTCGGCAGTGATTTCGGGCGCCACAGGGAACGGCGCATCGGGTGCGGGAGCCGCGGGCGGTTCCTCGGCCTCCTTCGCCGGGGCCTGCGCCTCGACCACCGTTTCCGCCGGCGCCGGCTTGGCCGCATCCATCGCACGCCGCCTCTTGGACACGCTCGCCGGAACCTGGATTTCGTCGGTCCCCGAGTTCACCTCGTCGCGAAGCGACTGCGAAGCCGTCGCGCCGCTAGGCGCTTCGGTGGCTCGCGCCGGTGATTCGGGGGCCGGCTCCTCGGAGCCACTCTTGGCTTTCGACCTCGCTCCCCGAACCATGAACGAAGGCAGCGGGACATCATCCAGATCGTCGATGGAGGCCCGGTCGATCGGCTTTCTGGCTTTGGGCGCGTCCCGCTTCCTCCCTTTGGTCAGGAACGCCGGCAGCGGAATTTCTTCGGTGCTGGGAATGGTCTGACCCGCCGCGGCTACCGGAGTCACCGGTTTCTGCATCGGAGGCGCCGGACGTGGCGTCGAGGTGACTTTCGAAGCGGGCGGCTCTGCCGCCTGGGGAGCCTCGGAACGCACGGCCGGCGGGACTTCGGCTCTCGGGCTCGGGGCGGCGCGGGGTTCGGGCTCGGGGGGCTTGACTTCCGGCTTTGTTTCCACTTGCGGCGCGGTCACGGCCATGTGGCGCAGCCGCTCGATCGCCGCTTGCTCCTGCTCCTGGATGTGTGCCTTCTGATGCGCCGCCGAACAGTAGTGCTGTCCGGACACGCGCTGCAGAAACCCCAACGGCTTATTACAGTACCGACAGGTCATCTTGGTTCGATCTCGCCGGGAGCAACGGCGGCAAACGGCACCCTAGCCCAAATTAGATTATAGGAACGATGGCTGGACCTTGACTAGCTCTTAGGTTCGAAAATCATGTCCCCACACGACGATAGGCCGCGACACTAAGAGTTCTTCCTTAAAGTACCTATGGAACTAGAGTTGGGGTGCTGTCGAGCGTTTACCCGACCCCCTCCCCACAGCCTTGCATTCGCTCTCCTCGCCCCTAGTTTACTATCTTCCAGCCGGGAAAGCGGATAGCTGAAGGACGGTAAATCCCGGCACTTGGTTCCAGTATCGGCTTCGCATAAGTGAAATAGCTTAACGGCCCTGCCAGGACCGCCACCTTCCCGCGGCCGGCCCTCAGGTTCCGGAGCAATCGATACTTCAAGTATTGCCTTCTGTAGTGCTTGTAATCTGCTGATCAGGAACAAGATCATGGCCTCCTGAAGCAAGCTTCGGCAGAGCGTGACGCGAGTCCGGCTTGAAAATCTTTCTTGCGGCGCTCGTAACGTCTGCAGCCCGGCCGAGTAGTTCCGGGCAGAAACCTCCTAAGGAGTAGCTATAAAATGAAACCGATTGTCTTCACCCTCGCCCTCCTGGCCACCCTTCCGGTATCTGCTGTCGAGGCCACCGCCTTTCACTGGACAGGCACGCTCGCCGTCGGCAAAACCGTCGAGATCAAAGGAGTGAACGGAAGCGTGACCGCCGAAACCTCGGCGGGACAAGTCGAAGTCACCGCGCTCCGCAGCGGACGCCGGAGCAACCCTAACGAGGTGCGCATCGAGGTCGTGGAGCATGCCGGCGGAGTCACCATCTGTGCGGTCTACCCGAGCGACGATAGCCCGAACGAGTGCAAGCCCGGCTCGGCCGGACGGATGAATACCAACAACAACGATGTCCAGGTCAACTTCCAGGTCAAGGTCCCGGCGGGCGTCCGTTTCTCCGGACGCATGGTGAACGGAAAAATCACGGCGACCCTTCCACAGAGCGAAGTGGAAGCGCGGACGGTGAACGGGGCCATCCACCTGACGGGAAGCCAGGTCGCCGCGGCGAAGACCGTGAACGGAGCGCTCCGGCTCAATCTGGAAAAACCATTCGTGAATCCCCTCGACGTCGAGACGGTCAACGGTTCGATTGTCCTCGAGGTGCCGTCTCAAACCAGGGCGGAACTGGACGCCAGGACCGTGAACGGTTCGATCGAATCGGATTTGGCGATCACGGTTCGCGGAAACCTGAGCCCGCGCCGCGTCACGGGTACGCTCGGGGGTCCGGGCGGTCCCAGGCTTGGCGCCAAAACCGTGAACGGTTCCATCCGGATCCGTACCCGGTCATAGACGTGGGGCCACGGCCGGCTCGGAGGCCTCGAGTGGCGGCCCGTTCACGAAGCGCCGGTCTCCAGCTTGGGCATGGCCCGGCGTAGTGTTGCAGAATCGCCCTTCCATCGTAGGGGTCGCATATCGACAACCCGGGCCGTCCAACGCGTTTCCCCCTTTCCGTCAACGATGCTTCAATCCAATCAACCACTTGCACACAACCAGCGACGCGCGCACCGGACGCCCTGTCCCTGGTTTCCATGTGGTGGCGCTTTCCCCCACGCGGTTCTCCGGCCCGGAGCGTTCTGCGCGGCGGTCCGCCACCCCAACCGGCCGGACGGTGATGTCACATTCCGAATCCCCATTCCGTCTCACTTTTGAAGACAGGAGGAGCGAGATGATCAAATGGGCATTGCGAAGAATGATCGACCGATTCGAACGGACCTGGAACTACGACGCCAGCTATATGCACGACATGATGGACGCGAGTCCGCGCGCCGCATGGCTGTTTTCCCGGGTCACCGCGCTCGGCCAGTTCCGGCGTGACGTTCCCTTCGAGGCATGGTGCGCCGCTGGTATTACCGCCTTGCGCCACGAGGACTGCGGCCCATGTACGCAACTGGCCGTCACCATGGCGGAGCGTGCCGGCATCCATCCTGCGGTCCTGCGGGCGATGCTCGCCGACAATCCCGACGCCATGCCGCCGGAAGTCGCATTGGTATGGAAATTCACGCTCGCCACGCTCGCCCACGATGCGGCCGCCGATGAGTATCGCGAGGCGATCGTGAAGCGGTGGGGCCGGCGCGCCCTGGTCAGTTTGGCGTTTGCAATCACCGCGGCGCGAATCTATCCAACCGTCAAGTACGCCCTTGGCCACGGCAAGGCCTGCATGCGCGTGGTTGTTGGCGGCACACCCGTCAGGTTCGATCATGGCCGGGTTCCGGCGCCGGCGGATGTGGCGGTGCCGGCGCCGTGAACTCCGCGAGCGCACTGTCGGATCCGGCCGCGTGCTTCGAGCCGTACCGCCGGCGCCTGCTCGGTCTCGCATACCGCATGCTTGGGTCGGTCGCGGACGCCGAAGACGCGGTGCAGGAGACCTACTTGCGTTGGCATGCGGCCGATCGCGGCAACGTGTCGGATCCAAAAGCGTTTCTCATGACCACGACCACGCGGATTTGTCTCGATCTGCTGACGTCGGCGCGCGCGCGGCGCGAGGAGTACGTCGGTCCCTGGCTGCCGGAGCCGGTTATCGACACGGCGGCCCTCGCACCCGACAGCCGTACGGAACTGGCCGAGGATTTGTCCATCGCCCTGCTCTTGACGCTGGACCGGCTATCGCCGCTCGAGCGCGCCGCGTTCCTGCTGCACGACGTGTTCGATTTTTCGTTCACCGAAGTCGCCAAGACCCTCGAGCGGAGTGAGGCTGCGTGCCGGCAGCTTGCCGCCCGCGCACGCGCGCACGTCCGCGCAGTGCGGCCCCGCGGTGCCACCGCGCCGCCGGCGCGTTCGGGCGGGATCGAGGCAAAGCATGCGCAGCTCCTGTCCGCATTCGTGGCGGCAACGCGCTCGGGCGATCTTCATGTTCTGATGCAACTGCTGGCAAGCGACGTCCGCGTCGAGACGGACGGCGGCGGCAAGGTTGCGGCGGCGTTGAACGTGCTCGAGGGCGCCGACCGCGCGGCGCGGTTTCTGGTCGGCGCCACGCGCAAGGGTTGGCGCGAGGATTTCACGCTGCGCTTTGCGGCCATCAATGGCCTGCCCGGAGTCATTGTGGACGGACCCGACGGACCGGTACAGACGACGGCGTTCGAGATTGAGGGCGACGTCATCAGGGCCCTGTACGTGGTGCGCAATCCGGACAAGTTGCGGCATCTGGCGGCGGCCGTCCATGCCGCACGAGGCCAGTGCGGTTAGGAAGTCTTCCGAGGACATCATTCATCACTTTGATGATATGCGGTTATCTATATGATAAACTAGGCCATTGTGGGGTTTGTTGGTGGCTTCTTCCGTCAAGCCCCGCAGCCCGAGCGTAGAATAGTCATTCATGCGTTTTCTCCCGCTGCTCGCCGCGGCGACCGCCCTGGCGCAGCCACCACCTCCCAAACCTCCCTCGGCCGAACCGGCGCCGGATTCCTCCAAACGCGTCGAGTTGAACCTCCTCGGCCGGACCGACGCCGCCTCCGGCGAGAGCCGCCGCAACGAACTCATCGTCTTCAATCTGATCGACAACAACGTTCTCAAGGAACTCAACGTCAGGCTCGGCACCACGGCCACCCTCGTTCAGGAGTTCCGGCCGGACCGAAACTACTTCGGCGTGGAGTTCGGCAATCAGCCCTCGGCTCCCCTCCATGTCGCACCCGCCCGCCGGACCGGCTTTCATGGCAACGCCCACTACTCCCACATGAACAGCGCCTTCAGCGCGCGCAAGTTTTTTCAGGTAGGAGGAGTCCAGCCGTCCCGCGAGCACGACTACGGCTTCACCGCCGGCTTCCTCCTCCGCGCCGGCTGGACCCTTCAGGTCGACGGCAGCCAACAGCGGCAGCGCGGCAACGAGAACGGAAATGTCCTGGTACCGCGAGCGGATGAGCGCTCGCCCCTGGCTACCGACCCCGCCATCGTCGCCCTCGTCAGCCGCTGGTTGAACGCGTACCCGTTCCCCAACCGCACTGAAGCCAACGGCCGCCTGCTGAATACCAACTCGCGTCAGACCATCGACACCAACTCCGGAGGGGTCCGTCTGGACGGTGCCATGTCCACGCGGGACCGCGCGATTCTCCAGCACAACTACACCTCCCAGTTCGTCAACGCGTTCCAGTTTGTCCCGGGCCAGAACCCCAACACGGCCACGCGCTCGCATCGTGCCCGCGCGACCTGGAACCGGGCGTGGTCGGCGGCGACGGTCACCGACATCAGCGCGGGCTTCGACCGCATCGGGTCGGTCCTTCAGCCGGAACCTCACTCAGTCGGGCCGATGATCTCCGTGGCGGGCTTGGCCACGCTCGGCCCGTTGGGGAACATTCCCATCAACCGCGCTCACAACCAGTTCCGCTACGCCGCGCAGATCAAGCGGGTGCACGGGAGCCACAATGTAACCGCCGGCGCCTTGTGGTTCCGCCGCCAGTTCAACGGCATCGAGACCGATACCCACCGCGGCTTCTTCTCCTTTGCCAACGACTTCGGCCGCGACTCCGTCACCAACCTCCGCCTCGGCATTCCCACCCAGCACATCATCGCCCTCGGCGACGTCAATCGCGGGTTCCGCAACTGGGATATGCAGTATTACGCGGGGGACTCGTGGCGCGCCCGTGCCGGCCTCCAGGTCACCTATGCCCTCCGCTATTCCCCCGTCACCCGGCCCTATGAAGTCAACCACCGGAACCTCGTTCCGTATCGCTGCGACTGCAATAACGTCGCGCCGCAATTCGGCGTTGCCTGGCGTCCCCACCCGAGGTGGGGAGTGCTGCGTGCCGCCTACGGACTCCACTATGGCGAGATCTTCCCGACCACGTTTTCACAGGTTCGATTTTCGCCGCCGGGCAGCGAAAAAGTCGTAGTGGTCGCGCCCTCGCTGATCAACCCTCTGACCAGCCTCACCCAGACCGGGCAGCCTCCGAAAGCGCTGGGGAACATCTACACGCTCGACCCCAACACCCGGACTCCCTACGCCCACCAATACAACTTCGCCTGGGAGTGGGACACCGCGTCCCACTGGAAACTCCAGTTGGGATACGTGGGCAGCCGGCAGGACAAGCTGTTGCTGATGTGGTATCTCAATCGCGCGCATCCGGTCCCGGGAGTTCCGCAGACCACGGCAACGATCAATCAACGGCGTCCTGATCCCGAGCATGCCGAAACACGCCTCGTCGTGAACGGGTCGCGCGGCTACTACGACGCGGCCCGCGCCGCCCTGGTGGTGCCCCGCTGGAGGGGCGTCGTCCTCGAAGCCTCCTACTGGTTCAGCAAGGCGCTCGACCTTGGCAGCGCGTACACCAACACGGCCTACGACGATGACTCCCGGATCTCCCGCAGCCAGTCCGAATACGAACAGCATCGCGACATGAAGGGCCGCAGCGGTTTCGATCAGCCGCACGCTTTTCTGGTTCGCTCGACTTGGTCGGCCCCCGCGCTCGCCGGCGGTTCGCGCCTGTCCCGTCTGTGGCGGGACTGGAGCCTTTCCTCGGTCGTGCTCCTGAAATCAGGCACACCCTTTACGGTGCAAAGCGGTTCGGACGGGCCCGGCTTCGGCAACGTGGACGGCAACGGCAACGACCGTCCGAATCTCACCGACCTGTCCGTCCTCGGCCGGACCATCGGCAATCCGGACGACTCCCTGCGCCTGCTGCCTCGCTCCGCTTTCGTCTACATGCGGCCCACCGACGAGTACGGCGGCAACCTGGGCCGCGCGACTTTTCGGAAGGGCGGCATCTACAACCTCAATTCGTCGCTGGTCCGCAGTTTCCCGCTGGCCGCCGAAAAGAAGCTGACCGTTCGCGCCGAGTCGATCAATCTGCTCAACACGCCCCAGTTCGCCGAACCCGGCTACGAGTTGGCCAACGGCAACTTCGGCGTCATCACCAATACCCTGAACGACGGCCGCACCTTCCGCTTTTCGCTCCAGTTCGGCTGGTGAGCCGCGTCAGATGTGGTTGCGCAGAAACTCGGCCGCCTCGCGATAGATCCGGTCCTGCTCCTCGGCCTTGATGTTCCCGATGCCGTGGCTTCCGTCGGGGACCGTCACCAGGCGATGCTCGACGCCGGCCGCCTCCAGCCGGTCGGCCATGATCTTCGACTGCTCGTACGGAACATCCGTATCGGCGGTGCCGTGCACCAGCATCGAGGGCGGATACTGGCGGGTCACGTTGCGAATCGGGCAATAGGGGGTGAACCAGCGGTCCTCCGTAGCCGGGTCGTGCCCCGTCACCTCTTTCGGCCAGATCCCTTGTTGCCGGCAATGTAGATAGAAGCGGAAGCGATTGGTCTTCTCCGGCGGTTCGGAGATCGCGTCGCGGCCTACCGACGCCAGGGCCTCGTCGCGCGGCACCAGGGGCTGCTTCAGGTAGAAGGGATCCGGCTTCGAATACCACGGGCCGGCGATATCGCCATAGCCCCAGTACGACACAATCGCTTTCGGCCGCGGCTTGACCGCGAATCCGGTCATCAAGGTTAGATACCCCCCGGCCGACCCTCCACAGACCACCAACCGGTTCGCGTCTACCTTCAGGTTCTTGGCCTCTTTGCGCATCCAGCCGAAGGCATCCTGTACGTCGCGGATAATCTCGGGAAGTTGGGTCTCGGGGGCAAGCCGGTAATCGATCGAAATGACAGCGAACCCGGCGTCGAGCAGGGTAGTAAGCACCCGTGTCTTGGGCGAGAGCTTGCGCGATCCGCCGATCAGCGCGCCTCCGTGAATCCACACCGCCAGGGGCTTGACGCCTCCGTCGCCTACGCCCCATACGTCGGCCTTGATGTCACAACCAGCGGCTTTCTTGAAGGTGTGGGTTTGCGGCTGTGGCGCATCCGCGCCGTCTGCGGTGGCCGCCAGGGCGGCAACCAGGAAGTGCCTGCGATTCATTGGCGCGAATCGTATCACATCGGCTCGATCTGCGGGCACAAGGCCCGCGAACATCCTTGACTGGCAAACTGGTAGCATGCGGGGATGGAACTCGCAGACCTGGTCGGCAATACCATCCACATGTTGATCCCGAGAATGGATCCAGTCAAATATCAGAAAGTCAAACTACTGGGCGTGGAGCCTGGTGGCGTGTGGATTGAAAGCCAGGATATCACGAACGCTGTCCTGAGGCACTTCGGGATGTCAAGCGCGCCCACCACGCTGGTGCTCTTTCTGCCGTACCACGAAATAGGGTTTGCCGTCGCGTCGGTCGACAAAGTGTCGCTGGACGAAAAGGCGTTTGGGATATGACCGTTTTGAAAACTGAACACCTGGAGACTTCGCCTGGCCGTTCCCGGTTTACCGAGGATACTTTGGTTGAAGGGCACGTCCTCGTCGTGCCTCAGCCCCCTACCAGCACTATCCTTCACCTTAGTGGTAGCGCGGGGCACACGGCGTCGCCCAGACGGCCCGCTCGCCGCGGGTCGAAAAGTTTTTGGCTCGCCGATTGCTCTTGGGGCCGGCTGGTAGGGCTAGTGCTGCTGATGCGGTTCGCGAGTCTGTTCGTCGCTAGCTCTGTGGCACAACCCACTGATTCGCCCACCTACCCCGACATAGCGGTGATAAAGGCCGATGAGCTGATTACCGACGGAGGTCGCCTTTTCGAGACTCAGGAGAAGACCCTCCGTTTCGTTCCTATCGGCGAAGGTTATCGGGTGGAATTGAAGGAACTGGCTTGGGATGACGACTTCGGCGCCGCTCTGCCCATTCGCGCTTCGGGCGGCATCGCAACGCTACACCTCGATGGCTGGAGGTTTCCGTTATACGGCCGGTTCTGGGACTCCCTAAACGTCAACTCGAACGGCAGCGTCACCTTTGGGTGGGACGAGGCAGCCATCCCGCCCTACTGGGAATACGCAGACGCAGGAAAACGCCTCCTCCAGATGGGACCGGCTATCGTTCCGATGTTCCGCAAATACACAAACGGTGGCCTCTACTGGGCAGCGCACACGAGAGACGCGGTCACCCTTACATTCGACGTGCCCGAGTTGGAGCGTGACCCATGGGCGTTTTCCGCGAAGGCGGGAAGGAACTTCATACAGGTACGTCTCGATGCGGCGGGCGTCATCGAGTTCCGCTATAAGGCAATGGACTTGCTCGATGGAGTTGTTGGGGTTTTTCCGCATCGGCGTCCGTTGACGCCGCCCCGGCCGCTGCAATTTTTGGAGTTCCCCGTCCAGAACGAATTGCCACCCAACCTGGATATCACAGCCGCTCGGGTGGAACAGGTGGACGACCTCAACCTCAGCTTTACGCTTCAGTTCAGGGGATCCCCGAAGCAGGGCGCGAGCCAATCGGTCCTCTATCGCATCTACCTCTGGTCGGGACCTGTCGGCGACGGAAACTTGGCCGATGTTCGCAGCAACGATTGCTGGGTCACGATCGGACTGCAGGCGGAGCGGTGGCACGGAGCCACCTGCGCCGGACCGACAAGCGTGGAGGTCAGCGAGAATCGGATCACGATTCTGGTGCCCGCCACCGCTATTCGATCAAGTGAAGTCATCACTTGGCAAGCCGATTCGCAGGATTTCTCCGGCGCGGGTTTCGATGCTCTGCCTCGCACTTCCTTTGAAGCAGGGCGAGTGATCCAGGCGAATCAACCAACTGATCTTCTCGCGTTCTCCAACACGGAGTCCGCCTCAGGCAATCCAATCTACGCCGTCTATCACTACCCCCGGCTAGCCGCGGACCCTACCCGAATTACTCGTCAGTTCTACCGTGAACATGCGGACACAGCGGATTTCATCGTGATCTATTCTGAGTTCCGGTTTGACGCGGTGTCTGCAGGAGCCAGTGGTTTCGGGGCCATCGGCTTCATCGGCGGAATCGGGCTCCCATTTGCTGGTAAGCCCTCCGATTGGGGGTCAGAGGGACGTCTGCAAGGCGGCATGTTACCCGCTTGGCTATTTGCTCCAAACCAGGATGACTCCGGTGCGGATTCCTCCGGAGAATGGACTGGGTACGAGCGGGCCCTGGCCTTGCTGGAGCATGAGATCGGCCATCGATGGGGGATGAACCTACGTTACGCGCAAGGCGATCAGGTGAAGCCGCTGACGGACTCGAACGGTCACTGGCTCGCTGGTGTCCACGCTCCGGCCGCGGCCCCAGTGCTGGAGGAAAAGGAGTCGTCTCCGATGGGCGGCGGATTTTGGCGTGATAACGAGGACCACAGCTTTTCCGCGGTCCAACAGCGGTTTGGAGTCCTTTCCGGATACGGTTGGCTAGATCTATACGCAATGGGGCTGATCGAATCTGCAGAAATCCCCGACTTCTTTGTGTTGGATGATTTCTCCTGGAGCAGTTCGTGGCCTGACGGCTTTCCTCACGCCACGGGACTGAAGACCGCGGTTACCGGTGCGCAGATCCTCGATGCAATGGGCAAGCGGAGTCCGGGGTCTACTGAGGCCCAGAAGTCGTTTCGCACGGCCTTTGTCTTGCTCGTAAAGGACGGGCGGCCAACAGCGGCCGCCTTGTCTCGTATCGATGCTATCCGGCAAAAGTGGCAGAACTTTTTTGGTCGCGCTACCGGCTTCCGTGCGGAGATGCGCACCGATCTCACTCGCCGGTAAGCGCAGAACGTCCTCCTGCGATGGCTCGCGGTTGACACCGCGGTGGATGAGGTGTGCGCGACTTCGAGCAACACGGGTCACGGTCATCCTAGCGTTCGCGGTCGAGTTTCCCCGAACTCACTCTTTGCATGGCGCAGACGAGATGAACGCGAACGGATGTCTGCCAGTCGGTGACGTTGCAACGACGGGTGCAGAACGAAATCAGCCGCATCGTCGCGATCCGGCAGAACCTGCGGCTTGCGGGAATGGAAATCTACATTTTCCCCTTGATCAAGTACAAACGATCTCCTGACACGATTGTCGCCATCATTCCGCGATTCGGCCGAGAATGTCGAAGAACTCCGGAAAGGACACCGAAGCCGCGTCGGCATGGTGGATGACGCTTTCGCCGCCGGCCCGCAACGCCGCTACGGAAAACGCCATCGCGATCCGGTGATCGCCAAAGGAATCGAACTCGGCGGCGCGAAAGGTCTGGCGGCCAGGCACGATCATCCCGTCGGGAAGTTCCTCCACCTGGATGCCCATCCGGCGGAAATTCTCAGCCACGGTGGCAATGCGGTCGGTTTCCTTGATGCGGAGTTCGCCTGCGTCGCGAATGGTGAGACCCTCGTCGCTGGCCGCTCCCAATACAGCAAGAACGGGCAGTTCATCGATCAGGGACGCCGTGAGATCCTTCTCGATGACCCCGCCGCGCACCTGCGCATGACGCACCACCAGGTCGCCGATCAACTCGCCGTTGTGCTGCTCCACGTTGGCCACACGGACATTGGCGCCGATGGACAGTAGAAAATCGAGCAGGGTGGATCGCGTGGGGTTCAGGCCTACCCCGGTGATCTGCAGGCTCGACCCCGGCACCAGCAGGCCGGCCACTAGGAAGAAGGCGGCGGAGGAGAGATCGGACGGCACTACCAGAGGACGGCCTACCAGCGTGGGCCGGCCCTCGAGGGTGATGCGCCGCCGTTCCACCGTCAGGTTCGCCCCGAACTCGCGCAGCGCGATCTCCGTGTGGTCGCGCGACCTCACCGGTTCTTCGACCACCGTGGTCCCTTCGGCGTACAGGCCGGCGAACAGCACACACGTTTTCACCTGGGCGCTCGGCACGGGCAGGAGGTACTCCATCGGCCGCAGGCGGGCGCCTTGAATCTCGAGCGGCGGAAATCGGCCGTCCCGCGCCCGGAGGTTCGCACCCATTTGCGCCAGCGGCTTTATGATCCGGTCCATCGGCCGCCGCGATAGCGATTCGTCGCCGAAAATCCGGCTGGAGAACTTCTGCGCCGCTAGAATGCCCGAGAGCATGCGGATGGTCGACCCGCTGTTGCCGGCATCGAGGTCCGCGGACGGCGGTTGGAGGCCCTCCAGGCCGCGGCCGTGGATCGTCACGTCCGTGCCGTCTTCCTCGATCGGGACGCCGAGCGCCCGCATGCAGCCTAGCGTCGAATGGCAATCCGCGCCCGTGGAATAGTTGGTGATCTTCGATTCGCCCCCGGCCACCGAGGCGAGCATTGCGTAGCGGTGCGAAATCGACTTGTCGCCCGGCAGGCGCACGGTTCCGAACAGGCGTGAGGGAGGTGAGATTTTCTGGAGCATGCAGGTATCAGACGGTGGCGGATTCCTCGAGGGTCAGCGATCCTCTGTTCGCGTCCAGCGTGGCCATCAGGCCCAGAGGCAGGGTCATCTGGTCTTCGGTATGGCCGATGGTCAGGCCGGACAACACAGGGATCTTCAGCTTTCCGAGAATATCATCGAGAATCTCGCCCAGTGAGAAATTGGACTCGAACGAGGGCTTGTAGTCGCGCGGGCGGCAGTCGGTGCACTCGCCGAAAACAATGCCTGCGGCCTGGTCCAGCTTGCCGGCCAGTCGCAGATGAGTCAGCATTCGGTCGATCGAGTACGGCTGCTCGTCGATGTCTTCGATGAACACGATCTTCCCGCGTGTGTCGATTTCGTAGGGCGTGCCGAGCGTGGTGGAAATCAGGGTGAGATTGCCGCCGGTCAGCCGGCCGCGCGCCACGCCGGGCCGGACGGTGCGCGTCGTGTGTTCAGGGCGCAGGGGATCGGAATCCGGCGGATTCCGCAGTTCACCCAGCGGTTTGGCATCAAACAACGCCCGCCGAAAATGTTCCTGGGTGTATTCGGTGAACCGCGCCAGTCCCATGGGCCCGTGGAACGTCACCAGCCCGGCCTTGCGCTGGATCGCCAGGTGCAGCGCCGTGATGTCGCTGTAGCCGAGAAAGATTTTCGGGTTGCGGCGGATCAGGTCGTAGTCAATGTGGTTCAGCAGTTGCGCCGCCCCGTAGCCGCCCCGGATGGCGAACACTCCCTTGATCTCCGGATCGCGAAACGTGTCGTGCAGATCGCTGACCCGTTCATCGATCGAGCCGCCCAGATACCCGTTGCGCTTTTTGACGTTCCTGCCGAACTTGAACTTCAGCTTGAAGAAGTCCATCGTTCGGGCCAGCAGTTGCAGGCTGTCCGGGTTCGAGATGTAAGTCGACGGAGTGATCAGGCCGACGGTATCGCCGGGGCGAAGCGCCTTCGGCTTGATCGGCGCGGGCGATTGCGCAAAAGCGCCCCACGGCAACGCGCCTGCCAACAACGCGCGGCGGGTCATTTTACGGCGGCCGCGCCGGCGCCGGCCAATTGCCGCAGCACGAACGGCAGGATTCCGCCGTTGCGGTAGTAGTCCGCTTCCACAGGAGTGTCGACCCGAACCACAACGTCGAACGTCTTCTCGCCGCCGTCCGCCGCCACCGCCTTCACGGCCGCCTTGCGCGAGCCGGCCACCGCCTCCTTGACGCCCGTGATGTGGAACA
The DNA here is from genome assembly GCA_964529305.1 of uncultured Solibacteraceae bacterium. Lineage (GTDB taxonomy): Bacteria > Acidobacteriota > Terriglobia > Bryobacterales > Bryobacteraceae > CAZGUX01. The sequence goes on along the minus strand of CAZGUX010000015.1, from coordinate 22,976 downwards.
CCTCTTCGCCGCTCAGCCCCAGCGACTCGCGGTTCTGCCCGGGCGCGAACTCCATCGGCAGCACGCCCATCCCGACCAGGTTCGAACGGTGAATCCGTTCAAAGCTCTCGGCAATCACGGCCTTGACCCCCAGGAGCGCCACGCCTTTGGCGGCCCAGTCGCGCGACGACCCAGAGCCGTACTCTTTGCCGGCGAGGATGATCAGGCCGACTCCGTCAGCCTGGTATTTCACCGAGGCGTCGTAGATGAACATCTGCTCGCCATCCGGAAGATGACGGGTCCAACCGCCTTCGGTACCAGGAGCCAGTTGATTACGCAGCCGGATGTTTGCCAGGGTGCCCCGCACCATCACTTCGTGGTTGCCGCGGCGCGAGCCATACGAGTTGAAGTCCCGGGGCTGCACTCCCAGGCCCATCAGGTATTTTCCAGCCGGACTGTCCGCCGCGATGTTCCCCGCCGGCGAGATGTGATCGGTGGTCACCGAATCGCCAAGCACGGCCAGTGCCCGCAACCCGGTCAGGTCGGTGACCGATGTCGCCGGGTCCACCATGTGGTCGAAATAAGGCGGGCGTTTGATATAGGTCGATGCGTCATCCCACTCGTAGGCGCTGCCCGAAGGAATCTGAATGCCCCGCCAGGCGGCGTCGCCTTCGAAGACCGAAGAATACTGGCTGGCGAACTGCTCCGGACTCTGCGCGGAGCGGACCGTCTCCTGGATCTCGCCGTTCGACGGCCAGATCTCTCGGAGGTACACGGCCTGCCCGTCCGATCCGGATCCGATCGGCTCCGTCTCCAGATCGATATCCACCCGCCCGGCAATCGCGTAGGCCACCACCAGCGGCGGCGAAGCCAGGTAGTTCGCTTTCACCTGAGGGTTCACGCGCCCTTCAAAGTTGCGGTTGCCGCTCAACACAGAGGCGACCGTCAGGTTCGCGTCCTTCACCACCTTCGCCACGTTTGGAGGCAGGGGCCCGCTGTTGCCGATGCACGTGGTGCAGCCATACCCGACGACGTGGAAGCCGAGCTTTTCCAGGTACGGCAGCAGGCCCGCCGCTTCCAGATACTCACGGACCACTTTCGAGCCCGGGGCCAGCGACGTCTTCACCCAAGGCTGGACGGTGAGTCCCTTCTCCACCGCCTTCTTGGCCAGCAGTCCGGCGCCCAGCATCACCGAGGGATTGGAAGTGTTGGTGCAACTCGTGATGGCGGCGATCGCGACAACGCCGTGTCCGATCGTCACCGGCGATCCGTTGACCGGTAGCTCCACCTGCTTTGGCGGAAGATCCTTTGCGAAATCGAGGAAGTTCTTTTTGACCTTGCCCAGTTCCACCCGGTCCTGCGGACGCTTTGGCCCGGCCATGGAGGGCACTACCGAGGCCAGATCGAGTTCGAGCGTGTCGGCAAACACAGGGTCCGGGGTGCCGTCGGTGCGGAACAATCCCTGTTCCTTCGAATAGGCTTCCACCAGTTCGATGACATCGGCCGGCCGGTTGGAGAAGCGCAGGTAGTTGAGAGTCTCCTCGTCCACGGGAAAGAAGCCGCAGGTGGCTCCGTATTCGGGGGCCATGTTGGCGACGGTGGCGCGGTCGGGCAACGCCAGTTCGCTGAGGCCCGGCCCGTAAAACTCGACGAACTTGCCCACTACGCCCTTCTTCCGCAACATCTGGGTGACGGTCAGCACCAGGTCGGTGGCCGTGCTGCCCTCGGGAAGCCGTCCGGTCATCCGGAAACCGACTACCGGAGGCAACAGCATGGAAATCGGTTGCCCCAGCATGGCGGCTTCGGCTTCAATGCCGCCGACGCCCCAGCCCAGCACGCCGAGGCCGTTGATCATCGTGGTGTGCGAATCGGTGCCCACCACCGTGTCCGGGTACGCCTGTCCATCCGGGCCGCGAAACACGACGGTGGCCAGATACTCGAGGTTCACCTGGTGCACGATGCCGGTGGAGGGCGGCACTACGCGGAAATTCCGGAACGCCGTCTGCGCCCAGCGCAGAAAGCTGTACCGCTCGCGGTTGCGCTGGTATTCGAGCAGCGAATTCAACTCCACCGCGTCGGCGGCGCCGAAGTGGTCCACCTGCACTGAATGGTCGATCACCAGATCGGCGGGCAGCAGAGGATTCGCCCGCTTGGGGTCCCCGCCGATCTTTTCCAGCGCTTCCCGCATCGCGGCGAGATCGACCGCGCACGGCACGCCCGTGAAGTCCTGCAGGATCACGCGGGCGGGCATGAAGGCGATCTCTTTGTCTCCGGCGGCGCTTCCGGAAGCGACCGCCTCGATGTCGCCGGCGCTCACTTTCAACCCGTCTTCCTGGCGGAGCAGGTTCTCGAGCAGGATCCTGGTGGAAAACGGAAGGCGGGACACGTTGGAAAAGCCGCGTTGCTCGAGCGCCTGCAGGCGGTAGATCGTGTAGGTGGCCGAACCGGCACGCAGGGATCCAGCCGCACCGAAACTGTTCAATCTGGGCATGGGAGTAAGACTTCATTCTATCGCGCCCGGGCGGCTTTGATCCGGCGAGCGCGGTTGTCTACGATAGTCGAAGCCTATGTCACCGCAACTCCTGGATCTTGTGAGGCAGTTGGACGCCGCGAGCGATCGCGCGAAGAAACTGGCCGAGGGGCTGCCGGAAGGGTCGTTGATGCGGCGTCCCTGGCCGGACCAATGGTCGATTGCGGAAAACCTGCGCCATCTCGATCTGACTTCCAACGCATTCCTCCCGGTGCTCGAGGAGGCAGCCGCTCGCGGACGCAGAGAGGGCGATCACGGCCAGGGGCCGTTCCGGCTTGATTTCTGGGGCTTGGCGTTGAAGTGGTATCTGGAGCCTCCGGCGCGATGGAAGTCGAAAGCGACCAAGCCCTTCGAGCCATCGAACACCGCCGCGGCGCTTGGCGCGTTTCTCCAATCGCAGGCACGGTTGCGGCAGCGCTTCGAGGCGTTGAAAGGTCTGGCCCTCGACAAGATCAAAGTCACCTCACCCTTTGCCAAGCGGGTCCGCTACAGCGTCTGGTCGGCGTTGAACCTGATCCTCGCCCACGAGCGCCGGCATCTGTGGCAGGCAGAACAGGCCAAGCTCCATCTCGGCTGAGGTTGCTGGATGCACGGAGCTCCGAACCGAGCGCGTGAGAGGCCATGAAAAAATCGGGGCCACACCGGCCTTCAGAACCGCGGCTGGAAAGCCGCGGACCAGCGTTCCCCTTTTGAGCGGCATGCCGTCAGGCTCCTGGCGCCGGAAAGCAGCTAGAAGACCCGAGACGCCGGCATTGAACCCTTTCCATCGCCACCTCGGAGCCGCTCAGCGAGCGGTGGCGCTGAGGAAGCTTCGTCGGCATTTCGATGCCCTGGCGGATGTGGGACTGCTCCAGGTGACGACCTGCGTCGCGAAGGCAGACCACAGAGAATCCAGGCGCCCGCGGAGCGCACGAGTAAAATAGACAACGCGTGGATCTTCTCGCTCTTGTGAACGGCAGTCCCGCCCGGCCGAAGAATTCCGCGTCACCGCGAAGGGGGTACGAGTGTTGCCTCGAAGCGTGCCCCGAACTCGAGGACTCGGCATGTCCAACTCCCTCCCTTATGGTCCGGGCTTGGCAGGGCCGGGCCCGGGGCCCTGCCGTGGTTCGGGGTGACCGCCCGGCGATTGCGTCCTTGCGCTCCTGCCCCCGAGTCGCGGGGCTTCTGTCCTGCATCCTTTGTAGCGCCGTCGTCCTGGGTGCCCAGACGGCTCGGCAGTGTCTGGATCGCGCGCTGGGGCTGGCTTCTCGAGGCGCTACGGCCGAGGCGATTGGCCAACTGGAACTGGCCACCGCGCTCGACCCCAACCTTGCCGACGCCTGGTTCAATCTCGGCGCGCTCCTGCACCGGCAGGGACGTCTAGACGAAGCCAAGGCGGCATTCCAGACAGTCCTCGCGCTTCCCGGCAGGCATGACGAAGCTCATAGCGCGTTGGGGTTGGTCCTGGAGCAAGTGGGCGATCACGCCGCGGCCGTGACCGCGCTGCGAAGGGCGATGAGCGAGAATCCGGACCTCGTCGATGCCCGAATTAACCTCGCGGTCTCGCTCACGGCGTTGCGCCAATTCGACGACGCACTGGCCGAAATCGACCGGGCCATCGGCCGGAAACCGGACTCGGGCGAAGCTCATTTTCGCCGCGGCCGGGTGCTGGAGCGCCTCGGCCGGGACGGCGAGGCGGCGAAGAGCTATCGCACCGCCACGCACTTTCAGCCCAAGCTCGCCGACGCCCATTACCGCCTCGGCAAGTTGGCGGAGGGCGCCTCCCAAACCACCCAAGCGATTGCTTCGTATGACCGGGCCGCGGCTATCGAGCCTGGCAACTCGACCTACGGATATGCCCTTGCCCGTATGCTCCGCAAGGTGGGCCGGTTGCACGAGGCGGAGGTACAAACTGCGCGCGTCAAGGACCTGCTGGCCTCACGGAAGCGAAAGGACGCGGCACAGGATGCCAATCGAGCGGGCGTTTTCTTGGCCGGCAGAGGAGAACTCGAAGAGGCTGCAGCCAAATTCCGGCAGGCCGCCGAACTCGACCCCGCCTACGCGGATGCCCCCTACAACCTGGGGGGCGTTCTTCGCAAGCTCGGCAGAACCGCGGAGGCAATCGACTTCTTCCGCCGGGCCGTGGCCGGCCGGCCGGACTTCGCCGACGCGCGCGCGCAACTGGCGGCCTCCCTGGAAGAAACCGGACGAGTCGAGGAGGCGCGGGCCGAATGGGAGGCAGTCCTAAAATTCCGGCCTGGCAGCGTTGAGGCGCACTACCGCGTCGCCGACGCCTGTGCGGCCAGGCAGGATCACCCTTGCGTGATCCGCCACTTGGCCGCGGCCACCGAACTCGACTCGCGCAACGCCGAGGCGTTTTTCAATCTCGGTGTCGCGCTGGCGATGGAACGACGCCAGACACAGAAGGCGCGCGCCGCCTTCGAACGGGCGCTCGCGATCCGGCCTGACTATCCCGAGGCGCGTGCGGCCTTGGACGCCCTGGCCCAAAATTAGCCACACCGGTGCAGGCGGCCCGCTACGCCACGCGCGATGCCGGCGCTCCTTCCAGGTCGGGACGATCGTCAGACCCGGAGGACCGCCCCGGGGATTGACGAGACCCAGATGAATACAGCCGGACAGAGAACCGTCTGGGCGGGAGGCTAAGGAGTACGCTCCGGCCATCCGCCCGTATCTAATCCATAAGTAGTTGATGCTCTTAAGTTTGTTAATCGGGTCTTGAATTCTTGACATTCGTTGGGAAAGTATGGTGTGCTAAACGAATTCGCGCTTTGTCTGTATATAATTCAGGAGGCCCAATGGTCAAAGTCCAGTTAGGAATCTCGCGCTCGATCTTTTTTGCCGTTCTCGGGTTGTGTGTATCCACTCTGTCCCTTGTCGCCCAGAGCCTGACCGGCGACATCCTGGGGACCGTGTTCGATCCCACGCAGGCGGTGATCGTAAATGCCAAGGTACAGATTCAGAATTTGGGCCAAGGGTGGACTCGCGAAACGCAAACCGATGAATACGGCAACTATATCGTGACCAAACTGGCGCCTGGCCAGTACAAGATTACGTTCACCCTGACTGGCTTCCGCACGCAGATCGTGCCCCTGGTCGATCTTGCGGTCGACCAGCGCGCACGCGTAAATACGACCATGCAGCCCGGCGAGGTCGCCGAATCGGTGACAGTCGAAGCCGGCGCCGTGCCGCTGCTGTCCACCGACAGCAACGTGATCGGCCAGGTCATCGACTCGAAGCGCATCACGACCCTGCCCCTCAACGGACGCCGCTTTTTCGACCTCGCTCTGTTGACAGCCGGCGCCGCGCCGCAAGGAACCACCTTCAGTTCGGTGGTGTGGGGCCGCACCACTGGCGTTTCCCTGGCAGGTACGCGCGACATCAACGTCGGCTTCCTGATCGATGGATCGGAAACCCGCGACGAGCGCTACGGCGGCACGTTCCAGTTCTCCAGCGTCGAGAGCATCAAGGAGTTCAAGGTGCAGGAGAATTTCGTCGATGCGCAGTATGGCCAGGCCGCCGCTCTGGTGACCGCCGTGACCGCGTCCGGCACCAACGCCTTCCACGGTTCGCTCTATCACTTTCTGCGCAACAACGTGCTCGACGCCCGCAATTTCTTCGATGGGTCGACCAAGCCGCCGTTCCGGTTCAATCAGTACGGCGGCAGCATCGGTGGTCCGGTGCTGTTGCCGAAAGTAAACGGCCGCGACAAATCGTGGTTCTTCTTCAACTATGAAGGGCAGCGCCGCAGGCGTACCACGACCCGGATCGCCACGGTACCCACCGAACGCATGCGCTCGGGCGACTTGAGCGAAATCCCGCGCGCGATCTACGATCCCATCTCCGGCAGCGCCGCGACGGGCCGCCGCACTGCGTTCGCCAACAACCTGATTCCCTCCAACCGGATCAACGTCGTGTCGAAGAACCTGCTGCCGTACTGGCCGGCTCCGAATCTGCCCGGGCTGGGGAACAACTACATCACCACGGCGACGGACGTGGACGACTACGACCAGGTCACCGGCCGCTGGGACCACAACGTCACCGCCAATGACCGGTTGATGGCCCGCTATTCGTACATCGACCAGCCCACGCTGCGAGGCGATTACGCGCCCATCGCCGGACGCGTGGCCCCGTTGCGCAACAACAACGCGCTGATTCAGTACACGCGGATTCTCTCGGCGAAGGCGGTGAACGAATTCCGCTTCTCCTACCACCGGTCGGCGGCGAACTTCGCGCAGGAACCTCAAAGTGAAAACCTGGCGGCCCAGATCGGCTTGAAGAACACCTCCACCGACCCGACCGAATTCGGTATTCCCAGCGTTTCGGTCGCCGGCTACAGCGGCTTCGGCTCGTTCTCGCCGACCATCATGAACATCACCGACCGCTTTCAGTGGGCCGACGACTTCACCTATACCACCGGCAAGCACAACCTGAAGGCCGGCATCGACCTGCGGCGTGTCCGCTACCGCCAGCGCTCCGCACAGGACCCGCGCGGCTTCATCCAGTACACTGGCGCCAACTTCAGCAATCCCGGCCCCGGCATCGGCGGCGGCGGCGACGCCATCGCGGACTACCTGATCGGTGTCCCCGGGTTTTGGCAGGTGCAACTCGAGGAACTGGGCTTTGACGGCCGATCCACCCAACCGGGCCTCTACTTCCAGGACGATTTCAAGATCTCGAAGCGTCTCTCTTTGACCCTGGGCGTTCGCTGGGAATACAACAGCCCCTGGTCTCAGCCCCGCAACAATATGGCTGTGTTCAACTTCCAGACGCGCCAGCTCGAATATGCGTTGAAGGATCCGTTCGCCTTCCGCACCAGCACGGAACTGGGAGGCGCCGTGTCGCGCTCGATCATCAACCCCCAGTACAACAACTGGGCAGATCGCATCGGCCTGGTGTACCGGGTGAACGACAAGACGGTCGTCCGCGCGGGCCACGGCTATTACTGGAACAACGTCAACAACAACCAGTTGAGCCAGAGCATGAGCCTGTTCTACCCGTTTGTCTGGAATCCGCAGCAGACCGAATCGACGGCGCAGATCGTACCCACACGGTTTGTCGACACGCTCTACCCCGACCGGCCCAGCGGGCGTGACCTTCCAAGCGGACCGTCCTTCAGTTTCTTCACGGTACAAAAGACGTGGCGCAGGCCCTACACAGGGCAGTGGCATTTCAACATTCAGCGGACGCTCGGACAGAACTATGTCGCCGAAATCGGCTACATGGGCAACCTGACCATGAAGATGCCGGCGACGGCGAACTTCAACCAGGCACGCCTGCCCGACCCGAACATCCCGTTCCAAAATCAGCCGCTGCAGAGCCGGCGTCCCTACCCGGAATACGGCACGATCCGGCAGTTCGACCGGATGGGCAAGGCGCGATATCACGCCCTGACCACCAAGCTGGAAAAGCGCTTTTCGTCCGGATTCAGCTTCCTGACCGCGTACACGTGGAGCAAGGCGCTCGATACCGGGCGAGACATCTCGAGCGATCCGATCAAGGCGCCGGGCGATGCGAACTCCTACCGCGGCCTTGCCGACCTCGACACTGGCCACCGGTTTGTCGGCAGCTATCAGTGGGAATTACCTTTCGGAAAGGGCAAGATGTTCATGAGCGGGGCCAGTGGGGTAGCCAATGCCATCATCGGAGGCTGGCAACTCAACGGGATCACCTCGTATCAACTGGGCACTCCGATTTCGGTCACCGCGCCGGCGGGCACGCCGGACGTAGACGCTTTCCAGGTATATGCCAATCGCACCTGCGATGGCCGCCTCGATCGGGGAGTCCGCACGCGTCTGCGCTGGTTCGATACCTCGTGCTTCTCCCTTCCCAGCCCGGGGACGTTCGGCAACGCGGGCAGGGGAATCCTCCGCGCGCCCGGCATCGCGAACTGGGATGTTTCGGTGTTCAAGAACATCCCGCTGGGCGAAGCCCGGCAACTGCAATTCCGGTTCGAGTCGTTCAACTTCTGGAACCACACGCAATTCGGCGCGCCGGCTTCCGGCTTGCCGTCGGCGGTCATCGGAACGATTTCGAGCGCGCAGACACCGAGGAACATTCAGGTGGCGGCGCGGTTGACGTTCTAGGGTAAATCCGGGCCATATCCGAAAATCCGGGCCATTGATGTTAGGAAAAGTCAGGGGGGAAACGGAGATTCCTCTCCACTCCGCTTGCGGAGCAGTGGTCGTGGCTGAATTCCGATTGACCGGCGCCAACTTGGGGAGCCGGGGACGTCCAGCGGCGTCCCGGGCTTCCGTACCATGTAGGCACTGGAGCAGGTCCATGCTGCCCTCGCCTACTACTACGCCAACAAGACCGAAATCGATGCAGATCTCGAAGCCGAAGAACGCGAGGCTGAAGTCCTCGGACAGCAGCATCGGCGCGGTCGCAGGTGAGCTTGATCAAGATCTGCATCGATGAGGATGCGATGGACAGCGACCTTGTCATCGCGCTTCGTTCCTGCGGGGTAACGGTCTTCGCGCCTTTGGATGTTGCGCTGACGGAAAATCCTGATGAGGCACAATCCAGCCGCGCAAACTTGCCGAGCAGCTTCAGGTCAGGTTTTCTCGTTCGCTCCAGGTAAGCCTGGGTTCAGAACCGCGGCCGGAAGGCCGCGGACCAGCGGTCCCCATTCGGGCGGCATGCCGGCAGGCCCTGTCGCCGGAAAGTAGTTAGAGAAGACCCGAGACGCCGGTATTGCACTCCTTCCATCACCACCTCGGAGCCGCGAGTGTGAAGCTTTGTCGTAGACGAAGATGGAAGCTACATCCACTGGCCCGGCCCAGACATCCAGCTCGATCTTGATGCGAGTAGAGAGAGAATGTGCATGCCGTTTCCCCTGGTGCCCGAACTCGATTACCCCTGCCTCTCGAACCCCTCTTGGTTCGCCCGCGCCCTCGGCTTTCGTCCCGAGGCGCTGGCGACAACGCGGCATTCCTGGCGCCTATGCCCGAAGGTTCTAGTTCGCCTCCACGTGAATGGGCCACAGGGGCTTCCGTGCTCTCGTGCTTCCGCGCGAGAATGAAACGGATCCCCCAGCCATGAAGAAACTCATCAATCAACCGGACCAGGTGCTCGAAGACTCGCTACGAGGGCTCGCCGCGGCCCACGCCGACTTGCTCCGGGTCTCGTTTGACCCGGTTTACATCGCGCGCGCCGGCGCGCCGGTCCAGGGGAAGGTCGCCGTCGTTTCGGGCGGCGGGAGCGGCCACGAACCAATGCACGGAGGGTTCGTCGGCCGAGGCATGCTGGACGCCGCTTGCCCCGGCCAGGTGTTCACGTCGCCGACCCCGGACCAGGTGGAAGCGGCCACTCGCGCGGTCGATGGGGGAGCGGGCGTGCTCCACATCATCAAGAACTACAGCGGCGACCTGATGAACTTCGAAATGGCCACGGAGTTGTGCCACGGCATCGAGATCCGGACGGTGGTGATCAACGACGATGTGGCCATCGAGAACAGCTTGTACACCACCGGCCGGCGGGGCGTCGGCGTGACCGTGATCGCCGAGAAGATCGCCGGAGCCGCGGCGGCACGGGGCTATGATCTACGCCGTGTCGAATCGCTGTGCCGGCGCGTGAACGAGAACGGGCGTTCGATGGGGATGGCACTGACCTCATGCACTGTGCCTGCCGCCGGGAAACCGACCTTCCAACTCGCGGAGGACGAAATGGAAGTGGGCATCGGCATCCACGGCGAGCCAGGCCGCGAGCGACTCCCAATCAAGACCGCGCGCGAGATCGCCGAGCGAATGACGGGGACCATCCTCGCCGATCTGCCGTTCCGCGACGGCGACCGCGTCATCGTCCTGATGAACGGCATGGGCGGTACGCCGCTCCTGGAACTTTACCTGATGTACGCCGAGGTAGAGCAGGTGCTCGCCCGCTCGGGGATCGGCGTGGCTCGGCGTCTGGTGGGGAACTACATCACCAGCCTCGAGATGGCCGGCTGTTCGATCACGCTGGTTCGGGCCGACGAGGAGATGCTCGCGCTGTGGGACGATCCGGTCGTGACGCCGGGCTTGCGCTGGGGCGCCTGAGACTCATGGCGATTCAAATAGGGCAAATCGTCGACTGGCTGGAGGCGTTGCACGGGGTTTATCGCGAACACCGGCAGCGCTTGACCGATCTCGATGCGGCCATCGGAGACGCCGACCATGGAACCAACATGGACCGCGGGTTCGCGGCCGTCCACGCGGCGCTGGCCGCGACCCCGCCGGCGGATCCGGGCGGCGTGTTTCAGGCCGCGGCGGGCGTGCTGATTCGCACGGTGGGTGGCGCCGCGGGACCGTTGTTCGGCACGTTTTTCCTGCGGGCAGGCGCCCGGTGCGCAGGTAAGGCGGAACTCGATGCCGCTGCGATGGTCTCGGCATTCGAGGCGGGTGTCGAAGGCGTTCAGCAGCGGGGGAAAGCGGTGGCGGGAGAAAAGACGATGCTGGATGCGCTGCTACCCGCGGTCTCGGCGATGCGCGCGACGCTCTCCGCCGAGGCGAGCCTGTCCCAGGTCATCGAAGCGGGCGCCTCGGCGGCGGAGCAAGGGATGCTTTCCACCATTCCGATGCGAGCCACCAAAGGACGCGCCAGCTACCTGGGAGAAAGAAGCATCGGACACCAGGACCCGGGAGCGACCTCCGCCTACCTGATGCTGCGGGCCGCCGCGGACACCTGGCGTGGCGTCGCATGATCGGGCTCGTGATCGTCTCGCACAGCGCAAAACTCGCAGAGGGCATTTGCGAGGTGGCCGAACAGGTGGGGCGGGGAAGGGTGCGCCTGGCCGCGGCGGGCGGCACGGGCGATCCGGAACATCCCATCGGCACTGACGCCTCTCGCGTGCTGGACGCGATTGACTCCGTCTACAGCGATGACGGCGTCGTAGTGCTGATGGACCTGGGCAGCGCCGTGCTGAGCGCCGAGACCGCTCTGGAACTGGTGGATGAAGCGAAGCGGGCGCGCGTGCGGTTGTGTCCTGCGCCGGTGGTGGAGGCAGCGGTCTCCGCGGCGAGCCTGGCGGGCGCCGGCGCCTCGATGGAGGAAATTCTTCGCGAAGCGGCCCGTCTGCCCACGAAGGCGGCGGTGGCTGATGCGGCTTCCTCCGAGTCGGTCCAGGTGACGCTGACGAACCCGGCGGGACTGCATGCCCGGCCGGCGGCGCGGCTGGTGCGGATTGCGCGAGAGCATCGCCAACCGGTGACGGTGCGCAACGACACGTCCGGCCGCGGGCCCGTGGAGGCTTCCAGCCTGATGGCGCTTCTCAGCCTGGCCGCGCGCCAGGGCGATCGCCTGACGATCTCCTCGGCCGCGCGAGACGTGCTCGCGGAGATGGCGGCGTTCGTCGAGCGGGGCTGCGATGACCAGCCGCCACAGGCTTTCGGAAAGAAACCCGCGGAGGCCGCCGAAGGATCGCTCTCCGGCATCGCGGCATCGCCGGGCGTTGCTGTGGGTCCGCTGGTCAAGGTGCGCAGGGTGGAGGAGAACGTCTTGCGGCATTCGGTCTCCGATGTCGAGGCGGAGCAGAACCGTCTTCGCGCGGCGATTCAGGGAGCCATGGAGGAGACCCGGGCTCTGCTGGAGTGGACTCGGCGGAATGCCGGAGAAGGTCAGGCCGGAATCTTTGACGCACAACAGTTGTTTCTCGAAGATACGGAATTCGAGGACACGGCGCTCCGGCGAATCCGGGAAGAGGGGTGCAATGCCGAGTATGCCTGGGAGCAGGCCGTGGAGACGGCCGCGGCTCAACTCGGTGCGCTGGACAATCCGCTTCTGGCGGCACGAGCGGCGGATGTTCGCGATGTCGGCGCCCGCGTGTTACAGCGGCTGACCGGCGCGGCGGCGCGGCTGCCCACTCTTCGTGAGCCCTCCATCCTGGCGGCGCGGGACTTGAGCCCGTCGGAGATCCAGGAACTGGATCGCGATCGGGTGCTCGCCTTGTGTCTGGAACAGGGTGCGGCGAATGCGCACAACGTCATCCTGGCTCGCGCGATGGGGATTCCGGTGGTGGCCGGAATAGGGCCGGCTCTGGAGTCGCTTGTGGAAGGGAGCGTGGCCGCAATCGACGGCGAGAGCGGAACCGTCTGGCCCTCGCCCAGCGAGGCCCGGATCCGGGAGTTCGAGGCGCGACGGCGCGCATGGCTGGAGTCCCGGAGGTTGGCTTCGGCGGGCAGGCGTGCACTGGCGGCCACCCGCGACGGGCGCCGCGTCCGGGTGTTCGCCAACATCAGCGGGGTCGAGGAAGCAGCCGAAGCCGTGGAACAAGGCGCGGAGGGTGTCGGCGTGCTGCGCACCGAGTTCTTGTTTCTGCATCGCGAGGCGCCACCGTCTGAGGAAGAGCAACTGGCCGCGTACCGGGCGATCGCCGATTCACTGGAAAGCCGCCCGCTGGTCGTCCGCACGCTCGACATCGGCGGCGACAAGCCGGTCCCCTACCTGGAGATCGGCGCGGAGGCGAATCCGTTCCTGGGTTGGCGCGGCTTGCGGCTCACCCTCGACCGGCGTGACCTTCTGCGCACCCAGTTGCGAGCGATCCTGCGCGCGGCCCATGAACGGAAGGTGGAGATTCTGCTGCCGATGGTCTCGACGCTGGACGAAGTGAGGAAAGCCAAGGCGGCGATCGAAGAAGTCGAACGGGAACTGGAGCGCGACGGAGTGCCGTTTCGCCAAGGTGTCCGGCTGGGCATCATGATCGAAGTCCCGTCAGCGGTCGCGGTTGCCTCGGACCTGGCGCGGGAGGTGCAGTTTTTCTCGATTGGCAGCAACGACCTGGTGCAATATGTGATGGTGGCGGACCGTACCAATGCTCGTGTGGCGGCTCTGGCCGATCCGTTTCAGCCTGCGGTCCTGCGTATGATTTCGCAGGTCATCGAGGCGGGACGAACGGCCGGGATCGAGGTTGCGATATGCGGCGAATTCGGCGCCGATCGGCTCGCGACGCCATTGTTGATCGGGCTGGGTTTGAATGAGTTCAGTGTCAGCGCACCTCTGGTGGCGGAGGTGAAACAGACCCTTGCGCGATGGACAATGGCCGAGGCCCGCGAAATCGCACAGCACGCGATGGGCATGGATACGAGCGAGTCGGTGCGGAGGCTGCTGGCCAAGGCGGCGGCCGGTCACTCCTGAGCTTCTAAGGACCGATGCGACGGCAACTACGGCAGCGCTTCGACCAGCAACCCGCTCAGCAGCAGTTGGCCCTCGCCGTTGAGGTGAAGTCCATCGGGCTCCAGGTAGTCCCGACCCGAACCGGCGATGGCCTTGGCGAGGTCGGCGACGCGGCTTCCGGTCTCCGCGGCCAAGGCTCGGATACAAGCATTGGCGGCATCCAGGCGCGATGGATCGTAGACCCAGTTGCGCCCGGCGAAGAATGCCTTCAGGCGAGCGTTGTCGACCGGCGGAAGGGTCACGAACACGAGCTTGCGGCCTTGCTCCCGGAAGCGCGCCGTCACGTACCGCAAGTCGCGCTCGGATTCCTCCGCGCTGAGATTGCTCATGCCCGACCCATCGTCGGGCTGGCGGCAGTCGTTGGTCCCTAAGAAGATCACCACCCAGTCGGACGGCTCGGCCGCCGCGGTGGCGTAGAAGCGGTTGATCACGTGACAGCCGGTATCGCCGGAGACGCCGCAGTCGTGGATGCGGCGGTTCGGATCTCCCCGCCAGTAGTGGTTCAGAATTTTGACGTAGCTCTCGCGGTCGCTGGTGATCGAGTCGCCGAGAGCGAGAATCGTGAGCGGCTGGGCCGCCGGCGCCAAGGGCTTCTGTTCGGCCAACCGGGCGGCGAGGCGGGCGAGGTTGGCCTGGAAACGGTCGTCGACCCGGCGCAGTTCGTCGAGCCCGACGCCGTAGATCCGCGCGATCGAAGCCAGATCGTCATCGGCGATCAGCAGGCCAAGGGACTTGTGCACGTTGTACTTGTGAATGAATTCAAGAGGAAAGGGAAGCTGGTTCACGACGTTGGTTCTTTCCTCTCCATCATAAGGGCCGGTAGGGAACGGGCGGCACATGGGCTCACCGATGGGTCAGAAGCCTGCAAAGAATCTGTAAAAAAGCGCGCGCCGGCAGTCCTAACATTTTTTTTGACAATCCTTTACACCCACCGGTTAACGTTTCGCGGGCGGCGAGCGTCATACAGGTATGAAGCTGAGGCACAGAGCGTCCCAAGGTTTTGCCGCCATCGGTCTGGTTGCCGCCGCGTGCCTCCTGCTGCTGAATCCCCTGGCTTGGTTTGGCAGGCGCGCGAACGCAGAGGTGCTGCGGGCACGACTGGTCTCCGAAGTGGACGGTGCGGTCGAGCGCTCGCGGCTTGCCCCGGAACAACGGCGGGCATTTCGACAGGCGGGCCTGGACTTGAAGGCCCTGCTGCAAGCCCGGCGGCTGGGAGAATCGGTTGACCGGACCCGGGTGGACAGTCTGCGCCAATCCATCAACGAGATGCTGGATAGCGGCGCGTTCCGTCCGGAAGACCGCGCTCGCATCAATCAACTCATGGAGGACCTTCGCTCCGCGGCGCGCGCGGAGCAGGCTCGGCTACGCCGCGAGACGCTGGTCCGCCAGCTCGGACTCCCCCTGGGTTTGCTGGCCGACTGGGCCGTCTCCCAGCACGGCTCGTGACGGAACGGCGGCAACACTCCCGCTTGGGCTTCGGCCGCCTACGGGGAATGGTCGATCCCACAGTCCGCCGGCCGCGTTCGGCAGGGACGCCGTTTCCGGCATGTTTCACGCACCCACGCCCAAGCCGGCATCGGACTCTTTCGGTTAATGAACGGTGTACCGGGCTTGCAGGGCAAACGGAGCGATCTGGATGTCGAATCGGTTCCCTTTCGCATCGACCATCTGGTAGGTGCCTTGCATCCTGCCGGTGGGTGTCTTGAGAGCGCACCACGACGAGTACTTGAACGACCCACTCGGCGCCAGGACAGGCTGCTGGCCGACGACGCCGGGACCTTTGACCTCTTCGGTCCGTTCGAGAGCGTCGGTGATGATCCAGTGCCGGCTGAGTAGCTGAACCATCTCCGTCCCTTGATTGGTGATGCGGACCGTATACTGGAAGACCCATTCGTCCTCATGGGGCCGCGACTTCTCGGGCAGGTGTAGTGACAGAACCTCGACGCGGACATCGTGGGTCACGGCGTCGGACATCGGCGCGAACGGCATGGGCTGATCAGGCATGGACAAACGGTCATGGTAGCAAGAGGACCACAATCCTCTCACGAAATCGGAACCATGGTCTTTTACACCGGGCCCCCCTCTCATCCGAACCGGGGCCGGAAGGCCGCGGACCGGCGTTGAGGCAGGTGGCGGCCGTGGCCATGCCGTTCGAGTGCACGCGTGTCCGCGGCCTTCCGGTCGCCGAAAAACAACTGGGAATTCCCGATTGCCAACGAGCCTCGTCTCAAACGCCCGGTCCTTCTTCCTCGGCCGACGGCCGGGGGCCTCATCTCTAAACATCGGCCGGATCCGGGCGATTTCTCTCATCTCAACAAAATCGGGAACTTGTAACTGTTTCCCCCCAGTTTCCAGAGACCTTGTTCGTTTGCCAGATGCCGGATTCTGTTGCCCGGCGGCTCCACTTCGGCTATCCTGCTTGTGCCATGAACGCCAAAGTGAACTTCCTGGGACGAGTCCAGCGTCAATCCGATTCATCAGAAGGTGGGGGTCTTGCCTTGAAGTCTCTTCAAGTCATGGCTTCAGTGTTTTCTCGAAGTCGAGCGCTCCTGGCGTGCGGCTTTGTGTTGGCGGTGAGCCTGCCAATGGCGGGGGCCGAGCACACGCACTTTCGACTCGCCGGCCTCAAGCTACTGCCGGCGCCCTGGGACAAAGAGGCCAATTTCGTCAAGCTCGAGTTCCATGCTCGAAAGGCGGCCGCCGCCGGGGCCAACCTGATTGTGACTCCGGAGGGCTACCTCGACGGCTACACAGGCAACCGCAAAGTGGTGCCGGACTCGACACCGGAAAAGTATCTTGCCGCCGGCGAGGCAGTTGACGGACCTTTGCTCCAGAGGGTCAGTCAACTCGCGCGCGAACTGCGCGTACATTTGGTGGTTGGCTTTGCCGAGCGCCGCGAGGGGAAGATGTACAACTCGCTGGCGATGTTCTCGCCGGACGGGAAGATCGTAGGTCGCTATTCCAAAACTCACAATGTGACGCAAGAGGAGCCGGATAACACCAATGGAACGGAGTTCCCGGTGTTCGACACCGGCCTGGGCAGGCTCGGAATGCTGGTCTGCTTTGACCGTCAGTTGCCCGAAACTTCGCGCATTCTGGCCATCAAGGGAGCGGGCCTGATCCTGGTGCCGGCCTTCGGTCTGGGAATTCAAAAGATGAGCGAAGACGTGATGATGCGCACCCGAGCATACGAAAACGCGGTGTATGTTGCTCACGTGCATCCGAAAAACACCTTCATCGTGGATCCGAAAGGCAACATCCTCGCCCAGCAGGAAGGCGACAACGAGGGCATTGTCATGGCCGACATCCATCTCGACGAGCGTATCGGCAAGGGCTCGATCAGGCGGCGGCGGCCGGAGATTTACGGCGAAATTCTCCGTCCGACTCCAAGACCGTAACGGGGCAGACGCGGGTCTTCATACGCTGCACGGCAGCCAATCCCTGGAAATCCGCGTCCGCACCCACCTGACCTAGTTTCTCCGTCGAGGGCGACTCACTTTGGGCACGCGATCACGCGTCATCCTGAGGATGACAACGGTGCTCCGTGCCGATGCTCTCGTAACGAAACCCGGACGGAACCCGCGATGGTGACCGCGTTGCACATTTCTTGAGAGTACTGCCCTCTCCGAACCACTATAGTTACGGATGCCCCGGCGAGCCCGGCGGACCGCCCCGAGGTCGCTCACCATTTGACGGAACCACGTGCATAGAAGCGTGAAAAATTGGGGGCGGTCACCCCGTTTCCCGACCACAAATCGTTGAATGTTCGCGAAACGTTGATCGGGAAACGGGGTAGCTGCCCCCTTTTTTTCACAGCCGCTCATGACCTGACGCTCGCAACTGGGATGAAAATGGCCGCCTTTTGTGCCCCGATCGGAACTGAATCAGTTGTCTTGTCATAGAGTTACATCCCGTGCTGACCGGTTGGCTATTTTCGAGAGAGCCAAGAGGATCGCGGCTCCGCGGGGATCGGCCATTCTGGCGCCGATGTTCGGCCAGGCCGCATTCCGATGACGTCCAAGCCGGCAGATCCAGCGGTGACGGATGGCTGAGACCCGCTTCTCCACCAGGTCCGCCTGGACGACACGCGGCAGCCGCAGACGCCGGTGGAAACCAGGGACAGTGACCGCTTTGCGTATTTCCTGGGTTGGCTGGCCGGCAGAATTCATTTACCCTTTGCACGGAACGGGGACCTCCGCCCACATGGCTTCCGCAACACCGGTTCGATACAACGGCCACGCAGCCGGGAGCGGGGATCTTCCTTGACCTGCGTCCTCCGTCGGGTTCGCTACGCGTCCGTCCCCACGGCATGCGCCATTCGGACTGCATTCTCCGGACCCGTAGTTCAACTGCGGAGCCGCTGGCAACAACTCAGCGAGGGTGCTTTCGGCGACGCTTGGGATCGCGCAGACGCTTTCGCCGGTTTTTCACGCGATGGGTTTCGAGGCGATCATGCCCGCCACGGCCTTTATCTACTGACTCCCGAAACAGTCGGTAATGCCGTTCGAGACGCTCGACGTACTCCGGCGACTAAAGCAGGGACCGAAAGAGATTCAGGAGACCCGGTGAGTACCGGGTCTGCGGGTTGAGCGGATCCGGGTACCGAGTCACTCGGCGAGGGCGCTGCTTTTCACCGGCCCGTCGACAGGCTCTTTGCCATGGCCTCCAGTTTTGCCGCCTCAGCCTTCTGGTGCGTCTTTCGCAGGACTGTCGCCAAGACAGCCAGCGTTTCCGCCAAGGCCGGATGGGACGGTCCCCATGTGCGTTCCTGAATCGCCAGCGCTCGCCGCAACAGCGGTTCGGCCTCCACGTACCGCCCCTGTCGGAAACCCACAATGGCCAACTCTCGCAGCAACGTCCCCACCTGTGGGTGTTCGGGTCCCTGGCGGCGTTCCTGGATCGCGAGTGCCCTTCGCAGGAGCGGTTCGGCTTCGTTGTATTCTCCCTGCCGCATGTGTAAGACAGCCATGTTGCCGAGGCGCCGCGCCACCAACGGGTGGTCCGGACCCAAGCGCTTCACACAGATCTCGGTCGAGCGCTGCAAGAGCTTCTCACTCTCCCGATAGCGGCCCGACACCGAGTAGATCACGGCCATTTCGTTCAGACGGTCCGCGATGTCGAGAGGATCGGAGCCGAGGGTCCTCTCCGAAAGGACCAGCGCCCTTCGGAGCAGCGGTTCAGCCTCCGCGTAACGGCCCTGGTAGAAGTACGCGGTGGCGAGTTGCGCAAGGGCCGTGAGCACAGCGGGGTGCTCAGGGGGAAACCGTTGCTTGGAAATCGCCAAAGCTTGGCCGAGCAGTTGTTCGGCCTCGCTGAATCGCCGCATGTCGATCAACAAGACCCCCAAGTTGCTCAGCATCGCCGCCTGGTTGGAGTTCTCCGACTCGGCGATCTGCAAGGATCTCCGAAGAAGTGGTTCAGCTTCCCTGTACCTGCCCTGCGCACGATGCAGCAGCCCCAGTGCGGTCAGGCTGAGCGCCACACTGGGATGGCCGGGCCGAAGCCTTCTCTCCTGAATCACCTGTGCTCGCCGAATCAGCACTTCCGCCTCGGCGTATCGGGCCATGGAGACATAAAGGGCCCCCATGTCAGTCAACAGGCTTGCTACATCCGGATGGTCCGGAGCGGGAGATTTCTCTATGAAAGCCAAAGCCCGCCGGAAGGCATCCCCGGCATCGGCATATCGGGCCTGATCGAAGTAGACTGCCGCCAGATTCCCCAGGGTCTTCGCTGCCTCCGCGCTCTCGGGTCCGTAAGCCCTCTCGCATATTTGCAGCGACCTCTGGAAATGGGTCTCCGCCTGCGCGTAGCGGCCCTGAACCCGGCACAGACTCCCAAGGCTGTTCAGAATATCCGCCGTCACATTGTGTTCCGGCCCCCCGGCTGACTCGGCGGTTTTCAATGCACTTTGCAGAAGTCCCTCCGCTTCGACGTAGTTGCCCTGTTCGCGCATGCTGTCGGCCAAAGTGGAAAGGCTTGCCGCCGCTTCGATTCGGTGGTGGTTGGGCGTCCTCTCAAGAAGGTCTACGGCGCGGCGCAGCAGAGGCTCGGCAGCGGCGTGCCTGCCTTGACGGTTATACACGGCGCCAAGGTTTTGGAGGATCAGTGCGAGCTGAGCCTCTTCCGCTCCGGCGCCCGTTGCCTTCCGCAGCGCCGATTGGAAGGCCTGTTCCGCTCCTGAGTAATCCATCTGTTCACAAAGTCTTCGCCCGTTATCGATGCATTCGATCCATGTTGGTTCTTTCTGGCCAAAGACCGAACTGGCGGCCACGGCCAAGACCAGGGCACACTCGAAGAACACCCGCATCCCTGCCTCCCTTTTGCCCACGGCACCGCTAATGGGACCGCGGTTCGATGAACTGGATTTCCTGCCGCCCTTCAGCCTGCCAGTGCTATGCGCGGTGTATCGGTGAGCCGGCGTGGCTGGCAGATAGGGCTGACGGCGCTCGTGACTGTGCCGGAGTTCGAGCCGGCACGACGGGCTGGGCGGCTCTTGGCTGCGCCGGAGTTCCGGCTGGCGCAATGGCCTATCGTGCGGCTACCGGCTCCCGAGTGGTGAGTGAGCGGGCGTGAACGTAGGGCGCCGTTCACCGTGAACGACGGTCCTAAAGCATTGCTAAGACGTCTGTTAAGTAATGAGCGTGATAGCGGACGCCGCGGGCTCGCAAGGCGGGAAACACGGTCTTTTCACGGTAGAATCTGAGCGCCGGCCCTAAGGGCGGAAGTTCTCCACCAGCATCAGATCGCTTCCGAACTGGTCATACTGGTTGTAAAGGATCCAGCGTTGGTCGTGAGAGACAGTGAGGTGGTAGCCGACCGGCCGGAGGATGGGGGCGACGATTTTGGTTCGCCTGTTGTGGAAGTCAAGGAACCGGATCGAGAGCCCACCGCCGGTCTCTCGGGCGATCCAGAAGATGCCATCCGCCGTGACCTGGAAGGCCGATACATTCGCCAGGCCGTCGAGCACTTTCTCTTCGCCGCCGCCGCCGAGGGGCATTCGCATCAACTCGCTCGCTTTTGAGAAGTAAAGATGCTGGCGGTCGACCGATTCGGCGGCGACGTCTCCGCCATGCCGCGTCACCTGCTGAGCGGGTCCACCTGCCGCCGGCATTCTCCAGACTTGTTTCCCGGCCGTCCGGCGCGAACCGAAGTAGATCCACCTTCCGTCGCGCGAGAAGCGGGCCATCGTGTCGTCAGACGCATCGAGGGTCAAGCGTTTGGGATCACCGCCGGCAGAGCGGACCGAGAAGATGTCTGCTTGTCCGTGGGGACGTGCGTGAAAGACGACCTGTTGACCATCGGGCGACCAGTTTGGGACGCCGACGAGCGGCCCGCCAAAAGAAGTCAGGGCGACCAGATTGCCGCCGTCCGCATCGCTGACCCAGAGTTCGGGACTCCCCGTTTGGGTTGAGACGAAAGCGATGCTTTTGCCATCTGGCGAATATTCCGCGCCTCCGTCAAAGCGGGTCGTAGCCAGGAAACTGCGCGGTGCGGCTCCACCGCCAGCGGCCACACGCCACACGTTGCTGTCGAGGGTGACGGACGAGTACACCAGATGACGGCCCACCGCGATTGTGCCGACAAACCCCTCGATGCCGGGAATCCGTTCCGGCTTCCCGGGTCCGGCAGCGCTCACCTTCCATAGCCTCCGATCGACTTCCGGGCCTAAAACGGCCAGCAACGCCTTTCCATCGGTCGTCCAGGCCAAATGATCGGCCCGCTGATTTTCACGGGTCAGACGCCGTGGTTCTCCCAGGGGACGGAGGTCGTCCGACAGGCTCAAGAGAAACAAGTCGCCCGAGCTGAAGCCTCCACGCCGCACAAATCCGATGGTTCTTCCGTCCGGCGAGAAGGCTGGAGTGGAGTCCCCGTAGTGACCAGCTGAGGGAATGGTGAGCCGTCGCCTTTCTCGAGTGGAGGAGGAAGCGACGTACAGACCGCACGGACTGGAGGGAGGGCAGTCGGTGAGTGCCAGCCACCGGCTGTCCGGAGACCAACTCATCCCCATGTGGTCGGGGTTTCCCGACACCTCGGCGACTTTCCGCTCCGGGCCGCCACCGAGCGCGGGAATGATCAGGACGTCGCTCTTCCAGGCCGCCGCCTGACGTTGGAAAGCGATCCAGCGTCCATCCGGCGACCAGGCGGGCCACCTGTCGGCCGCGGGGTGCGCCGTCAGTCGATGCAGGCCCCCTGGACCGATTTGCCTGATGTAGATGTCGAAGTTGTCCTGCTTCTCGCCGTCCCAGGAGAAGGCGACCTGGCGCGAATCCGGGGAAAGGGAAGGCTGCCTCTCGGAGCCCACAAAGGTGGTGAGTGGAACCGGCTTCAAGCTTGCCGGCGGCGAGTCCTGAGTGCGCGCGACCGCCCACGTCAGGATTCCCGTGAGTACGACGCCCGAAGTGCCGGCAACCAGCCACGGCCATCGCCTCGCCGCGGGCCGCCCGGATTCGGGCTCTTCATTTCGGCGGGTATTGCCGGCCGGCTGCCCACTCGGATCGAATTCGCGGAACTCCGGCACGTACGAGCCAGGCGCCAGCTCGATGCGCACGCCATCCTCGCCGTTCGAAGCCCGGTAATACTTATCCAGCTTGGCCCGAAGCTTCCGTGCCTGGACGCGAACGATCGTATCCAACCTGGGATCGAACGCATCTCCCCGGCCGAAGACTTCGACGCCCAGCGTGTATTCTTTGATCTGATCGCTCTGCCCGTCGAGCGTGCGCTCAACCACAAAACGAAGAAGCCGGTCCAGACTCTCCGCATGGGAGAACAACTCGCTCGCTAGGATCTTCTCCAGATGCGCACGGACCGCGAGGGAATGGGTCGGATTCCCTTCGGGCCCTTTTTTCGCGGGGTTGGACACGCCGAATCTCTCGAAGCGAAGTGACCCATTGTAGCTGAGAAGAGGTTACCGGGCTCATTCACCAGGCTCCATGTCGCCGTCAAATAGAAAGTTCCGCTCTCGACGGGAACCCGGGACCGGGAAACCCGGGACGGAAACCCGGGACGGTAACCGCCTTTTGGATTTCCGAGAGTCCTTCATCGGAATGCCCCGAGCCGTGTTGCCCAAGGTCGCCCACCACCTTACCCACCGCGGCGTCAACCTCGAGCCCATCTCGGTTGAAGGCTTCGACCGCCTCATGGCGCCAGCGGGTTTCGCACACGTTTCGCACCGGCATATCCGGGAAACGGCTGAAGTCCCTGTCAACCGTCCACAGTTCTTCCACTCCGTGTTGCAGACAGACTGCCGCGATGCGCGCATCATGGACTATCATGGGGGGGCCCCCCCCCCCCCAAAAAACGGCCGCCGACCCCCCCTGTAGAA
>CAZGUX010000014.1:0-2561 GCA_964529305.1 uncultured Solibacteraceae bacterium | reverse complement strand
CAGCAGACGCCCTCCTTCTTCAAACCGGAGATCTCCGAGGTCTATTCGCACTCCGCGGCGACCCTCTCCACGAATTCGTCAATCGTGCCGAACCGGCTCACCGCCGCATCCAGCGCGGCATATCCTTGGGTCCTCCCAGGGAGCCACTGCTTCAGCCCTTCCATGTCCAGCAGCGGCCGGACGTCCGGATCGGAATAGGACATCTGCATGAGCAGTTTGCAAAAGAGGGCGATCCGGTCCTGTGGCGCACCATCGAGAACCGTGAAGTTGCAGTGATCGTACGGGGGCGTGTGGACCAGGATGCGAAGAGAGCCGGACGGGATGGTGGCCTCCTGGCTGAACAGAAGGAAGTTCCCGTCCAGGATGCACGCGGCATCCACCTGGCCCTGCAACAGCGCGCGGACGGCCTCGCGTTCGCCGCCGATGTGATCCCCGTGCTTGCCTACCAGAACATCGAACGGCGCCACCTCGAAGTCGCGGTACGGTTGGACTCCGTGCTCGGCCAGCAGCGACAGGGGAATCAGCGTCGCCTGAGGTGAATCCTTGGCTCCGACCGCGACACGCTTGCCGGCGAGTTCGACCGGCGACTGGACGGCATCGCCGGCGCGCACCAGCACGATCGAGGTCAAGTCGCGATCGCTGTCGCGCATGGCGATGGCTTCCGCCTTCCGGCCCACGGCCGCGGCGATACGTTCGGATTGAAGCCAGGCCAACGGCGAGTTCCAGGCCACGTGAATCGCACCTTGAAAGTGCGCTTCCACCTGACGCTCATAATTGGAGAACAGCACGCAGTCGAAGGCCAGTCCGTTACGGTCAAAATACCGTTGAAAGCCGTCCCAGATCGTGACCACCTTCGGGTCGTAGGCGACCGCGCCCATCAGCAGAGTGTTCATGGATGGCTCCCCTCTTCAGAACAGGCTCATACCGCAAACCGCTTTGCCGATGAAGTCGTAGAGGACGTCGGTGGTTGGGGCCATCACTCCGGCCGCGCGCATGTCGCGGAAGTAGCGTTCCACGCCGGTATCTTTCCGGAAGGCGGCGCCGCCGCAAACGCGCATGGCGAGATCGAGGACTTCGGTGCCGGTCTCCCCTGCCGCGGCTTTGCACTCGAGCACCCGCAGCATGGTGTCCGGGCGGGAGGTCTCCATCGCCGTCAGCGTGTCGTTCAGCAACGTCGCCGCCAGATCGGTCTTCATGCGCATACGGGCGATG
Source organism: uncultured Solibacteraceae bacterium (assembly GCA_964529305.1). GTDB lineage: Bacteria > Acidobacteriota > Terriglobia > Bryobacterales > Bryobacteraceae > CAZGUX01. The sequence continues at coordinate 1,349 of CAZGUX010000014.1, read as the reverse complement.
TAATTGCGAATGGTCGGCAACTCGGCCAATGCCGAACCGAGGTGCTCGTAACGAGTCCCGCCCACGTGGGTGGCCGTGCGGGTCACTGCCGCCTCCATGAGCCCAATCGAACAAGCCGCATTCAACACGTTGAACAGCGGCAGAACGACGCCCATCATGATGTCGAACCCCTTACCGTCCTGGCCGAGCATCGCCTCCGGCGGCACTGAAGCGCCTTCGGCCATGACTGGGGAAGAGTCGTTGCCGCGCAGTCCCAGTCCATCGAACGGTCCTTGCACGGTGAGGCCTTCCGTACTGGCGGGAACCAGCCAGAGGGTGCTGAACCCCTCGGTAGCCACCGGCTTCGACGACCATACATAAAGAGTCGCCTTCGACGCCGACGTGACCCAGCTCTTGCGGCCGTTCAAGACAATCTGACCGCCTTCGGGCGTGGCGGTGCCGACGGGCGCCCAGAAATGGCTTCGGGAACCGGCTTCGCTGAACGCGAGCGTGGCCAGTAGTTCTCCGATTGCCGCCCGGCGGCGCACCTCGGGGGTGGCGGAGGCCTCCAGGACTACGGCGGCACAGTAGTGCATGGTCAGCACCATGGCGGTGGAGCCGCAGTCCTGGGCGATGCGGCGGATCACACCAGCCGCGGCACGGGCGTCCAGCCCCAGTCCGCCCACCTCGGGCGCACTGACGACCCCCCACAGGCCCGCGTCGCGAAGGGCCTCCATCGAGGCCGAAGGGAACGCTCCCTGGCGGTCCACTTCGATGGCCTGCGGGGCGATCGTTTCGGTGCAGATTCGTTCGAGAATGTCGAGATAGTTGTCGGCGCTTGTCGTCACTGGTGTCCTCGCTTCGCCGGGTCAGTCACCGGCTGAACGAGGCAAGACTCCGCATCGTCAGGACGGTGCTGGCGGCGTATTCGGCTCGAACCCGTCGAGCCCCCGGTGGATTCACTGGCGGTGAGTCATCCCGGCCAGTGTACCATCGGGGCGGGAAGGCTCGACGCTGTCAACGAGCGGATCAGCGTTGTCAGCCTCAGGAATTCGGGTCGAGGCTGTTTGGCCAGCAGCTAAACGGATAGGAGAGGCCCCGGCCCTCGCTCAGAGGCACGAATTCACACAGGTTTTCCTGGCGGAACCACCAGCCGGCCATGAGGCGTCGCTCTTTGTCAAGGAAAGCCGGAGAGAGTCGGGGACACTGTTCGGCGGTGACCGTCGATTTGCCCCACTGGCGTGTACAGCACAGGGCGAGGATGACGGGAAGTCAGGATTCTGTGTTGGACGGCGTCAGGATGGACGGTGAGGGCGTGACGGGCGAAAGGCGGAGGGGGGCACGCGCTGAGAAATCAAACACGATGGTCT
>CAZGUX010000013.1:0-5267 GCA_964529305.1 uncultured Solibacteraceae bacterium | reverse complement strand
GTCGGCGGTAATCTCCAGCGTGAACTTGTTCCTCTTTGCGTCCGCCTTCTTCAGACGAACCATGATCTGATCCACCTTCGTGGGATTTTTGGAGTTGGTCAGCTCGAACTCATGGTAATTTCGATTGCCGAGCGCACGGAGGGCGGCGAGTTCCTTGGAGTTCGTCGCGATCAATCCGCTTTGGACGCCAAGCTCTCCCATGACGCTCTTCAAATCGGTCGACGTCTTGGTCAGATCCGTCGACGTTCTCGCGAGGTCCGAAGTGGTCCTGGCCAGTTCCGATTTCGCCGATTCGACGTCATTGCTCACGGAGGTCAGCCGTTCGCTGGTCGTACCTGCGTCGGTTCTGACCTTGCCGAGTTCCGCATCAAGACGAGCCTGCTCCTTGCTCAGCCGGAGCGCAATCTCGCGCGCCCGTTCCTCTGCCGCCGCCTTCGCCTTTCCGGCGGCTACCGTCGCGTGATCCGTGGCCATATCGACGGATTCGCGAAGTTCTTTCAGGGCCTTCTCCGTCAAGCCCGAGTTCTTGAGGATCTCGTCACTTGTCTTGGAGTATGTCTTTTGGATCGTGTCATCGAGTTGGTTCAATCGCTTTTGGAATTGGATGGAACTCCACCCCAACACCGCAACCGCGGCCAGCAGGACGATGACCAGACCTTTGACCATACCGCTTTCCTTTTGCGTTCCGGTTGTTTCGACGGGCGATTTCGACTCATTCATGTGGAACCTTCTCCTTAACGGCCGAGTTTGCATGTTCGAGACCAAACGAGTCATTTCATTGATTGCACGATGGATGGATCGAGAAAGCGTGTAAGAACTACGTACCGCGAGTCACAACAAAGGCGGGCGTCCATGTGTCTTTTTCCCGGTCGCCCGGGTAACTCGTGTGAACGGGACTTCGGCGTGAAGTGGCGGGACCGTGCAATTGAGTGGCATTACAGTAGAAGAGCGGAAAGAAATGGCAACCCAGGACTCTGATGTCCGTATCGCAAGCGGCGGCCCCGAACTTGAAGCGGTGAGATCTCTCTGGACCGAGTACTGGGACTCGCTTCGCTTACCGGGAGATTTTCAAGGTTTCGCCGCGGAACTCGGCATGCTGCCCGGCCCCTACGGTCCTCCGCGAGGACTCCTGCTGCTGGCTCGCGTGGGCGGCGTTCCGGGGGGAACGGCCGCCCTTCGTCCGTTGAAAGGGAGTTCGTGTGAAGCCAAACGGCTCTTCGTTCGGCCCGAGTTCCGCGGCCGCGGAATCGCCGCATCGCTTCTCAACCGCATCATCTCGGGCGCACGGCAACTGGGCTATGACGTGATGTATGGCGACACGCTTCCTTCGATGAAAGAAGCACGGCAGGTGTACGCTCGACTCGGCTTCGAAGAGGTACCACCCTATTCGGACTCGCCCACTCCGGGCGCAATCTATCTTCGGTTGGTCTTGTCAGGATTGTTCTCGAGCCGGGAGGGCCGGTGACTGCTGACTCAGAGGGAATACACCCGGCCGCGATTCTGGCCCCACAGGATCTGCACCAGGCGGTGCGCGATCAACTCGTGCAGCGTCAGAAGCTCTTTGTTCGCGGCGTGAATCGCCGCCGGGTCGGTGAGCCCGGTCACGCCGGATCCCGCCCGTAGCGCATCGGTCGCTTCCCGGATGATCGGATCGGCCAGCGTTTCGCCCGCCATCTCCCACAACGTGATGAAGCGGTCGACCGCGGTGGGAAAGCTCATGTGGAACACGCCCCAGTTGCTGGTCGTGCGCGGCGGCTTGTAGTCGAGGTTGAACGGCCCGGCATACCCGTGGCTGCGTAAGAGCACCAGCACGTTCAACCAGTCGAGCGGATTGACCAGGCCGACCGCGATGTCGACGTCGTGCTTCAGCCGGTAGCCGTCATTGATGTCGAAGTGCCAGAGTTTGCCGGCCAGCAGCGCGCGCGCCAGTGCCGCTCTCGGGGCCCCGCCCCACATCAGTTCGTGCAGGTACTCGGGATTCAGTCCCACCATTTCCGGATGCGTCAGCAGGCCGCTACCAATGAAGGCCAGCATCGCGTCGCTGGTCGGCAGCAGGATCTCCGCTTGCGGCTCAAACGGCTTGGCCTCCATGCAATGCTTTAGCGTCGGGCGGCCCTTCTGCCTTGCGACTTCGATATCGGTTTCACAGGCGGCGTTCAGCGCTTCGGCGTACCAGCGCAGGGTCATGGTTTCTTCCACCGCGCCTTGCGTGAAGTATCCGAGCGAGCCCGGCCAATAGACGGCGAACTGCGCGCCCAACTCGTGGCCGATCCGAACGGTGTTCCGCACGCGGAACGCGGCATATTCCCGGATCTCCGGCGATTCCGCGGCGGGGCTGGCGGCGAACACGGCGTGGTGGAAGGTCTCGGTGGTGACCATGGAACAGGCAACGCCGTGCCTGGCCAGAGTGTCCTTGATGCGGCCGACAATCTCCCATTGACGGTCGGTGCCGATGGCGTCCGAGGGAATCACGTCGGTGTCGTGGGTGGTCCAGTGGCCGATGCCGAGGCGTTCCCAATGTTCGATCACGGTTTCAAACGAAACCGGAGCGCGGGTGGGGGCGTGAAACAACGCGTGCCCTTCGTAAGCAGCGGCCCACTGCGGCCCGGAGATGTAGAACTTCCGCCGGGTCTCGGGGCCATAGGAGCCGCCGCAGGCTTTCGTGAGCCGTTCGACGAGGGATTGTTGTTCGGAGGGGGGTACGGGTTTCATGGGAGTGGCCAGAGATCCATGATAGCTCCGGGTCTTCAGAACTCGAACCGTCGTCCGGCGAGCAGGCCGCCGTCGACCACGCACACCGATCCGCTGACGAATGCCGACTCGTCCGATGCCAGGAACACGGCGTAGTTGGCGACCTCTTCGGGGCTGCCGATCCGGCCCATGGGATACATTTCGAGCAGTTTGGCGTAGCCGGCCGGAAACCGGCGCCAATAGTCCATGGAGGTGTCGGTGGAGATCGTCCCCGGGCAAATGATGTTCGAGCGAATCTTCCAATGTCCAAAGTCCGCGGCCACCAGGCGCATCATCGAGATCAAACCGCCCTTGGCCGCCGTGTAGGCCGTCTCGCCGAAGGCGAACAACGCGTTGACGCTCGAGATCGTGATCACGCTGCCGCCACCCCGTTCCTTCATCGCGGGCAGTGCCCGACGAGTGCACAGGAACGGGCCTTTCAGGCAGACGTCGATGGTGCGATCCCACACCGATTCCTCGACGTCGACGAGATTGGTGTCGCCGGTCAGGTTGACCGCGTTGTTCACCAGCACGTCGACGCCGCCGAACTGCTCGACCGTGGCTGCGACCATCGCGTCGACCAGGGCGGCACGGGAAACGTCCGTGCGCACGAAGAGGGCGTCGCCTCCGTCCTGCCGGATCGAATCGGCCACGCGCCGGCCCCCGCTCTCGTCGATGTCGGCGATGACCACCGCCGAGCCTTCCTTCGCGAACAGTCGGGCCATGGCTGCGCCGATGCCGTTCGCCGCGCCCGTGATGATCGAGACTTTCTGATGGAGTCGTCCAGACATAAGGGATTCTCCTTTCCAGCTTGCCTGATTCCAAGTGACGCCGGGCGACGTTGTTTGTCGCCCGGCGTAGACTGCCCGGTTGTTGACTACGGTCCCCAGGGTCCACTACGCTCGGCACGTGCGAACCTCGATTCTGTGCCTCATCCTCAGTCTGCCCGCGCTGCCGCAATCGAGCGAGGAACTGGACTTCCTGTCGAAGCACACGGACTTCCGGAATCTGCGCGCGCGCCTCGGCGACTCGATGCGGCGCAGGGCTTTTGCCATGCTGGACGAGCGCGAGCGAAAGGTTCGCCGGTGGACGGCGGCGGACGCCAAGGCACGACAGGCCTACGTGCGGGAGAAGATGATTCGCTCCCTGGGAGGGCTTCCAGAGCGCTCGCCGCTGAACGCGCGGGTCACGGGAACCATCGACAAGGACGACTATCGCATCGAGAAGGTCGTGTTCGAAAGCCAGCCCCGGTTCTTTGTCACGGCCAACCTGTACCTTCCGAAGAAGGGCCAGCCTCCCTATCCGGCGGTTTTGTTTCCGCTAGGCCACGAGACGGGTGGGAAATCCAATCCAACCTGGCAGCAGATGCTGGTCTCTTTGGCGAAGAAGGGCTATGTCGCGCTGGCGTGGGATCCGTTGGGACAAGGCGAGCGAGTCCAGATCTACGATGAGGACCTGGGCGCTTCCAAAGTCGGTTCGTCCACCGTCGAACACACGGTGCTGGGCATGCAGTGTTTGCTGGCGGGCGATAATGTGGCGCGCTACACCATCTGGGACGGGCTGCGCGCGATGGACTATCTGGTCTCGCGAAAAGAGGTGGACGCAAAGCGCATTGCCTGCACGGGCAACTCCGGAGGGGGAACGCACACGGCATATCTGTCCGCGCTCGACGACCGCATCCAGGTCGCGGCGCCTTCCTGCTACATCACCTCCTGGCGGCGGTTGCTCCAATCCATCGGCCCGCAGGACGCCGAGCAGTGCCTGACTCCGCTCCTCGCCGATGGACTGGACCAGAGCGACTTCGTGCTGGCCTTCGCACCCAAGCCGTATCTGATCCTCTCGGCGATCCGCGACTTCTTTTCCATCACGGGCGCCCGCGAGACGTTTGCCGAAGGCCAATCGGTATTTGGCCTCTTGAACGCGTCCGACCGAATCTCCATGGCCGAAGCCGACGACGGGCACGGCTACAGCAAGCCGAGACGGATGGCGGCGTACCGCTGGTTCGCCCGCTGGCTGAAGGGCAGGGAAGACAACGAGCCGGAACCCGAAGTGGAGGTGGCCACGGAGGAGGAACTGCGCGTCACGGCTACCGGGCAGGTTGCTACTTCGTCAGGCGGCGAGACCGTGGATTCACTGAACCGCAAGCGGGTTTCCTCGCTGCGCCGGCGCACTCCCTCCCTGGAGGACGTTCAGCGTCTGACGGGATACGCGAGACCGGCCGGCCGTGTCGAGACGCGTGCCTTTGGCGAGATCCAAAAGGATGGCTACCGGATCGAGAAGTGGGTGTATCAACGCGACGCGGACGCACCCATCCCCGCATTGGTGTTTGTGCCGTCAATGGGCGGCGCAAAGAAGGCGGCCTTGCTCGTCGTGGACGGGCGAGGCAAGTCCGCCGCGGCGCCGGAGGTGGAGCCCTTCGTCCGCGCGGGCCACATCGTCATGGCCATCGACGCCCGCGGCTTCGGAGAAACCCGGCCGGTGCTCGACACCAAGGGCGGGGAGTGGACTCGCTATTTCGGCGACTTCGACAGCGCCAT
>CAZGUX010000012.1:0-17538 GCA_964529305.1 uncultured Solibacteraceae bacterium | reverse complement strand
AACACTCCGGTACTTGGCCCGGTTGCGATGGAAACCGAGGCTGGAACGGTGACCGAGGAGTTCCCGCTCGTCAGCACCGCCGACAGACCTCCGCTCGGCGCGGCCTTGGAGAGTGTGACCGTACAGGACGCAGTTGAGCCGGACGCCACAGACGGGGGTGAGCACATAAGCGACGACAATGCTACGGGAGCAACCAGGGTCAACGCGGAGGCCACCGAAGCACCGTTGAACGTTGCCGTGATCTGGGCGTTTGCATCGGCGGTGATCGCTCCCGCGGTTGCAGGGAACGTAGCGCTGTTCGAACCTTCAGCGACCGTGACCGAGGGCGGCACAGTGACCAACGGGTTGCTGCTGGCCAGGGCGATCGAAGCGCCACCGGCGCCGGCCGGAATCGTGAGACTGAGCGCGCATAACGTGCTGGTGCCCGGTCCAAGCGCTGGAGGACTGCAATCCAGTCCCGACAAGGCCGGAGAGGGGGCCGGCAATACGATCAGCACGGTTCCATCGGCGGCTGTCAACGGGATCGACGTGCCGTACGGAGAGGATGCGACTGGTTGGGTCACCTGGATCAGACGAGAGGTATTCGGAGAGGCCGAACTGGTAACGGCGGTCACTATTGCGATGATGCCATCGCCCATGGCGTTCGCATTCAGCCCCCACACCAGGCACATCATCGAACCTGTGGAAGGACTACAGGCTACGGACTTGTCTGCCCCGGCGGCAACAGGACCGACGCTGACGTCGAATGAGGTGAAGTCTTCCGGGTCGTAGACGAGCGTGAATTGCACACTTGCCGGTTGGCCACCGGACTCGGTTCCCGCCAGAGAAAGGTTCAGTGCCACCGATGATCCGGCAAGGGCGTTGCCAGACGCCAAGGTTAAGCCCGCTGTTTGAGAAAACCCTATCGAGGGCACAACCAATGCCAGTAGGGCGAATAGACCAGTCTTGGCGGACCGGGCGCGGACGATGGACCTAGACATGTTGTAGTATCTCTCGGCTTCGCATCTAAAAGTACTAGGAATACTGGTTCATGTTAGCCCCACTCGAGGGAAGTGGGTCGAGAGGGATTGAGCGGAGAGCGTGCCGGGAAAAACCTAGTTGACCTTGCCAAAAGAACCTGATCTTGGGCCGCTAATCGGTGTACGACGAATTCAATGTGTCCGTATTTCTCAGCCACTTAAGCGGCGCGAGACAGACCGATGGCGATAGAGAAGCGGAGCTTCTACAACTTACACCACGTCGATTTGGTGTTGTTTCCTCGGCACGTTCAACCTGGACGTCGGCGGCTTGAAACCTGGGGACGGGAACCCCGGGGTATTGACGCCGTTGCTCATTTCGGCCAGCGCGACTTGTTTCGATTGCCCAAGGACGCCATCTATCGGCGGATCAACCGATTACGCCGGACTTCACCCCGATTTGTTTCGACAAGAAGGCTTCCGAAACGGTCCTGGCGGGAGAGGACCCGGCAGCCAGCGCCGGTCGGAAACCCCGCGTCTCGAACGGCGCTGACCTCCCAAAAGACCATAGATAATGGGAGCGCGCCCGGGCCTGGAGGCATCCATATCCCATGAGCATTCCGTATCAGGCAATTATTATCGGAACCGGACAGGCCGGGCCGCCGCTGGCGGCGCGCCTGGCCGCCGCGGGAATGACGGTGGCGATCATCGAGCGCGGGCTCTTCGGCGGTACGTGCGTGAATACAGGGTGTATTCCGACCAAGACCATGGTCGCGAGCGCGTATGCGGCCCGGTTGGCGACCCGGGGGATGGAGTACGGCGTCGTTACCGGGGCGCCGGTAACGGTCGATATGCAGCGCGTAAAAGCACGGAAGGACGAAGTCTCCGGGCGGTCGCGTCAGGGCGTCGAGTCCTGGCTCCGAAACCTGCCGAACTGCACGGTGTATCAGGGTCAAGCGCGGTTCGAATCGCCTCACGAAGTCAGCGTGGGCGGCGTGACACTGACCGCCGGCAGGATTTTCATCAACGTAGGCGGACGTGCCATCGTGCCGCCCATCCCAGGCCTGGATCAGGTTCCCTGTCTCACCAACAGTTCGATGATGCAGGTGGATTTTCTGCCGAAGCATCTCGTCATCCTGGGCGGAAGCTACATCGGCCTGGAGTTCGGCCAGATGTTCCGCCGCTTCGGCAGTGAAGTGACGGTGATCGAACCCGGGCCTCGGCTGATTGCGCGCGAGGACGAGGATATATCGGCCGCGATTCTGGACATCCTTGAGCGGGAAGGCATTCAGGTCCGCCTCGGTACGAAATGCACCGGCGTTGCGAAAGCGGGCGATGAGATCGTTGCCAGCCTCGATACCAACGGTGCGGGATCGGAGATCCGCGGTTCCCACCTGTTGCTGGCCGTGGGGCGGCGCCCGAATACCGGCGATCTGGGGCTGGAAAAGGCCGGAGTGACGGTGGATCGCCGGGGCTACATCCAGGTGGACGATCAACTCCGCACGAACGTTGGCGGCATCTGGGCGATGGGGGATTGCAACGGCAAAGGCGCGTTCACCCACACCTCCTATAACGATTTTGAGATTGTGGCCGCAAACCTTCTCGACAACGACCCGCGCAAGGTGAGCGATCGCATCCCCACCTACGCGTTGTACATCGATCCTCCATTGGGCCGGGCAGGGATGACCGAGGCAGAGGCCCGGGCGAGCGGGCGGAAAGTGTTAATCGGAACGCGTCCCATGACGAGAGTCGGGCGGGCCGTGGAAAAGGGCGAGACGTTAGGTTTCATGAAGGTCCTTGTCGATGCGGAGACGCAGCGGATCATGGGCGCCGCGATTCTCGGGACGGGTGGGGACGAAGCGATACAATCCATTCTCGACGTGATGTACGCGGACAAGCCGTACACCGTGATCCAGCGGGCAATGCACATCCACCCGACCGTTTCTGAGCTGATTCCGACGGTGCTGGGCGAGCTCAAGCCCCTGGCCGCGGACAAGTGACCTTCTATGCCCGGTACACAAGATCGTTCCATCAGCAATCGGCCGTTACTCGATCGTCTGGATCGGGCACGAATCCAGACGGACAAACTGTTCGCCCTCGTCCACCCGGAAAGCCTTTATCTACGGCCCATCCCGGAGCGCCACCGGATTGTCTTCTACATCGGCCACCTGGAAGCCTTCGATTGGAACCTATTGCGGTGGGCAGCGCCAGACCTGCGACCGTTCGATGAAGGCCTGGACCGGCTATTCGCGTTCGGCATCGACCCTGTGGACGGCGGCCTGCCATCCGATCAGCCCGCGGATTGGCCGGCACTGGACAACGTGCGGACTTACGCGGCGTGTGTCCGCAGGGAACTCGACCCGATTTTGGAAGATGGCGGTGTTCCGGAGATCCTTCTGAACACGATGATCGAACACCGGCTGATGCACGCCGAGACGCTCGCGTATATGCTGCACCAGCTACCGGAGGAGAAGAAGATCCGGCAGCCTCAGGCCCATGTTCAGGAGCGGGACGCTCCACCCCTGGAGTCCGTTGAAATCCCAGAGGGGCCGATTACGCTCGGTCTGTCTCGCGAGAGCGGGGAATTCGGTTGGGATAACGAATATGACGCTCGACTGATGAAGGTTCCGAAGTTTTCCATTGACCGGTACAAGGTGACCAACGGCCAATTCCTGGAGTTCCTGCGAGCCGGAGGATATCAGGACCGAAGTCTGTGGACGCCGGAGGATTGGGATTGGCGAACCACGAAGGAAGTCTCGCATCCGGGGTTTTGGAATCCAGCCGGCGATCGTTGGCATCTAAGGACAATGTTCGACGATCTCCCCCTGCCGCCTTCCTGGCCGGTGTACGTGAGCCACGCCGAGGCGGCGGCCTATGCCCGCTGGGCCGGCAAGCGGTTGCCCACGGAAGCCGAGTGGCAGCGCGCGGCCTATGGATCGCACGACGGCGTAGACCGCGAGTATCCGTGGGGCGGAGCAAGGCCCGGCCCACAACACGGATACTTCGATTTCGAACGCTGGGATCCCGCGCCGGTCGACGCTTTCCCGCAAGGACGAAGCGCGTTTGGATTGGATGGACTCCTGGCCAACGGTTGGGAGTGGACGGCGAGCCTCTTTGAGCCGTACGCGGGGTTCACGGCGTTTCCATTTTACGAGGGCTATTCGGCAGATTTTTTCGACGGGAAACACTTCGTGCTGAAAGGCGGCTCGCCGCGAACCGATCGATGCATGCTGCGGCAGTCGTTCCGAAACTGGTTCCAACCCCACTATCCCTACGTGTATGCGGGTTTCCGCTGCGTTGGGTAGTGGTTCCGAGTGAAGGGCGGTTTATGAGAACGAGCACGATCGTTGCCGGAGCCGTATCCGAGTTCGCCAGGGACGTGCGCAACGGACTTACCAAGCCCGGACAGAGGGAATTGCCGTCCAAGTATTTCTACGACGCCGTCGGCTCGAAGATCTTCCAGGTGATTACGGAACTTCCCGAATACGGCCTGACTCGCGCGGACGAGCGGCTGATTCGGGGACACGCCGGTGAGATCGTGGACCGGATCGCCGGAGACGTCGTCCTCTGCGAACTGGGCAGCGGGAGCGGGACCAAGACCCGGTGGATTCTCGAGGCGCTCTCCCGCCGCCGGCACACGTACTACTTTCCGATCGAGATTTCCTCGGAAGCCCTGGCGGCATGCCGACGGGAGTTGGCCGACATCGACTCCGTCGGGATCGTCGGCCTGGAACGCGAGTATCTCGATGGCCTTCTGGAAGTAGCCGCCCGCAGGCGCGAAGGGCAGCGGATTCTGGTGTTGTTTCTGGGCAGCACCATTGGAAATTTCAGTCATCCGGCGGATATCGCCTTTCTCCGGGACGTCCGGATGATTCTTCAGGCCGGCGATGCCCTGTTGCTGGGGACCGATCTCGAAAAGTCGATTTCGCAGATCCTCCGGGCCTATGACGATCCGCTGGGAATCACGGCCGCGTTCAATCTCAATCTTCTGGCCCGCATCAACCGCGAACTGGACGCCGATTTCGCGTTGGATCAGTTCCGTCATTTGGCCCGCTTCAATTCCGCGACGAGGAGCGTCGAGATGCATCTGCGGTCGGTGCGGCGGCAAACGGTGACGATTCGCGCCGCTGACTTGCGGATCGCGTTTGAGGAGGGCGAAACCATCTGGACCGAAAACAGTCACAAGTACTCGAGCGAAGAAATCACACGCCTGGCGGATGGGGCAGGATTCCGGTGCGAAGCGCAATGGATCGACCAGGAGTGGCCCTTTGCCGAAACCCTGTTTGCCGTTAGGTAATGTAGTGCGGCTATGACGCATTCACTGGTACATGAACGGATAGCTCTGGTCGAGTTTCGAAGTGTCTCTTACGAGATTGGCGGAAGGCCAATTCTGTCGGAGGTGAGCCTCCGTGTGGAGGCAGGCGAAACCTTCGTGCTTCTGGGCCGCAGTGGCTCGGGCAAGACGACGGCGCTCAAGATGATCAACGGGCTGGTAATCCCGACCAAAGGACAAGTCCTGGTGGACGGCCGTTCGACGACCGACTGGGATCTGATCAAGCTGCGGCGGCGGATCGGCTACGTGATTCAGGAAGTCGGGTTGTTTCCTCATCTCACCGTAGGCGATAACGTCGGGTTAGTACCGAGATTGGACGGCTGGAACGACGCGGACATCAGTCAACGCGTGAACCTGCTGCTGGAAAAAGTCGGGATGCCGGCGGACGAATTCCGGTCGCGCTATCCCCGGCAGCTTTCCGGCGGGCAACGTCAGCGGGTCGGCGTGGCGCGCGCGCTGGCGGCAGATCCTCCGGTGCTGCTGTTGGATGAGCCGTTCGGCGCGCTGGATCCAGTGATTAGGCTGGAACTCCAGCAGCAATTTCTCGCTTTGCGCCAGGATTTCCACAAGACTTCCGTATTCGTAACTCACGACGTGCGGGAGGCGTTGCGGCTCGGGACCAATATCGCTCTTCTCGCGGGAGGGCGCCTGGATACCGTGGCTCCGCCGCAGGAATTCCGGCGGGCTACCAGTGTGGAAGCGCGGGCGTTCCTGGCGTGCCTCGATAACTGAAAGACTGGCAATATGCGTTCGGACCTGTGGGGCGAAATCCTCCAGCTTACGGCGGAGCACCTGCTTCTCGTGTTGAACGCGATGGCGCTGGCGATCGCCATCGGCGTCCCACTGGGGATCTACCTGACCCGGCGTAGCGGAGCGCGCCCGTGGGTGTTGGGATTCTCGAGCATCATGCAGACCATTCCCAGTCTGGCCTTGTTTGGATTTCTGATCCCGATACCGTTCATTGGCGGAATCGGCAAACGGACCGTCATCGTGGCGCTGGTGTTGTACGCGCTGCTCCCGATCCTGCGGAACACCTTGGTCGGGATCCTGGGAGTGGAAGCCGCGATTTGCGAATCCGCGGTGGCCATGGGGATGACCAACGGGCAATTGTTGCGCCAGGTGCAGCTTCCTCTGGCCGCACCCACCATCATGGCCGGAATCCGCGTCGCCGCGGTCACGACCATCGGAACCGCGACCATCGCCGCCGCGATCGGAGGAGGTGGACTGGGCGTTTTTATCTTTCGAGGAGTCGCGTCCGTGGATACCGCGCAGATTCTTGCCGGCGCCGTGCCAGCCGCCGTGATCGCGCTTGCGGCAGATTGGGGATTGGGATGGATCGAACGAAAATTATCGCCAGCCTGACGCTGGTTGTCGCGCTCGGAGCTTGTTCATCCGGTTCCAGGATCCGCGTGGGTTCGAAGAACTTCACGGAGCAGGTGGTTCTGGGCGAGATCATCGCGCAGCACCTGGAGCACCGCCTGAAACAGAAGGTGCAGCGGCGCCTGAATCTGGGCGGCACGTTGCTGGCGCATGGGGCATTGCTCAATCGTGAAATCGATCTCTACCCCGAGTACACCGGAACGGCGCTGACGGCGATCCTGAAAGATCCCCTCGACAACGATCCGGACCGGGTACTGGCGCGGGTTCGATCCGAATACCGGAACCGGTTCCGCCTGGAGTGGCTGGATCCGCTGGGTCTCGACAACAGTTTCGCGATGGTGGTGAGCGGACCCGACGCCCGCGCGAAGCGCTTGGAGACTCTGACCGACGCGGCGAAAGTGACGTCCGGTTGGAGCTTGGGCGTCGGCTACGAGTTTCAGCAGCGCCCGGACGGGTTGGCCGCGCTGGATCGAGTATATGGTTTGCGCTGGACGGGAAGCCCGAAGACCATGGATCTCGGACTGTTGTACAAAGCGCTGGAGGTGAACCAGGTAACGATGATCGCCGCCAACGCCACGGACGGGTTGCTTTCGAAACTCGATTTGAAGGTTCTGGCGGATGATCAACACGCGTTCCCGCCCTATCAGGTCTCGATCGCCGCCTCGCAAGCCAGTCTTAGGGAGACGCCCGGGATGCGCGAGGCCCTCCTGGAATTGTCGGGCAAGTTCACCAACCAAACCATGCAACAGCTCAACTATCAGGTGGACGGCGAGCATCGCCCTGTCTCAAAGGTCGCCGAGGAGTTTTTGAAGCAGGCTGGACTGAACTAACCAACCCAGCGTCGCTCCGTCGGACCGAACGCCGTTCTCGCAGTATGCTGAAAAGCAAATGACCCGCCGCGAATTGCTCAGCGCCCCCTTTCTTCTGACTTCCAAAACCGGGTGGGCCAAGACACGCCGCCCCAACGTGGTCATGGTCATGACCGACGATCACGGCGCGTGGGCCACGGGCGCCTATGGCTGTGGCGAGATGCGTACGCCCATTGTCGACCGGCTGGCGCGGGAAGGCGCGCGCTTCACCCAGGCCTACGCGTGCACTCCCGTGTGCTCGCCCAGCCGGATAACGTATCTCACCGGGCGCCTGCCTTCGACTCACACCGTACAGGACTGGCTGCGGCCCGTGGACAGCTTCGGCGACAAGTCGCGCCGGTGGCTGGAAGGGCAACCCACCTATTCGGAAGCGCTAGCGAAGGCCGGATACACGTTGGGCATGGTGGGAAAGTGGCACATGGGCCAGGATGACCATCCGCAGGCGGGCTTCAGTTTCTGGGCCACGGTGCCCGGCGGCGGAGGCACGTACCGCGACCCCACCTACCTGAAGAACGGAGAGCGGATTGCGTATCACGGCTTCAAGGAGAACGCCATCGGCGACTACGCGCTCGAGTTCCTTGAAAAACAGAAGCCCGGTAATCCGTTTTATCTGCTGATGCCCTTCTACGCTCCTCACACGCCGTTCGACTTCCAACCCGAGGAAGACCGGCGGCCGTACGCCGGCGCGACGTTCGACTGCTTCCCGCGCACACCCCCGCACGCGTGGCAGAATCCCGCGCTGCGGCAGCACCACGGCAATCGCGAGAGCATGCATTCGTATTCCGCCCTGATCACCGCGATGGACCGCAACGTCGGGCGAGTCCTGCGCAAGCTGGAGGAGATGCGTCTTCGCGAAGACACCCTGGTGGTGTTCACGGCCGACCAGGGATACAACGCGGGTCACCACGGCGTGTGGGGCAAGGGCAACGGAACGTGGCCGTTCAACATGTACGAGGAATCCATCCGGGTGCCGCTCATCTGGAATCATCCACGGCGCATTCGCGCAGGAACGGTATTGGATCAGATGGTCTCGTCGTACGATTACTTCCCGAGCATTCTGGAGTACACGGGAGTTCCGGCTCCCGCCGATCCCAAACGCCCCGGGCGCAGCTACGCGGGTCTGCTGTCGGGACGGAAGATGGCCTGGCGCGACCGGCTGTACTTCGAATATTCGATGGTGCGCGCCGTCCGAACGCGGAACCTGAAGTACATCGAGCGGACGCGCGAATGGCCGAGCGAGTTCTTCGACCTGGAGGCCGACCCCGGCGAGACCAAGAGCCGGCTGGACGATCCTTCGTACCAGCAGACCCTCGGAGAGCTGCGCAAGGATCTGCGCGGGTTCTTCCAACGGGCGGGAGCGCCGGAGATTGAGCAATGGCGATCGACGGTCAAGCAGGAGTTGACCGTGTACTCCCGGTAGCGCCGTTGTCCTGTTGATCGAGGTAGGCCTGGCGGGCGCGCAGGATCGCCTCGCGCGTTTCCGGGGGACGAAACCAGCCGTCCATCCGGGTGCTCTTGCCCTCCAGTTCCTTGTAGATGGTGAAGAAGTGCTCGATCTCGCGGCGCACGTGCGGAAAGATCTGGTCGAGTGTGTGGACCTGGTCGTAGCGCGAGTTCCGGGTCGGAACCGCCAGCACCTTCTGGTCGCCTTCCTCGTTGTCGGTCATGTTCAGCAGGCCGATCGGGCGAACTTCGATGAGGCAGCCGGGAAAGCTCGGTTCTTCCACCAGGACGAGCACGTCCATGGGATCGTGGTCATCGGCGATGGTTCCGGGAATGAAGCCATAGTCGCCGGGATAATGCATGGGCGAGTACAGCGGCCGGTCGAGCCGGAAGAGGCCCGTAGCCTTGTCATACTCGTATTTGTTCGTCGAGTTGCGAGGAATCTCGACGATCATGTTGACGGTCTCGGGGCATCCCGGGCCGGGATCCAGATCGTACAGGCAGGTGCTCACGGGTCAACGTTAGCAAATCCGGGAACCTCCCCGGCCGTGGGTGAACGGTTGCAGTCAAGTTACACTCGAAAGGCATGGTCGAGACGGTTCAACTAACGCCTTGCGCGGTCCTGGAGGAATTTGCCGCAACCCTGCTGGAGGGCGCCGGCGTTCCCCGGGAGGCGGCGTCCATCACGGCCAAATCCCTGGTGGCGGCGAACCTGCGGGGAGTGGATTCGCATGGCGTCAACCTTTTGATCTACTACCTCGAGCAGATCGTAGCCCGAGATGTCGACGCGCGTGCAAAAGGGAAGGTGATCTCCGAACTCGGCGGTTCGGTCCACTACGACGGGGAGAACGCCCTGGGACAGGTAGTCGCGGACGCCGCGACCGATCACGGAATCCGGCTCGCGAAAGAGCATGGCCTCTCGATGGTCATCGCGCGGGAATCGAACCATTTCGGGGCTGCCGCGTTTTGGGCGCAGAAATACTCCTCGCAGGGCCTGATCGGCCTGGTGTTTTGCAACGCCTCTCCGATCGTTCCGCCCTGGCAGGGGCGGCTGGGGCGTGTCGGCACCAATCCGGTTTGCATGTCGGTCCCGGCAGGCGAAGAGCCGCCTTGGCTGCTGGACATGGCAACGACGACGGTGGCGGCGAACCGGATCTACAAGGCGATGGTCAACGGGCACGACACCATCCCCGCCGGCTGGGCGATGGACGCGGAGGGCACACCCACCACCGATACGGCCACGGCGATGAAGGGTCTGATTTCGCCACTAGGAGGATACAAGGGAAGCGGCCTGGCATTGATGGTGGAAATCCTGTGCGGAGTCCTCAGCGGCGGTGCGATGACGACGGAATTGGGCGGCTTGCGCATCCGCAACCGGCCATTTCGCGTCAGCCAGTGCTTTATCGGCATCGAGATCGAACGCTTCCTCCCGCTGGGGGAGTTTCAGGCCCGCATCGACCGTTTGATTCGAGAGGTCAAGGCCACACCGCCGGCCAAGGGGTTCGAGGAAGTGCTGGTGGCCGGAGAACCCGAGCTGCGCGCCGAACGGGAGCGCCGGTCGAATGGGATCCCGCTCGAAGCCGGCACGTGGCAGGGACTGCTGCGGTGGGCGGAGCAGTTGGGCGTTCCACCGCCTCGAGACGGGCGCGGACAATGAGGAGCGCATGTTACAATCGCGCTTCATGATCGGGTCGGCCGGCGCGATCGCGGCGGGCGCCGCCCTGATGACCTATGTGGTGCGCAGTCCGTATTCGTCCCTGCTCAGCCCATCAGCGTATCGCGGCCCCAGAGACCGGCGGGAGTTGGCATTGACCTTCGACGATGGACCCAGCACCGGCACTCCTCAGTTGTTGTCGCTGTTGCGGGAACAGAATGTGCCCGCGACGTTCTTCATGTGCGGCGCCAACGTCGACCGCTATCCGGCGGTCGCGCGGGCGGCAGCGGCCGCCGGACACGAGATCGGTAACCATTCGTACTCGCACGCAAGGTTTTGGCTGAGATCCGCGCGCTACATTGAAGGGGAATTGGAGAAGGCGCAGGAATGCATCCTGCGGCATGCCGGCGTGCGCCCCGCCCTGTGCCGGCCGCCGTACGGCGTGCGCTGGTTCGGAATGCGCGAGGCGCAGCGCAGGCTGGGCATTTTGAACGTCATGTGGACCGTGATTGGACTGGACTGGAAACAGCCGGCGGATCGGATCGTCGGCCGTGTTCTGGCGGCCTCGTGCAACGGCGCGATCGTCTGCCTGCACGACGGCCGAGGGTTGGAGCCCGATCCCGACATTTCTCCGACGCTCGAGGCGGTCCGCCGCCTGATTCCCTTATTGAGGCGAAGAGGCTTCGAGTTTCGCACTGTGAGTTCTTTACTATGGCCGAAGAATTGACCGACCGCATCCTGGGCGTAATCGCGAGCACGCAGAAGGTGCCCCGAGAGCAGGTATTGATTGATAGCTCGTTTGAAGAATTGGGTATCGATTCAATGGATGGGGTGAACATCCTGTTTGCAATGGAGAACGAATTCGACATCACGATCCCGGACGATCAGGCGAAGGCGATTCGCTCCATCCGCGACATTGTGGAAGGAGTCCGAAAGCTGGTCGAGGGCTCCGGGGATGTAGCCGTTTCCTCATGACGCGACGGGTCGCGATCACGGGGGCCGGCGTCGTGTCAGCGATCGGATTGAACCGGGACGAATTCTGGCAATCCCTGCGGGAAGGACGCCCGGGCATCGGCCCCTTACAGGCGGTGAACGCAGCCGATCTCCGGTTCGCCAACTCCGCCGAGGTGCGCGGATTCGATCCTCTGCGCCACTTCGATGCGAAAGGTGTAGAGTTCCTGGACCGGTTCGCTCAGTTCGCCGTGGTGACGGCGCGCGAGGCCGTGGCGGATGCCGGGATCGAATGGACGGCCGATTTGAAACAGCAGACGGCGGTGGTTGCCGGGGCGTGCGTGGGCGGGCAGACCAGCGAGGACGCCGAGTTCATCGAACTCTACCGGAAAGGCCGCCCGCGGGTTCACCCGCTGACGGTGGCGCGGGTCATGGCGAGCGCGGGCGCCAGTCACATCAGCATGGACCTCGGGCTGACAGGGCCGTGTTTCACCGTTTCGACTGCATGTTCGAGCGCGAATCACTCCCTGGGGCAAGCCTTTTGGATGGTGAGAAACGGCGCGGCGGAAATGGCGATTGCGGGCGGCAGTGAAGCCCCCTTCAGTTTGGGCCACCTGAAAGCGTGGGAGGCCATGCGGGTAGTGGCGCCGGACACATGCCGGCCGTTTTCGCTGGACCGCAAAGGCATGATCCTGGGCGAGGGAGGAGCCATGCTGGTGCTCGAGCCTTTGGAACGCGCCCTGGCGCGCGGCGCCCGAGTCTACGCCGAGATCGTCGGCTTCGGCATGTCCGCCGACGCCCATCATATTACTCAACCGTCGGCCGAGGGAGCGGCCCGCGCGATGGAGGCGGCTATGAAAGACGCGGCGCTGGCCGTGGATGCTGTGGGCTACATCAACGCCCACGGCACGGCGACGTCCGCGAATGACGCCACCGAGTGCTCGGCCATCCGCAAGGTGTTCGGGGCCCATACCCCCAAACTCGCGGTGAGTTCGACCAAGTCGATGCACGGGCACACCCTCGGGGCGGCGGGTGCGATTGAGGCGGCGGCTTCCGTTCTGGCGCTTCACCACGGCGTGCTGCCACCCACCGCGAACTTCACCACGGCGGATCCGGAATGCGATGTGGACGTCATTCCTAATCAGGCGCGTGAGGAGAAGGTGGAATATGCCCTCTCCAACTCGTTCGCGTTCGGCGGCCTGAACGCGGTGCTGGTATTTCGCGCGAGATAAGCCGACAGACGTGTTATCGGGCAGCCGCGATCTGCCTTCGCGGCACCACTTTCAGACGAATCGGTTCGGCGGCATAAAGCGTCTGTTGGCCGCCGGCGCGGGTTTCCACGTTCCCGGACACAACCAGGTCTTGTTCCACCGGTTGCGCGGAGACGAGAGCTTCCAGCGTGAACGATCTCCCGGTCTCAGTTTCGTTAATCAGGACTCCGTTCAGTCCCACGTCGAGCACACGCACGCCCGGCGGCAGATTGGCGACGATCACCGGAACCCGGCCGCCGAACTCGTTGTTGCGGGAGATCTTCACCTTCACCTCGGCCGTTCCGCCGGGCTCCAGGGTCACTTCCCGGGTCTCCGCCTGCATCACGATGTCAGGCTTGGGCATCACCGAGATCAGCTTCAACGAATCGTCGGGGCTGGCATGCCGTTTGAGCCCGGCGCCCGTTCCCGCGACCTTCAGCGGTACGGAGTTCTCCAGGCGCGCATCGGCGGCGGCGGAGAGCAGTAGCACGGTGGAGACCTGACCCGGCAGGATCGTGGCGCGAGTCGCGGTCAGACCGGGCGGCAAGTCTTCGATGGTAACGTCGATCGGTCCATCGAAATCGTCACGGCGCAGGGCAGTGACGGTGAGTGGGACGCGGCCACCGGACGGGACGTTGGGGTTGCGAGGCGAGACCGTCAACTGGAAATCGGAAGTCGCATCGCGGACGTTGAGCTGATAGGTATACAGGTCGCCAAACGAACCGCGAACATCCTGAAGCCGTACGATGTACTCGCCGTCGGCGGGAGCCGTAAAGCGAAGGCGCGAGTCTTTGCCGTAGCCGGGTCCGCCATCGTCGTTGCGATGTGTGAGCCGGACAATGGGAAGGCCGTTCGGCACGGGCCTTGCGCCGGCCGGCAGGACCTGAACCTTGTACGCGGCCGAGTCGACCGCATGGGCTTCGGGAGTCGTGTCGAAGAAACCTACCCGCTGCCCGCCAAACTGCTCAAAGCGGAAGTCGTCATCGGGCGTGCGCGGCATGGCCTCGACCCGCAGAATCTCGCCCGCGAGCATTACGTAATCGCCGACCGCGAAGCCCGTGGGCGACTGGAGGCGGATGCCCGGCGAGACCGAATCGTGGTCGCGCAACGTGACGCTGGTTTCCAGCACACAACGGGCGACCGCGCGTTCGATAGGTTTGCCATTGAGATCGAGCACCTCGATCACCGAGTCGAGTTCGGAACCGAGGCGATTCGCCATGACGTCGATGACGATCTTCTCGCCCTTCTTCGCGCGGAAGCGGAAGTGATTCGCCTTCTGGGTCAAACGGCCATTGACGGTCACCGGAAGAGGAACGCTTTGCGCCGACGCGGGTGACGTGCCGGCACCGCTGGATTCAACCGCGGGCAGATCGCCGAGAGCGAGGTTGACCTCGTTGAAGGCCAACCCGGCTTTGACGCGAGGCCTGAACTGCAGAGTAGGATCGCCTTCGGAAACCGCTTTGGCCGCAACCGTAATCGGACCCTCTGCCACATTAAATCCGGTCAGCTTCACCTGGCTCTGCTGGTTGCGAGGCACGCCCAATGGGTATGCGGAGAGAACGTACGGAAACTTGCCGGCTTTGATGCGGTAGACATGGCCCGCGCCGCCGCTCTGCTGGTAGTCGGAAACGCGGAGATAGAAGACGCCACCTTTCTCAAAGCGATACGCAAAGGCAGGCTGCGGGCTTCCGTCGCCGCCGAACTCTTTCACTCGTTCGAGGCCGGCGGTGTAGATCCCGATCACGGGCCGCAGGGCGCTTCCCAGCATCCGCGCGCCATCTTCCAGGACAAGCTGATCACCAGCCTTGACTTCGATTCGATAGAAATCCACATCACCTGGCTTTGCAATCGTGCCTACCAGAATGGTTGGAAGATATGATTCGAAGCCCGTTTCCGGAGTGTCGTTGGGTTCGCGATCCGGACTTTCCCCGTAGTACGGCTCGATCAGGAACTTGCCTTCCGGGCTGGTGCCGAGGGGAGTCAGGACGCGGAAAGCCACCGGGCCGACGGGAGCGTCAGGGCCGATCTCGACGTCCAGGGTGACCTGATTGCGCGGCGGCAGCGGACCCAGGTCGACCGTGGAGAGCGTTCCGTTGCTGCCGAGGCGGACGTCGGACAGGTCGGGCAGTTCCTTGATGCGCACAATTTTGGCCGTGATGCCAGGCTGGCTGAAATACACGGAGGACGCGTTGGCGAGGTTAAAGCCTTCGACGGTGAAGGTAACGGTGGCGCCACGCGCGGCGCCCTGGGGCGAAACGGCTGCAATGGTGGGCGGCGTGGTGCGGTTCCCGGTGGGCGAATCGGCGGCCTGCTGCGCGTTGGCGCCGGCGGCGAGCAGAAAGGCGAAGAAGGACAAGGAGAGCTTCACGGCGTTTTCTACCTCACTCGGACTCCGGCCACCTGGCCGGAACTCAAACGGTTCCCATCGATCAACTCGAGCGACCCATCAAAACGCCCCACGGCAAGGGTTCGGCCGTCGGGTGCGAACTCCAGCGTGGTGACCCAGTCGGGCTGGTTCGCGAGTACTCTGAGTTCGGAAAGATCGCCGGTCTTGAGGAACTTGATGGTTTTGTCGGCCGACGAGGAGACCAGGATTTTTCCGTCCGGCGAGAAGGCCAGGTGCAAAATCGCGTCCTCGTGCGCGATCAGGCTGTTCACCAGGCGGGCCGACTTCGGGCCGATTTCCCAAACGCGGATGGTCTTGTCGAGACCGCCTGCGGCAATCAGCCGGCCGCCCGGGTGCACGGCGAGAGTGTTGAGACCATCCAACGGCTCAGACATGGTGTAGAGGCGCTCGCCGGTTTCCGGGTCCCACACCTTGACGCCGCGGTCGGCGGAGGCGGAGATCAGATGCTTGCCGTCGGGCGTGAACGCCAGCGCGTAGATCGCGTCGATGTGATCCTTGAGCGTGCGGACTTCCTTGCCAGTGGAAACATCCCAGAGCTTGATCAGTTTGTCGTAGCCGGCCGTGGCCAGCGTCCGGCCATCGCGAGAGAATGCCACGCCGTACATGCAGTCAGAGTGGCCGGTGAGCGTGCGCACCTCGGTCCGCGCGTCGACGTCCCAGATTTTGACCTCGCCGTTTCTCGCTGGTGGGCCTCCGGCCGCGGCGACGAACCTGCCATCCGGTGAGAACGCGATGGCCCGAATCTGTTCCGCGTGGCCGGACAGCGTGCCAAGGGTTTTTCCGGCGGTATCGGTCAGGCGGACCTCACGGTACAGGCCCAGCGCGAGGATCTTGCCATCCGGACGCCATGCCATCGCACCGATCTGCGCCTTGACCGCGCGGCGGGGCGCCAACCGGGGCACGGCCGGCTTGGCCAGGCTGCTGATGGTGACGGGGCCGTCGAACTTCGCGCCCGCGTCGATCCACCGGCGGATGGTCTCGATGTCCTGTGCCGGCAAGGTCTGGCCCGACATCGGCATGGCCGGTGTCGCTTTCCCGGCAATCATCAGGTAGAGACGGCTCGATTCGCTCTTTCCCGGCACAAGAATCGTGCCGTGGTTGCCGCCCTTGCGGATCCCTTCTTCCGTGTCGAGATCCAGCGATCCCATCTTGACGGTGGCGGCGTGACAACCGATGCATTGCCGGCCGAAGATCGGCGCGATGTCCTTGGAGAAGGTTTGCGCCGCCATCGGCAGCGCGGGAAGCACCATTGCGGCTAAGAGACGAGTTCGCATAGGAATCCTCAATAGTTGAAGAGGAACTCCTTGCTGGTGAGCATGGCCCACATCATGTCCTCCAGCGCTTTCTGCCGCGAGTCACGCTGCGCTTCGACCGACCCGGAGGCCAGGCGAGCGCCCCGCAACGCTTTGGCGAGAGCGGCCTTCTCATCGTCGGACGGGTAACGGCTGTAGGCACTCAGGAAGAGGTGCTCGACGATGCGGCTTTCCGAAAGTCCCAGTTTGAGGGCCAGGGCGGCGTATCCATTCGGGTCGCTGAGTTTCCTGTTGAGCGTGTCGCCATTGATGATGTGCAGAGCCTGACTGATGGAGGGCTGACTGGATCGCTCGCCGGCATCGCAGATGGCGCGAGCCGGACGTCCAAACGAGGCCAGGAATTGCGACTGCACTTGAGTGTCGGGCAGTTGCAGCGCGCGCATGCCGGCCGGATACCCTCCGAAACGAGTGGGAACGCCCGTAACCTGCGACATCGAGTCGAGCAGCACTTCGGCCGGTAGCCGCTTCACGATGTACCGGGAGTAATATTTGGTGTCGACCTGGTTGGTCGCGTTCGCTTCGGAGGACAACTGGTAGGTGGACGAATTCGCGATGAGCCGGATGAGGCGTTTGATGTCGTAGCCGTTCTTGACGAAATCCTTCGCCAGCGCGTCGAACAGTTCCTCGTTCGAGGCCGGGTTGGTAGCGCGAACATCATCGACAGGTTCGGTCAATCCGCGGCCCATGAAGTTGCCCCAGACGCGGTTGACGATGGCGCGGGCAAAGTAAGTGTTGTCGGGACTGGTAAGCCACTTGGCGAAGGGCACGCGGCGGTCTTCCGTCGAGTCGAGAGACAATGGTTCGCCGTCGAGCGGCGCCGGGGCGAGGGGCCGAAGCAGCCTGGGGTGATTGATGTCGCCGGTCGACTTGGCGAAGACGATTGTGTCCCCGGCTTCAGCGGCGTTCTTCATGCCGATGCGCGAAAACAGATTGGCGAACTGGTAATACTGACGCTGCGTCCACTTCTCCATCGGATGGTTGT
>CAZGUX010000011.1:0-5316 GCA_964529305.1 uncultured Solibacteraceae bacterium | reverse complement strand
CCTCCGTTCTGGCCGCCCGTTCATCCGGTCACTTTGTGGACGATGAGCCAGCAGGCGGGCTCGAACTCCTACCTGTGGTTCTCCGCGGGATTGTCGCTGGTAGTGTACGCGGTGTTCGTCTGGTGGTCGGATGTGAAGGGGAACCAGTGGAACGTGTTCCGGGTATTCGGGTTGAACCCGCTGGCCGGATACATCCTTCACAGTCTGGTGGGCGACGCGGTACGGCCATTCGCTCCCGCGGACTCGCCGTTGTTCTGGGTGGGATTCGTCTTCGTGGTGTATTTCGGGATCACGTGGTTGTTGCTCTGGGGTCTCGACCGGCAGAAGATTTACTTGCGGATGTAGCTACGACAGACAATGTCATCCAAACCCACCGAGTTGCGCGAAAATAGGTAGGGCATGGAGCGATGGACAAGTCCACGGTCTTAGAGAAGCTGCGCGAGTATGAACCGGAGTTGAAGGCGGCCGGAATCACGCGTTTATCCCTCTTTGGTTCGGTCGCCCGCGGCGACGCGTCTTCGGAATCGGACGTGGATCTGATGGCCGACTTCGATCCCACAAGACAACTCTCGCTCCTGGAGATGGTGGGTCTGGAGAATCGGCTCACCGACATTCTCGGCGTTCGGGTGGAACTGACACCGGCCAGAGCGCTGAAGGATCGCATTCGTGAGCGGGTCACCCGCGAGGCCGTGCTTGCCTTTTAGAGACGACGACCACTCCCTGCGTGACATCGCAGATGCCGTCGGCATGATTGAGTCTTTCACCTCTGCTATGGATTTCGAAGCATTCCGCAAAGATCCAAAGACGATCGCCGCGGTCGAACGTAAGCTGCTGATCATCAGCGAGGCAGCCATTCGCCTCGGGGCTCAGGCCGAGAGTCGCTGTCCCGGCACGCCGTGGCGGGACATACGGGGTCTGGCTGCGTCACCAATCCGACCGGATCGAGCTGCCGGTCGTCTGGAAAACAGTACAGAGTGATTTGCCGCCGCTCAAAGCTGCTTTGCTTCGTGCCTTAAATGCCGGGCCCACAGGTCTAGAGAGCCCACCGGAATAACGGCGCCGGCAGTTCTGATCGTCGGACTCGACCGGGCGTTTAGGCAACCTCGAATCGTGCCGCGACTGCTCGACACTTGGCGACGCTCCGCGAATCCCCTACCAACCTTCGCATTCTTCGGGAAATACAGTACCGCTTTTCCGATCGGAATCGGCGACACTGCGAGCAGCCGCTTCGGGCAAGCCGTCCCTCGCTTGTCGATCGGCGTTTTCGACAAACCGCGCGTCTGATTCACTGTGAGCCTCAGGACTCTGAGCCGGGCGAGTGGCTCCGTGGGCATTCTTTTCGCTCCGGCGCTCGCTCCGATTGCTGGACTGCTGGCGGGCGTGGGATGGGGTCTCTCCGCTCTGATTATCTTCTTCGGTTTCTTTGCCGACCCGTTCCGCGATTCGAGTCGATTCCGTTACCTTGCTGCCTCCCTTCAGGTACAGCACATTTCGAAGGCCCTCGAGCACTACAAAGCAGATTGCGGCGACTTTCCGTCGGTCAGCAAAGGGCTGACAGGTCTTGTCGTCAATCCGGGGGACGAGGGCTGGAGGGGTCCCTATCTGAAACGCTTGCCCGTTGATCCGTGGGACGTACCATACGTGTACTCGCGACCCCTCGCGTCCCCTGTCCCGGAGGTCCTGTCGTTCGGCGCGAATCGAAAACCAGGAGGCGAGTTGTTCGATGCCGATATTTCGAGTCTGCGCCCGCGGCAACCAATCCCCGAAAGCCCGATGGAGACTCGTAGCTGGTTCGGAATCATTTAGACAGCAGCGTGGGGTTACATGATCACCTGTATCGTGGTGTTGGCAAGAGCTCCACGCTGGAGTCGTTCCAAATAGTCGACAAAAGGGAGAAGATCTTCCTTATCCGGATCCCAGAGCACACGTGGGTCGTATAGAGAAAACGCGATAATCTAAAGACTAAGGATAGCGCCATGATCCTTCAAGCACACAATCTGTCCCCGGAGCAAAGAGCCGCCGCGGAATTGCTCTTGGGCCGTCCGCTTGAGGAGAGGGAATCGGTCAGCGTGCAGGCGTTCGAACTTCCCCCCATACCAGAGGATCGCCGGCGCGAAGTCTCTTTCAAACTCAGAAAGCTGTTCGCTGAAGTGGATCTCAATCTGAGGCCCGCTACGTCAGAGGAAACCGAGGAAATCCTCATCGAGGCGATAGGTAGCAGTGGCCTGGATACCGCTCGCACCGGTGAAGATCACCCTTGATTCGAGCGTCTGCGGTAACCCTCCAGCGTCGGAATTCCTGCAATCAGTCAAGATCACGGTTCTCACAGACGCACAACTCATGAGAATCCTGCGTGCGTGAATTTCCTGCCGGTACGTTACCGGCAAGAGCCCCTGCTCAATCGCTCGAAATCGGCCCGTCGGACCGGCTCAGTTCCGAGAGCAGCATCTCCCGGCGCTGGCCCGCCGCCTCCACGGCCGATTCCATCGCGATCCAATACACCGCGGCCCCGATTCCAGCCACCAGGGCCAGGACGCCGAAAAACGCCGTGTCCGTCTCGAACGCATATCGGGCCAGATACGCCAGAGTCACCGGCAGGATCGCGATCGGGTAGACCAGCAGGATCATCGCTTGCGACCGGCCGCCCGTGCCGCCATGGCTCACCCGCTCCGGATTCATCGAGCGCGGGAGGTAGACCGAGCTGAGGTTGCCCGCCGCGAACAGGTAGACAGTGATGGTCGCCACCACGGCAAAACTCTCCACCACCCGCTCGAACGGGACCGACAGGCCGGTCAGGAAGCAAAGAATTACCACCAGGACGAACTCCAGGAACACATACGAGGCCGTGGCGATATTCTTGGCCAGCAGCGCCCGGCCAATGGACACGGGCGCGGCGTAATACATCTGGACGGCGGAGCGGTCGAATCCGAAGGCGTTCCAGTACGAGACCTGGCCAAGCAGGGTCAGGGCGTATACGCCGACGATCGTCACCAGGTTGGCGACGATCGGGGCCGAACGCTGCGGGCCGAACGCCAGCGGCAGCCAGACCACCAGGCCGAAGGTGAAGCCCATGAGAAACACCATGCGGAAGCGAGGGGTCCGGGCGAGAGTGCGCGTTTCCTTCTCCACCATGGCCGCGATCGGATCGGGCAGCAGAAGTGCCGGCAGGCGGTAGAAGAACTCCGAGATGTACGCTCGCGACGGCCGCGAGGTGTCCGTGGCCTGGGCCGCCACGGCGTCGAAGCGCAGGCTTCGGCGGAATTGCCAGCCCCCGAAGGCATAGCCGACCGCCGTCCAACCCAGCAGGACCGCCCAGGAGCCGAGGTCGAAACCCTGGAGAATCAGACGGCCCGCCGCCGTCCAGGGCCAGATCGGCCAAGGCGTCTGGGAGATGATCTGTTTCAGGCGGTCCCCCGGCAGGCCGGTCGTGAACAACAGTTGCGGAAGCGCGGCCACCATCACCAGGCCGAACACGAACAGCTCACGGACCACCTTGCGGCTCAATAGCCGCTCGATCAGGTTGCGCACGCCGGCGGCGAACAACAGGTTGGTCACCGCGAAGACGAAGGCCGGAAACAGCACCCGGGGCGCGGCTTGCCATAGCCCGGCGGAGGGATTCACGATCAGGCCCGCGGCCAGACCGGTCAGCACGAACAGCATCTCCACCGCGGTGGTGATGCGTAGAACCACTTCGACCCAGAACAGAGTACTCTCGGGGATCGGGTAAACAATCAGCTTTTTCAGGTCCAGCGAGAACCCGAGGCTGGCCACCAGCGCCGGCGCCAGTTGCCAGTAGAGGACCATCAGGAACAGCCCCCGCGAGAGGTTCGCCCGGACGAACTCCGTGGATTTGGGGCTGGAGGCAAACTCAAACACCGCCAGGGCAACGAACACCCATAGGCCGTACCAGACCGTCGACGTGATGGCGGTGAACACGGTGCCCCGCCGGCTGGCGCCGGACAGATTCCGGAAACACAACCATTGAGCCCTCAGGATGGCCGCAATCATGTCACAACCACTCGAGCCGTTGGAATTCGCGATTGGCGCCGACCACCCTCACAAAAACATCCTCCAGGGTTTCGGCGCCCATCCGAAGTTCCTCCATCGAGCCCTCTCGAACAATCTTGCCTTCGTGGATGATGGCTACGCGGTCGCACAGCCGCTCCACCACCTCCAGCACGTGGGAGGTCAGGAAGATCGTCGCTCCCTGGCGAACCAAGTCCAGCAGAATGTCCTTCATCAACCGCGCGCCTACGGCGTCGACGCCTTCGAACGGCTCGTCCATCAGGAACAGGTCCGGCTTGTGAATCAAGGCCGCGGCCATAGCGACTCGCTTGCGCATGCCCTTGGAGTATTCCGCGATCAGCTTTCGGGCGCTGTCTTCGAGTTGGAAGAGCCGTAGCAGCGCGCGGGCCCGCTCCTGTGCCAGGCCGCGCGCCAACCCGTACATGCGGCCGACAAATTCCAGATATTCGGCGCCCGTCAGACGGTCGAACAACAGGGATTCGTCGGGGACCAGACCGATCCGCCGCTTGATGTCGATCGCCCGCTGCGGCATCGGCATGCCGAGGATTTCGATCTGCCCCGCCGTCTGAGGGATCAACCCCGTGAGCATCCGGATCGTGGTCGATTTCCCGGCGCCGTTGGGTCCCAGAAAGCCGAAGAAACAACCTCGCGGCACGGTGAGGTTGAGGTCGTCGACGGCGGCCTTGGAGCCGTACACCTTTCGCAGGTTGGTGGCGACGATTGCCGGCCCGAAGCCATTGACCATGTCCTTATCCTACAGCGGCTTTGGCGGACGACGCCGGGTTTAGGGGATTTCGGCCCGCCAGAACGGCAGAAAACCCCCACGCCTTAGGGGTAAAGCAAGTGCCTGGTCCTTTGCCCCTCAAGCCCCGGCCCCCAACAGACGATAAGGGGACTATGAGTACGCCCGCTGAAGTGGGGATCGACTACCGTCGCAGGATCTTGGGCTCCATTGACCAACTACCGCCATTTTCGCCGGTGCTGGCGCGCGTCATGGCTTCACTGGCGGACGAAAGCATCTCGTTTGCCCATCTGGCCACCCTGATCGAAAACGACACAGTCCTCGCCGGAACCATCCTGCGGGTGGTCAACTCACCCCTCTACGGGCGTAGAGCGACCATCAATTCCGTACGTCATGCCTTGTCGATCGTGGGTCTGGTCAAGATCCGAAACCTGGTGCTTGGGTTGAGCGTGACCCGGCGCTGGGCCACCGCCAGGGTCCCGCGGCTGTGGTCCGCCCGGCTGTTCAACCTCCACTCACTGGCCTGCGGCATTATGGCCGATCTTCTG
>CAZGUX010000010.1:0-12397 GCA_964529305.1 uncultured Solibacteraceae bacterium | reverse complement strand
CTCCTTCCGGTACGCTTCAATCCGCCCGAACCAGGCATCCCGCAGCGCCTTTCCGCGTTTACCGATGCCCTGCCGGAAGTGCTCGTAGACTCCGTCCGGCACGTAGAACTTCCTGTCTTCCGGCCACCCGTAGTTTCGCTTCGCAAGCCGGATCTCCTCCTCGCCTAGCGGCTCGCCGTGCGCCCCGCTGGTGTCCTGCTTGTGCGGCGCGCCGTAGCCAATGTGGCTGTCCACGATGATCAACGTAGGACGGTCGTGCGTGTTGTGAAACGTTCGAAATGCCCGCGCCAGCATGTCGAGGTCGTTCGCGTCGCCCACGCGGGTGACGTTCCAGCCGTACGCCAGGAAACGCGTCGCCACGTCCTCGCTGAATGCCAGCGCGGTATTGCCTTCAATGGTGATGTGGTTGTTATCGTAAATCCAACACATGTTCGAAAGCCGCAGGTGCCCCGCCAGCGACGCCGCTTCGCTCGAGATGCCTTCCATCATGCAGCCGTCGCCGCAAAGCGCGTACACGTCGAAGTCGAAAAGCTCGAATCCCGGTCTGTTGTAGCGTGCGCCTAACCACTGCCGGGCGATGGCCATCCCGACGCTTGTCGCTACCCCTTGTCCGAGCGGCCCGGTAGTGGTTTCCACGCCCGACGTCCATCGGTACTCCGGATGGCCCGGGCAGCGGCTGTCCAACTGCCGGAACGTCTCGAGCGCCTCCAGCGGCACTGAGACTTCGCCGAGCGTTTCGTAGTCTTTGCTGACCGCGCGTACTTCCGTGAGGTGCAGGAGCGAATACAGCAGCATCGACGCGTGGCCGGCGGAGAGAATGAAACGGTCGCGATTCGGCCATACCGGGTCGGATGGATCAAAGCGAAGAAACTCCTGCCAGAGGCAGTAAGCGACGGGCGCCAATGCCATGGGTGTTCCCGGATGTCCGGAATTGGCGGCCTGCACCGCATCCATCGAAAGCGTCCGGATGGTGTTGATGCAGGTCTGCTCCATCGATTGACGGACCGGCGAACTTTGCGCAAGCGTCTCTGTGCTCATGGAAACTCCACTTGATCTCACGCCGCCGGCCAGCGCCATCCCGTAATTTCCGGCGGGTCGATGCCATGCTGATACGCATAGGCGCGGCAGGCAATCTGCCGGTTGCGGAACTTCTCCTTGGCATGTCCGCCGATGCGCTGTAGCTTGGGAACCCGGTCGATGGCGTCGATCGCCAGGCTGAAGCGATCGATCTCGTTGTTGATCGCCAGCTCCATCGGAGTGTTGATATTGCCCTTCTCTTTGTAACCGCGCACATGCAGATTCCTGTGGTTGGTCCGGCGGTAGGCCAGCCGGTGAATCAGCCACGGATAGCCGTGGAAATTGAAGATGATCGGCTTATCCGCGGTGAACAGCGAGTCGAAGTCTCCGTCGGAAAGTCCGTGCGGATGTTCCGTTGAGGGCTGCAGCTTAAAGAGATCGACCAGATTGATGTAGCGTATCTTCAGGTCGGGGAACTCATCGCGCAACAGGGCCGTCGCCGCCAACGCTTCCTGCGTCGGAATGTCCCCCGCCGACGCCATCACCAGGTCGGGCTCGCATCCCTGGTCGTTGCAGGCCCACTCCCACATGCCGATTCCCTTGGTGCAGTGCTCGATCGCCGCCGGCATATCCAGGTATTGAAGATGCAGTTGTTTGTCGGAAACGATGACGTTGATGTAGTTCTCGCTTCTCAAACAATGGTCGGCCACCGACAACAGGCAGTTCACATCGGGCGGCAGGTAGATGCGCGTGACGGCCGCGCTTTTGTTCAGGACCACATCCAGAAAGCCGGGGTCCTGGTGCGTGAAGCCGTTGTGATCCTGCCGCCAGACGGTCGAGGTGATCAGCATGTTCAGCGAAGAGACCGGCCGCCGCCACGAAAGTTGATTGCAGATCGAAAGCCATTTCGCGTGTTGGTTGAACATGGAGTCCACCACATGGACGAAAGCTTCATAAGTCGAGAAGAAACCGTTGCGCCCCGTGAGCAGGTATCCCTCGAGCATGCCCTGCATGGTGTGCTCGCTCAGCATCTCGATCACCCGCCCATCGGGGGAGAGTTCGCTGCCATCCTGGTCCTCCGGGAAGTATTCGGCGATCCAGAATTTCTTCGCCGCCTGGTACACCGCGTGAAGCTTATTCGATGTGTTTTCGTCCGGGCCGAACACGCGGAAGTTTGTCATGTTCAGTTTCATGGCGTCCCGGAGAAACTCCCCCAGGGGCGGCACATTCTCGGCCTCCATCGTGCCAGGCCGATCCACCTTGAGCGCGTAATCGGTGAATGGAGGCAGCCGCAGTCCCCTCCTCAGTAGCCCGCCATTGGCATGTGGATTAGCGCTCATCCGCCGGGTCCCTACAGGAGCCAAAGCTTTCAGTTCTGGTCGAAGCTTTCCCTCCGCGTCGAACAGTTCCTCCGGCTTCTGATCCCGCATCCACTTCTCGAGTAAAGCCAACTGTTCGGGGTTCTTCTTGACTTCGCCAAGGGGGACCTGGTGGGCGCGCCAGAATCCTTCGAGCCGGCGCCCGCCCACTTTCGCCGGCGCGCCCCACCCTTTCGGTGAGCGAAGCACAATCATGGGCCAGCGGGGCCGGGTTGCTACGCCGGCCAGGCGGCATTGCTGCTGATGCCGGCGGATCTCGGCGATGCAGTGTTCGACGGTCGCAGCCATGGCTTGATGCATGCTGTCCGGATCCGAACCCTCCACGAAGTATGGCGTCCAGCCATATCCTTTGAACAGGTCCTCGATCTCCTCATGGCTGATGCGCGCCAGCAGCGTGGGATTGTTGATTTTGTAGCCGTTCAAATGAAGGATTGGGAGAACCGCGCCGTCCCGAATCGGATTCAGGAACTTACTGATATGCCATGAGGTCGCCAGCGGCCCCGTCTCGCTCTCTCCGTCGCCCACCACAGCAGCCACGATCAGGTCGGGATTGTCGAATGCCGCGCCGCAGGCATGCGACAACACGTATCCCAGTTCACCTCCTTCGTGAATAGAGCCTGGGGTCTCGGGCGTGCAGTGGCTGCCGATGCCGCCCGGAAACGAAAACTGTTTGAAGAACTCGCGCAGTCCGCGCTCGTCCTCGCTCTTGTCCGGGTAGACCTCCGAGTACGTGCCCTCGAGGTACACCGGCGCCAGCACCCCCGGCGCTCCATGTCCGGGCCCCGCCAGGAAGATCATCTCCTGGTCGAGTTTCTTGATCAACCGGTTCAGATGAATGTAGATGAAGGCAAGGCCGGGACTCGCCCCCCAGTGTCCGAGCAGCCGGTTCTTGATGTGCTCCGGTTTCAGCGGTGTCCTGAGAAGCGGATTGTCCCGAAGATAGATCATCCCAAGCGCCAGGTAATTGCATGCCCGCCAATAGGCGCCGGTCTTCTGCAACTCGACCGTCGTGAGCGGACAACCGTGGACGGTGGATCTCGCCTCACCATAAGCGCTCAGCGAGCTGCTCGATTCTTGTTCGGTTTGTATCATACAGTCCTCTTTCGACATTCGATGAGAGATGCGTCGTACGGCCGTCGCGTGAAGGCGGCAATCAGAGCGCCGTCGCAAGCGACTCCGCCATGTGCGATCTATTTCCACCGCTCTCGCCAGCCACCACGGTCTGGGCGTCAGGAAGACGTTTCGAGCTGGCAGTCAAGTCCCGCAAGCGGGCAAACTGCTTATCCGTCAGCAGTTCGTCCGTATATCGCCAGCGCCAATTTCCTCCAGCGCGGCCAGGCACGTTCATGCGAGCCTCTCTTCCCAAATTCAATAGATCCTGTAACGGCGCGATCGCCAGCGCCGCTCGCGACGACCATGCCAAGCCCATGAGTGCCGGACCAGGCTCGATAGCCCGGTCATTACTCTCATTGAGACACTTGCTCGACACGATCTCCTGCTGACTCTTGGGAAGCTCCTCGAACCACTCCCGGCTTGTCGGGTTATCGTGCGTGCCGGAGTAGACTACGGTGTTATGGACGAAGTTCTGTGGAAGGTACGGATTATTTTCGTTTCCATCGAAGCCAAACTGCAGAACCCGGGTACCTGGAATGTGGAACCGGTCGCGAAGGCGTTCCACATCCGGCGTGATCAGACCGAGATCTTCAGCGATGAACGGCAGTCCGCCTAGCTCGGCCTCGACCTTGTGGAAGAACTCGGCCCCCGGACCCGGATGCCAAGACCCTGTCTCGGCCGTGGAAGCCCCGGACGGAATATGCCAGGCCGCCGCAAACCCACGGAAGTGATCGAGGCGAATCAAGTCCACATACGACAGAAGCGCGCGAACGCGATCGATACACCATCGGTACCCGGTCGCGCGGAGCGCCTCCCAGTTGTAAACGGGGTTACCCCACAACTGGCCCTGCGCGCAGAAGTAATCGGGAGGCACCCCCGCCACAAACTTCGGCCGGCGGCGCTCGTCCAGAAGAAAGAACTCAGGGTTGGCCCAAACGTCGCTGGAGTCCGGCGAAACGAAGAACGGCAAGTCACCAATCAGGCTCACTCCCTTCGAACGCCCATAGCCTTTTAGCCGTTCGCCTTGCCGGAACAGCAGAAATTGGGCGAACCGGACCCGGCCGACCTCATCTTTGAGCTCCCGCGCGGCCTCGGCTAAAGCACTCGGACGCCGCTGAACCAGCTCCGTTGGCCATTCAATGTAACAGGCGCCGCCGTACTTGCCTTTCAGCGCCCGAAAAAGAGCGTAGTCTTCCAGCCAAGATGCCTGTCCCAGGCAAAATTCTTCGTACTCACGCAGCAGCGCGCCGCGCCTCACTCGCTGGAAGCGGTTCCATGCCGCTTCCAACAGTCTTTCCTTAAACGGGATTACCAAGCCGTAATCGACGGCGCCGGGAGCGAAGTGGCCGGGGCAGTCTCTGAGATCCAGCAAGCCCTCCGCATCCAGCGACTCCGGACTAAGCATCAGCGCGTTCCCGGCAAATGACGACAATGGCTGATATGGCGAATTTCCGTATCCCGTCGGCCCCAATGGAAGCGCCTGCCACCATCTTTGGCCGGCGTCATGAAGCCGGTCGATCCACGCGAACGCCTCCGGCCCCAGGTCACCGATGCCGTAAGCAGAGGGCAGGGACGTGACATGAAGCAGCAAGCCCGATGCCCGGTACCCGGGCGGAAATGGGGGCGCCTTCCGCCGTCCGTTGCCGTTACTCATTTTCCCCCCAGTGCACGATCGATCACTCTTATACCGCCCGCTGCGTGCGTCAAGCGGGGTATTTCTACAGCACGGGACATGGCGCCGCCTTCCAAATCTCAGCCGCATATTGAGCGATGGTGCGGTCGCTCGAACACTTGCCGCTACTGGCAATATTCAGGATCGCTTTCCGCGCCCACGCGCCGGAGTCCGAATACAATGCTCCGAGCCGCTCATGCGCCTGGCAATAAGAAGTCAGATCGGCCAGGTGCATATAGTAGTCGCCGTGCTTCAGGAGCATATCCCGTAACGGATCGAAGATCCCAGGCTCGCTCCGATTAAAGTGCCCGGAACAGATAAGATCGAGAGCGGCCTTCGTTTCCGGCTCATTCTCGTAGTGCCAATACGGGCTGTACCAGCCTCTACTGCCCTCTACTTGCTCCACAGTCAAACCGAACAGGAAGAGGTTGTCTTCTCCGGCTTCTTCCGCCATCTCGATGGTCGCGCCATCCCGAGTTCCAACCGTGAGAGCGCCGTTCATCATGAATTTCATGTTGCTGGTACCGCTGGCCTCGAACCCCGCCGTAGAGATCTGGTTGGAGACATCGCTCGCGGGAATTAACTTCTCGGCCAGGGAGACGTTGTATTCAGGAAGGAAGATGACCCTGAGACGGCCACGAGTAACCGGATCAAAGTCAATCGTCTCCGCCACGTTGTTGATGAACTTGATAATCAACTTCGCCAAACGATAGGCCGGGGCCGCTTTGCCGGCAAAGAAGTATGTGCGCGGAACCACCTCCAGGTTCGGGTTCTCCCGCAACCGGTTGTACTCGACAATGATCCGCAGCGCATTCAGCAATTGTCTCTTGTATTCGTGAATCCGCTTTACCTGGCAGTCGAACACGGTGTGCGGGTCCACGTTTCGCCCCGATGCCGCTTTGAGCCAGGCCGCAAATCGCGCCTTGGCCAGTGCCTTAGACGCCAGAAACGCATCCTGGAAACCAGAGTCGCCGGCAAGCGGCTTCAGCCTCGAAAGTTCGTTTAGGTCGGTAACCCACCCGTCGCCGATCGCTTCCGTGATGGCGCTTGTCAACCCCGGATTGGCCTTTAGAAGCCACCGGCGTGGTGTCACTCCATTGGTCTTGTTGTTGAAGCGCTCCGGGAACATGTCCGCGAGATCTTTGACGGTGGTGGTCCGTAACAGCTTCGAATGCACAGCCGCAACGCCGTTCGTACTGTGCGAACCCACAATGGCCAGGTTGGCCATGCGGATCCTGGGCTCGCTGCCCTCCTCGACCAGGCTCACGCGTTCCACACGGCTATCGTCCCCTGGGAAACGCTTGCGGGCGTCGTCCAGGAGCCTCCGGTTGATTTCGTAGATGATCTCCAATTGCCGCGGCACCAGGACTTCAAACCCTTCCACCGGCCACTTCTCCAACGCTTCCGGCAGCAGCGTGTGATTGGTATATGCCAGCGTTCTCTGGGTCAGCCTCCAGGCGTCGTCCCAGCCCAGGTGAGCGTCATCCAGCAGAATGCGCATCAGTTCGGGGACTGCCATTGACGGATGTGTGTCATTTAGCTGTATCGCCACCTTCTCGGGCAGTCTGTCCCAATCCTGATTCAGCCGCCGGAACCGGCGGATGATGTCCGCCAGGGAACAGGCGACCAGGAAGTTTTCCTGCGCAAAGCGCAGCCGGCGGCCCATTGATGTCGAATCATCCGGGTACAGAACGCGGGTGAGCGATTCCGCTTCCAGGCTCTCGCCCAAAGCTCCGATGAAGTCCCCACTCCCGAATTGCTGGAAATCGAAATTGTCGGGCGCAGCCGCGGCCCACAGGCGCAAAGTGTTGATCGTCTTCCCCCCGTAGCCCACGACGGGGCGATCGAAGGGAATCCCGTACAGCGTCGATGGCCGGTCCCGTATCACTTCGAATTGACCACCTCTCACCTGGATCGAGCAGTTCAGCTTCACCTCCACCTTCTCGGACGGGCGCGCAATCTCCCACGGATCCGACTGGCGAAGCCAGTTGTCAGCCTTCTCCTTCTGCCAGCCGTCGACAATCGATTGCCTGAACATGCCGTACTCGTATCGCAGGCCGTAACCGGTCGCGGGTAGCTGCAGGGTGGCCATCGAGTCGAGGAAGCACGCCGCCAGACGGCCCAACCCCCCGTTCCCCAGACCCGCATCAGGCTCCTCCTCGAGCAGGCTGAGCCAGTCGAGCCCTTGTTCATCCGCGGCCTGTTGTACCAGAGGATCAAGCAGTAAGTTGGTTACATTGTTCCCCGCCGAACGTCCAATCAGAAACTCCATCGACAGATAATAGATCCGCTTTGGGTTTCTTCTGTCGTATGTCTTTTTGGTCAGCACCCACCGTTGGGCAAGAATGTCGCGGATGGAACGGGCAAATGCTTCGAAGCGTTCACGCGCCGTTGCTACTGCCGGGTCAATCACACGGTCAAATATCAGATGCCGCTCATAGAACGCGTTCTCCGTTCCCACGAAGGGTATCGGTCCGCAACCATACTGTTGCAGCAATTCCGGGATGTGCATCGGGTTACTCGTAGTCCGGGGTGATTTCGCCATTGTCGTGTCGACAAGATCTCGTGTTGTCATCTGACGTTCCTTTAGGCACTGCTGTTAGATAGTTCCGTTACACCTACGTTGTCACATGGTAAGGACGACCCACGGAATCGAAGCTCCGGTGAAATCTTGGGCAAGCTGCGTCTCGGGTTCCCGGCCCTTCACCCGGCCAGGATCGAAGCCGGGGGCAAGAGTGGTTTCCTAAACGGCGCCATCGACAACCTCCACGGCTCTCAAACCTCAGTCGTTCGTTTGGGACCGGCCACTCAGCAATTCCTGCTCTGCCCGCAACCAGTCTTCTTCCGGA
Source organism: uncultured Solibacteraceae bacterium (assembly GCA_964529305.1). Classification (GTDB taxonomy): domain Bacteria; phylum Acidobacteriota; class Terriglobia; order Bryobacterales; family Bryobacteraceae; genus CAZGUX01. The sequence goes on along the minus strand of CAZGUX010000010.1, from coordinate 4,367 downwards.
GTCCCGCCCTCGAAACCACGGGCTTCCCAGTAGGAATAAGCTAGGACGGCTATTTCGTCATGGGTGGGGACAATGTCGAGAGTAACCTCGGTTTCCACCAGTTCCACATCAACAGGTTCACTTTCGGATGAATAGGGCTGCGCTTTCGCGCTCATTTTCGCTTCTCCTTCACTGTCTTGATTAGTTCGTCACACTGCGGACATGAATCCGGATGACACGCTGTTGTTTCGGTGTCTTGACCTCGTTCGCTCTTCACGTTATTACCGTCGTTGTTCACCTTGAACCGCCATGGATTAGCGATCGATTCCGACAACCTGGAACCCCGTTCCGGAGCGACGCAGGTACACCGTCACCGGATCGGGGCAGGATTGTGCCGGGTTCGTGGCGCATCGGATCGTTGCCGCCAGATATTCTGTTGCGCCGGGCGCCGGGGGTAGGTTCGTCCCGGTAGCGTTGGACAACGGTGTGAGAACGCCACGATCGTTGTCGTAAGTCGACCAACTCACGTCATAGCTCCTCGGCGTACCAGTCTCATGGCTCGCGCTCAGGTCGTCGAATGCGAGTCTTCCTCCCGCGACGCGAAATCGATCCAACGCAAGCACCTTGGAGAACCAAGCCCGGGCGATCTTGTCACGGCGCTTGATCAGACAGCCGGCGATCCAGTCGGCTGCGCGCGGGTCACTGAATTCTCCGGTCTCGACGATTGCCCTGATCTCATCGTCGGTGAAGGCAGCCACCTGCTTTGCCGCCCAGAAGGAATCCGCCCGATCCATCATTAGAAAGGCCGGATTGGGAGCTTCCGGTTTCCACTCGAGGGGATCGAAAGACCACGCATCGAATAATCCGACACCCACCAACTTGGGGTAATCCGATCGCTGCCAGCGGGGGACGTAGAAGCCTAACGTCGCCGCCCGCATCATCGCTTCTTTGTGCCCGATCGTGTACTGGTGCCCGATCCATGGCTCCTTCGGGCGGTCACCACGGCTGCCCAGAATGGAACCGAAATCAATCAGATAGTGCTTGACGTATTGGCGGCCATCCTCCGTCACCAGGATGTCCATAGTATTGATCTGGCTGGTGTCGTGGTGATTCAGCCAGGCGCTGAAAACGGCCAGACCGCGCAACACTCGACGGTCCTGATGAGGGATCGTATCGTTCGGATCGTCACTCCTGGTGCCGCGATAGTCGAACGGTCCCACCACCTTGCCATCGAGCCAGCGGCTGGCCAGCGCACGGTACGTTCCATCGGCCAACTTCGGCTGCGCCTTCAGAAGTTCGTCGACCATATGCCCGGTGAGGGGAATCTTCTTCCCGCTCGGATGGCGGTACATGACGCCGCCGGTAATCTCCAGTTGCTCGCGCCGGAAGTGGACGACATAGTTTTCCGGCGTGCTGTAACCGAGGGCGTAGAAGATCTTGCTGCCGATCACGTCCGGCGCAGAGCACAACTCGGGATAGAGTGGCGGGTCGAACTTCAGCACATATCGAGTGTTTCGCCCGTCTTCGATGACAAATCCCGGCGTTATGCCGTCGCTTTTGGCCGCCGTGATGCGCCAGGCGCGGTTGGGATCGGGCGGCGTGCTGTTGCCTGGTCCGCGCTGGAGGTCAGCAATCGACATCCGGTGGAGTGCATGCCGGTTTGTGTACCAGGAGCTGTCAGGAGCCTCCCCCAGCGTATTCACATCGAGCGCAGGATGCCGCGCATGCTTTGCGAACTTGCCTTCGCGGCGGGGAGTCACATATGCGCTTTCCAGGAAGTCGTAAATGTGGTCGACGCCTCGGGTTGCGATGCCGCTGACAGGCCGTGGCGGCGGTTCCCGCCACAGTGGGTCATCAGCATAGAATTTCCTGCCATGATCCTCCGCGGACCCCTGTTGACCCAGCGCTCCGGCGACCGCAATTGCGGCAATCCAAAGCGCGTTGCGCATGGTTAGTTTGTGGTGTTTACGCGAAACCATATTTGAAACCCCTCGTGGCTGAAGCCTGTATCGAAACTGAAAGCCGGTCTCCCCGCCCTCCCTTTGAACCGCACGCTGAAGCCCACGTCGCTTTCGAGATCGTGGAGATTCCATTGCTCCCAGCGCTGGAAGACTTTTCCCGCGTCGGCAAACACAGCCATATCGAGAGCGGGCGAACAAAACCAACGATACTCGCCGTTCAACATGACCGAGTTATCGCCGTAGAAACGGTTGAAGCGATAGCCGCGTAGCGTATTCGAACCGCCGAGCGTGGGTTGAAGATAGAAGGGAACGCGTTGCCCGTTGCCTGCTGTCGTTAGCGAGGACGATCCGTGCACGGCGAACACCCGAGTACGATTGAATACCGGGATATATTGCGAGGCGTCCAGATCCAGCCGGAGGAAGCTGTAAGCGCCGAGATTCCTGTCCAGGTAGCGGACGTACTGCGCCGAATACCTGCCGCCGCTGGCCGGGTAGGAGGCCTGGTCACGCCAGTCATATTCGACGAAGCCCCCGCCACGCCAGAAGTTCGTTTGGCGGTCCATGCCGGGAGCGGTAGCCGGACCGAACTGCTCCTCTGCCGAAATGTAGCGTGTGGAGTGCCCAGGGCCGGTGTTGACGGCGAGGTAGGACCCGATCAGCCCAGCGCTTAATCCCTTGAAGACACGGATGCCGGGCCGTACTTCGACATTGGTGTCTTCCAGGCGATAGTTGCTGCGTCCGGTCTTGCTCGAATCCGGTCCGGGGCCATAGTACGGCATTTCTGAGATGTTCCGGTGCTGCGTGCTGAACGTGACGAACGTGTGGTCGCTAAACAGACGCGGCGCCGAAACCTCCAGTCGGCCGCCATATGATCCGTTGATCGCAGCGCGCGCATCTCCCCGAAGGACGAGCTTTCCCTCCCACATCGGCTTCGTGTACGTTGGCCCGATGGCGAAGCCGGAGCCCGGCACCATGTTGCCGAACGATACGCCGACCCCATGGGCTTCTCCGGTGAGGAGCCGGTATGGCAAGCTGTTTTGAGTTCTTACGATTACGCGCTCGGCTTTTGGCGGAGCCCAAGGCGTCAGCGTCGCTTCCTTCTCCGTTCGCGCCGACTCAATCAGGCCGGCCCGCGATTGTGCCTGGGCCTCCCGACCAGCCCAAAGGACGAAAAGGCTGAAGACCAGAACTGGTATGCAATTTGACTGTCTCATCGTTCTCTCCGCTAGTTTCCGGAGCCGGGCTCCCTCGGAAGTCGGGTTTGCACCACCAAAGCGGCAACCGCCGCCGTTAGCGCCAGAACCGCAACTCGTGTGAAGTACATATGCAATCCGCCGTAAGGAGTGGCACGTTGGAATCCACTTCGCTGCCGTGTCGCATCAACAGCTTGCGAACAGCGACCAGCGTCGTTCGCCGAACCATTTCGGCAGGTGCCGGCGTCAGGCGCCGAAGCCTACGGCGGAGTGGCAATCGGCACTATCGTGCTGGAGGGGACCTTAATGTGCTGGTGCCGCTATGTGCGCGACGAAACTGTCTTTGTAGAACATCCGGCGCCCACGACCGGCGGCAGCTATCCGATAGGGGCCACGCTCGCGCCTGGTGGGGCCAACTTCTCAGTCTTCTCCCGGAGTGCGGCTAAAATCGAGCTTTTGTTCTTCGATCGGGTGGACGACGCGCGTCCTTCGCGCGTCATCCCCATCGATCCGTCGGTGAACCGTACGTATCACTATTGGCACGTATTTGTGCCCGGCGTCGAAGTGGGTCAGATCTATGGGTTCCGGGCCCACGGGCCGTTCGAGCCGGCTTGGGGTCTACGATTCGATCCATCCAAGCTACTGCTCGACCCCTATGGCCGCGCAACCGTTGTCCCCAAAACCTATAGCCGTGATGCCGCGCGTCGAAAAGACGACAATGCCGCAACGGCGATGAAGAGTGTGGTTACGGACCCGCGGGCGTACGACTGGGAAGGAGACGAGCCCCTGAAGCGGCCGTGGTCACGCACGATCATCTACGAGATGCACGTACGCGGCTTTACCGCGGATCCCCTCGCAATAAATGCGGCAGAAGACGTTGACGTTCTCCCGTGTGGCGCCGGGTGCGGAGATCGAGACGCCGATACGGCTGGCCGCGTCGAAGATCCCATCGGTCGTGAAGTACGATGCCGTATCCGCGGGGATGGTCCCCTGATGAAACGGGCATCTGCTCGAGTCGCCCTCCTCGGCCGTGGTGCTCGCGACGGCAATCACTTCGGGGAATCCCGACGGCACCTGGTCCTTGACCTCGACCGACGGATCATTGCCGGCCGCGACGATTACGGTGATGCCGGCGTCATAGGCGGCCTTGATTGCTTCGTGCACGGGCCCGTCCACATCGCCGTCCTCTTTGTCACGGCCGAGGCTGAGGTTGACAACAAGGATCGGCGGGTTG
>CAZGUX010000009.1:0-68088 GCA_964529305.1 uncultured Solibacteraceae bacterium | reverse complement strand
GACGCCGTTTGGCGACCAGGATCAGCAGCCCGCGCCGCGATGAATGGTCGCTGTGATGCGTCTTGAAATGCCCCGTCAACTGAGTAATGCGTTCAGTGAGGATGGCCACTTGCACTTCTGGCGAACCGGTATCGGTCTTGTGGACCCGATTATCGGTAATGATTTGCCGCTTCCGTTCTGTCGCCAGTGCCATTCGGTTTGTAACTACTCCTTGTCTTCTCTTTTCTCGTTTTTCAACAGCTAACAGGATATCACAGGTTTTGTGACGTTCGTTCCGCGCCCAGCGCCCGGGTCGCGGGTAGCGGCAGGGCGACCGATCGGATAGACTGGCCCTCTGCAGAGTCGCGGGAGGAATTGGATGAGGTTGTGGCCGTGCCTGCCGGCACTGCTGTGTGTGTGGTGCGGCGCCGCCGGCGGCGCCGAGGTGAAACTGGTGGCCGACGGCTTTCGGTTTCCGGAAGGTCCCTCCCTGGATGAGCAGGGGAACCTGTACCTGGCCGACCTGGGGAACGGGATCATTCCGCGAGTCGCCCCGGATGGCGCCCGGTCGGTCTTCGCGGATACAGGCGGGACCAATCAAGCCACCCTGTTCGACAAAGAGGGCAACCTCTATGTCTGCCACAACGAGCCGGGGCGGACCGGCATCCTGAAGATCGACCGGGCCGGCAAGGTTTCGGTGGTCACGTTGACGAGCGAAGGCAAGCCGATCCGCCGGACCAACGACATGGCCTGGGGGCCCGGCGGGCGGCTGTATTTCACCAGTCCCGCCAGCAGCACCATTCACCCCGAGGGCGAAATCCACTTCGTCGAACCGGACGGAACCACACGGCGCTTCGCCTCGGGCTTTGCGTTTGTCAACGGGATCGCCTTCGATGCGGAGAAACGCTACCTGTACGCGGGAGAGGAACGCGCAGCCGCGAACGCGGGATGGATCTGGAGGTTCCGGATGGCGCCGGATGGCCGGGCCGAGGAGCGAGGCAAGGAGTTGTTTTTTGCCTTCAGGGGGAAGCGGATGGGCTTTGACGGAATGAAGTTCGACGAGCGCGGATTCCTGTGGGTCGCGATGTATTCCGAAGCCGAGTTGTGGTCATTCTCCACGGAGGGCGAGCACGCCGAGACGATCGCCGTACCCGGCCGGAATCCCACCAACCTGGTGTTTGGGGGGCCTGACGGGCGCACCGCATACGTCACGGTCAACGACGCTCCGAGCGGGAAACTATTCAGCGTCCGGATGCCATTTGCCGGGGCCCGGTAAGACAGGGGCGGGTCACCTGATCAGACTCTTCAGCCAGTTGAGCGGCTGTTCCAGGAGATGAGCGGCCCGGCCTGAGGTCGCGTCAGGGGAGTGGGAGGCAAGCAGATAGGTCAGTAGAAGTCCGGCCGCGCCGAACAGCAGAGCGGTTCGAAACGAAAGCCCCTGTGGCGGCAAAGCTTGTGCGCGATCGCTGAGACGGCGGCGGTATCGATACTCCGTCTCCACCTCCAGGGTCTCGAAACCGAGGACCGGCTGCTCCAGACGGCGACCTGTAATTCGCGTGTACTCCCGAAGACAGCCTTCGCACAGCGCAAAATGCAATTCGAGGCGCCGTTTCGCCTCGCCCTGCACGTTGCCCTGGGCGTACGCCCGGATCGCTTTGTGGAACTTGGGACACATCGCAGCCGCCGGAGAAACGTCGATGGGAGGCTCAGAGGAATCGGAGACTGAAGATCGCCGCGGCCATACCTCCGGCGAGTCCAATCAGCCAGCGCAACCGCGTGAACCCGGCGGTTGCCGAGCGTCCCGGCGCGGCCGAGTTTGTGGTCAGGTCAGCCGCCACCCGCGAACGCAGGCGCTCGAAGGCCACGTTCTGATCGCTTTCGGCTTCAGCCGGTCCGGCCGTCCAATCGTCGGACAGGAGAGCGCGGCAGTCGCGGCACAATTCCAGGTGGAGTTCCACACGGCGTGAGTCTTCGCGCGCAAGCGACTTCGCCCGGTATCTCACCACCAACGGCTGAAAACGGCACGTCATGCCACACTCCTTGCGCCAAAACCGCTGTCGCTACGTTCTGGCTCTAGCAAAAGTATAATGCCAAAATTGAGAAAGCGTCTCCCGAATAGGGCAGAAAAGCACTAAGGCATGAGGACTACAAAGCCTATGCAAAAACTTCACTCGTCTAGTACTTTTTCGAGCCCTGTGGCCGGCGAAGGACGTCACGGCAGATGGAATGGAGCCAGAACCTCCGTCTTTTCAATAACGGTATTGGCGATAGTAGTACTGGCGGCTGGAACCTCGCCTCTAGTACTCGCGCAAGGGACGCACCCGGTGAGCGGCCGGGCCTACGCCAACGTGATGGGGGTGGGTGGCGCGGATTGGCTGGTGAGGAGCGAACGCGAAGCCGAGGAGGAGCCCGATCTGGCGCTGGATGCTCTCCAGATCCGGAAGGGAGACGTGGTGGCCGACGTGGGAGCGGGCGTCGGGTACTTTTCGTGGCGGCTGGCGGAACGGGTGGGTCCGGAGGGCCGGGTCTATGCGGTTGACATTCAACCGGGAATGCTCCGGCTGCTCGAGCAGAATATGGCCCAGCGCAAACTCAACAACGTTCAGGGGGTGTTGGGAGCCGTGGACGACCCCAGGCTACCGGCCGGCAAACTCGACCTGATTCTGATGGTGGACGTCTACCATGAGTTTTCCGAGCCGCAGAAAATGCTGCGGCGTATGCGTGAGGCGTTGAAGCCGTCGGGCCGGTTGGTTCTGCTGGAATACCGCAAAGAGGAGCCGTGGATTCCCATCCGGTTGGAGCACAAAATGACCGAGAAAGAAGCTCGCCTGGAGGTTGAATCCGAGGGATTCACGTTCGAGCGCAATCTGAAGAAGCTCCCGCGCCAGCACATCCTGATCTTCCGTCCGCGGCGGGTGCAATAGGGAGAATGACCGGCGTGCGGGCGGCTGCGTTGGCGGACGATACAACCGGGGCGCTGGAGATCGGAGCGCACTTTGCCGCGGCACGGATCCGGTCGCGGGTCGTGCTGGAGCCGGCCCGCGACAGCGCCGCGGCGGCGGTGACCGGCGAGGTCATCGACACCGGGACCCGCCATCTGACGCCCGGAGAGGCCGCGGCGGTGGTCGAGCGGTGTGCGCGGCGGCTTCGCCGGAACGGCGCGGTCGCGTTTTTCAAGAAGACGGATTCGACGCTGCGCGGCAACATCTCGAGGGAATTCGCAGCCCTGCTGGAGGCTCTGCCCGCGCGGCCCCTGGTGTACGTTCCGGCGTATCCCAAACTCGGGCGGACGGTCAAGGACGGCGTCCTGCTTGTCGATGGGGTGCCGGTCGCGGAGACGGCCTTCGGCCGGGACAGCCGCCACCCGGTGCGTGAAAGCTCGGTCGTCGAGATGCTACGGAAAGATTCGTCCCTGAGGGTCAAGCATGCCGCGGACCCTGATGCGCTCCGCGAGATGCTGGCGCCGGAGTCGTGCGTGATCGTGTGCGATTCCTGCACCGGCGATGACCTGGAACGGATGGCCACCGTTCTCCGGAGCTATCGGGGAGAACTTCTGCTGGGCGGCCCCGGCGGATTCGCGCCTTACTGGATCGGAAACCTCGGCTTGCCCGTGGCTGGCGATTGGCCGCGGCCCGAAGCTTCTTCCGGGCTGGTGGTGTGCGGCAGCCGGCATCCGCGGTCTCGCGAGCAGGCAGCGCGCGCGGTCGCGGCGGGCTTGCCCGTGTTGCCCGCAATGGCCCCGTGGACCGTCGCGGCCACCGCCGACGCAAGCGACGGCGCCGAGGAAGAGGTGTCGTCCCGGATTGCGGCCGTCGTCTGCGAGCACCTTCGCCACCAACCGGTCGATGCGCTCGTCATCTTCGGGGGCGATACGGCACGGGCCGTCTTGCGCGAGCTAGAGGTGACGGCGGTCGAGCCGATCGGCGAGTTGCTTCCCGGGATTCCTGTGTCGGTGATTCATGCCGGCGGCCGACGGACGATTCTGGTGACCAAGGCGGGCGGGTTTGGAGACGTGGGGGTGGTCGAGCAGATTATCGAGTCGCTCCGCCGATGAGAGACGCAAGCTACCGAACGTGCTACAATGTAGCACATGAAAGCAGCCTCGATTCGTGATCTGCACATCCGAACGTCGGAACTGGTGCGCGAAGCCGCCGATGGGGCAGTGATTGTGATCCAGCGGCGTGGCGAACCGGTTGCCGAGCTCCGGCCCATTTCGAAAACCGCCAAGCCGCGACTGCCCGACCTCAGCGATGTTTGGCGGAGTTTCCCTTCCGTGCCCGGCGATAGCGGACGCTTCCTCGAAGAAGACCGTTGACCATGTACTTCGATTCAGCGTACGTTGCCAAGTATTATGTGAACGAACCGGATGCCGCGGCCGTGCGGAAGCTGATCCGTAAAGTAACCTACGTATGCTCATCAGCTTGGGCGCTAGCGGAGGTGACGTGCGTTTTTCATAGACATGTACGGGAAGGCTCTCTGACCCCCGCCCAGGGACGTGTTCTGATGGATCTGTTCCGCAGCCACGCAGAAAGTGGCTTGTGGAACCTGGTGCCCGTTACCGATGTCTTGTTACGGACCACAGCGACGCTGATCCGTGGTCTGCCGGAGACGGTACACCTCCGTGCAGGCGATGCAATTCACCTGGCGACAGCACTCAAAGTTGGCGAACCCGAGATATGGACCAATGATCGGCACCTGCTTGGCGCGGCAGGTCACGTCGGTATCGTGGGTCGCTCCGTCTAGCCGCCAGGCTAGACACCGTTATCCTCGCGCCTTCCGGCCAAGCCGCTCCGCTCCGGCCATCACGATCATGGCCGCGACAAAGCTCCACAGCAGGATCGCGACGGAAATGCGGAACGGACCGTATTCATAACGCAGCTTGTCTTTGAGCAGCGGCCAGGTCAGACGGTTCAGCCACTTCAGCGCCTCCAGAGCCAGGCCGACGGCCCCCGCCGTGGGCATCACCGACCAGAACCGCACCTGCGTGTTCGGCAGCAGCCAGTAGATCAGCGCGATGGCCAGGATGGAAAGCGGGACCGCCATCATCTTGAACAGCACCACGGCAAACCACGAGGGAAGCCAGCGCCAGGTAGCGAAGAACTCCTGGTTGGCAGCCGTCAGGGCGAAGGACACCATGGCCAAAGTGCCGCAGGCGAAGATGAGGCCCAAGCTGACTAACTGGTTCTTGACGTAGCTCCGATTCTGGCTGATTCCCCAGGCCTTGTTCAGCGCCACCTCAAAGGGGACGAAGACGCCGTTGGCGGTGAACAGCAGCAGGACCAGGGACGTGATCTGGAACGATCCATGCGCCTTGGCCGACTCGTAGACCGTCTGCATCAGGTTCCGCTGAATGAAGTCGTAGAGATCGCTGGGGAAGAAGTCGGCGATTGCCAGATGGATCACGCGAACCGCCTCTGGCCACTGCAACACGTAGCGGCAAAGCGAAACCATCACGATCAGGAACGGAAAGAACGACAACAGCACACAGGCCGCCACCGACAGCGCGTAGACGTGGACTTCCACTTCCATCCAGTACCGGAGCGTCGGGCGAAGGCGATGTATCAGGCCGCGCTCCCTGCCCGGGTACGCGAGGACGCCCGCGCTCGCTTCCGCCACTTGCGACGACGGCGGGGGCGGGGTCGGCGATGGGGTTTCCGGATCCGTCACGGCGGTGACTCGAGATCTACGCTTCTTCCCCGGCCGGTTCGCCTTCGTCCACGTCTTCACCCGCCACGCCAAAAATCTGCCGGTTGACCGGGGAAAGCCGGGGCTTCATCAGCGGGAAGAAGATCACGTCGTAGATGTCTTCCTGTTCGGTGAAGATCATGGCCATGCGCTCGATGCCGGGACCGATGCCGGTGGTGGGCGGCATGCCGTGCTCCAGCATCTCGATGAAGTCGAAATCGAGAGGGTGGAACTCGCCCGAGTCGCGATCTTCAGGCCGGTAGTGTTCCCGCCAGCGCGCCAGCAACTGCACGGGGTCGTTCTGCTCGCTCCAGTTGTCGCCGCACTCCATGCCGGCGATGAAAATCTCGAAGCGCTCGGCAAACCGCGGGTCCGTGTCCATGGGCTTGGCCAGCGGCGAGATCTCGACCGGATGGCCGTAGACGATCGTTGGCTGGATCAGCACCGGCTGCACTTTCTCCTCGAACGCCCGCACGATGGCATGGCCGATGGATTCCTGCGGCTCGTGAATGTTCAACAGGGCGAGTTTGGCGTTCGCTTCCTGGACGGACTGGCACTCGAGAAAGTCGATCCCGGTCTGTTCCGCGACCAGGTCGGTCATCGGCAGGCGTTTCCATGCGGGACCGAAGTCCACGTCCTGGCCCTTGACGTGGAAAACCGTCTTGCCAAACACGTTGACCGCTACGTGCCGGAAAAGATCCTCGACGAGCCCCATGTTGTACTCGTAGTTCTCATAAGCCGTCATCGTCTCGATCATCTGGAACTCGGGGTGGTGCGTCTTGTCGATTCCCTCGTTCCGGAAGTAGCGGCCGATGGTGTACACCTTGTCGAACCCCGCCGCGATCAGGCGTTTCAAGTAGAGTTCGTGGGAGATCGACAGGTACATGCTGACGCTCAGCGCATTGACGTTCACCAGGAAGGGTCGCGCCGTTCCGCCGCCATACTGCTGCTGAATGATCGGGGTCGGGATCTCCAGGAACCCGCGGTCGTTCAGGAACTGCCGAATGGCAAACTGCATGCGGGCCAGCGTCTCGAAGCGCTGCTTGGTCTCGGGGTTGACAATGCAATCGAGATAGCGCTTGCGGAGAATGATCTCCCGGTCCTTGAGGCCGGAGTACTTCTCAGGCAGGGGCCGTAGCGTCTTGGTGAGGATGCGGAACGAATCCACCATGATCGAGATCTCGCCGCGTTGAGTCCTGCCAACGGCGCCCGTGGCTTCCACCAGGTCGCCCAGATCGACCAGGTTCAGTTCCGCGTACCCGAGATTGCCGGTGGACGAATCCGTGGGCGCCAGTGTGTTGCGCCTTAACATCAACTGGATCTGCCCCGTCTGGTCGAGGATGTGGCCGAAGGCCAGCGCCCCCTGTTTCCGCCACGAAACCAGACGTCCGGCGACGGTGACCGGCTTCCCCTCCATTTCCTCGAAGCCGGAAATCACGGCCCCGGCGTAGTGTGTGCGCGAACTTTTGGCCGGGTAGGGGTTCAGACCCAGGGCGCGCAGGCCGTTGACCTTTTCCAGGCGGACATCGCGCAAAGCGGCAAGGGGCGTCGTGGGCTTCGTTTCCTGCATCGTCTTATCTAGCGGAGGGGATTTGAGGACAACTTGTTATTATCGTATACACGGGCGAAGGGAAGAATTCTTGCGCGCGATGCGGCCCGTGTCACCCCTTTAGAACGAAGACCTGCCGCGCGGCGAATTCGAAGGATACATTTGTGCCAGCCAGGATTTGTTATTTCGACGCATTCTCCGGCGTGAGCGGGGACATGCTGGTGGGCTCGCTGGTGGACGCCGGCGCTCCGGCGGAATCCGTCGTGGAGGCCGTCCATTCGTTGGGTACGGGCGCAACCGTGTCCTTCGAGAAAGTCAAACGGCACGGCATCGGCGCCACCAAGTTCCACGTCGAGGGCGGTGAACAGAAAGCGCACCGGCATCTGCCGCAGATCCTTCGCATGATCGACGGTTCCTCGTTGCCGGACCGCGCCAAGAAGAACGCGGAGGCGGTATTCCGCAAACTGGGCGAGGCGGAAGCCGCGGTGCACAACGTCCCGCTCGAGAAGGTCCATTTCCATGAGGTCGGCGCGTTCGACTCCATTGCCGATATCGTGGGGGCCTGCCTGGGGTTGCATCTCCTGGGCGTCGAGGAAGTGCACTGCTCTCCGCTCAACGTCGGCAGCGGCACGGTGAAAACGGAGCACGGCATTCTCCCGATTCCAGCGCCGGCGACGGCGCGTCTGCTGGAGGGGCGGCCGGTCTACTCGGCCGGTCCGGCGATGGAGTTGACCACGCCCACCGGCGCCGCGGTGGTTTCGACCCTGAGCGCGCGGTTCGGCGCGATGCCGCCGATGACGATCGAGGCGAGCGGCTTTGGCGCCGGCACGAAGGAGTTCCCCGAGCAGGCCAACGTTCTACGCGTGCTGGTGGGGATGCGAACCGGAGCGGCCGAGGCGGTGGAGATCACCGTCATCGAAGCCAACCTGGACGACCTGACGCCACAAGTGCTCGGTTACGCGGTGGAGCGCATCCTGGATGCCGGCGCGCTCGACGCCACGCTACAGCCGTTGCAGATGAAGAAGAATCGCGCCGGCCACCTGCTGAGCGTTCTGGCCCGGCCCGAGGACGCCGACCGCCTGGCCTCGGTCATCTTCGCCGAGACCAGCACGATCGGGCTGCGGATGTACCGCGCGCAGCGCCGCGTGCAGGAACGAAGCTGGGTGGAGGTCGCGACACCCTGGGGCAGCGTCCGTATCAAAGTCGCGGGCGGGAACTTCGCGCCCGAGTACGACGACTGCCGCCGCCTGGCGGCGGAGCATCACGTCGCCCTCAAGCAGGTGATCGCCGAAGCTTCCTATCAGTACTTGAAGCAGATCAAGCCATGAAATACTACCTGACCACTCCGATCTATTACACCAACGGAACTCCCCACATCGGCCACACCTATTGCACGATGGTGGCCGACCTGGTGCGCCGCTTCAAGCGGATGCGCGGCTATGAAGCCATCCTGACGACCGGCACCGACGAGCACGGCGTCAACGTGGAGCGGGCCGCCCGCAATCAGGGGAAAGAGCCGAAGGAGTTCTGCGACATCATCGCCGGGGAGTGGCGCAAATTGTGGGACGTGCTCGGCATTCAGTATGACCATTTTGTCCGCACCAGCGACCTGAAGCATCACCAGACCGTGCAGTGGCTGTTCCAGCGCTGCCTGGCTGCTGGGTACATCTATCCCGGCAAGTACACCGGCCAGTACTGCATTTTCGACAACCTCTACGTGAACGATGCCAAGCCGGGCGACCCCTGCCCGGACTGCGGCCGTCCGACCGAGACGGTGACGGAGGAGAATTACTTCTTCAAGCTCTCCGCCTTCCGCGACCGGCTGCTGGAGTTGTACGAACGCCAGCCGGACTTTATCCAGCCGGTGTCCCGCCGGAACGAAGTCATCTCGTTCGTCGAGGGCAATCTGAAAGACCTCTCCATCACGCGAACGACGATCGAATGGGGTATTCCCGCCCCGGTCGAGGGCAAGCACGTGATCTACGTGTGGTTCGACGCGCTCATCGCGTATCTCAGCGGAGTCCGCGACCAGATGGTGGACGGCGAACCGGTGTGGCCGGCTGATGTCCACCTGATCGGAAAGGAAATTATCCGATTTCACGCGGTGTACTGGCCGGCCTTCCTGATGGCTGCCGATCTGCCGCTGCCGAAGAAGATCTTCGCTCACGGCTGGCTGCTGTTCGAGCAGGACAAGATGTCGAAGTCGCGCGGGAACGTGGTGCGGCCGGAGCCCATTCGCCGCGTGATCGGAGCCGACGCGCTGCGCTATTTTTTGCTTCGCGAAGTCGTCTTCGGGCAGGACGGCAGCTTTTCGTACGACGCGTTGATCAACCGCTACAACTCGGAACTCGCCAACGGTTTGGGCAATCTCGCCAGCAGGACGCTGAACATGATCCAGCAGTACCGGGACGGCGTGGTTCCGGCTTCGGCGGGCGACCCGGCGATCTCGAAACAGGCGGACGAGACGATCGCCACCGTTATGGCCCAATTCGACGAGTTTTCGTTCTCGCGCGGGCTGGATGCCCTGTGGAGCCTGCTCTCCGAGGTCGATCGTTACATCGTGCAGAAAGCTCCGTGGAAACTGGCTCGCGTGGAGGATCCGGCCGCTCAGGCGACGCTCGATGAGACGCTCTATACCTCGGCGGAAGTCCTGCGGATCGCGACGGCGCTGCTGGCTCCCGTGCTGCCCGAGTCCGCGCCGAAACTGTGGAGCCAACTTGGCATGCCGCAAGTCTTGGAATCGGTTCGGCTCGACGACTTGCGCTGGGGCCAACTGGCCGCCGGCCAGAAGATCGGGACGATTGCCGGCGTGTTTCCGCGCGTCGATGCGAAGGAAGCCATCCCCAAGATGCAGGAGTTCGAAGTCGAGGTGGTGGCCGAGCAGAACCGGCTGCTGGGCAAAGTGGAGCCTGCGCCTCCCCCGGCAGCGCCGCTGTCGCCGGAGATCACGATTGACGATTTCGGGAAGGTCGATCTGCGGGTGGGCGTCGTGCTTTCCGCCGAGCGTGTGAAAGGTTCCGACAAGTTGCTGCACTTGAAGGTCGACATCGGCGAGCCGCAGCCGCGGACCATCGTCGCGGGTATCGCCGAGGCCTACACTCCCGAGCAGATGCTGAACCGCAAGGTCGTCATTGTCGCGAACCTGCAGCCCCGGAAACTGAGGGGCATCACGTCGCAAGGCATGATTGTGGCGGCCAGCGTAGAGGGCGGCAAGCCAGTTTTGGCCGGATTCCACGAGGAGATCCCGCAAGGCGCACGGCTGAAGTGACCATGCGCGTAGTCGATTCGCATTGTCACCTGGACGATGCGCGGTTCGACGAGGATCGCGCCCAGGTGATCGAGCGTGCGTGGGCCGAGGGCCTGGAGTGGATGCTCGCCATCGGAACCGGAAAAGGACCACCCGACCTGGAAGCCGGCGTTCGGCTGGCCGAATCGGACCGGCGGATCTGGGCGACGGCGGGCGTTCACCCTCACGATGCCGGCAAAGCAACCGAAGAGTCGCTCGAGAAAGTGAAAGAACTCTGCCGCCATCCCAAGGTAGCCGCCGTGGGAGAGATCGGTCTCGACTATCATTACGACTTCTCGCCGCGCGAGACGCAGCGCGAGGTGTTCCGGGCGCAACTCCGGATCGCGGAGGAGGAAGGAAAGCCGGTCGTCATCCATACGCGCGAGGCTTGGGCGGACACGCTGGCGTTACTGAGGGTCACGCCGGTGGCGAACGGGATCTTTCATTGCTTTGGCGGTGGCCCCGCAGAGGCCGAGCAAGCGCTGGAACTGGGCTTCTCCATCAGCCTGGCCGGAGTGGTGACGTTTCCCAAAGCCGAATCATTGCGCGAAGCAGCTCGGCTGATTCCGCTGGACCGGCTTCTGGTGGAAACGGACGCCCCATACCTGGCGCCGGTCCCGCATCGCGGCAAGCGCAATGAGCCGGCCTTCGTCACCGCCACGCTCCGGCGAGTGGCCGAAGTGCGCGGGATCCCGGTAGACACGCTGGCGGAAGCCACCACCGCGAACTTCGAACGGCTGTGTTTGCGATACACTAAGTGATTTCGCATGGCTCTCGGCAAGATCGGGCAAGCACTCACCGTCCGTGAGATCTACAGTCTCATCCAGGACGAGCTTCGTCTGGTCGAAGACGAGATCGTGCTCGAGTCGGTCGCCAGCGTCGACACCATCACCGCCATCGCCCGCCACCTTCACTCGAGCGGAGGCAAACGCCTTCGGCCGTCGCTGCTGCTTCTGGCTTCCAAGCTGATCGGAGACGGGGGCAAAAGCGCCATCCGGATGGCGGCCGTCGTGGAGATCATCCACTGCGCGACACTGGTCCACGACGACGTCATCGATGAAGCCAAGACCCGGCGGGGCCGTGCGTCGACGAATGTCCAGTGGGGCAACCACACCTCGGTGCTTGCGGGCGATTGGTTGTACATGCAGGCCTTCCAGATCGCCCTGCGCGAGCGGAATTTCCGTATCCTGGACATCCTGATCGCCCTGACCCAGATGATGGTGGAGGGCGAACTGACGCAGTTCGAGCGTCTGGGTAAGCTGGACGTGACGGAAGCCGACTACATGGACCTGGTCGACCGCAAGACGGCGGCCCTGTTTTCGGCCTGCGCCCGGATGGGAGCCGTCGTTTCCGGCGCCGACGCGGGGGCGGAGACCCGGTTAGGCGACTACGCCTGGAACCTCGGGATGGCGTTTCAACTGGTGGACGATGTCCTCGATTTCACGGCGCGAGAGCAGGTGCTGGGCAAGCCGGTAGGCAACGACTTACGGGAAGGCAAAGTGACCCTGCCCTTGATTTACGCGCTCGAGAACGCCTCTTCCGCGGAACGGGACTCGGTTGCGGTGATCCTTCGCGAGCGCTCTTACGACTCCGTTCCCTTCGTGGAAGTCCGCCGCATGATCGATCGCCGCGGCGGATTCGAGCGCGCGAAGACGCGGGCGCAACAGTTCACCGACAAGGCACGGACCCTGATCGGCGAATTCCCGGATTCCCCTTCCCAGCGGGCTTTGTACGCGGTGACGGAACTGGTCACCGACCGCGACCATTGAGGTTTGTGGGGCCCGCGGGCTTATAGCCGCGATTCCAGCATTCGTCACGCCGAGACCTGCCGCTGGCGAAGTTCCGCCGATCGTGGATTCCCGCCCGCTCGCCGGCCATCGTAGTCAACTCACCCCGAAAGCCGTGGAGGGCGACTCAACCCAAGCTAGTGTGAAACGGAATGTTGGGGAACGAAATCACCTACGCATGGCGACAGATCCGGTCGCGGCCGTCGCTCCCGTTGGCCGTGGTCCTGACGCTTGCGCTCGGCATCGGCGCCAATACGGCCATCTTCAGCTTTGTCAGCGCACTGTTATTGCGTCCGCTGCCCTATGCCGAACCGGATCGGATCGTGACGATCCAATCCGTTCGAGGCGGCGAAACCGGAAAGATCACTCCGCGCGAATGGGAGGAGTTTCAGCGCCAAACGGACCTGTTCGACAGCGTGGCAGGCTGGTATCCCAGCCAATACAATTTCAGCGACGGCGGCGCCCCAACCGTCTTCACGGCCTGTATGACGACCGCGAGCCTGTTCCGTGTGTTCCGGATTCCCATGGCCGCCGGCGGCGCTTGGGACGATCGCTCCCACCGCGAGCGGAATCCTGCATTGGTGATGAGCCATGCTCTGTGGCAGAAGCGGTTCGGGTCGAGGGCCGGCATCGTGGGCCATGCTCTTGAACTGGACTTCGCTCCGTACCGGGTCGATGGAGTGGCGGCCGAAGGCTTCGATTTCCCATCCGGGATGGATCTCTATCGCGCCGCGAATTTGGGCGGTCCGCAGAACTGGGAGGTACGCAGCCTTTTCGGGGTGGCCCGCCTTCGGACAGGAGTCGCCTACGCAAACGCGCAATCGCACTTGGATGGATTCGCGGCACGGATGGAACAATCGTTTCCCGCGACCAACCGCGGAGTCCGCTTTCGCCTCGCGCCGCTGCGTGACGCGATCATCGGCGACGTTCAGCACTACGTCTGGCTGACGTTCGGGCTGGTCGGGGCCGTGCTGCTGATTGCCTGTGGCAACGTGGTGAACCTCCTGCTCTCTCGCGGGTTGCTGAGAAGAAGGGAGATGGCCGTGAGGGTGGCGCTCGGCGCCGGGCGAATCGGTCTGGTCCGCCTGCTTTTGACCGAAAGCCTGATGCTGGCACTCCTCGGCGGCCTGGCCGGACTTGCATTGGCCTACTGGTGGGTGGGTCTCTTGAAGAATCTACTCGTCCTGAAGCTGCCCGCCTGGATGGCCATTTCCATCGATGGGCGCGTCCTCCTGTTCACGCTCGTGGTTTCCGTGATCACCGGCTTGCTCGCCGGCCTTGCCCCGGCGATGTCAACGTCGCAGGCCGGCTTGCAGGAGGCGCTCCGGGAGGGCTCGCGCGGCTCCTCCGGAGGTTCGTCGCAGGCGAGCATTCGTTCCACGCTGGTCGTGTCCGAATTGGCGGTGGCGGTGACCTTGCTGGTTCTGGCGGGGTTGCTCGTCAAGAGCTTCTGGAGGCTGCAGCAGGCCGATCCCGGCTTCCGCAAGGCCTCCCTGTTGACCTTTCGCACCGATCCGCCGTGGTCGCGATACAACAAAGTGGAACAGACCGCGCGGTTCTACCGGCAGGCGCTGGATCGCCTGCGGGCGCTGCCCGGCGTGGAGGACGCCGCGGCGAATCACAGCCTGCCGCTTTCGCTGAACCAGAACTACGGCAAGCCAGGAATCGAAGTGGAGGGGCAAAGCCTGGACGAGGCTGAGAGAAACCCGTTCGTCAATGTTCAGGTAGTGAGTCCGGAATACTTCCGCGTGATGGGGATCGGTCTCCGGGAAGGCCGGAACTTCAGCGGCGACGATCGCCTGAACACGACACCGGTGGCGGTACTCAGCCAGCCGCTCGCCCAGGCTCTTTTCGGCTCCTCCAATCCCGTTGGAAAACGAGTGAGGATGAAAGGAATGCTGGGCGCACTGGATGCCACCCAGCGTTCCTGGTTCCTAGTCGCCGGCGTGGCGGGCGGGGTAAAGAGCGAGCATCTGCTGAGCGGAACGAGCATGGACATCTACTTCTCCAATCAACAGCAATTCGTGGGGGACACGTTCTTCATCGCCCGCACGAGCCTGGAACCCGAGGTCTTGGCGCGCATGGTGTCGCAGGCGATCCGCGAGGTGGACCCGCTGCAGCCGGTTTTTGATATTCAGCCTTTGCAGAAGAGGGTTGAAGACACGATCTGGCAGCGCCGAATGGCCGGATGGCTCAGCCTGCTGTTCGGCGGACTGGCCATCGTGCTCGCGGGACTGGGAACCTACAGCGTGCTGGCCTATGGTGTCTCCCAGCGCACTCGCGAAATGGGGATCCGGCAGGCGCTCGGCTCCACTTCCGGCGGACTCCGCTGGCTGATCCTCCGGCAGGGATTGCTTCTCGCGGCGCCGGGAATCGTCCTCGGATTGATCGCCTCCGGCGTCCTCGCCCATCAACTCGAGCCCTTCCTGTACGGGATCTCCCCCTTCGACGGTTGGGCGTTCGCTTCCGTTCCGCTTCTGGTCTTCACGGTGGCGGCTGCCGCGTGCTACGTTCCCTCGGTTCGCGCTTCGCGAGTGGACCCCGCGGTGTCCCTGCGGCAGGAATAAGGCACGGCGGCGGCCGGAAATCAGCCGGCAACCGGGTATCGCCGCAAGGAAGCGGCGGACGGAATCGCCACCAACGCCAGCGGCGCCAGGAGGCCGAGCAGGGCTACGTGCAGCCGGCTCACCACCGAACCGGTGTCTTCTTCCCGGTAGGTGAAGCTCGGAAGCCGGTCGATGTCGGCGGCCGAGAGCTTCTCCTTCTTGAGAATGCGCGGGACCAGAAACTCGCGCCATCGGCGATGATACTGGTCCGCTTGCGCCAGGAAGTGGCCATAGCGATGCGCGCTCGACCCCGCGAGGTCGTTGAAGGCCGATTGCGCGACAATCGCCGGAGACAGATAGCGGAAGCGATCCACCAGGCGCTGCTGGCTGGCCACCTGGGTATCGAAACGGTCGAGCACCGGCTGCACGGCGCGTTCGGTTTCCTCGTTGACCGCCACCAGCAGGGTGCCGTAGTCGGGCGCGCCGCCGGATTCCTTTTGTGGGGGCGCGAGTTCGGGGTGGTCTTCGAGATAGCGCGCCAGCAGTTGGCTGCCCTTCCGTGTGGCCTCCTGCCCGGCGACCCGAATCGACTGGATCAGCTCGACGCGGGAAGGAACCGGGTAGGCCGCCTTCACGGCCACGTTCAGCACCGATGGAATCACCACGACGAATAGCAGCCAAAGTCCGGCCAGCGCGAGAGCATTGGTGGCCGAGCTTCGGCCCAGGGCATTCACCGCGATGGCAAGAGCAAACCAGAACGCGCCGTAGGCCGCCGTGACGGCAATCCAATAGAGCAGGCGAAGCCATGAACCGTCCGCCGCCAGGTCCGCCCCGCCCATCGCCACACCCGCGATCGAGAGCAGGACGGCCAGCATCCCGATAAACAGCGCCCGCACCGTCACCTTCGTCATGACGACGCGGCGCAGCGACATCGGCTGCGACAGCGTCAGGGCAAGGGTGCCGGCCTCCTTTTCGGCGGAGACGAGGTTGTAGCTGAAGGCAAGGATGACTAAGGGAAACAGGTACAGGATCACGAAGGCAAGGTCGAAGCGCCCGGCCAGCAGGTGAACCGGATTCTCAATCTCGTCGCTGTTGAGAAAGGTTTGCTTGCTGTTCGTGGAGACCTTGAAATAACTGGGATACAGGTCGCTTTGCCCGATGGCCAGCGCTCCCAGCGCCGAGGGCGGCATCACGGCGTAGCGCACGCCCATGTTCCGCCCCAGGGATTGGGGAAGGCGCGGGTCGGCATAAGCCGTCACCTCCTTCTCGCCTGCGTCGATACGTGGAATCTCCAGCCGGATGCCGGCCAGCCTCTGGCTCTCCTCGGCCAACGCGGCGGCGATCGTCCGCTTTTGAAAATCCACCCACTGCGACCCATTGAAAGCGCCGTACGCAATCGCCGCTCCCAACAGCAGGGCTACGGCCAGCGGCGTGCGATCCGCCTCGAGGTTGCGCCACTCGTACTTCATTTGGCGGAAGAACATCTCAGAGGACCTCCAGGCGGCGAGCCGCCCACATTGCGGCGGCCGCCGAGGCCGCGCACCACAACGCCAGAATGCCCAAGGCCGGAGCTTGCCGCGCGGCCACCCAGCCCGCGTCCGGAGCCGTGTAGTCAAACGGCGGCACTTTCTTCCACAGAGATTCACCGGCCAGGTAGAGGGCGGTGTTGCTCGCGTTGGCGATGAGATCTCCATTCATGACGCGCTGAATCCCGCGCCGGTACTCCTCGGCCGCCCTGGCGAAATGAGCGTGCTGCGGAAAGTCGGTTCCGGCAAAGCCCATGGAAACCGAACGCGCGGCCAGGCCAGGAGCGGCGAGCCCCAGCACGCGGTGAATGTGGTCCTGTTGCGAGAAGGTGTCCCAGAGTTCCGCATACGCCTTGTCGAAAACGACATTGCCGTGATTCTCCCCCTCCTGAAGCCGGATGCCATTGAAGTTGACCAGCAGGGCCTCCACCTTGGCGACGTTGTATTTCTTCAGCAATTCGGCCTGAAGACGCGCAATGCGCGCGTCGGCGGGATCGTGCCCGTCAATCCCGTCCTTGAGGGCCATCTCGATCCTGTGGCCGAACTCGAAGGCGGAAAGAGTCGGCCGGAGCGTCTTGGCGATGTCGGAAGCCGCGCGCGGCGCGACCAGGCCGTTGACCATCCAGAAGCCGAGCAGAACGATCAATGCGGACCGGGACGACGGCGCGCACGCCGAAACCGTCAGCGAGATCCCGATGAACGTCCCGAAGTACAGCAGATACGCGAGAGCCATCCAGCCTATGCGCGGCGCCGTGGTCATCATCTCGCTCTGGCTGGAGGCCAGGGTCAACGCGGCCGCGCCGATGATCGCCGCCGGGACCAGGAGGCACGCCAATGCTCCGGCAACGCCCAAGGCTTTGCCCGTGGCAAGGTCGGACTGCTTCACGCCCAGACTCAGTAACTGGCGTAACGTGCCGAGTTCGCGCTCGCCGGAGAACGCGTTGAACGCGAGCAGCACGATGAGGAGCGGCACCAGCAACTGCAGAACGGTCGCCCCCGTAAGTTCGCCGAAGCGTTGCACGGCCGTGGCATCCTGGGCGGGACGATACTTGAATTCGTTCTGTTTGTGGGCTTCCAGCCACACGGCAACGCCCGTGTATGGATCCGTTCCCCGGTCGACCAGCGAGAGGGGCGCCTTGGGCTTGAACGCATAAACGCCGTAGTGGGCCGCCGAATGAGGGTTCTTGGCGCCCTGGTTCAACCACTGTTGGCGGGTGGCTTCCTGAGCGGCGGCGTGCTGCGCGCTCACCTCGCGATAGTGCTGCCAGCCCAGCAGGAGCGCTCCCGCCAGCAAGGCAAACACGATCGCTCCGGAGACGCGAAAGCGTCCGTCGCGAAGCATCTCGGTCACTTCTTTCCGTGCGATTCGCAGGATCATGGCATCGTCCCGTTCAGTCGTGCATGTGGTCCAGGTAAATCCGCTCCAGGTCGGCGTGGCCCAGATCCGGCGTGTCGTACGTGGCCACCAGATGCCCATGCTTCATGATGCCGACGCGCGTTCCGGTCTCCTTGGCGCGGAACAGGTCGTGGGTGGCCATCAGGATCGCGGCGCCCGACGCGCTCAGGTTTTTCAAGATCGCGGAGAACTCGTTGGACGCCTTCGGATCGAGACCAGACGTGGGCTCGTCGAGCAGAAGCGCACGAGCTTTCTTGGCGATGGCGATGGCGATCCCGACCTTCTGCCGCATGCCCTTCGAATAGGCTCCCACGCGCTTGGCGGCGTCGGTGGCCGCAAGTCCCGCCTCCTCCAGGAATGCCGTCAACTCGGACCTGGTGTGAGTGGTTCCTGCGAGCGACGTGAAGTATTCCAGGTTCTCGAGGCCCGTCAGGTTCTTGTAGAGCATCACCTGCTCGGGAATGTAGGCGAGTAGTCTCTTCGATTCCAGCGGCCTCTCGGCTACATCCATGCCGCCGATCTTCGCGTGGCCGGACGACGGCTGAATGAAGTTCAGGAAGAGGTTGATCGTCGTGGTCTTTCCCGCCCCGTTGGCGCCGAGCAGGCAGAGGATTTCTCCCGCTTCGATCTCGAGGTTGAGCGGATGCAGAGCCACGGTTCCGTTATAGGACTTCGAGAGGTTAATGGCTTCCAGCATGAAGGGTTCCCTTCACGATAGTCCGGAAGGCGCCGCGGCCCGCGCGAATCCCGATGACCGGGCTGTCAATCGCCGTGAGCGGGCCGTCGCCGCGGACCGGCGGACCGGCTCGCTGTCTTAGGGTGGGGAAAACCGCCTCATAGATGAAGCTATCCCGGAGTCACCCGCTCACTGCCCGGATTAATCCACCAATGCCGGATCGCAGAACGTTCGTGGGATTTCCGGTTGATTTCCGCGCAACGTGGGCCAACCTACGTCAATGCATATCAGTCAACGTATTGTCCTGCTGGCGTGCCTGGTTTCCGGCGTGGCCGTCCCGCAGACGCCGATCCACGGTTCGCTGCGCGGCCGCGTTCTGGACCCCAACGGCCTGGGCGTTCCGGAAGCAAAGCTGTCTCTGGTGAACACGGTCAAGGGAATTGAAGCGGTCACCTTCAGCGACGCCGAGGGAGCGTACCAGTTCGCCCGCCTGGCGCCAAGCCGGTATCGCCTCACGGTGGAGCGGGTGGGATTCCGTAGGGCGGTGCGGGAGAGCGTGGAAGTCGCGGTGAACGAGACCGGCGCCGCCGACGTCTCCCTGGTGTTGGGCGAGACGGCCGAACAGGTGATGGTCGTCGGCGATGCGGACATCGTCCAGTCGCAGCGCGTGGAGATCGCGGGGCGCGTGGATGAACGGAGGGTGAGGGAGCTGCCATTGAACGGCGAGAACTTCGCGAAACTCGTGCTGCTCGCGCCGGGCATCGCCAGCGGCAGTCCCAACAACCCGTCGATGAGCGGCGCGCGTCCGGTCGCCAACAGCTACGCGGTGGACGGATCTTCGGCCAATGACGAGCGCGGGTCGAATGGCCTATCGCTCGGCGGAGGTGGGGCCGCCGAATTCAATGGCGCTTCGCCGAATCTGGTTTCCACCGAAGCGATCCAGGAGTTCAGCATCATCACCTCCAACGCGGATGCGACTTTCGGACGCGGCTCCGGTGGCCAGGTGAACATCATCACCAAGTCCGGGTCGAACGAACTCCACGGATCGCTCTATCACTACCTACGCAACAACAAACTCGACGCGCGCGACTTCTTCAACTACGGACCGTTCTTCGCCAAGGACGGTTCGCGGCGCAGCGTCGTGCCGCCGTTCAGGCAGAATCTCTTCGGCGGAACCGCGGGCGGCCCCATCGCGCGCAATAAGCACTTTTTCTTCGGGAATTTCGAAGGCTTCCGCCAGAAGCTCGAACAGACCGCCTCAGCCACCGTTCCCAACGCGGAGCTGCTCAACCTCATGCCCGGCAACTTCGGTCGTCTGATGCGGATCTTCTATATCGACCGGGGCGTCGTGCCGGCCTCCGGTAACCCGGCCGGTTCGTTCAGCCCGCTGACCGCCGCCGAGCGCACCGCTGCCACGGGCGCGGGATTTCCGGCCGCCCTGTTCAACGGCAACCAAGCCGACGGCGAGGCCGGTTCCGTTCTGCTTTCCACCACCAACACCCGCAACGTTTCGCAAGATGCATTTCTCCTGCGCACGGACCACCGGCTCTCCGAACGCCTTTCCGTCAACGTCCGTTATGCCTTCGCTCAGCCGTTTGCCAGCATCAACCAGCGCGCCGTCGCCGGCGTGATCGAGGACAGCCGGCGCCGCTGGCAGTCCGGCACCGCGCAATTCGTGTACGTGCTCACCGCCGCTCAGACGCTTGAAGGCCGGGCGAGCCTGATGAGATCGAGGATTTTCGACGCGCCCCGCGATCCGCTGGAGAGATCGCTTGTCGACTTCGGCGTGGATGCGCAATTGGGTCTTCAGTTCCGCGCCAACGGCACAGCGTTGAGCCCCGTGGTGATTCCGCGCTCGCTCGGACTCATGGACAACCAAACCGTACCGCAAGGATCGCTGATGCATGCCTGGACCCGCGGCAGACTGACGCTGCGGAGCGGACTCGACATCCGGCGGCTGATCATCAACAACATCCTGGTGAGCAACGCCTCGTTCATGCAATTCACGGGACTGGTGGGTCCGAACGGATACCTCGGAGCCCGCCCGGATCAACCGGAAGCCATTGTCACCGATCTGAACACTACCCTCTACGGTGTGAACGGCAGCCCAGCCACGCCCCTCCGTGGTTGGCGCGCGACCGAACAGGAGTACTTCATTCAATCGGATTTCCGTTGGCGCCCCAACGTCACGATCAACGCCGGACTACGTTATAGTCCCGCGGGCGCAATCGGCGTGGTGGGGAACTTCCAGGGGAATCTCTATGCCGTCAACTCAGCCGGACAGCCTGTGCCCGGCATTCATCCCTTCACCTTCGGTCCCATAGCCAATGGGATGTTCAGTGTCGACGGGAATCGCCCGTTGTTCAACGCCGATCGCAACAATTGGCAGCCTCGGCTTGGCATCGCCTGGAACCTGAAGGGAACGGGCAGCACGGTCCTGCGAGCAGCCTGGGGCGTCTACACGGACCGCTTTTTCCAGCGGCTCTTCGACTTCGGTGTCTTGAACTCGCCTTACGCTCATTCCAGTATCTTCACCAATCTCGCCTTCCCGGCCCAGGCGCAGATTCCCCTGCGCACCGACACGCCTCCCCAGCAGCGCGTGATCGATCCCGGTCTGCGGAGCCCCACCAGCTACCGCTTCAACGCGGCCATCGAACGTAAGCTTGCCTCGCAGACCAGTGTGACTGCCGCCTATTCCGGGCTCCGGGGCACGGGACTCTACCGGTGGAGCGAACCGAACGGCTTGGGTAGCGTACCGCAGGCAGCCCGTCCTGACTCTCGATACGCACGCTATCGATACACCGACAACAGCGCCGACTCGATCTACCATTCGCTGCAGATGTTCGCGCGCCACCGATTCTCACGCGGCATCGACTTCACGGTTTCCTACACGTACGGCAACTCGGTCGACACCTATTCGCAGGATGTAGGCGACAACTCGATCCGGAATCTCGCACCGGGACTCGCGCAGTTCCCGTCGCTGATCAACCTGCGCGGTTCTCCCGCCGCCGGTTTTCAAGGCGACGCGCAGAGCTGGGCGCCGCGGCCGATCCTTGCCGAACGAGGCAATTCGGACTTCGACATTCGCCACACCCTCGCAATCAGCCACGTCGTCGAACTGCCGGTCGGCCGGGGCGGCCGTTTCGGCGCGAAGATGCCGCGCGCTCTCGACGCCGTGATCGGCGGATTCTCGCTCGCCGGACTTGCCCAATTGCGCACGGCTCTTCCGGTGTACCTCAGTTCCGGCGTCGATTATGCCGATGTCGGCATCACCACCAGCCCGAGGCCGGCCCTGCGGCAGGGAACGATCGAAGACCTCTACTCCAGCGGGCGCTTCGACAAAGCCCAGTTCTGGCTGCCCAAGGTCGAGGCGGACCAGCGGCTGGGGACCCCGGTCAACGTCACCGATCCGTTCGCCGCGACGCGCCGCAACGCCCTCTTCGGGCCCGGCGTTCGCTACTACGACCTGTCCTTGATCAAGAAGATCCCGATTCGGGAGGCAATGCACCTTGGGTTCGAAGCGAATTTCTTCAACGTCTTCAATCGGGCGATTCTCGGTCCGCCGGTCGCCGTGCTGAGCGATGCGCGATTCGGAAAAGTGACCGGTACCCTCGGCGGCAGCAATCCCCGACAGATTCAGTTGGGGCTGAAGTTGACTTTTTGACCTTGGATCTCCTCAGGGGCAAATGGCAGACTTGACCAGGTGATAGACGACGTGCCGGGCCGCCACTTCCGCCGGTTGGACGACCAGTTTGCCGTGGACGGCGATCTGTTCTTCAGAAGCGGTGTGGTGGCCCCGGCCTTCAAACGGACGTGCATCAATTCGCCGGGATCGAGGTGCGGGCCGTGGAGCCAGTTGCCGGCGTAAAGTTCTTCGAGGGTTCGCCAAGTGATCGGCGTGGCGCCGGGCGCGGCCGGGAACGGCAGCGCATCGTGTAGGCCGGGGTGGCCGCTCCAGCGCATCAGCAAAATCGCCGCCAGAGCCGGACCCATCGTCACCAGGACGATCAGGCGGAAGGCCCGCATCTCCCGCCTGCGTTCCGATTGAGGGCCCTTCCGCTTCATGGCCGGGCGGTGTGCGTTGAAGGAATGTCTAGAAGAACTGGATCGTGTAACCAAACCGGACGCCGCGGCCGATCTCCGGGGCGAACTCCTTGATGAAGGAGAGGTGATTGCGGTACAGCCGGTCGCCGGCGTTGAACAACTCACCCGAGAAGATGTGCAGTTGGTGTGACCGGGCGACCGTGTACGAGCCAATGAGATTCGCGACGGCAAATCCGGCCGTCGGCGTCTCGGTGGGGAAGATCTTGTTCTGCACCGCCGAAAGCACCAGTTCGGGCCGTACGCTCAGGCCTTTGTAGCGGGCATCGAACCCAACGCGGCCGCGAACCGGAGGAATCCGGGGCAGGAACGTCTTCGACGCCGTCAGGCGTGCGTTCACCGTGTCCGCGCCCAGGTTGACCCAGAAGTTCGGGTGGACGGCGAAATTCAGCCGAGCCTCGCCGCCAAGGAAACGGCTGTCCGCCTGGAAATAATCGGCCTCGGTAAGACCATCCTCGATATTGCCCGTAGGGGCCAGGTAAACAAAATCGTGAATGCGGTAATAGAAGAAGTTCAGCTCACCGCGAACGCGCGACGCCTGGTGACGCAACGAGACGTCAATTCCGTCGTTTCGCTCCCTCGTCAGGTCCGGGTTTCCAATCTCGAAGGTCAGATTGCCCGGGTGCGGGCCGTTGTTGTACAACTCCTCGAGCGTGGGCGCCCGGTAGGAATGGGAGTAGTTGACAACGAAGGCTCCGTCCTGCCAGAGCCGCTGAGTCAGGCCGGCCGATCCGGAAAAACCCGTGAACGACCGGTCGCGCAAGCCCGTCGGCGTGTACCGGTTGTTTTCCACACGTGCGCCCACTTGAAGCCGGGTTGACTCGAAATCGAGCGTTTCCACGGCGAACACGGAGAACTCTTTCTGGGTCGTGGGTGGCGCCAGCGACTCCTCCCCGATGGTCTCGTAGTCCCGGTACTGCCCCGAAAAGCCGAAGCTGCCGCCCAGACGGCCGCGCTTCTTCTGATCGAACACGGTTCGATACGTAAACTGCTTGTTGAAGAAGCTGGTTTCGGGCACATCCTCGATGGTTTCCGCGTGATTGTAGTCGGAGTAGTTCAGGCGAGCCTGAATGCTTTCGAACGCGCCCACGTTCTTCAGCCCGGTGTTGAATCGGATGTTGTGCCGCCTCATTTTGAGGATGGGCACCTCGGGATCCTCTTCGGCCGGATCGAACGGAATCCCGTAATGAGAATCGGTGAACCCATAGTTGAAGCTGAAGAAGCCCTTGTCTCCGTAGCGGCCGAGGCCGCCGTCGGTCTGGGTCATCCGGGTTTGCGAATTCTGAATGGTCCCGAGTGGGGTTTCGTAGTCCCCGGAACGTTGGCCGCCCCCCGAGGCCCAGAACTCCCAGGTCTTGGTGCCGAACTCAAATCCCCCTGTCCCTCCGCCGAGTCCGTTATTCGAGCCTGCCACGCCAGTAAGAAAGCCGCGGACGCCCGGGAACGTATGCTCGTGGGCGTCGTGGCGAGTGACCGCATTCACGACGCCGCCGATGGCGTTTGACCCATACAGCAGCGTTGCCGGCCCACGCACTACCTCGAGCTTCTCCAGCTTGTTGACGTCAATCGGTTCACCGTGATCGCCCGATTGATAAGAAAGGCTGCCGGTATTGATTCCGTCTTCCATGATCAGGACACGGTTGCCGTCGAACCCACGGATCACGGGGCGCGCCGAACCCGGCCCGAAGCTGCGCTTGGCAACTCCCGTTTCGCCTTCCAGAACTTCTCCCAGTGACCCGGCGCTGTGCAGGGGCAGAGTGGTCGGGTCGAGAGCCGCGACCGCCTGTAACACGCCAAGCGTCGCTTCTTCCCGTCCCGTCGCGGTCACGGTAACGGACTGGTGGACAGGGGCCAGACGCAAGCGGAAGTCGACCGTCTCGACGCCTCCGGCCGCCAACTGAATCCTGCGCCGTTCGTCCGACAGGCCAACCGCCCGCGCGATCACTTCGTACGAACCCGCGGGCAGATCGCGGAACTCATACCGGCCATCATCGCCTGCATGGATACGTTTGCCGAGCGGCGACAGAATCACTAGGGCGGCGTGCATGGGTTCGCCGGACGTATCTAATGTGACGGCGCCTTTGATCGTACCTGTCGACTGCGCCGAACAGACCGGGCCGCGGGCGCCCAGCAAACAGGCGGCAACTATCCAAACGGAGTACCTGAGTCTCATCTCGCACCAAGTGTGACTCGCGGCGCCGGCTTCACCTAGAGACGACGCGCAACCGGGCCGATAGAAGAGGCCAGCGGGCGGATTATCCGGGTGAGCGGGCAGGCGGGGACGCTACCAGCTCAGTAGCTTTTGTACCGAGCGGGCCTGGCGCTTGCTGACGATGAACTCCTGTTGGTTGGCCAGCGTCAACAACCAGCGCTGGCTGCTCAGGGGAGCCATCTTGGCCACCTGGTCGAGGTTGACCAGTGCGTTTCGATGGACTCTCGCGAAATTCAGGTTTCCCAGCTTTTCTTGGATCGTTTTGAGCGATTGTGTGGCGAGATAGCGCTGTTTCCGGGTGACGATCCACACCAGTTCGCTCTCGGCCTGGAACGCGAGCACTTGGCTGCTCTCCAACAAATGATATTCATCGCCCAGCTTGCCCACGATCTTGCGAGGCCGCGTGAACGGCGATTGCTGGGCGACATCCTGCAGCCTGGCCACGCTCTCGGCCACTGCGAGAGAGCTTCTACGAAGGTGACGGACCCGTTCCACGCACTTGAGCAGACGCTCCTGCCCTACCGGTTTGAGCAGGTAGTCGATGGCTCCCGCCTCGAACGCCTGAATCGCGTGCTGATCGAACGCCGTGACGATCACGATACAAGGCGGGTTCGCGCCGGCCAGGTTGCGCACCACTTCGAAGCCGTCCATACCCGGCATTTGCAGATCGAGAAACAGCAGATCGGGAGTCAGGGCGCCGATGCGCTCGAGCGCCTGTTCGCCGTCTTCGGCCTCGCCGACGACTTCGACGTCCGGCACGTCCTGAAGTTCTTCGCGCAGGACCTGCCGCGCAATCGGCTCATCATCGACCAGCAGTGTCCTGAGATAGCCGGCTGTCATGGCGTTCGATCTTCATGTGTAGCACGGGCCGGCACGGCGCCACCCGACCGATGAACCAGCGGGAGGTTTCCGCCGGTGAACGGGCAAACCGCGACAGTGACCGGCCCGGTCCTCCGGGCGCGGAATCACACCGGGACCGGCGCGGCTTTCTCCCGAGGCGCGAAGAAACTGACACGGCTGCCGCTGGAATCGGAGTCGACCGAAACCTCCGCTACCGGTCCATAACAGAGATGGAGACGGCGCGAAACGTTGTCCAGGCCGACACCTGTCCGCAATCCCGGCGTGGGCGCCTTCGCGAAGCCTGGACCGGTGTCCGTCACCGAAACGCGGAGCCCGCGTTCTTCACGCGTGACCTCCAGACGCACGCTGCCGCCCTGGGGCCGGGCCGCCGCTCCGTGCTTGACTGCGTTTTCCACAATCGGCTGTATCGAGAGAACGGGAATCGGTTCGCGCAGAGCCGCGCGGTCCACAACGATCTCGGTTTGTAACTTCTCTCCGAGCCGCGCCTTTTCGATCGCGAGATACGCCTCCACGATCCGCATCTCCTCCTCTAAGGGGACAAAGGCCTTGTCGGACTGCAGGAAGTAGCGAAAGATGTCGGCCAGATTCAGCAGCAACTTCCTGGCCCCGGCGGCCTCGCGTGGGATCACTCCGTACAACGTGTTGAGGGCGTTGAAGAGAAAGTGCGGGTGGATTTGCGATTGCAGCGCTCGCAGTTCTGCTTGAGAGACCAGCTTCTGCACCTCGGCCTCGCGCATCCGCTCCACCTGCTCGCTGACGAAACCCGCCAGGCGGGCGAGCACGGCGAGGTCCTCGCTAAGATACGGCTGGCCTCCCCGCCGTTCGCCGAGAAACGCGTAACGCACGTCTCCGTGCGAGAGACGGATCGGAACAACTACCCGGATGTCGTAGTGGCGCCTGTCTCGAAACTCGGGCAGGACCCCGGCCAGCGTGGGAAACATGAGTTCCTGGGACCTGACCGCGCCGGAGGCCAGATCGATCAGGCGGGCCTTCATCAGCGCGGCGATTTCTTCAAACGATCGTCTCAGGTACTCCGCCTCGCTGCCGTATTGCAACCGCATGGCCTGGAGCGCCCTTTCCATCGCGCCGTGATCGGGCCGCCGGAAAACGATTCGAGTCAGGAGCTTCTGGACGAATTCCCTGGACACGGCAAATCCGGCCAGGAGCAGCGTGGAGGTCACCGCTTGAGCCGCGAAGCTCATGCCCGGCAGAATTCCGGCGATCGCCACGCCGAACAGAGCCGCGAGCAGTCCGTTCGCCAGGAACCGGATAAACGCGTCCAACAGGACAAAACGGAAATCCTGCATGAGAACGAACAGGGCCAGGGGAATGCCGGCATGATGCACGGCCAGCTCCGACGACCAGGCCTGGTAAGTATGCCCTTCACCGAAATGCACGAAGGACATGGCGAAGAAAAACAAGGACATCGCCGCAAGGATCCGGGACGTGAGAAACCGCGGATTGCCTTCGTCGAACCACATGACCCGAAAGACCGCGAGAGCGGTGAGAGTTCCGAATCCAACCGTGATGATCGAAAGGCCAAGCCGATGGTACAAAGCGGCGCTCTGCGCCAGTTCCAATACGTGCGTCGCCACGGCCACGGCGCTGAGGCCATAGCCTGCGCGAACCAGGACCGGAAAGCGGTCGAGAAGGCAGAGATGCAGAAGGACCGCCGGCAACACACTCAGGACGGAGAAACCGAAGGCCGCAAGGGCTCGTTCGGGGCCGGTTCCCTGGCTGCCCATCGCGAGGACCGCGAGAGACGCCAGGTTCCACAAAAGGGCCAGGGCTGCCGCCATGAGCGAGAGCCACCCCGCGCGCAATCGGGACGCGGACCGCTCTCGAAAGACAAGGTAGAGGAAGATGCCGAAAATCAGAACGCCGGCGCCGTGTCCCAGCGCGTTGACGATGACTGGCTCCGGGCCTTCAAAAATGCGTTCCATCTCGTCTTCCTAACGATAATACGTCCAGACGCGCGCCCCGCTGTTCCGGCAGGAGTGGCCGCTCCCGGGCTTGGACAGCCCGCTGGGGAAAATCATGGCGGCGCCGGGCAAGGCTCCGGCGTACGATGGGCCAGATGGTCAACCGGGAGGTGACAGGTTCTGGGCAATGGAGCCAGGCGCGGCGTCGCCGGTGGCTGGGGTTCCTGCTCATGGCGCTAATGTTCCTGATCCTGGCCGTCATCTCCACCGCCTACCTGAGATAGCGACTGGCAACATCGCGGGGAAACCAGTGAACGCGTCGCACAGGGGCGAAGCCTAGGATACGCCTGTCGGAGACCGGTCTCCGACAGGCCCGGCGGTGAGCAGAAATGTACAAACTCAAGACCGGGGCGAAGCCCCGGAGACCGTTTGGATGGTGAAATGGGAGACTCCGGCGCGCCGGGCGACCGAATACGCCGCCCGGCGCCACTTGGAAGAAGAGATCAGAACTGAACGTTGATCGAGAACTGCATCTGACGCGGGGGACGCGTCGAGGTGATGCGGCCCGAGTTGACGTTGCCCGACACCAGGGTGGAGTTGGACGCTCCGCCCCACTGCGTGTGGTTCCAGGCATTGAACATCTCGAGGCGGAACTGAACGCGGGCCATTTCTTTGATCGGCGTGACCTTGGTGAAGGCGAGGTTCCAGTTGTTGATGCCGGGGTCCTCGTAGACACCGATGTGAGAGTTGCCCCAGGTACCGAAGGCCGGGTTGACGAAACAGGCGGTGTTGAACCACTGGAAGCGGTTCTGGCCACCCGGAACGTCGCGCGGATCGCAAATGCGATCCGGCATGTTGCCGTAGCCGGTGCCGGACACGTCGTTGGTGGTGACGCGGCGCCAGGCGCCGGTGGTCATGTCGATCAGGCCGGAGAAAGTCCACCCGCGGACGATCGCTGCCGCGGGCCCGTTGACGCCGCTGGCGAACTGTTTGCCGGGACCGAACGGCAGGTCGTAGGCAAAGCTATTGACAAACCGGAGCCGTGGAGTGAGTTCCGCCGGGCCCTTCCACATGTACGCGTACTTGTAGTGGGTGTTGCCCTGATCGGAGGTGCCGAGGACCGAGCTGGCCAGATTCTTGGCGAAGGTGAAGCTCGAGAGCAGGGTAAGACCCTTCCAACTGTTGTTGCGGATGCTGGCGCTGCCTCCGTGGTAGGCGGAGAAGCCGATGGGCGCCCACGTGCCGACGACGCCCCAGAAGGGGAACCGGCGGCGGTCGTTGATGCCTACGTTGGCCAGCGAGCCCTGGGGCAGTTCCGGCGCGTTGACGTCAATGAACATCGGTAGACGGATCGCCTTGGTGCCCTGGTAGCTGATCTCCGCGGCCCACTCCTGGCCTAACCGATGCTGAATGCTGGCCGACCATTCGAGGACGCGAGAGACCGGGTAATCCTGGGGTACGAACCGGAAGGTGCCTAACGGAGTGGAATTGGGCCGCGGAATCGCGGTGGGTCCCGGGAACGGGTAGTTGCCGTCGATGCGAAGGCTGGGCACCTGTTCGTTGGAGGCGGCCACGGGCTCGTACCGCAACCGGAACGGCCCGACCGCCGAACTGATATCGGAGAACTGGTTGGTGTTCGAGTTGCCGTCGTAGTAGATCCCCGCGCCGGCGCGGAACACCGTGCGGGACGAGAGCGTGTAGGCCAAGCCCAGGCGAGGGGCAAAGTCGAGGTTCGAGGTGCGATGACCTTCGCGCGGGAGATTGGGATTGAGCGGGGCCGTCCGGCCGTAGCCCTTCGACGGATCGAGATAATCGAGGGGGTTCTGCAGGACGTACAGGATCTCGCCGGTCCGTTCATTGAAGGAGTCGACGGTGTTGCGGGGTACGAGCCACGGCGACCAATGCTCGTACCGGAGCCCATAGTTCACAGTCAGCTTCTGGTTGACCCGCCAGGAATCCTGAATGTAGGCGCCGTAGTAGCGCTTGTGGCCGCGATAAACGGCATTGTTGAGCTGGAATAGACCGTTCAACGGCGTACCGAGCAGATAGCTCGCGAAGGCGAGACCGCCCTGCGAACCGATGCCGGCCGCAACGCGCGCCTGGTTGCAGGCGGAGGTCGCCGGTCCGTCCGGGCACGCCTGCGTGTAGACAGGGGAGAAGGTAAACGAACCTTTGTCGTTCGATTGGCTCGGGTAGAAGAAGCGCCGCTCGACGGCCTGGAAGCCAATCTTGATGTTGTGCCGGCCGCGGATATAGGTCAGGTCGTCGCCTAACTGGTAGACGTTGTCGGTGCCCTCGAGCAGGAAGCTCAGCGAGGAGTTCATGCTGAAGCCGGTGGAGAATCCCGGTCCCCCCGGGAGGCCGGAGGTGTTGCGCAAGCCAATCTGGGCGGCGGCATCGGGGACATTCAGGTCCTTGCCATAAAGCCAATAGGGCCGTGCGTAGCCGACGGTGAGGTCGTTGACCATGGCCGGCGACACCACTCGCGTCCAATGGACGGTGGCGCTTTGATCCCTCGAGTTCTGCGAAAGGCCGGCGAGGGACTCCACCGACTGGTTGATGGTCGGAGATTCAGTCTTTCCGTAGCGGCCGTACACACGATCCTTTTCGCTCTTCGCCCAGTCGATCCGGATCAGGCCCTGATCGCTATCGAGTCGCTGCTTGGAGAAATCGATGTACCGGGGAATGCCGTCGATGACCCCGTTGGGGGGACGCACGAAATCCTGCAGAAACTTGAGCGTGACCGGATCGACGCAGGCCGACCGGGGCGCGCAGAGTCCGGACTGGCCTAAGGGGATGCGGTTGCCGGGGAATGGCCGGCGCAGTCCGTTCGCCGGGTTGTAGTCGTATGGGTTGTAGATAACGGGCGTCGGCAGGAACACGTTCTGCCCGGAACCGGGAGGCGTGTAGGTGGAGAAATCGCCGGCGCGCAGGTTGTCGGGAGGCACGGTGATGATCGACAGCGTCGACTGCCGCACGCGAAGGCCTTCGTAGGCGGCGAAGAAGAACAGTTTGTTCTTCAGGACCGGGCCGCCACCCGCGGCGCCGAACTGGTTTTGCCGGAAGGGATTCTTGCCTCGCGATTTCGACGGGTTCAGAGGGTCGATCGCCAGGTTGTTGAAGAACGTGTTTGCATCCGTCTTCTCGTTGCGGAGGTACTCGTAGACTTCCCCGTGAAACGCATTCGATCCGCTCTTGGTGATCACGTTCACGAAGGCCACGCCGTTGCCGAATTCGGCCGCAAGGCTGGAAACGTGGATCTTCACTTCCTGAATCGCCGAAGGCGGCTGTTGCGGGGTGGCCTGGCGGTAGACGGAACTCTGAATGTTGACGCCGTCGATCGACACGTTGGTGGCGGAATCGCGGTTGCCGGCGGCGAAGATCCCCGACGAGCGAAAGAGCGGATTCGCCTGATTCGCGCCCAATACGGCGTTTTGGGAGAACGACGCAAACGAAGCCTGGGGAGCGATGTTTTGCAGGGAAACGTGGGGCAACGTGACCGCGAGATCGAAGAAGTTGCGGCCGTTGAGCGGGATATCCTGGACCAATTTGTTGACGATCGTGCCGGCGATTTCCGCCGAGGCGGTGTTGATCAGTTCGGCGCCCTCGGCCGAGACCGTCACGGATTCGGCCGTGTCTCCCACCTGGAGTCCGAAGTCCACTTGTGCCGGCTGCGTGACCTGGGCCACGCGGTTCTTCACTTCCGATTTCTTGAAGCCGGGATGCTGAACCGTGATGTCATAGGTGCCGGGGACGACCGAGGGAAAGGAGTAGGCGCCCGAGGGGCCCGACTCCGAAGTCCGCTCTTCGCCCGTGGCCACGTTGCGGATGCTGACCTTGGCGTTAGGCACGGCGGCGCCGGTCGGGTCGGTGATGAGACCGCGAATGCTGGTGGACGTTTCCACCTGGGCGAACAGAACGGCGGTCAACGCCAGAATCAGGACGAACCATCGGGAAATGGTCATTGAGACAAACCTCCTTTAGCAGTCGTAGTGTGCCGGCAGGCAAACTGTTCGACACACGCTTAGGGTCAACGCTAACCGAGCCGGTGATCCAAGTCAAATATGGAAATGAAACAGCAATGGATCGAAGTTTGAGATGGGTGAAAACTCCGCGAGGGCACGTTCGATCGGCCGGGAACCGGGACTTCATCGGCCCCCTGATACACTAAAGTATTCAGCTCAGGAGGCCCATCGGAACCACTATGCCGCGGATATTGCGCCACCGAACCGTTGCCGTGAACGTGGGCGGAGTCCATGTGGGAGGCGACCACCCGGTGGTGGTTCAGTCGATGACGAACACCGACACCGAAGACGTTGCCTCCACCGTCAACCAGGTACAGGAACTGTGGCGTGCCGGCTCCGAACTGGTTCGCGTGACGGTGAACACCGAAAAGGCCGCGGCGGCGGTTCCAAAGATCGTCGACATTCTGCGCACCTTCGGCTGCGACGCGCCGATCGTGGGCGACTTCCATTACAACGGCCACATCCTGCTGAAGAAGTATCCTGGGTGCGCCCGGGCGCTGGCCAAATACCGCATCAATCCCGGCAACGTGAATATCGGCAAGAAACACGACGACAACTTCCGCACGATGATCGAGGCGGCGATCGAGTACGGCAAGCCCGTGAGAATCGGCGTGAATTGGGGCTCTCTCGACCAGCAATTGCTGACGGAGATGATGGACGAGAATGGGCGGCAGGCCCGGCCAAAGTCGGCCGAAGAGGTGATGCACAAAGCGATCGTCGTGAGCGCGCTGCGTTCGGCGGAGGCCGCGGAGCGCTACGGCCTTGGCCGCGACATGATCATCCTCAGCGCCAAGGTGAGCGGCGTGCAGGATCTGATCGCGATCTACCGCGAACTGGCGGCCCGCGGCGAATACCCCTTGCACCTCGGCCTGACCGAAGCGGGCCTGGGCATGAAGGGGATTGTCGCCACCACCGCGGCCTTGTCGATCCTGCTGCAGGAAGGCATCGGCGACACGATCCGCTGTTCGCTGACCCCGATGCCCGGCGGGGACCGCACCGAAGAAGTCAAGGTCTGCCAGCAGGTGCTGCAATCGCTCGGCATCCGCAGTTTCACGCCCCAAGTGACGGCCTGTCCGGGGTGCGGCCGGACCACCAGCACGTTCTTCCAGGAAATGGCGTCGCAGATCCAGGACTATCTGCGCGACCAGATGCCGGTGTGGAAAGAGCAGTATCCCGGTGTGGAAAAGATGAAGGTCGCGGTGATGGGCTGCATTGTCAACGGCCCCGGCGAGTCGAAGCATTCTCACATTGGAATCTCGCTGCCGGGAACGTTCGAGGAACCGGTGGCCCCCGTCTACGTGGACGGCAAGCTGTTGCGAACTCTTCGCGGCGAGCGCATCGTGGCGGAGTTCATCGGCATCCTCGCCGAATACGTGGAGTCTCACTACTCGGCCACGGTCGGGGCCTCCTGATGCGCACGTGGGTGCATCAGGCGATCGCCGACCCTAACGTGGCGTTCCTGCTTGCCATGATCGGGGTGCTGGGAGTCTACTGGGAACTCTGCGCGCCCGGAAGCGTTCTTCCCGGCTCGCTCGGCGGCGTGCTGCTGCTGGTGGGCGTCTTCGGATTGAGCCGTCAGCCGTTACGCCTTGGGGGCGTGATTGTGGTGGGCCTGGGAATCGCGCTGCTGCTCGCGGCCCCGTTCACGGGCATCGTCAC
This sequence comes from uncultured Solibacteraceae bacterium, assembly GCA_964529305.1. Classification (GTDB taxonomy): domain Bacteria; phylum Acidobacteriota; class Terriglobia; order Bryobacterales; family Bryobacteraceae; genus CAZGUX01. The sequence continues at coordinate 34,878 of CAZGUX010000009.1, read as the reverse complement.
CGCCGCGCGGGGATCGCAAGCGGCGGTCCACGGCACGGCATTCGCCGGGGTCCTGGCCTGCTGCCTTGGGCTGGTGTTCCTGATCGCGCCGCCGATTCGCATTCATCCGATCCTGGCCGCGGGCGCAGGCGGGCCGGTTGCCTGCCTGGGATCGTACCTGTGGATGATCGCGTCGATAGGCACGCAACTTAAGTCGATCCAAGCATTTCTCAGGTAAATCCCTGGCTTGTATCCCCGCACTTGCCCGATATAATGACGAGTGAGAGACTGTAGCGATTCAGGCGCCCGGACTCCAAGCGGAGCGAGGACCTTTGCGCAGAGGCCGGCGTGTCCGGCAGCAGGAAAAAAGGAGAGTAGATCGTCCCATGCCAAGGAACGATGACGGCGAATACGAGCTGGTACTCGGCAATCGACAACTGCTCAGTGGATTCTTCATTGTGGTCGTGATGTTCGGCGTCTTTTTCACAATGGGGTACTTTGTGGGACGCCATTCGACGCCGTCGAACATCAGTGCCGCTTCGACGCCCTCGGCGGTGACGCCCGCACCGATGAGCACGCCTCCCGCGACCATCCAGACATCGACGGCTCCGCCCGAACCTGGGAAAGCGGCGCTGGTCACCGCCGAAGAGGTGAAGAAGCCTGTCACGACGCAACCGGTGACGGCGCCTCCGGAGCCTCCCAAGACGGTGGCCAAGGCAGGAACCAAGCCGGAAACCAGAGTTCCGCCGGTTGCCGCGCCTGTCCGGAAGACGGAGCCGAAACCCGCCCCAGCCACGGCGGGTGGCCTCCAGAAGGTCACTCCGGCCGCGGGGGACATTTTCCTGCAGGTTTCCGCGCCGGCGGTCGCTGCCGCGGCGTCGGTGGTGGAAGCGCTTCGCAAGAAGGGCATCCAATCGGTGGTGGCCGCGGGACCCGACGATTCCACGGTGCGTGTGCTGGTCGGGCCGCTGGTTCCGGCGGATATCCCGGCCGAGCGTGCGAAGCTGGAAGGCGTAGGCTTCAAGCCGTTCGTGCGAAAATACTGAGTTGAACGACTCCCTGGTTCAAATCTCCGGCCTTGGCCCGCCGGAGACTCCACGCGTGCGTCCGCGCCTGCCCGAGTGGGCGCGCATTGGACGCACGCACTATGCTTCGATCCAATCGCTGAAGACCAGTCTCCGGCGCCTGAACCTGCACACCGTGTGTGAATCGGCGCGCTGCCCGAATATCCACGAATGCTTCCATCGCGGGGCGGCGACGTTCATGATCCTGGGGAACCGCTGCACGCGCGGCTGCGGCTTCTGTTCGGTGCCGAAAGGCTCGCCGGAAAAGCATGACATGCGACTGGATGCGCGCGAGCCTGAGAATGTGGCCCGGATGGCCGCGGAGATGGGCCTGAGCTACGTGGTCATCACCAGCGTCAATCGCGACGACCTGGCCGACGGCGGCTCGGAGCACTTCGCCGAGACGGTGCGCCAGGTCCGGCGGGCGCTGCCGAAGGCCAGGGTCGAGGTGCTGACGCCGGACTTTTGCGGGGACGTCACGTCGGTGAAGCGTGTCCTCGACGCCGAACCGCACGTCTTCAACCACAACATAGAGACGGTGCCGAGGCTGTACCGCCGGGTACGCCCGCAGGCAGACTATCGCCGGTCGTTGGAGGTGCTGGCGTTCGCGCGGCGCTCGCGGCCCGGCATCATGACCAAGTCGGGCTTCATGGCCGGATTGGGCGAACGGGATCCGGAGGTGCGCCAACTGCTGCGTGACCTGCGCGGCGTGGATGTGCGGATAGCAACGATCGGGCAATACCTGCAGCCGACCCGGCGCAACCTGCCCGTGGCGGCGTACATCGAGCCGGCGCAGTTCGACGCGTGGCGCGACTTCGGCCAGTCGATCGGATTTCAGGCAGTGTTCAGCGGCCCGCTGGTGCGGAGTTCGTACATGGCGGACCTGGTGAACGAGCAGGCCCGCGCCTCGCAACTCGAAACGTGCTGAACCTGTCGCTTGCGGTGGCCAGCGGGATCCTGCTGATCCTGACCTTCCCCCGCTTCGATTTCTCCTACCTGATCACGATCGCCTTGACACCCCTGCTGATCGCGGCGGCGCGAGAGCCTCGAGGCCCGCGGCGCTTTCTGCTGGGATGGCTGACGGGCGCGTCGTGCCTGGCGGGCATCACCGATTGGATCCGATTCGTCATCGTTGTTCACGGCAATGTCAGCGGCCTTGCATCCTGGCCCATTTTTCTTCTGTACTGCGCCGCCAAGGGCATGTACTTCGGACTGTTCGCGTGGCTGGCCGGGCCGCTGCTGCGCATGAGTTGGGCCATTCCCGCCATCGCCGCGCTCTGGGTGGCGGTGGACGTGACCGCCGGCCAGTGGATGTATGTGTGGATAACGCTCGGCAACGCGGGGGCCGACATGAGCGTGCCCATGAGGCTGGCGCCCCTGGCGGGGGCGCACGCACTGTCGTTCGTCTTCATGATGATGTCGACGGCCTGCGCGCTGCTGGTTCTGCGCCGGCCGAGACGGCACCTGGCCTGGCTGCTCCCGTTGCCTTTGTTGTGGCTACTTCCCGAACTACCCGCTCCCGCGGAACCGGAGGCGGAAGCCGCGGTCGTGCAACCCAACGTCGAGGAAGAAACCCGCTGGACCCGCGAAACGACGGATTCGTTTCACCGCCGCATGGTGGCGCTGTCGCTGCAGTCGATCTTCGAACCGGGCCGCGTCAAGCCCGCCCTGGTGGTGTGGCCGGAAATCCCCGCGCCGCTCTACCCCGACGAGGACGCGCTGTTCCGCCGCCATGTCCAGGCCCTTGCTATGAACACGGGGCTTCCATTGCTCTTCGGAGGCGTTGCGCACACGGCTAAGGGAGCGCCGTTGAATTCGGCGTTTCTGTATTCGCCGCAGGGCACGCAGATCTCGCGGTACGACAAAATCCACCTGGTTCCGTTCGGCGAGTTCGTGCCCTGGCCGCTAGCGGCGGTCACGGAGAAGATCTCGGGCGAAGTCGGAGACTTCGTGGCCGGCACATCGATCGTCGTGTCGAGGATGGGCAACCGGCAGGCGGCGTCGTTCATTTGTTACGAGTCGGCGTTTCCCGGCCTGGTTCGATCGTTTGTCCACCGGGGCGCCGAAGTGTTGTTCAACCTCTCGAACGACGGCTACTTCGGACGGAGTCCGTCGGCCCGTGGCCAGCACTTGCTTCTGGTGCGGATGAGGGCCGCGGAGAACCGAAGGTGGATTCTTCGCGCCACCAACGACGGGATCACGGCTGCGGTCGATCCGGCGGGACGGGTGGTGAAGCGAATGCCCTCGTTTGAACAACGGGCCGGCCGGCTGCCCTTTTCGTACGTCCGCGAGCAAACCTTGTACACGCGCCAGGGGGCATGGTTCCCGATCTTCTGTTTCCTGATTGCCGCGCCCGCGCTCCTGGTCAACATCGAGGCCTTCGTGAAGGCCGTGAGAATGGAGGAGTAGGACCCGTCGCCTTCGCTATCGCCGGCCCGGATCCCAGATGGTTGCCGCGATGTACCGCTCGGCGAGCGCCTCGCGCATGAAGTAGTAAATCGTGACGATCTTCCCATCCGGCCGCTGGACGGATCGGGTGTACCCGAGATCCCAAGCGGCGGCGTTGTTCCGAAGGACGAACTCGTCACCCCACGTTCTGCCATCGTCAGAGCTAAACCTCGCGCAGATGCGGTACGGTTCGGAGCGGACTCCGTACGTCAGGGCGAGGCGTCCATCCCGGAGGCGGAACAGGCTGGGCGGATTGCCGCTGTGGGCGCCGGTGTCGGGAACGGGTTTGTTGAGGAACTGCCAGGATCCGCCGGCGTCATCGGACCGGTACGCCTCAATCCAGGTGCCGGTTTGCTCCTTGCGGCGGATGGTTGTCAACAGCGACCGGGTCCCAATCCACAAGGTCGAAGGCATGATGGAGAAACCGTCGGGCTCGGGGCCGATGAAGGAGAGCCGCTCCCAGGTAAGGCCGCCATCGCGGGTTCGCACGCAGATCACCCGGCCTTCCTTGCCGTTCTGTTTGGAGGCGGTGAGAAACGCGAGGCACTCGCGCTTACCCTTGACCAGGTAGTCGGTGCGGGCGTCGATGCCGGGTTGGCCCAACAAGGGGAAGCGGTACGGGCCCTTCCACGTGCGGCCCCGGTCGGAGGAGTGGTAGAGGAGAGCGTTTGGCCTGCCGGAACGGAGGGTCATCGCGAAACCGGGAACGGTGAAGTCGATGGGCTCGCGAAGATCCGTGGCGGCCGCCTGGCCTATCTGGAACTGCTCCGGTTGTTCCAACGACCATGTCTTGCCGCCATCGAGACTGCGGCCGAAGGTGGCTTGGCTGGGCTTCGACCGGTCGATCTGGTGCTTGTTGATGTCCTGCTTCAAATAGTGCGCCGCTGTGAATCCGACCACGATCTCGTTGCCCCAGGCCCACAGTCCGTTGTTGGCGGGCCACCCGCCGAAGCGGCCGGGTTGTTCGTAGACGACCCCATGCTCGACTACGCTGGGGCCTTGCGCGGCATGGAGAACCGTGGCGAGGGCCGCGGCTACGGCGAATGAGGATTTGAACACGACTTCAGGATAGACCGCGAGGAAGAGGGAGTCGATAGGCGCGAATCGACTAGCTGGCCGGTTTGGCCTCGGGCTTGGTTTCCTCGGTTGCCGATGCTTCCAGCCAGATCTGCTCACCGGCCTCGAGACCCTTCACGATCTCCACGTTGTGGTTGTCCCGAATCCCGACCTCCACCTCGCGGTCCTTGCCCGCGTCGACGCGGACGAAGGTGCGGACGCCCTGGTTGATGAGAGCCGTCTGCGGGATGATCAGGACATTCTCTTTCCGGGCCACAACAATGTCAGCGCCCGCGGAAAGGTCGGGAATCAGGTGCCTGTCTGTGCCTTCGATGTCCAGCAGTAAGGGGAGCGATCGCATGTAGAACTGCTGTCTCCAACCGCCGGTGGCCATCTGCCCGAAGTTGTTCACACGGGCCGCCAGTTTGGCGCTCGGGAATCCATCCAGATAGACCGTGGCCGCCTGGCCGCGGCGCAACTCATCGCTGATGATCTGGCTTACCGTGGAGGTCATCTGCATGCTGGACGAATCCACGATCTTCATGAACGTCTGACCCGGTGAAACCTGGTCTCCGATCTCGATCTGCGCGAGCTGGTTGCCGCCGCGCCATGCCGACTCGCGTACGGCCAAGCCGTCCATCGGGGATCGCATGGTGAACTTCTCAACATCGTGCCTATGCCTGTCCCGATGGCGGGCGTGGCGGTCGCGGGTCAACTCCAGAATGCGGATCTCCGCATTGAACGAATCCTGGCGGCTCTTCAAATCGCGCTGAAGTTGGTTGTACCGGGCCTCCGCTTCGTCCACGGCCAGTTTGAGCAGTTCGACGTCGATCGGCATGCGGATTTCCTGGGCGCTGGCGTCGAGTTTCGCCTTGTCCCATTCCGCTTTGGCCGCGCGCAGCGTCTGCTGGAGGTTCTCCCAGTCGATGGCTTGCTCGGCCTTTCGTTTCTTGATGTCGGCTTCCGCTTGGACCACCTGGGAATGGACATCGTCGACGTGGTCCTTGAGCGATTGGGCGTCAATCTGGGCGATGAGATCACCCTTCTTCACCCTCTGGCCGGGTTCGGCCAGTTGAATCAGGACCAGCGCACGGCCGGAATCCGGCCCGCGCATCATAGGGGCGGTGATGGTCACAAAATTCCGCGCAGCCGTTTGGCCGGTCACCCGGATGGTCCGTTCGATGGTACCGGCGCGCACCGTAAAGCGGCGAGGTAAATCCTTGTCCGCCGGCGGTTTGGATTCATTGCGGACCTCGCTCTGGGCGGAGGCGCGCAGGCCCCAGATTCCTAGCGTCACGGCAACTGCCGCCACGCTTCCAACGGTCATGGCTCGTTTGGCAGTCATAGGGATAGCGTACTACACCCTATACGCATAGGCGTGGCGGCCAAGCCGCCTGGTTACCTCAGCGTAGCAGATCTTCGAGCTGAATCCGGGCATCCGTCCTGGAATCCCGGTACTTGACAATCACCGGCGTATAGAGAGAGATTCCCCACTCTTTGCCCTTACCGGACGACACCGCCCGGGAGCCGGCCACGACCACGGCCTCCTCGGGAATCACCAGCGGTCCCTCGTCGCTGGCCCGATGGACGGTTTCACGGACCAGATCGTACACCGGAGTGGAGCGATTCAGAATCGTGCCGGTTCCCAGGACCGCGCGGCGCTTGACTACCGTGCCCTCGTAAACGCCGCTGTTGCCACCCACCAGGACGTCGTCCTCGATGATGACGGGCAGGGCGCCCACCGGTTCCAGCACCCCTCCGATCTGCGAGGCCGCCGAAACGTGGCAGTTCTTCCCGATCTGGGCACAACTGCCAATCAAGGCGTGCGAATCGACCATCGTTCCGCTGTCGACATAGGCCCCGGCGTTGATGTACATGGGCGGCATGCAGGTAACTCCGCGGCCGATGAAGCAGCCGTCGCGGATGCTGGACCCGCCCGGCACGATCCGGACGCCGCTCTGCGCCGTCATCTGCCGGACCGGGTAGGTCGCCTTGTCGAACCACGGCTGGCGGGTCGAATCCGCGGACATGTCCACGACTTGGCCCATCCGGAATCCCGCCAGGATGCCTTTCTTCACCCAGCCGTTCACGCGCCAACCGCTCGCGCTCGACGGATCCGGCTCCGCGGCGCGGATGCGGCCTTCGTTCAGCGCCTCTTTGAACGATTGGAACAACTGAAAGTGCTCGGGCCCGTAGGCCGAGGGCGGGTTGTCAAAGAGTGCTTCGATTTCGGGTTGCAGCAAGAAGGTGATTCCTCCGTCTCACACCAGCGGCCCTGTAACGGCCCGAGGCGGGCATCTCAGTTCGCCCTCAATGGGTCATCGGCGCGTGACGCGCGTGCATCAGGTCCACCCGTTCCAGGACGCCGATGATCTTTTGCAGATTCTCCGGTTTCGGCGGGGTCATCGGCAGCCGGTAGACCGGTTCGAGCAACCCCATCAACCCCATGGCGGCCTTCACCGGGATCGGGTTGGACTCGACGAAGTTGATCTCCATCAGGGCGTGATAGCGCCGATGAATCCCGCGCGCCCGGGCAAAGTCGCCGTCCAGGCAGGCCTGAGCCAGCGCCGTCATCTCGGCGGGAATCTCGTTGGAGGCCACCGAGATGATCCCTTTGCCGCCGAGGGCCATCAGCGGCAGCGTGATCGCATCGTCACCTGACAGCACCAGGAAGTCATCAGGCACTTTCTGCAGGACATTGGCAATCTGCTGGATGCTGCCCGACGCCTCCTTGACGCCGGCGATGTTGTCGATCTCGGCAAGCTGAGCCAGCGTCGACGGCTCCACGTTGACGCCGGTCCGCCCCTGCACGCTGTAGACGATGATGGGCAGTGACGTGCTCGCCGCAATCGCCTCGTAGTGCTGGAGCAGTCCGTCCTGGGTCGGCTTGTTGTAATACGGCGTCACGGACAGGATGCCGTCCACGCCGCGGTCGGCCAGTTCGCCCACCAACTCGATCACTTCAGCCGTGTTGTATCCCCCCGCGCCCGCCAGCACCGGAACCTTCCCCCGCGTCTCTTCGACGGTGATCTCGGCCACGCGCAGGTGCTCGGCGCGGGTCAGGGTGGGGCTTTCGCCGGTGGTTCCGCAGGGAACCAGAAAATTGATTCCCGCCTCGATCTGCCGCCGGACGAGGCGCCGCAGCGTTGCTTCATCCAGGGAACGATCCCGCGAAAGCGGGGTCACCATCGCCGTACCGCATCCAGTAAACATCGTTTCCTCCTCAACCGAACAGCACTTCGGAAAACTCGAAAAACCCTTGCTTGCCGGCCACCCAGCGCGCCGCGTGCAGCGCGCCCCGGGCGAACCCTTCGCGGCTGCGCGCCGCGTGCTTCAACGTGATCGTGTCGGCGGCCGAATCAAAGCCGATCTCGTGCGTGCCGGGGTGAGCCCCGGCGCGGTTGGAACTCACATCGATCCGGCGCCGGTATCCGGCCTGTTTCATCTCCTCGACGAGTTTCAACAGTGTACCCGACGGCGCGTCCTTTTTCGCGGAGTGGTGAATCTCGTACGCCCACGCCTCGTATGAATCATACGCCTCCATCAGCCGGGCCGCCTCTGCCGCCAGCCGGAAGAACACGTTGACGCCGATCGAGTAGTTGGGGCTCCACACCAGGCCTACCCCGCTTCGGTCCACCACCTGCTTCACACGCTCGATCTGGCCCAACCATCCGGTGGTTCCCACCACCAGGTTGACGCCCAACGCCGAGATGCGCTCGATATTCTCCACGGCCGCTTCCGGGATGGAGAAGTCGATGGCCACGTCGATGCCGGCAAAGTTCTCCCGGGTGATGCCTTCGAAGGAGGCATTATTGAACTCGTCGAGCCGAAGCGCGACCTCGCCCCCGTAGGCGGGAGCCAGCCCTTCGATCATCTTGCCCATCTTGCCGTAGCCGACCAGCGCCAACTTCATTCAAACACCTCCGGGTCCGGCGATTCAAACAGTTCCTGGTGCAGCGCAGCGACCGCCGCGGGCAGATCGGACTCCGCGACCACGAGGCCGACATTCAGCCGCGACGCCCCCTGCGAGATCATCCGGATGTTGATCCCGTTCAGCGCGGTGAAGACCCGCGCCGCCACACCGGGGGTGTACCGGATATTCTCTCCCACCACGCACACGATGGCCTGACCCGATTCCACCGACACCTCCGCGAACTCCTTCAATTCTTCCCGGATGCGGTCGAGGCGCGTGGTGTTTTCGATGGTCAGCGAAACGCTGACTTCCGACGTGGCCAGCATGTCGACAGAAGTTTCGTGCCTCTCGAACACTTCGAAGATCCGCTTGAGGAAGCCGTAGGCCATCAGCATGCGGGTGGACGTGATGTTCACCACGGTGACCCGCCGCTTGCACGAAATGGACTTGACCACGTTGCGGCAGGGCACCGACTCCGCGACGATGCGGGTGCCCGGCGCCTCCGGACGGCGGGAGTTCAGAATCAAAACCGGAATCCTGCGGTCGATGGCCGGTACGACCGTTGACGGGTGCAGTACCTTCGCGCCGAAGTAAGCCAGTTCCGCCGCTTCCTCGAACGAAATCGTCTTGACGCGGTAGCCTCCGGGAAACACGGTGGGATCCGCGGTGAGCATGCCGTCGACGTCGGTCCAGATCTGGATCTCTTCGGCGCCGATTCCCGCCCCCACGATGGATGCGGTGAAATCCGAACCGCCGCGTCCGAGCGTCGACGTGACACCGTCCTCGGTCGAGCCGATGAATCCGCCCATGACCACGACACGATCGGCGGCCAGAGGCGGAATGGTCTCCGCCAGCCTGGCGTAGGTGATCTCGAACAGTGGTTGGGCCTGGGAGTGACGCCGGTCGGTCACGATGACCTTGCGCGCGTCGACGTAAGTCCCGGGCAGCCCGAACTTCCGGAACGCGTGCGCGACCAGGAAACTCGAGATGCGCTCGCCGTAGCTCGAGATGGCGTCGACTGATCGCGGCGTGAACTCGCCCAGCACGGCCAACCCGTTGAGCAGCTCGCCGATCTCCTGAAAGTGATCGTCGAGCGCCGCCAGAACGGCCGTGCGGTCCTCGTCCAGTAGACACGCCTCGGCTTCTCTGACGTGAAACGCCCGCAGATCCGTGAGTTGCTCGAGCGCCTCGCTCCGGCGGCCGGCGACGGCGGCGGAGGCCATCGCCAGTAGCTTGTTGGTCGTCTTTCCCATGGCGGAAACCACGACCACCGGTTTTCGATCCAGCCGCGCCTTGACGATCGACGCGACCCGTTCGATGGCGGACGCCGATTCGACCGACGTGCCGCCGAATTTCATCACAATCATCAGTCCAGCAATCCTTCCGAAACCATCAGTTCGCCGTTGAGTACCGCCGCTCCGGCCGCGCCGCGGATGGTGTTGTGGCCCAGCGCGATGAACTTCCAGTCGAGCACCGGGCAGGGCCGAAGCCTGCCCACGAAGGCAGCCATGCCCCGCTCCTTCTCGGCGTCCTTTCGCGGTTGGGGCCGGTCCTGATCGTGCATGTAGATCACGGGCCGTTCCGGCGCGCTCGGCAGCTTACGCTGCTGCGGCACTCCCGTGAATCCGTCGATCGCGGCCATCAGATCCGCCTCGGTAGGCTTGCTTTCAAACTCCACCGACACGGTCACCAGGTGTCCGTCCACCACCGGAACTCGATTGCAGTGCGCGCTCACCTTGGCCCGCAACGGTTCAATGTGGTCGCCCGCGAAGTCGCCCATGATCTTCTGCGTCTCTGACTCCATCTTGCCTTCTTCGGCGCCGATGAACGGAATGACGTTGGCGTTGATATCCATCGACGGCACGCCCGGATAACCTGCTCCGGAGATCGCCTGCAGCGTGGTAACGATGACTTTGCGGATGCCGAACGGCTTCATCGCGGCCAAGCCCATGGTCAGGACGATGGTGGAACAGTTGGGGTTGGTGACAATCTGCCCCCTCCAGCCGCGGTGCCGCTGCTGCACCGGCATCAGTTTCAAATGGTCGGCATTGATTTCGGGAACCAGCAAGGGTACGTCCCGATCCATGCGGTGATTGCGCGAGTTGGACACGACGACGTGGCCTGCCTGCGCGAAGGCCTGTTCGATTTCGGTGGCGACGGAGGAATCCATCGCCGAATACAGCAGCCGTGGGGCGTTTCCGGGCTTGCATTCATTGACTACTTGTTCGGCGGCGTAGGCCGGAGTCCCTCCGCCCAAATGCCATTTCGCGGCATCGCGGTACTTCTTCCCAACGGACCGATCGCTTGCTCCCAGCCACGTGACCTTGAACTCGGGGTGGCCTTCCAGGAACTTGATGAAGTGTTGGCCCACCATGCCGGTGGCGCCTAGGATGCCGCATTCGATTCTTGATTCCATAAACTCCGTACCATGCTCTTGTAGATTTCAACGGCCTCCAGCAGTTGCCGCTTGGGTACCCGTTCTTCGAGCGTGTGCGCCACGTGGATAGTGCCGGGCCCAATCAAAAAAGGCCGTCCCCACGAGGTCCCAAAGGCGGGAATATCGGTGGTGTAGGCCATGACGTCGGTCTCGTAGCCCGGCAGCGAGCCCAATCGCAGGGCCGGGATTTCCAGAACGACATTGGCTTCGGCGAGGCCGGCGGCGGCCTGCTCCATTGCCGCGCGGGTGGAAGCCGAGTCGCAGACCAGGCGGATGAAGATTTCCGCTTTGGCCTCGTCCGGGATGACGTTGGGCGCCCGGCCTCCGCTCAGCGTGCCGATGTTCATGGTGCTCGGCCCCAGAACCTCGTCCACCGGCAACTCGATCCGGCGGATGCGGTCCAGCGCGTCCAACAGCTTGTGGATGGCCGAGTCCCCGAGGTGCGGGTACGCCGAGTGCGCCATCCGGCCGCGCGCGATCACCTCATAGCGGAGCGCCCCTTTCGAACCCAGCGCCAGTTTGTTCTCGGTCGGCTCACCGTTGATCAGGAAGCGCGAGCCGCGCGGATGCTTGGACGCGACGTACGCTCCGGCGCTGTTGCGCTCTTCTCCCACTACGAACAGCAAGCCCAGGCCGCCGTTCTCGCCCGATTCCAGCAGGGATTCGGCGGCCTTGATCATCGACGCGATGATGCCCTTGGTGTCGCAGGCCGCGCGGCCCCAGATGAACTCATCGTCTTCCCGCGACGGGAAGAAGGGCGGCACCGTGTCCATATGGGTCGACAGCGTCACGGCCGGTGTTTCCCCAAACACCGCCAGGACGTTGAACCTTCGCGGTTCCACCTCCATGCGCTCGATGGATCCGTGGGATTTGGCCGCCAGTTGACCCAGGTAGTCGAAGAGAAACTCGCCCACCCGTTCTTCATTGTTGGTGATCGACTCGATGTCGACCAACGCTCGCGTCAGTTCGAACAGATTCATAGGACCCGTATCAGTCTGGATGGAGAAACCGCAGGAAGGATCCGCGCGGGAGGCGAAGATGGCCGTTCCTGATAGCGCTCCACCCATGGCTTCCCACAGATGACAGTGGACCGGCTGTTCACCAGGCCCCCCAACCGCACCGGATCCGCTTCCGGCCACGATTTCGGCGGTCAATCTCCCTGGCGCCTTTCACCCGGCTGTCCGAAACGGCTCGGAACCACCCGCCGGCATACTCATCGCCACCGCGCCTCTATCAGAATTTTCAGAATATCGGACGGGAGGGGGGAGAGTCAAATTTCGCTTTGGAGTTAAGCCGGCCTTTGAAGGACAATGAGAGTAAGGCAATGGTAACGCTCGACGCATTGCGGCACGAGAAGAGAAGCGAGATTCTGCGCCTGGCCGGTGTGCGCGGCTGCTTCAACGTCCGTGTGTTCGGGTCGGTGGCAACCGGTGAGAGCCGCCCGGATAGCGACGTGGATTTCCTGGTGGACCTGGAGTCCGGGCGAACGCTTTTCGACCTTGCGGGTTTTCTGGGTGATCTCAGGGATCTGTTAGGGACCGAGATCGATGTGGTGGAAAGCCGTTCCATTCATCCATGCATCCGCGATCGGGTCCTCGCCGAAGCGGTAGGGCTGTGAAGTCATGGCGGCCAGGCGCCAGCGCTGATGCTGCCTGCGGCCGGTGTTCCCCCGGACTCTCAATTGTTTGGCGAGCGGGAACGACAGCCGCACCTAGTTCCGGGTTGATCTCTCCCACTGCTTGCGCAGCCACCTGGCGGCTTCGCTGTAACAGCCGTCAGGGACGCGGTGGCCGTCGCTGGGCTCGACGTGCAGTTCAATGCCCGGGCGCCGGCCGCGAGCTTCGGCGGCCTCGATCACTCTCTTCGTGAACTCCATCGCGCGATCCGTGCTGACGCGATGATCGGTGCTGCCGATGATGATCCAGATTCCGCGGTCGGCGAGGCGGCCGGCCAAGGTAGCGGCCGCGATCGCTCGTGCCCGGTGGTCGTTGGGCATGCCGAAGAACTCGGCGAGCGCCAGCAGGTCGGTGACGGGCGCGAACGCCGCGATGTGCCGGACGCGAGGCTCCGACGCCGCGAAGTGAAACGCCATGAACCCTCCGCGGGAGGTGCCGAAAACCCCAACCTTGGCCGGGTCCGTGTAGCGCTCCCGGACCAGGTAATCGAGCACCGCGGTGGCACGGCGCGCGACGTCGGCCACGAGGTCTTCGCCCTGATCGAGGCGATACCGCCAGCCGCGCAGCGAAGCCGGTTGACCCTCGTGGCGTTCCGCGCCGTGACCGGGCAGGTCGATGGTCGCGTGCAAGACGCCGGAGCCGAACTCATTCTGCGCTTCGATGTACTGGGGCTCCGAGAGGCTCTCCTCCACGCCGCCGCCCAGGAAGAAGACGGTTGGGGCAGGGGACGAAGGTTTCGCGCCGATCAGTCCGAAGCGAATGCCATCCGGAGTTTTGAGAATCTGGAGCCTCGGGTCGGCAGCCGTGCTCGCGCCCGAAGCGACGATCAGGCATACGGTGATGCGGGCCGCCAGGGAACTCACGCGGCCTCCGGCACGCCGGGCCTGCCGGCATCCATGCCGCCGAAGCAGGCTTCGATCGAGAACGTAACGCCGTGAGTGACTCCGGCTTCGCGGAACAGCCGGCACAACGTGGCGCCATCCGCGCTCATTCTGGCGGAGTTCGGGTATTGGCCGAGGTGAGAGTGAACGTGGATCAGGGCTTTCATGGGCACTTACCGGAAACTGATAGGAGAACACATTCCAGGTCCCATGCGGGCATGGCGGTTGGTTCAGTTGTTGACGACAGGGGCCGTCCGGGTTCACCAGGCGTGACTCGCGGCGCTCTCGACCATCCCTTCCTGCATCTCCTTGATCGAGAAGCGCTCGAGGATCTCGCGGATCCCCTGTCCCTTCTCACCGGGGTCGAGCGCGGAGCCGATGATCTCGATCATCCGGGCGTGCTCCGTGATCGACATCACCACACGGTTGGCCGGCTTGCCCGCCTGATGGTACCAGATGCGATTGAAAGCGAACAGTGGAACGGTCACCGCCTCTAGAGCGCGCACCAGAAACTCGTTACCGCTGGCCCTCCAGATCACGCGATGGAACTCCAGGTCGGCCCGGCTGCAGACCTCCAGATTGAGTTCGTCGGCCGCGTTCTCCATCGTGTCCAGGTGGTGGCGCAGTTCGGCGCCGACCTCGTCCAGTTTCGAGGCGGGAATCCTGGCGACGGCGAGCGGCTCCAGTTCGAAGCGTACCTCGTAGATCTTCAGCTTGTCTTCATCGGTCAGGTGGGTCACGTGGCAACCGCGGCGCGGCAGGCGCGTGATGAGCCCCTCGTGCTCGAGCACCTGCAGGCCCTCACGAATCGAGGGCTGGCCAAGGGCCAGTTCTTTGGCCAACTGGCTTTCGACGACGCGGTCGCCGGGTCTCAGTTTTCCGGAGAAAATGTCGTCGCGCAACATGGCGGCCAGCCGGGCGCGCAGATTCTGGTGGTCGAGTTCAGTTGCAGCCATGGCGTGTGGAGCCGGAACGCATCGCGCCGCTCGGCGCGTTCCTTCTGATTGTCGCAGTCCTAAGCGGCGCCGATCAATCTCCCAGGTAGGCGGCAAAGAACCGGATGTTCCCGACATCGTCGCCCTCAAAGCGCACACGCACCCGGTAGTCGCGGGTGAGGGTGCGCCCACGAGGCCATTTGACCTTCACGGCGAGGCCGGACTCGCGCACGATGGCCGCGCCGGCGCCGCTGTAGCCGGGAATCGGCTGTCCGGAGGCGTCGATGATCTCGACCCGCAACGCGGCGCGGGGCCCCAACCCGTCCACGTTCAGGCGGAGCGTTCGAAGGTCATGCGCCGCCCCAATCGGAATCGTCGTGAACTGGCCGTAGCCCGGCAGCCTCGTCGAGAGCGAGCCGAAGCGGTCTCGCGGCAGCATCGCCACTCCCACGGCGCCGCCGGCCTCTTTGTCGGAGGCGAGGTCCCAGGTCCCATAGTAGATGTACGTCTGGTCGCCGGTGTTCTCGTAGCCCTGGCCGTGAATCAGCCCGCGGCGATCCCACTCGCCCTCTTTGCCGGCGGGAATGAACACCGCATCGGCGATCGGTTCCCGGAAGTGCAGGCCGTCGTTCGATAGGAGGAAGCCGAGGTCCATCCGGCGATCGCTGTTGCGCCTGGCGCCGTGCCACAGGCCATATGTGGCCAACAGCACGTTGCCGCGATTCCACACCCCTGCCGGCTCGTGCGCTTCCTCGAGATTCTCCTTCTGGGAGCGATAGCCGTAGCGCTGAAAGGCGAACGCTTTCTCCTGCGACCATTCGATGAAATCCCCCGACCAGTGGACCATCATGGTGCGGCCCGCCGGCGTTCCGTCGGGCATCCAGGCGTCCTGCCAGGTCTCCTGCCCGGCCACGTAATAAAGCCCGCCGAACTTGTACAAGCCGCCCATCTCAAACACGTGCGCTGTGGTGAAAGGCGCGGTGGTCTCGTCGAACGAAGGACCCTGAGGAGCGGGCCGGGCGAGTTTCCAGCGCAAGCCGTCCGGGCTAAAGTAGGGATAGATCGTGGCGTGCGGACGGCGGTGCGCCGTGTCGGAGCGGTCGTAGTAGCGGCCATACATGAGCATCTTGTAACGGCGCGCAGGGTCGCGGTCTTCGGGTTCGTGCAGAACGAAGCTCGCCAGGGGCTCGACCAGCGAATAGTCCAGCTTCGGGGACAGGCTGACGAGGTTGTTGGTGGTGTTGCCGTTGAACTCGGTGAGCCCGAGGTTGGGTTTGCGCCAGGCGAGCCCGTCGTCGCTTTCGGCGTACGCAATCGTGAACCCGGTGGTGCGGCTGCCGACCGCGCCGTCATGGGCCATGGCGGCATACCACATCCGCCATTTGGCGCCTACGCGGATGACACTCCCGTAGAACTGGGCGCGGATCGCGTCAGGGCTCCCGGCGGGACCGCGCGGCACCACCGGGTTGCCGGAGTACTTCACCGGCTGGTTCATCTTCAGGTAGAGGTTGTGGCGAAAGGGGATGGTGTGGTCATCGAAGGAGAACATCGAGTACCGGGGGCCGGCGGCGGATAGGGGCAAACACGCGGCCAGGGCGAGAAGGAGGTGGGGACGCATCATAATGAGTTCAATTCACAATGGTAGAGTGGCCGGTGTTTCGAGGTTCGAAACCATCAAGCCTTCCGAGGCGCGAGGGGAATGTCAGCGTGCGTCGTTCCGCCACCAGCGGAGGTCCATGGAACCGTCCTCTGCGCCAGCCGCGATGTCGGGACGGCCATCGCCGTTGAAGTCGGCCACGATCACCTGAATCGCGTGCGACCAGTTCTCCTTGAGGGCGTGCATGGTCCAGCCTCCCCGGCCGTTGTTCTCGAACCAGGCGAGGGCGATCCCGGGCTTGCCGGGAGCATGCCACGCCGTGGCCACGATGTCCTTGTCGCCATCCCCATCAAGGTCGGCGGCCACGGCTTCAAAGGCCTGCTCGAAGGGACGCTGGATCGTGTGCCGCTTCCAGGCCGCGCCCTTTCCGAGGTTTTCGTACCAGACCACCTGATGGACCACCGGCATGACCTCCGAAGGCACCAGATCGCCCGCCATCCCAAGCGCCATCACGAGATCGACGTCCCCGTCGCCATCCATGTCAACAGCGTGGCCGTGCGCGGGGCGCGCCGCGCGGTCGATATAGTGCAACAACCATGGGAGCCTGGACGGCTTGCCCGGATTCTCGAGCCACAGAACCAGGCCCGAGCGCGCCGCCGTGCCGATCAGGTCCAGATCGCCATCGCCGTCGACATCCACCAGGCGCACCATCCGGGTCTCGAGCAGGTTCTCGGCGATGTTCGACTGCTTCCATTCCCGCGATGACAGGGCGCCGGGGTTCTCGTGCCAACTGAACATATTGCCCATGCGCCAACTGGACGCTGCGACATCGAGATCGCCATCGCCGTCGAGGTCGCCGGCGTCCACATCGTACGCCCCCGGCACCCGGGCCGACAGCGTGATGAAGTGTACTTTCCAGGGCTCGCGGACGCGCGCGGGTCCGGGATTCTCGAGCCACCGGAGGTCGCCGGTCGAGTTCTCGACGATCACGATGTCAGGGCGGCCGTCGCGGTTGATGTCGGCGATGGCGTGCCGCTCTAGACGCCACGCGGGAGGAGGTTGATGGTGAATCACGTGGCGCGCAAAGCGGCCTTTCCCATCGTTCTCAAACCAGTACAGCGAGTTGTTCGCGCGGGCGTCGGACGCGGTGATGTCGAGGTCGCCGTCGCCGTCCAGATCGGCGGCCATCACCCCGTACGGATAGGTAAACTGATCCGAAATCAGGAATTCCGTAAAACGGGGCGGCGCCGCAAACGCAACCGCCATCGCCAGGCAGCCAAGGAGGGTCTTCATCGGAAGGGGAATTTTAGCGCGAACCGGATCGGCCGGCCCCGCGTCCCTCAGCGCGCTCCGGGCTCTGTTGCCGGATCTTCTTCAGAAACTGCAGCGTCAGGACGAGCATTCCGGCGACGGCCGTGCCCAACACCAGGTAGAACGCGCCGGGATACCGTTCGGTCCACGGCTTCACCGGCGCCGCGGGAGGAACATAGGCTGGATTGTTCTGCCACTCGCGAACCGGCGGAGTCATCTCCGGAAGAGGCTGTTGGCGCGCCATGACGGCCGTCAGGTCATACAGCGGCGGGTGCGCGCTCTCGTTTCCGAAATACAGCACATACGCGCCGCTGAGCGGAAACGGCGGAATCTTGATCTGGCGGCGAAGCGTCTCGACGATCACGCGGGTCACCGGCACGGGCCGGTCGTCCCCGTTGAAAATTCTCAACCGCAGGTACCGCTCGCTCCGTTCGGGGAACTGGAGGGCGAGGGAGCGCTCGCCGTCAACCTGGAAAATGACGCCGCGAGAAATGACCCGCCAATCCTGGCGATCGTCGCTCGCTTCGATTTCCACCGCCCGATGGAAGGCGGCGCCGTCGCTTTCGAGGCGGACCTGGTCGTGCGGCATCCGATCGGCGAGATCGAGAACCAGCAGTGACGATTGGGTCTTCGGATCTTCCGTACGCTCGGGTGCCGGCGTCCCGACGATGTCGCGCGTGGCATCGATCCGTTCCCAATACTCGAGGCCGGCATCCTGAACCGAGGCCGACCGCGTCCAGCCGAAAACGGTGGCGCGGACGTAGCGCGCGGTCGAGACGGGATAGTCGACCGTGAGCACCGCGGCGTGGGTGTCGCCTTGCGAGAAGTCGAAAATGTATCCGTTCTCGCGGGCATTGGCCCAGAATTGGCCGTCCTCGCTCGTTTCGATCCTTACGCGCTGCCGGAAGTTGGTCTCAGGCGTCACGAACGTGATGCGGGAATGGCGGCTGGCCTTGGCGGAATCGAGGGTAAACCGGACCCCGGAATTGGGGATGACGGCCTTGTTGAGAATGGAGCCCCGGACTTCGCGCCGCTCCACTCTCTCCCGGAGCGTTTCCAGAACGTAGGCGGTTTCTTCGCCGTTCCGCGTGATTCGCAGGTCGGCCAGATCGGGACGCGTGTGCGCGTAAACGGCGCTGTCGATCGGGATCACCTGGACGCGGTCCGGTTGTTGGACCTCAATGGAGCGGCGGTACTTCCAGCGAGTGGAATCGAAAGGCGCGGCGAGAAGGGGCAGGCCGGCGAGCAGGACGATCGCGCTCCGGCAGCGAATCCGCGGCGCCCTGGACCTACGTCCGAGGAGATCATTCATGACTCTCCTCCTGCTTCCACCAGCTTTCGATCGATGCACGGTATCGCGAGTACAGAAATGAGGTGGACAGTAAGAGCAACCCGAACACCCCGAAGGCGATCACGCGATATGCCAGTTGCATCGTCCAGATGTCGTACAGATAAAGCTTGAGCACGACCACGGCAATCAAGCCGAGACCCAGAATCCGGTTGAGCGCCATGCGATAGGTGACTCCAGCGACGATCAGAAGGACGGCGTAGGCCGCGATTGTCAGTGAAATGAGGACGCTGCGAATGCTCCAGTAGGAGCCTTCCAGGCGGCGGGCGACCTCGACCATCTCCTGCAGCAGGGCGAACAGCATTACCGCGTGGGCGCCCAGATAGAACATCAGGCGCAAGGGCTTGGGTTGGGCCCACCACGCCGACAGACCGAGGGCCACGGCGGCCACCAGGGCGCCGAGGAACCGGGAGTTGACGAACGCGAGCGTGGTCTTGGGATCAAGGTAGATACCGGAGTCGATGAAGAAGACCCGAACGATCACCAGCATTCCCAGAAGCGTCGACGACCAGATGAGGCGGCCGACGTTCATCCGGGCGGCGACCCACGCCAGGACGGCCATTTCGACGGCCCATGCGAGGGTGATGGTGTAACCGCTGAAGTAAATGGGAATCGCAAGCGTGACAAAGCAGAGGGCCAGGCCGCCGCTCAGCAGGGCCGGGCGCGTGTCTTTCATCGCTTCAGCTTGAACCTGCCAGAGTTGATAGCCGAGCGCCAGATACAGGCCTCCGAGGGCGACGGACAGCAGCGCCAGATAGGCGTTGTGGCGGCCGTCAAACAGGGCGAAGACGGAGGCGAAGTACGCGATTGCCGCTACGGCGGCCACCAGGAGATCTGCGTATTCGGCCGCTGCCTGCTGTACCAGGAACCGGAACGGCAGCCACACAAAAAACAGGAGAAACAGGAGAGTCAGAAAAAGAAAGATCCGAAGCTCCGGGAGGTCGTAGCTGAAGGACGTTCCCGCGTAAGAAAGGAAGGCCGCCGAGAGCGTGACCAGGGCGTGATACGACCAGTTCCGGACCTGCGCGATTACCAGTCCGCTGGCAGACAAACCCAGGGTGCACAGGAAAAACGGGGTGGGGTCGTGCTTCCAGATCGGGCTGAAGATGAGCAAGGCCGCGGCCTGCGCAGCCATGGCGAAGAGGCGGACGTTCGAAGAAGCGAACAGGGCGTAGAAGATGATGGCAAAGACCGTCGCCACCATCTGCCTGGAGGGGTCGGAGGAGCGAAAGCGGTCCGCGAACCAGGCCATGTAGAGCCCGGCGGTGCCGATCAGAAACAGTGCTTCCGCCGGAACCCACCGCCGGTGCCGCGCGGCCGCGAGGGCGCCGGCGTTGATGATGGCGAGATAGCCGAAGAAAACCCATGGCCGGTCTTCCCCCGTCGAGAGCAGGATGGGCGTGGCATAGGCGGCGAGCGCCCCGAGCACGAGAATAGCCTGGGCGTTGTAGCGCAGTGCGAGGACTCCGCCCAATGCCGCCGACGCGGCCATGGTCACAAAGGCGAACCCCGCGGGAACGATCTTGTAGAAGCCAAACGCCGCGTAGAACGAGAGATAAAGAATGCCGATTCCCAAGGAGGAGATGCCGTGGGCGTACAGTTGGTGGCCGCGCTTCCACATCCAGTCGCCGGCGGCGATGGAGGCAAAGCCGGCCAACACGCCTAAGACGACGCGGCCGCTCTCGCCAATCCACTCGTTCTCGACGGCGAGCTTGAAGAAGAACGCGACCGCGAACAGGACCGTCACGGCGCCGATGCGATTGATCCAGGTGAGGCCGAGGCGGGTTTCCAGAGCGGGTTCGGATGGAGGTGGAACCGGGATGTGCGCGGGGGCGCCACCGCTCCCTGGCGGTCGCGGCTCGGAGTATTGTCCGCTCCCTTCCGGTCGCGGCTCGGAAGAAGGTCGCGGATCGGAAGAGGGACCGGGATGGACAGACAGAGCCGCCTCCGCCTCGACGGACTGGCCCCGCAGGTGGCGTTCGAGCGACGCCATGCGGCTTTCAAGCTGATCCTGGCGTCGCAGGAGGCGGACGATGGCCTCCGACAACGCGTCCATCCGCTCCTGATGGCGATCGCGATCCAAGGTCACTCGTGGCGCTCCATCTCTTCGAGCAGCAGGGTGAGGCGGGGAGCAGCCTCTACTTTACCGCCAAATCGCAAATCCTGGTAGGCGGAAGTGAATTGCGTGGCGGCGTGAGCGATAGGTCCGGCGCGGATGGTGCGCGCGAATTCTGCGGGCGTGAGCCACGCGGGCTTGGAGTATCCCTTCCGCCGCAATACCTCCAGGAACCGGAGGTAGAGCAGTGTCGCATCGGAAGCTTCCGCTTTGCGCCGCCGGAGCGACCGGATGCGCCGGCGGACCTGCAAGGCGCGCCAAAGCCCAGGGCCCCACCACCCCGCCGCGGCGGCCACGAGCAGGGGAATGCCGAACACCCAGCCGTGCTCGCGCGCCCATTCGCCGGCCCGCCGGGCCGTACTCGCCGCCGCGCCGAGGCGGCTTTGCCAGTCGAAGCGCCATCCGCGTCCGGCGCGCTCGATCCTCTCCGCGAGCAGCACCTGGCGGCCCAGATCGTAGGTGACCACCCAATCCTGCCAAAGGGTGTCGGCGGCATCGAAGTACATGTTCAGGTGCGACCAGAGGGAGAACCGGGGAGCATTCGTGTCGGGTGGGGTGGGATCGAAGGTCGCCCATCCCCAGCCCGGAAGGAAGGCTTCCACCCAGGCATGGGCGTCGGACGCGCGAACGACATACTGACCGGAAATCGGGTTGAACGTTCCTCCCAGAAATCCCGTGGCCATCCGAGCGGGTATCCCCGCGGACCGGAGAAGGACCGCCATTGCGGAAGCGAAATACTCGCAGTGGCCGCGGCGCCGCTCGAACAGAAAGTGCGCCAACGGATCGCCGGAGACGTTGCCGGTCAGGTCGAGCGTGTAGCCATACTCCGCGCGAAGCCGTGCTTCAATCGCCCGGGCCTTGCCGAGCGCGGTGGGGGCTTCGCGTGTCCATGCGTCGGCAAGCGTGGGAATCCGCGGATCGAGCGGAGGCAACTGAAGGTATCGCTCGCCAATCGCCGGAGGAACCGGCGGCTGATCGCGGGCGGTCTCGTAGGGCTCGGTCTCGAAATAGGCCACGGCCAGATACTGAGTCGCGGTGGTTTCCCCCGGACCGAGGCGATAACTGCCTTCGGACGTGCGGCGCAGCGCCATGGCATTCATCTCGAGGTGTTCCGGAATCCCTGCGAAGAAGAGGGCGTCGGAGTCGATGGGCTTGCGGTCGACCCGATAGCGGACGCGCCGGCCGGGACGCCGAAGCTGGCGGACATCGGCCAGCCTGGCCATGCCGCGCTCGAGGCGAATCAGCTCTCCCGATTGCGCGGGGCTGGTCCACTGCCGGCCGTCGAAATGGATCAGGGCGCCGCCGCGCCAGCGCGTTTCCCACCGGTTGTCCCTGGTGAAGAACCGCACCCGCATGATGGGCGTCGAATCCAGCTTGAACTCGCCGATCTCGCCGAGGGCCACGCGGTTCGAAAACCCCGGCAGATACATACCGCGCTGGATCAGGTGTCCCAGCGCTGCGTTGGCGGTGCGGGGGAGCATGAAAAACAGGAACCCGGTGAGAGCGAGTGTGCCGACGGCGATGAACGCAGTGAGGATCGCGAGCCGCGGCGCCAATTGCCAGCGCGCGTCGGAGCGGGTCACGTGGCCGGCCCGGGAGGCGGAGCGGCGGATCTCGGAGCTGGCCATCCCGCCGATCGCGAACAGGACATAGGCGCCGAGACACGCGAAGAAGTTGAGTTGGAAGCTGACGATTGCGGCGGTGAGCAGTTCGAGCGTGGAAAGGATCGCAGTAAACAAATAGTCACGATCGCGCTGGGCGGTGAGCAGCCGCAGGATTGCAAGGAAAAAGACCAGGTGCGTGGTAGCCGCGACGAAATCGCGCGAGAGATAGCGGTAGTCCAACGGATAAAACCCGAAATACCCGATGGTCAGGGCCGCTACGACATTGTCCGGCACGGCGATGCGCAAGTAGCCGAAGACCGCCAAGGTCCGAAGCAGCAGCCCGAGGGGCGCCAGAAGGAGCGTGGGGACATCGAGAACGCCGGACCCGGCCACTGCCAGATACCCGGACGCGACCAGCCCGATCAGACAACACTGAAAGAAGCGCTCGTGCGAGGTGCTGACTCGCGCCATGGCCGTAGTGTAGCCCGGAGGCTAAACCATCACCCGGCGGATCGCCAGCAGGCAAGCGCCGCTTAGAAGCAGCAGAGCGGAGGATGGCTCGGGAATCTCCGTTGACTGGATGTCCAAAATCAGTTCCCAGCTACCCAGAATCCCAACATCCCCTCCGGCGGCGTCGGTGAAGGTGAGGCGCCAGATCCCGGTGGGAGAGATCCCGGCGAAGGCGGCGCTGAAATCGTTGGGCGCGCTGGAACCGGCATTGGTGGGGTAGTAGGTCGCGGAACTCGCCAGTTCGCCGGGAACCACCGACGTGTCCGGCAAGCCGATCGCGGCGCCCCAAAGGTCCCCCGTGTTTATGCTGGAGAACGTGTAGATGTCATCCAGGTCGGCGGTAGGGGCGTCACCCGGCAGGCCGACCCGATCGAACAAGGTCCGGCTGACCCCAATGGATTCCTGGGTCAGCGTCACGGTCAGGTCGGAGATGGCGGTGTGCTGGAGGTTGATCAGACGAACCGTGACGTTGTCCAGTCCCCCGGTGACAAAACCGACGTCGGGTACGTTGATCGTAAAGGAA
The DNA here is from genome assembly GCA_964529305.1 of uncultured Solibacteraceae bacterium. Lineage (GTDB taxonomy): Bacteria > Acidobacteriota > Terriglobia > Bryobacterales > Bryobacteraceae > CAZGUX01. The sequence continues at coordinate 11,480 of CAZGUX010000009.1, read as the reverse complement.
ATCTCGCCGGGATCATCGTCGGGAATCGGCCCGCCGCTGCCAAGATAGGTAATGGGAGAGGCCAAAACCACGGCAGGGACAAAGAGGGCGATGAAGAGACCTCGACCGAACAACGATTCCTCCGAGAACCACAGCCTATCGTAGTTCACGGCCGGCGCGCAAATAGATGGCTCGAGTTTCCCGAATCAGGCCCCGGCGTCGTTGTGGCGGGACCAGAGCGATCCGGACGGGTCGTCGTCGAGGAGCAGCGTGAGGTTCATTTCCTTACGGTCACGCACGATGGTGAGGATCAGCGACCGTTTGCTCCTCGGAGCGCGAAGCGCGTCGGCAATGTCCTGAGGTTTGGCGATCCTGCGGTCGTCGGCGCGAACGACGACGTCTCCGGCCTTCAGGCCGGCCTTGTCGGCTAGGGAAGCCTTGGTCACGATCCGGACCAGGATGCCCTCCCGAACGCCGAAGTACTCAGCCAACTGCGGAGACAGGGCCTCGCTCTCGATCCCCAGCGCGAAACTTTGCCAGCAGAGAACCGTCCTGGGTATATCCATGCCTCGAAGGTCCGGGGATCTGGGGACCGAAACCGCGAAAGGGAGTTCCGGGATTCCAAACACGGGGCGCAGTTTCTGGCCCATCGCGACCGCAACGTTCACGGCGGCGCCGTTTCGCCAGATCAGGAACTTCACCGTGCGCCCGGCCGGAGTCTCGCGCACCAGCCGGATGAACTGCTCCACTCCGTCCACGGGCTGGCCGTTGAATTCGAGCACGGCGTCCCCGGGCAGCAAGCCCGCGCGGGCGGCCGCGCTCTGTTCCTCGACGTTGAGAATCTCGACCCCGCGCTCTTCCCGCATCTTCAGTGCTTTGGCCCGCTCGGCGTCGATCTCCCACACTCCGACTCCCAAAAAGCTCTGGTATCGAGGATCCACGGCGGTTCTGCCGGCGACTTTCGGCGACGGCGAACCCGATTGGGCATTCACGGTGGCCCCAGACGCAATCGCGAACAGGCAGGAGACCGCCGAAATTCTGCAAAAACAAAGCGCGTTCATGTCAATTCGAAAACTCTACTGACCCGCGGCCCGCGCGGGTTGCCGCTCGCAATTTTCCGGCTCCGGAGCTACTCCTGACGCTTGATGTAGATCGTACCACCCGAGCCGGAGAGGCGAAGCAGAGGCCCACCGCCATTGATGGAGCCCTCCGCAACGGTTAGACTCCCCTGGCGGCGAACCGTTACGTTTGGGAACTCGGAGACGATTCTGCGAAGCCCTTCGAGGGAACGGTTCTGCGCCTGGATGGTCAATCCCAGGCTGGCTGGAAGGAAGATCGTGATGTCGCCCGCCCCTGTGGAGACATAGGAGTCGCCGGCGATCTGACCGCGAGCCAGCGTGGCGACAATATCCCCTACCGACGTCGTGGCGTGAAGGTAGCCGGAGACGTTGGTCACCTGGATGGCGCCTCCGCCGGTTTCACAGCGGACGCCGGCGGCCGAGCCGATGTAGATCGGGCCGCCCAGGCTCTCCGCGAGCACGGCGCCCAAAGCGGAGCCCACATGGATCTGGCCTCCGGCGGTGTTCACGCTGACGCCGGCGCCGGCGCGCCCGATTCGAATCCCGCCGCCGGCGGTTGAGGCTACCAGCTTACCGGCCACTTCCCGGACCGCGATGTCGCCCCCAGCCGTCTCAAAGCGCGTTTCGCCGAGAATCTGGTCCGCACGGATCAGACCTCCCGCGGAAATGCATCGCACCGGCCCGCCGATCTTTCCAAGCTGCACTTCGCCGCCGGCCGTCCGGGCGAAGACCGCTCCGCCAATGCGGTCCAACCGGATCCTCCCTCCACCCGTATGCACCTGGAGAGCCCCATCCAGGTCAGTCGCGTCGACGGCGCCACCTCGCGTATCAACCAGGATGTCCCGCATCGCCCGGGGTGTTCGAACCATCAATTCGGTTGCGCCGTTGCCGGTGCCGTGAATGACCTCAATGGAAGTGAGGTCACCCTGCCGGCCCGCGCGGATCACGAACTGGCCCAGAAGCTTTCGGGCTTCAGACTCAGTCCGCGCCCGTACCTTCTTCACGAACTGATACTGAACTCCGGCTTCGGGGGAACCGGTGACCGACACGCGGCCAGTCGTGCTGACCCGCAGGCGCCCTCCGGGAAAGCCCGCCTCCGAGCCGCTGACCGTCTGAACCCAGAATGCCCCTTCGCGGCTCAGACGCTCCTGCCACGCCCAGGACGGGTTGCCCAGGACGACGATGGCGATGGCCAACCTTGCAGTCCCGAGAGCGGCCCTGTTCTTGTGTCGAATCATTGCCGGCGGCCTAGAACCTGCCTACCGATGCGTTCATTTCTTCCAGGGCGTTCTTGCAGCGAAGGCGCACATAGGCGTTGCTTTCACTGCCGACCAGGCCCTGCAAGACACCCGCGATCCGGTCGTCCCGATGCTGCATCAGCAGGTCAATGGCCTGCACACGGACCCCTGGATTCTCGTCGTGCTGCAACACTCCCACCAGCGACTTGCGCACATCCGGGTACCGCCCCATGGCCTTCAGTCCTTCAATAGCTTTGAGCCTGACGCCCGGGTTGGGGTCCTGCTCGAGCGAATGAATCAGCGCTGCACGGATTTCGGCCGAGTCCGAGTGGTTTTTGAGAATGTCCAGCGACTCGACGCGCAGTCCGGGGTTGGCTTCGTCCCTTGCCGCCGCCATCAACAGGTGCGCGATCTGTTGATCGTTCGGATCGCCTGTGACGCGCCGGCGCCGTGTTTCGTCCAGAAGAATCGAAACGCCGCCGGAGGCGTCGGCCTCCACGGCCCGTACCGAGGCGACCAGCGGTTCGACCGGCGTCGCGGTCGCAAAGGGCGAATACTCCGGCAAACGCTGCCCGGCGAAGAAAGCCGTGGCCAACATGGCCGCGACGCCTGCGGGGCGCAGTCCTCCGCGGAGGCCACTCCATAGGGATTCCCACCATGCGGGCCGGCCTAAGATGGCTTCCTGTTTCACCATGGCCATCAGTTCGCGACGGCATTCCACGGCGGCCAAGGCGGGCGGCTCCAGCCGTGCATTGTCCAAAAGCTGTCCGATTCTTCTTTGGATTTCGTATTCCGACTGGCAGGAACTGCAACCGTGAAGGTGGGCCTCGACTTCCTCTTCCTGGTGCGGCGCCAACTCCCCGTAGAGGTAAAGGGGCATCGCATCCTGGACGTCGTGGCAGTTCATGCGAACTCTCCCAGAACGGTGCGCATCTTCTGGGTCGCCCGGAACAGGCAGTTCTTGGCTGCCTCCTCGCTGGTCCCGAGAATCTGTCCAATCATCTTCAGCCGCATGCCCTGGTAATGCCTCAACTCGAATACCATCCGCTCCCGGGGGGTCAACTCCTCCAGCGCCTCTCCGATACGGTGGTTCAGGACCTGATTATGATACCGCCGTTCAGGGTCGCCCATGGCGCGCTCCTCTTCCACGGCGTAGGTTCGGTCCATGGGGCCCTCGAGAGTGTGGACGACCGCCGGTTCTTCCTTTCGAATCTTGCGCTTTCTCAGGTAGTCGAGGCAGATGTTGGTGACGATGCGGTAAAGCCAGGTGTGGAAACTACAGTCGAAGCGGAAGGTGTGGATGTTCTTGTAGACGCGCAGGAACGCTTCCTGGTACGCGTCCCGGGCGTCCTCGGGCGATCGGAGCAGGTTCATCGCGAGCCCGATCACACTTTGGTCGTAGGCGCGAACCAGTCGCTCGAAAGCCTCCTGGTCCCCCTTCTGGACGGCTTTGATCAGCTCGTTCTCGTCAAGTCGCGGTGCCAATCGCGCGCTTACCACCACTGCCGCTTGCTGGGCCATAAACCAACACTGGTTCAGACGAGCCACCCACGGAAAGGTGAGCAGGCAGTGTTCCTTATAGAGTAGGAATACGCTATTTCCCGGCGGATGTTTCGACGAATCGGTAAGGAACCGGAACATTACGGTTAAGAGCGCTCGCAACCCCAGGAAAGCATTACACCTTCCAAACAATCAACTTGGGCTCGGTCATCTCCTCGATCGCGTACCTGGGCCCCTCGCGGCCGGTTCCGCTCAACTTGACCCCTCCGTAGGGCATCTGGTCCACCCGGAATTGAGGCACCTCGTTGATCAGGAAACCGCCAACATGAACCTGGCGCGCCGCTCGAAAGGCCTTTTCCAGGTTCTGCGTGTAGATTCCGGCCTGAAGACCGTAGGGAGACAGGTTTACCCGGGAGATGGCCTCATCCAACGTGTTGTAGGCATTTACACAAACCACGGGTCCAAAGGCTTCCTGACACGACAGGCGGGCCGTGTCCGGCACCTCGGCGACCACCGCTGGCCGCACGGTCGCGCGGGTGCGATCGCCCCCAGTCATCAGGCGCGCCCCGGCCCGGGCCGCTTCCTCGATCCAGCTTTCCACCCGCTCCGCCTCTCCAACCGTAATCAGGGAACTGACGTCGGTGTCGGAAGCCCGCGGGTCTCCAATCACCAGCTTTTGCGTGAGAGAAGTGAACTGGTCAAGGAACTGGTTGTGGAGCGACTGGTGGACAAAGATCCGCTGGATCGAGATACAGACCTGCCCGGAATGCGCGAAACTGCCGGTCACGCAGCGGGGGACGGCGCGGGCGAGGTCCGCGTCGTCCTCGAGAATCACGGCCGAATTGTTCCCCAGTTCGAGCGTGACCTTCTTCATCCCCGCCAGGCTACGGATGCGGAGGCCCACCTCCGCGCTTCCGGTGAAGGTGACCATGGCCACCCGAGGGTCCAGCGCCAGCATCTCGCCTATCGCGGAGCCGGGCCCCGTGATGACATTCAAAGCACCAGCGGGCAAGCCGCAGTCCTGGAAAATGCGGGCCATGCGCAAGGCACAAATGGGCGTGGTGGAGGCGGGTTTGTGAACCACGGCGTTGCCGGCCGCCAAAGCGGGTCCGATCTTGTGCATGGGCAGGTTCAGCGGGAAGTTGAACGGGGTGATCGCGGCGATCACCCCGAGCGGTTCGCGGACGGTCATGGCCATGTAGCCTTTTCCCGCCGGAGAGGCATCCATGGGCACGACCTCCCCCGCCAACCGGTGCGCCTCTTCGGACGAAAAGAGCAGAGTGCCCGCGGCGCGGTCCACCTCCGTGCGCGCCTCCTTGAGGGGCTTGCCCGACTCGGAGGCGATGGTGAGCGCCATTCCCTCCCGGTCGTCGAGCAACCCCTGATAGGCCTTGCGAAGGATGGTGGAGCGTTCCTCACGGGTCATCTCCCGCATCGTGCCGGCCGCTCGCGCCGCGGACGCGACCGCGCGATCCACGATTTCCGGCGTGGCTTCGAATACGGTCCCGAATTCGCTGCCGTCGTACGGTACCGTGATGACGCGGCGAAGCCCCACTCCGACCTCCCGGCCGTCGACAATCATCGGATATTCCATGAGAATCCCCACCTTTCGCGGGCGCCGGGCCCTACTTTACTAAGAATCACAGATTGAGCGGCGACTGCAACGGGCCCATAGGACTACGACTATGTTGCTGATTAATCAGCATTTAGCGCAACAACGATAGGTACCGAAGGAGTTCGTACTAAGGATTACAGCTAATTGGCGTCGAAGCTGGATCATGCAAAACTCAGGTCAGACTTGGGGCAGGCGCGGAGTGTAGCGGAGGAATGCGCGACATGACGGGAACCGAACAGATCGTGATCGACATGGCACAGCTCCGGAATATCACGTTGGACGATCCGGAGTTGATGCGTGAGATTGTCAAGGAGTTGGTTGACGACGCCTCGGCCCAGATCGTCAAACTCGGAACGGCGCTCGAGCGCGCCGACGCAACGGAATGCGCCCGGGTCGCCCATTCCGCCAAGGGCGCTTGCGGCAATGTCGGGGCAGCCTCCTTGGCAGCGTTGTTCTCGTCCGTGGAACAGGAGGCGCGCGGCGGAAATCTCTCGTCGTGCCGGGCCCGGTTGATCTTGTTGCGCCAGGAGTTGGACCGCCTCAGGATGGAAGCTCAGACCATCTAACCCTGGACGCCCAACGACCGCAAGAGCATCTTCACGCCGTCCACGCAAAGCACAGCCGCGTGTTTCGACTCGGGCCGGAGTCCGCCTACCGCCGCATCCACGTCATCCACGGTCAACGCGGCCAGATCCCCGGTGCCCCGCCCTCGCATCCACTCGCACAATGCCTCCCCGGCCGCGATCGACGCCGTGCAGCCTCGGGTCTTGTACCGCGCTTCGGTCACGATGAGGCCCTCGAATCGGACCGACAGCCTCAGGATGTCCCCACACGCCGGATTCGTGACCTCCACCGTCACCGCGGGGGGATCCAACTCTCCCACGAAGCGGGGATTTCGGAAGTGCTGCAGCAGTCGTTCGCTGTACATCCTGCGTCTCCCCGGTTCTCAATCGACCAGACGACGGGCCGCGTCCAAACCACCGGCTCTCTGGACGCCAGGGACAAAGAAGTCGCGAAGGTAATCGTCGTCCGTACCGGCAAACCAACTCGTGTCGGCGGTCAGGCCCGTTTGCAGTATGGCCGCGGCGAACAATGCCCAGACGGATGCCTTGCCAAGCCCGATAATTCGCACGTTCCGGTGCCCCTGGCTCCGTAGCCAGGACCCGGCGGTCGCGAGATCCTGCACGCGATTGGCGTCTTTCGACCGGTTGAAGGTCAGAAAATGGCTCCCTTTCTCGTTACGGGCCTCGATCGCAGAGCCGGTCTGGAAGGCGTCAATCAGCAGGACCGGCTTACGGGACGAAATGAGCTGGCCGATCGACGCATCCCCGCGAGCGGCTGAAGCGCCTTCCGGGTGTACCGCGAGAATCGCTTCGCCGCCCGCGGTTCCGGGAAGCCAGATCCCGGGAATGCGTTCGCCTTTAGCCGTGCTCAACGTGATCTTCTCTCCATCCATCGCTTGTTCGACGGAGGCAGGCAGATCGACTCCAATCGCCAGACGCAGGCGTTCTCGCAGGTCCGCTTCGCTGGCCGCCGCCTGCTGCCGGCGGGACCGGGCGACCCATTGCGCGAAGATCTGTTCGTACGTCAGAGCGTTCGGCGGCAGAGTCCTGCCGTGAAGCACCATCAGGTGGGGCAGCGGCTCCACTCCGGACGTCTGCTCCTTGAACTTTGTCTCATCGGTTTCGCCGAGGGCATGCTTGCCGAAGAATCGGTACATCGCTTCCCGGCTGTCTTTGTTGTAGTTGTGGGGCGCGTCGAATTGCACCGACTCGACCTTGGCGGCCGCGTCGAACAACTCGTAGATGTGGCGGATCGCCGGATACTCTTCACGCGGAGTGTTGCGCGTCCAGTCTCCGGTCGCCGAGATCAGCAGCAGCGGCTTTGGCGCCATCATCGCCCCGATCTCGACGTTGAATGCGCCCACCCGCATCCCCGGCGCGTTCTCACATTGGGAGCCCCCCTGCATGATGGCCGAGATCATGTTGACCGGCGCCGCGTAGGCGATCCGGTCATCGACGGCGTACATCAGAAAGGTTTGGGTTCCGCCGCCGGAGGCCCCGGTCATGCCGATCCGCTTCGCGTCCACTTCCGGCAGGGACTCGAGAAAGTCGGCGGCGCGGATCGAGTTCCACAATTGCAGACCGAGGGGTCCGAAACTCCACAATTGCTCGCGCGGGCCCGAGAAGGAGTGTGGCGTCTGCACCGTGTCGTTGTAGCCGACCATGTCGTACGAAAACACGACGTAGCCCTGGCGCGCGAGGTTGACGCACCGCAGGGGGATGGAGCCATTCTGCTGATTCTCGAGCCGTCCGTAGGTCCAGTGTCCGTGCGGAGTGAGCACCGCGGGCAACTTGCCGGACTTCCCGATCGGACGATACAGATTGCCGGCAAGATAGTATCCCGGCATCGTTTCGAGCAGCACCTTCTCGAGGGAATACGATCCCCGGTCGAGGCGGCCAAAGATCATCGGGTTGAGCGGCGTGCGTTCCGGCATCGGATCCAGGCCGGCGGCGACCAGGATTTGCCGGCGCAGTTTCCCGGCGCGCGCCTCCCACCCGGAGCGCGTTTTGTGCTCGGGCATCTGAAAATGAGTATTGGTGTCCGGCGTGTGAGTATTGCGGATGTCGTGAGCCGGAGGCGCGGAGAACAAGGGCAGAACGAGCAGGAAAGTCAGGATTCGCATTGAGGCCGCCCTGGCGGCGGTTTTCATTGTAACGGGAACCAGCGTCTCGCAGCGGCGGGCTCTCTCGTTTGACTACACTACGAGTGGCGAGAATTCCAAGGATCGGGATTCGAAAGGAGAACGGCCGGTGATCACACGACGAAGGTGCCTTGCCCTTGCCGCGGCATCAGGGTGCCGGGCGGGAGCGTCCTCCGGAATGGTGCTTTACGAGGGCCTGGCGGCGGGGCCCGCGTCCAAGGTCCACGAGGCGATCCTCACGCGGTTGCGGGACGGGCGCTACTGGCTGCTTCACGGAAGGGACAAGACCCTCCATGGTATGGTTTCCACGGACCGCGGGCGCCGCTGGGGCTCCCCTCAACCGGTCCTGGAGAAGGGTGGAGGCACGATCCCGACGGCGCGAAATGCAGTGCATCTCAGCCTGCTCCACATGAAGTCCGGGCGCTTGGGGATGATCTACGGAGGGCCCGTTTCCCGCCCCGGCCGCGACGGTACGCTGCATTTCCGCTCGTCTGACGATGGGGGAGCCACATGGTCGCCGCCGGTGGTCGTCGATCCGGTTTTCTCGTTGTGCCGGACCAGCGGAGCGAGAGTGCTGTCGAACGGCCGGCTGGCCGTGCCGGTTTTCAACTGGGTGAGTCCGTCAGGCGGGAGTGACTCGGAGGAAGGTGCCAACAGCATTTGCGTCAGTTGGGTGTTCTATTCCGACGACGAAGGAGCGACCTGGAAACGCAGTCTCAGCGAAATGTTCGTGAGCTTCGACAAGGGACGCGGCGGCTGCTATTCGTTCGAGGAGCCCAGTCTCGAGGAGCGCTCCGACGGCTCGCTGCTGATGTACGGCCGCACGGAACTTGGCGTGTTTTACGAAAGCGTCTCACGCGACAGGGGAGTCACCTGGTCGGCGCCGAAGCCCACCCGGGTCGCGGCTTCGTATACGCCGCCGATGCTGGTGCGGCTGCCGAAAAGCGACGACCTGTTGCTGGTCTGGAACCAGGCGTCGGCCGAGGAAATCGGGGCGGGACTGTCGCGGCACCGCCTCTCCACCGCGATCTCGAGCGACGGCGGCACAACCTGGAAGCACCATCGCAACCTGGAATCCATGGATGACCGCGCTTATCTCGAGCCTCCGGCCCGGCCGGTCGTCGTGCTCCGGCCGGAAGGCGGCTATCGCCAGCCCGCGGATCGCGTGCGCTACCCGCGCAGCCCGGGCTGTCTCCGCATCTGTTATCCCACCGTGGTCTTCGACGGCGACGAGGTGGCGATCGCCTACGACTATGGCTACGGGGTTGGCGAGTTCTTGAATCAACACGCGACAAGAATCAAAGTTCTCCACAAGCAATGGCTGTACGGGGGTTGAGGAACAATGAACACTGAGATCGAGACGCCGTTCGTGCGCACGGCTTTGACGCGCGAGCAGATTGGCCAATACCACGAACAGGGATTCCTGGTGGTCGGGCGAACGTTGACGGATGAAGGACTGGACCGTTTGCGAAGCGAGGTCATGGGGGCCTGGAGCACGCGGAAAGGAGCGTTCGATCCGGATGGCACCTGGCTGAAGAACGCCCTCCTGCCCGATGTCCACCACCATTCCCGTCTGGTCCGCGATTACTACTTCGACGGGCCGCTTGTCGACATGGTGGAGCAGATCATCGGCCCGAACGTCAAGGCGGCCACCGCGCAATTGACCTTCAAGCTCAAGGGAAACACGCAGGCGTTTGCCTGGCACCAGGACAACGGCTACGGAGAGTTGGATCCGTACAACGCGATCTCTACACTGACGGCACTGGACGATGTCGACGTGGAGAACGGCTGCCTGTGGCTGATCCCCGGGTCGCATCGGCAGGGACAAGCGGCCAGGTTCGAGGGCTTGCCGGATGCCAGCCGGGTGATCCGGATGGAGGTGGACGAGTCGAAGGCGGTCCCGCTGCTTCTCAAGGCGGGCGAAGCGTTCCTGATGAACTGCTGGATGCTGCACCAGTCCGGCCCGAACACGTCCGGGCGCGACCGGCGCATTCTGTTCATGCGCTATGCGGATGCCGACGCGGTCGAGGTATACAACGAACGCAAGCCCCGGTTGGGGCGTCTCCTGCGAGGCAGCACGCGCTTTGAAGAGGTTCGGGCGTTCGAGAACGAGCTATAAAAAGAGGGGATGAGGATGACGCGAATCGCGTTGGTAGTGCTGGCCGCCGTACTTACGGCGGTGACCGGGGCGGCGGAACTCACCGAAAGCGTGATCTTCCGTGCGGGCGAGGGCGGGTACCATACCTATCGGATCCCTGTCTTGCTGACGACCAAAAAGGGGACGCTGCTGGCGCTCTGCGAAGGACGCAAGGACGCCCGCAGCGACACGGGCAATATTGACATTGTGCTTCGAAGAAGCAGCGACAAGGGGCAAACCTGGAGCCCTATGGTGACGCTGGTGGATCACGGTCCCGATACAATCGGCAATCCGGCGCCCGTCCAGGACGAGAAGACCGGCACGATCTGGTTGTTGCTGACCGGTAATCCCGGCCACACATCGGAGCGGGAGATTATCGAGACCGGCGCGAAGGGCACTCGCACGGTTTGGGTGATGTCGAGCAAAGACGACGGGGCCACATGGTCGAAACCCGTCGAGATCACGCGGGACGTCAAGCCGGACAACTGGACCTGGTACGCAACCGGCCCGGTCAATGGAATCCAGACCCGGAGCGGCCGCCTGGTGATTCCCTGCGATCACGAGGTCAAGGGTCACAGGGGATTTTACTCGCACGTCATCTACAGTGACGACCATGGCAAGAGCTGGAAACTGGGCGGATCGGCTTCCGAGATGACGGATGAGAGCACGGTGGCCGAGTTGAGCGGCGGCGCCCTGATGCTGAACATGCGAAGTAACGCCAGGCGCTACCGGCGCTCGGTGTCGCTGAGCCAGGACGGCGGCGCCACCTGGTCGGCCCCGGTATTCGATGAAACGCTGATCGAGCCCACGTGCCAGGGAAGCCTGATCCGCTATTCGCGCACGCGGGGAGACAAGCGGTTGTTGTTTTCCAACCCGGCGGCGGAAAAGCGGGTGAAGATGACCGTACGGCTGAGCGACGATGACGGCAAGACGTGGAAGCATTCCAAGCTCGTGCACGAAGGACCTTCGGCGTACTCGTCGCTTGCGGTCCTGAAGGACGGAACGATTGGACTGTTGTATGAGAAGGGGGCCCAGCAGGCCTACGAGACCATTACGTTCGCTCGCTTTGATCTCGACTGGATCAGGCAGTAGGATCTTCGGTGGCAGTCTGTCGTTGACGGCACAACGGTACCCCCGCTCCTTTACGGTCGCGGACACTCCATGGGATACATTCCACTAAGCCTTCTGAGCCGCGACCGTAAGGGAGTCCTGATGGGCCTGGGAATGC
>CAZGUX010000008.1:0-63992 GCA_964529305.1 uncultured Solibacteraceae bacterium | reverse complement strand
CGAAGGGGACCTCTACAAAAGCACTGCTGTCTCGGTATGCTTTGCCAGTTCGCATCCTTCTCATTCTGTGCCGGTTGGTTCCGGCGCGACCTCGATCGCCCCGGGCCTACGGCAATCGCTGGTTTGGCGTTCACAACCCGGGCGCCTTTATTTTGACGGCCTAACTCCCCTGAAATCATGACGAGCCGCACTTGCCGTGCGCAACGGAAGGAAAATTCCTTGGACCCCCGCGCTATCGTGAAGACAGAAGGGAGTCCGTACCGCATGCCCTTCTGCGAAACCGCACGGCGCGGCCGTCAGGTCCCGCCCGGGTGCTCGACTCGCGATTTCCGCACGCAACCTGAGGAAGAACCGTCAGTTAGCTCGCATCGCCCGGCCCTCTGTTCCACTTCCAAGTGGAACAACTGGAACGGAAATCGGCCCTGGAATAGACCGTAACTCCAACCAGGCCAGGAACTTCTGAGGAATCGCGCCTCTTTTTTGTTCCACTTGTTCCACTTCGCGCTCTATCCTATTGATTACAATCAATCCGAAGTGGAACAAAGTGGAACGTTCCATTGGTTCCACTTCCCGGTTCCAGTTCAATCGTTGGATTTTTATTTCGCGTGTGCCCGCAGCCATTTGCGGGAATCGGGGTTTCACACGCCGTCAGCGTCGAGGTATGTAGATAGAGAGGAGTCGCTTTACGATGCTGATGTCCCGACCCGCCCGACGCTCCGTCCCGAGGTCGGAACTCCTGAAAGTCCCACACCAACGCCGCAGCCCGGAAGGCTGGCCCCACAATACATATAAGGTTAGTGGCGTGAGTCTCGGCCCACCATATGCCTTATAGGAAACTTGACAGAGAGGCACTCAACATCTCATAATGAGGTTGTGCTAATAACTGCGGACAGGCACGACCGGAAGGAGAACGGCAGCAATGGGCAAGATTATTGGAATTGACCTCGGCACGACCAACTCAGTGGTTGCGGTGATGGAAGGCGGACAGCCGGTGGTCATCGCCAACCAGGAAGGGGCCAGAACCACCCCGTCCGTCGTCGGCTTTGCGAAGAGCGGAGAGCGTCTCGTAGGGCAAGTCGCCAAACGTCAGGCGATTACGAATCCGGAGAACACGGTTTTTTCGATCAAGCGGTTCATGGGACGGCGCCACGACGAAGTCAGCGAAGAGATGAAGCTGGTCCCTTATAAGGTGGTCCGGGGAGACAACGGAGACGCGCGGGTGGCCATCGTCAGTACCAAGCACTCGCCGCCGGAAATCTCGGCCATGATCCTGACCAAGCTGAAGGAGGCGGCCGAAGCCTACCTGGGCGAGAAGATCACCGAGGCCGTGATCACCGTTCCGGCGTACTTCAACGACGCCCAGCGGCAGGCGACCAAGGACGCCGGCAAGATCGCGGGTCTCGAGGTCCGCCGCATCATCAACGAGCCTACGGCGGCGGCGCTGGCCTACGGCCTGGACAAGAAGAAGAACGAGACCATCGCCGTGTACGATTTCGGCGGCGGCACCTTCGACATCTCGATCCTGGAAGTGGGCGAAGGCGTGGTGGAGGTGAAGTCCACCAACGGCGACACCCACCTGGGCGGCGACAACATCGACCAGCGGATCATCGACTGGATCGTCACGGAGTTCAAGAAAGAACACGGCATCGATCTGTCGCGAGACCAGATGGCCTTGCAGCGGCTGAAGGAAGCCTCCGAAAAGGCCAAGATGGAGCTGTCGACCCTGCTCGAGACCGAGATCAACCTGCCCTTTATCACGGCGGACGCGACCGGGCCCAAGCACCTGCTGTTGAAGCTGACCCGGGGCCGGTTCGAATCGATGGTGGAGGATATCCTCTCCAGGTCCGTCGGACCCTGCAAGCAGGCGATGGAAGACGCCGGCATTAACCCGTCCCAGATCGACGAAGTCGTGCTGGTCGGCGGATCCACCCGCATCCCGCGGGTTCAGCAGATCGTGCGGGACCTGTTCCTGAAAGATCCGCACAAGGGCGTGAACCCGGACGAGGTAGTGGCGGTGGGCGCGGCGGTGCAGGGCGGCGTTCTCGCCGGTGAGGTGAAGGACGTTCTGCTGCTGGACGTGACGCCTCTGTCGCTCGGCATCGAAACCCTGGGCGGCGTGATGACGCACCTGATCGAGCGCAACACGACCATTCCCACACGCAAGAGCGAGACCTTCTCGACGGCGGCCGATAATCAGACCTCGGTCGAGATCAAGGTCTTCCAGGGCGAACGCAGCCTGGCGAAAGACAATCGCCTGCTGGGTGTATTTCAACTCGTGGGCATTCCGCCCGCGCCTCGCGGGATCCCGCAGGTCGAGGTCACGTTCGACATCGACGCCAACGGCATCCTGAACGTGACCGCGAAAGACCGCGCGACCGGCAACGAGCAGAAGATCACGATCACATCTTCCTCCGGTTTGTCGAAGGACGAAGTGGAGCGGATGGCGAAGGACGCCGAATCGCACGCGGCCGACGACCGCAAGACGCGCGACCTGATCGAAGCGCGGAACCGGGCGGATTCGATGATTTACAACATCGAGAAGACCCTCCGGGAGCACCGCTCGAAGATCAGCGAACTGGAAGTGAAGGAGATCGAAGCCGCGATCGAGAGCACCAAGAAGGCGGTGGCCAACGGTTCGGCGGAGGAGTTGAACGCGGCTACCGACCGGTTGACCGCTGCCAGCCACAAATTGGCCGAGGCGATGTACAAGTCGTCGGGCGGCCCGGGTGGTGCGGCAGGTCCGGGCGGCGACGGAACCGGCGGCGGCGGGCCCAAGCCTCCGGGCGGCGACGGCAAGAAGGACGATGTCGTCGACGCGGAAATCGTGGACTGACGTGGTGAGCCAATCGGGCGGGATCGAGGCCCGCCCGAGTTGCCCGGGAAATGGAGCGGGAGCGTGAGAGCGAAGGGTTCTCGCCAGGCCACCGGTTATGCCCCAGAAACGTGATTACTATCAAACGCTGAACGTCAATCGCGGCGCCTCCCAGGAGGAGATCCGGAAGGCGTACCGGCGGTTGGCCCGCAAGTATCATCCCGACCTCAACCCGGGAGACAAGGCGGCCGAGGAGCGTTTCAAAAACATTCAGGAAGCCTACGATATTCTCGGCGAAGCCAAGAAACGGCAGATGTACGATCAGTTCGGGTTCTACTCCGAACACGGGATGCCTCCCGCGGGCGGTGGAGCGCGGCCCGATGCGGGGATGGGTTTTTCCGGTTTCGATTTTTCGGACTTCTTCACCAGCGGCGCGGGAGCGCGTGCCGGGGCTGGCGCCGCCGGCGCGGGAGGAGGGTTCCGCGATCTCTTCTCGCAGTTCTTCGGGCAGCAGGCACAGGCGAACGCGCGCCAACCGGAGCGCGGGCAGGATCTGGAGTACGCGCACTCGATCGATTTCTGGAGCGCGATTCGAGGCTCGCAGCAGCGCCTGTCCATCAACCGCCACGAGACCTGCCAGGTGTGCGGCGGCACGGGAAGTTCCTCGGGCAGCGCGGCCAAGTGCCCGCAGTGCGACGGTACTGGACAGGTGGCGCAGATGGCGGGAGCCATGCGGTTCAATCTCAGTTGCCCGCGCTGCGGAGGCACGGGCAAGCTGAGCAACGCCTGCGGGGCCTGTCACGGCGATGGCCGTGTGTCGCGCACCGAAACCGTGGAAGTGCGGATTCCGCCGGGAACGCGCACCGGTTCGCGCCTGCGGGTTGCGGGCAAAGGTTCGGCGGGCACCCAGGGAATGCCGGCCGGGGATTTGTACATCACGCTCCGCGTGGAAGACCATCCGTACTTCCGGCGCGACGGCGACAACATCGAGATCCGTTTGCCGGTGACGGTGTGGGAAGCCGGCCTGGGCACCAAGATCGAGGTCCCGACCATCGACGGGTTCAAGACCCTGAAGATCCCGCCAGGCACGCAGAACGGGCAGAAGTTCCGGATGCGCGAGAAGGGCGTGATCAGCAGCCGGTCGGGCCAGCGCGGCGATCAGATCGTGGAAGTCGTGCTGACCGCGCCCGACATCAGGGACGAACGGATGAAAGACCTGCTACGCCAGATGAGCCAGGTCCCCGGAGACGACCCGCGCGGCGGGTTGTGGCCGGCGGACACGATGAACTGAGCAAAGCCATGGCGAGAGAACGAGGAAAAGCCGCGTACATGATCTCGGCGGTCGCGGAGCAATACGCCATCCATCCGCAGACGCTGCGGTTGTACGAGCGCGAAGGTCTGCTGAAACCATCGCGCAGTGAAGGCAATACGCGGCTGTACACCGACGGGGACCTGGAGGTGCTGGAAGTGATTCTGCACCTGACGCGGGATCTCGGTGTGAACCTCGCGGGCGTCGAGATCATTCTGAACATGCGGGCGAAGATGGCGGAGATGCAGCGCCAGATTGAGGAGTTCGTCTCGACGCTGAACCAGGAACTGGCGCATCACCCGCGGCCGGCGGCGCGCGAGGAGAAGACCCTGATTCCCGTGATCCGCGCGGATCCGGCCAGCCGTCAACGTTCGGAGTGACCGAGGTTCATTTCGGGCGCGATCCGGTCGCGGATGCGCTGTTTGAGTTCCTTCATTTCCGGGAAACGGCCTTCCTCTTTTCGGGACCAGACCGGCGTCCCGTCAACGCGCACTTCGAAGATACCGCCAGTGCCGGGAATCAGGGCAACTTCTCCGGCGGCGTCCTGAAACGTGGTCAACAGTTCCTGTGCCGTCCAGGCGGCGCGGAGCATCCAGCGGCACTGGGTGCAGTATTCGACTTCGATTCGCGGCGTTCGGTGCATGGTCAGACGTGCAGCAGCCACCCCTCGGCGGGAGCGCCGGTCATGCGGGCGACGGCATACACGTACCAGCCTAGCTGTTGGCGGTAGTGGTCCGGCAGGCGGCCTTCGTCGGTCTTGTAGTCGACGATGATCCAGCGGCCGTCTTCCAGAAAGGCCAGGTCGAGCACGCCCTCGAACACGCGCCGTTCGTCCATCTTGAGCAGCAGGGGCGATTCGCGCAGGACGCGAGACGCCGCCGCGGCGCGGGCGAGCAGGGAGTGGCCCAGCGCGCGGCCGACCGCCGTAACGGCTGCGCCGGTCTCTTCCGGCGATGCGCCGTGGAGACGGGCCCTCGATTCGACCGCGCGCCGGATGTCCGCCGGCGAGGATCCGAACGCGACGTCCCTCAGGGCGGCGTGAACCAGGACGCCGAAGCGCACGCCGGCGGGACGGCCGGCGTCGCGTTCCACCGAGGCGACGCGAACCTCCGGTTCCACGGGCAGGGCGATGGCGTCGGTCGCGGTGAAGACGTCGAACGCGGGAATCGCGCCGCGGTTGGACGCTTCGCGGGCCGCCGCCTTCCACTCTTCGTAACGGCGCTCTTCCTCGGTTTCGCCGGCGTCCTCGAGCAGGCTTTCGTGGATCAGGCCGAAGCGCTCGTCCTTCTTGAGATCGAGCGCGGCCGGGTCCCACCACACGACGTCGTGCCCCGCGGGCATGCGATGGACGCCGGGCTTGACGGAGTCCTCGGCATGGCCGCGAGTGCGATTGAACACGCTGTCGCCGCCGAAGGCGGGACACGACGGCGCAGGCTGCGCCGAGCGCCACGACATCCGGTCCGGATAGATGGCGGAGTTCAGCGGCCCGAGCCATCCGTCGTAGGGCTCATCGCCGATGGCGGGAATCACCAGCAGGTCGCGCGCCCGGGTGGCGGCGACGTAGGCGACGCGAAGGCCCTCGGCCGCGTCGCGCTCGTGCTCGAGCGCGGCGTGGTCGAGCACTTCCCACGGAGTGAACGGCATCAACCGCTGCGCGCAGAGGCCTTTGGCCGGATCGACGAAGCGATCCGCCTGGCGGGCGGCGATGTTGGCCGTCATGTCGGCCAGAATCACGATTGGGAACTCCAGTCCCTTGGCCGAATGAACCGTCATGATGCGAACGCCCTCGGCGCCTTCTTCGATCATGGGAGCTTCGGACGAATCGGTGGCTTCGGCCCGCGCGTTCAACTCCTCCACGAAGCCGCGGAACGAAATGCCGCCGTCCGCTTCGTAGTTGCGTGCCAGATCGAGCACGCGATACACGTTGGTGAGAATCTGGTTGCCTCCGGGCCGCCACGCGAACCCGGCATGAGCGCGTGTTGCCTCGAGCAGCGCGCTGAGGGTCGAGACGATCGGCCGGTGATTCCGCCTCCGGTGCAGTTCGGCGAGCAGGTCGAAGGCTTCGGCGATCGGCACGAACGCCGGATCGAGCGGATCGGGACGCTGGCGAAGCGGGTGCCAATGGTGCGCCGCTTCGCGGAAGCGGAACAGCAGCGCGTCGGGGATCGCGAAGAGCGAGCCGCGAAGGGTGGCATAGACGGACAGTTCATCCTCCGGCCACTCGATGGCGGCCAGCGCGGCGCGCAGCGTCTCCACCTCCTCGCGTTGATGGAACGACTTGGCGCCGACCAGAAGATGGGTGATACCCCGGGCCTCGAGTTTGCGGGCATAGGCGCGCGTGAGGTCGTCGCCGTAGTTGAGAAAGCGGCGGAACAGCACGCAGACGTGGCGGGGCGACACGGGCACGCGGACGCCGCTGTTCTCCGGGTCCGCGACCGTCCACCCGCTCGAGCGCAGCAGCCATTCGATGAAGGCCGCCACGGCTTCGGGAAGGCTCTCGTCGATGGCCGCGTTCTGAACGCCGATCTTGCCAAAAGGCTCCGGCACCGGCAGGGCGACGAGGGAAGGCTGATCGCCGTAAGCGGGCCGCGCCTCGCCCATCGGGACGTAGCCCGGCTGGCCGGTGCTCTCGTCGCCGGTCATCAACGCGGAGAAGGCGTGGTTGATAGCCAACTGAATCGGACGGACGGCGCGGAAACTGGACGAGAGAAACAGCACTGGCACGCCGTGGCGGTGGAGGACTCGCGTCACCTCCTGGTAGAACAGCACGTCGGCGCGGCGGAAGCGATAGATCGATTGCTTGGGATCGCCTACCAGGAAGAGCTTTCCGGGCGCGGGCACAGCCGCGCGCCAATCTTTGACCGAGGGGTCTTCGGCGGCCAGCAGCAGCAGGATCTCGGCCTGCAGCGGGTCGGTGTCCTGGAACTCGTCCACAAAGAGGTGGGAGATCTGCTCCTGCTGGAGGAAGCGGCGGACATCGGCGTTGTCGCGGACGAGGTCGCGAGTGTAGACGAGGAGATCGAGGAAGTCGAGGCCGCCGGAGCGCCGCCGCGCGTCCTCGTAGCGGCCGACGAGTTCGCGGAATTCGTCGTGCAGCAGCGCGGCCGTGTCCGCGCCGGTTTCCTCCTTGAGTTGTTCGAGACGCTGGATCAGCAGCCCGCGCGCTTCGACGATCTGCTCGCGGGTGACCTCTTCGCTGTATGGGCCGCGGCCCGTCCGCCGGTAGCGCTTGAGTTCGGCGAGCATCTTGAGCAGCATCGCCTCGAGCGCGTCATAGTCACGAGGCGAGTACGCTTCCGCGCGGCGAATCCAGGTGAGAAAGCTGACCAGCGGCCGAAGACCGACGCGCAGGTCATCGTTGGGTCGGGTAGGATGGCGGCTGATCTCCTCCAGTCGTCCGATCAGAACCACGAGTTGGTCGATCAGGCTCCGGTAATCGGTATCCGTGCGCCGCCACGGCTGGGGGAAGTCGCGCCAGCAGACGATTTTCCACGCGGCGGTTTCGAGGGTCTTGAGCGGCGGCGTCTCGAGCCAGGTCTCGACCAGGGCGAGGCGGGTGAGAGCCCTGCGAAGAACCGGCGACTCCTGGTCGAGTTTGTCCTGAATCCAGCGGTCGAAGACCTTGTGGAACAGTCGGGGCGCCTGGGTTTCGTTGAGTTCTTCGAACGCGGGATCGACCAGCGCCTCCACGGGCCGTGCCCGAAGCAGTTCGGCGCAGAACGCGTGGATGGTTCCGATCCGGGCTTCCTCCAGCCGTTCGAGAGACTGCTCGAGATTCTGGCGCTCGACGCCGGAGGAGCGCCGCCGGCGCTCGTCGAGTTCCTGGCGGAGACGGAGTTTCAGTTCACCCGCGGCCTTGCGGGTGAACGTCACGGCGACGATCCGGTCGATGGTGGCGCGGCCGGATTCGAGCACGGCGGCAATGCGCTCGACGAGCACAGTGGTCTTGCCGGTGCCGGCGGCGGCCTCGACAATCAGGCTCTCGTCCAGCGACTCACAGATGCGGCGGCGCGCTTCCTGATCGACGGCCTGAAGCGATGGGACGCGTGGGTTCACGGCGTGTTCCTGAGTTGCTGCAGCGCGTTCAGCCGGTCCTGCCGTTTGCGGCGCGTGCGCAGCTCTTCATAGGGACCGCAGACGGGCCGGTAGTCGCACTGGTCGCAGGCGCCCTTGCGCGGAGCGGCGGGAAGGAATCCCTCTTCGATGGCGGCGCGAACCGTATCGACGGCGAATCGCGCGCGGGAGCGAACATCGTCGCGTAAGAGGATGTCGGCCCGGGTGTACGCTCCACGCTGCGTGCAGAAATAGAGCGAACCTGAATGCGCGGGCTTGCCAAAGAGTTGTTCGGCGGCGAGCGCGTACAGGACCGGCTGCAGCACCTCGCCGCCGCCGATGCCGTACGGTAGAGTCTCGGGCGCTTTGCCGGTCTTGTGGTCGGTGACGCGAATGGCGTCGCCGTTGGTCTCGACGAGGTCGATCGATCCGCGCAGGCGGATCGCGCCGGCGAGAAGACTCACGGGGTCGCCAACGCTCGCGGGGTCGCGATCGGGTTCCGGAGAAAGTCCGAAGGCAAACTCGAAATGGATCGGCTTCCAGGTCTGCTGGCCGTGGGCGCAGTCGTGAATCCAGGCGCGGAGGTCGGTGCGGATGCTCTCCACCTCGTTCCGCCAGACGCGCGGGATGGCGGGGGCGAGCTTCTCGGCGTACTCGGAGGCCACCTCGTCCAGCGTAGCGTCGAGCGCGTCCAGCACTTTGGCGACCCGCAGGGGATGAACCGGGAGTTGTCCCGCGGCGTTCAGCTTGCGGAAGAAACGGAACTGGGCGGTGTGAATCAGCGCCCCCCGGGTCAGGGGATCGATCTGCTCGAGGGGGGCGGCTTCCTCGCGGGGCCGGAGGCGCTGGATCGCCTGGAGAAAGAACTTGTACGGGCACTGAGCGAAGTTCTGCAAGGCCGAAGCGGAGTAGGGACGCGCATCGAGACGGTGGGCGGCCAGCAGATTCACCACGGGCTGATCGGGCTGGACCAGGCCGTCGGGTTCGAACCAATCGCGTCGCCAGCGGCGGCCCCGGGCGCGCAGCGACCGGGCCAGGTGCGGGTTGGCGCGCAGAATGTAGCGGGCACGGCCGCGAGCCTCGGACGCCGGGCGCGACATCAGGGGACCAAGCACCGAAAGGTCGTGCTCGGTATCGTCGAGCGATTCCCGCGGATCGACGGGTGCGGGCCAGCCCAGCCGGGACGTGGCCGCCGCGGCCGCGCGCTTCTCCAGCGTGCGGAAGTCCGGAAGAAACCCATCGGCGGCGCGGATCACTTCGAGCGCATAGAAGGAAGGAACCCGGGGACGGCTGGTCGACAGGTCGATGCGAGGGTACGAGATCACCAGCCGTTGAGACGCCGCGCTGGCCGCGGTGCGCAGGCGCAGCCTCTCCCGAAGCAGGCGGGCCGGCTGCGTTTCCAGATCGGGCGAAAGGCCGCGCCGGGCCGCGTCGAGCAGCAGGGGATCTTCGAACGGCTTCCTGGGGAAGAGCCCTTCGGCAAGGCCGGGAAGGAACACGACGTCGAACGACCGCGTGGCGGCCTCGTCGATGGAGGCGACAAACACCTGGCCGTAGCGGCGGTCGGCCGGCGGCGTGCGGAGAAAGCGCAGACGCTCGCGCAACACCACGGCCACTTCTTCCAGGTCGACCGGACCGAGGTCGCCCATGGTCTCGAGTTCATCGAAGAGAGGCAGCACCGACGCGGCGCTCCGCAGCGCGCGCCGCGCGAGTTCCCTCAGGACGCTCAGCCATTCGCTCCAGCGGGCCTGTTTGGGCAGGCCGTGCAGGTATTCGATCAGCGGCAGGGCGAAGGATTCGAGGGAACGCAGGCGCTCGATCTCACGCTCGTAGAGGCGGCGGCGCGTTTCGTCCTCGGCCGCTTCCGCGAGCTTGGCCTGGAACTCGTTCTCCAGGCCTCGCAGGCGGCGCACCCAGCGGTCGTGCCCGCCGATCACGGCGGCGTCCACCAGGAGGCGCTCCCATGCCCAGGGGGCTTCGACGCTGATCGACTCGGGAGCGGGCGCGGGAGGAGGCGAATCGCCGGTATGCGGACTGCGGGTGAGTTCGTCGTTGGATGGTATCCACTCCGGTTCCGAGCCGCGACCGTCAGGGAGCGGTGGCGCGGCGTTTGTGATGGACTCCCTGCCCGCAGCCACCGCTCCCTCACGGTCGCGGCTCGGTTGGTGGTCGCGGCCGCGATCCGCATCGGGCAACTGGCCGAGAGACAGGTACTCCGCGAAACGGGACGCGGGCAACTTCTCCAGGGCGCAATCGATCAACGCCAGCAGCGCGCGGCCGGCGGGATCGGGCCTCAGCGCGCCCTGCGTAAAGTACGCGGGGATGCCGGCCCGGCGGAACGCGTCCTCCAGCAGCGGCGCGTACGCATCGGGCTGACGAAGAAGGACCGCGACATGATCGAAGGGCGTCCCCGCGGTCGCCAGTTTGCGAACGCGCCGGGCGATCTCCGCCGACTCGAGCGCTTCGCCGGCGGCCGAGAAGAAGTCCAGGCTCGCATCGGCCGCCAGGGGGACGTTCTCTTCGTAGGTGAAGACGAAGCGGCGGACGCGCCGGAGCGAGGTGTCGCCGGGCTCCTCATCGATCTCGGGCGGCGCGCCCGCGAGCCCGGTGAGCCACCGGACCGATTCCTCGTCGCCGGCCAGCGCGGTTGCGGCGAGATCGGGCGCGCCCGCCGCGAGCGCTTCGAGAAACTCCCGTTCGCGCCGCGAACCGGGCCGCACATCGAGCCAGAGAACCGGAACGCCGCGAGCGTCCATGCGGGTCGCCGCCAGTTCGAGCACCAGGGCCTGATCGGCCAACTGCTCGTCTTGAAGCTGCCCGGCGTACTGTTTCAGGATCCGGGCCAGGTCGCGGCCAGCGGTCCCGGTCCCTTCCAACTGCGCGGGGGTGACCCCGGCGAGACGCAGTTCGTTCAGGGTCGCGGCCGCGGCGCGGGAGAATCCGGGCGTGCCGGACACCGCCGCGAAGTACTCGAGATGCCCGCGCTCGGAAGAGATCGCCCGGGCGGCCAGAGCTTCGCGCCCCAGGTGACTGGCGACGGTGAGACCTCGCGCGGCCAGTTCGGACGCGGCCAGGCCGGCGGCGAACTGCGAGACGGAATGGCGGTGAGCCCCGAGAAGGCTGGATCCCTGCCGGCGCAGAAAATCGTCCGCCTCGCCCCGTGAGGGCGCGAGGACCAGGACCTCGGAGGTTCGGCACCGCAGGCCCAGAAACGACCAGGCCCAACGCTGCCGGGCTTCGCTCGACGGCGAGACGAAGGCGCGGAGCATTTGCCCTCTGATGGTAGCGTGTCCGGCCCACCGCGGGGCGATCCCGCGTGTTTCAATGAAAAGTCATGCGCGGATGGCTCATCGTGGTCGGCGTCCTGTTGGCGGTGATTCTCGTCCCGTTCTTCGTGTGGGAATCGTCGATTCACACGCTCACGGAAGGGCTGGAGGCCGGCAACCCTCATCCGGTCGCGTTCGGATTCGTGCTGGGCGGACTGCTGGCGCTCGACATCGTGCTGCCGGTGCCGGCGAGCATCGTCTCGACGCTCGCCGGCGTGTCGCTTGGGTTCTGGACGGGAACCCTGGTGAGTTGGATCGGCATGACCGCCGGCAGCACGGGCGGTTACTGGGTGGGCGCTACGATGGGCCGATCGGCGATTCGGCATATCGTCGACGCGGACGATCTGGAACGGATGTCCCATACCTGGTCGAAGTTCGGCGATTGGAGTATCGCGGTGTGCCGTGCCGTACCGGTGTTGGCCGAAGCGTCCGTGTTCTTTGCCGGGATCGCAAACCATTCGTTCCCGAGATTCTTCGTCATCTCCGCGCTGGCAAACGCGGGCGTTGCGGCGGTGTATGCGTGGATCGGAGCGTACTCCCGCAATACGGGATCGTTCCTCGCGGCATTCGCGGCGGCGATTCTGCTGCCCGGCCTGGGGATGCTTCTCAGCCGGGAGCGGACCCGGAAGTAAGCGTCAGCGGTCCTCGAGACGGACCACGAAGGCGGAACCCATCCCAGGGTTTTGTTCGCGGATCTCCGTAGAGAGTTGCGACGCGGATTCTTCCGACGGCAGTTCGCCGACCAGCACACGCCAGAACGGAGGATTGCCGTCGCGGAGGACAAGGCGCGCGGCGCCGTACCGCGATTCCATCCGGCGGCGGAGCGCTTCGGCGGAGGCGGCGTCGCGCATTGCCGCAATCTGGACCGCGAAGCGCGGCGCGGCCGGCGGTTGCGTCTGCGCGGGCAACTCCGGCAGGTCCGCGGGTTTCAGAACGGCCGGAGGTGGAGGCGCGGCTTGCGGCAGCGGCGGTGCGGGAATCACTTCCATTCGCACCTTCGAAATTCCGGCGATCACCATATCGATCCGGTCCGCCGCCGCCCGCGACAGATCGATGATCCGGCCATCGATGAACGGTCCGCGGTCCGTCACCCGTACTTCCACGGACTTGAGGTTGGTGAGGTTCGTGACCCGCACCCACGTTTCGAACGGCAGGGTTCGATGCGCCGCGGTGAGCAGGTTCATATCGTAAGTTTCGCCGTTCGCCGCTTGCCGTCCGTGATAGGGATGGCCGTACCAACTCGCGATGCCGGTCTCCGTCCAGCCGACGGGGCGTGGAACGGCTTTCGCCTTTTGCGGCTGGGGAGGAGGGGCCGGAGGCTGCCGGGCCCGGGTCTTCCTGCCGCAACCGGAAATGAGCAGAAGCGCCAACACCATCGTGGCCGCCGTGCGACTCATTTACTGACTACTATACGAGAGAACTCCCCTTCGGACGCCGGGCGGTGCGGATGTGTTCCCGGTGATCGATGTGATACGATCGCGCTTCCCATAGGCTCCGCGCGCATGACGACCTGGACACAGAACTACGATCCGCTGGGTAATGCCTGGCTGTCGACGGCCGCCGCCGCGGCCCCCGTGGTGTTGCTGTTCTACCTGCTGGCGGTACGCAAGATCATCGCCTATCGCGCCGCCGTCTACTCGTTCGCGGTTGCGATTCTCCTGGCGGTGCTGTTGTTCGGCATGCCGGCGCCGATGGTGGCGGGGGCGGTCGCGCACGGGTTGGTGTACGCGGTCGTGCGGATCGCGTGGACTCTGCTGGCCGCCGTCTTCGTCTACGAACTCACTGTCGAGACCGGGCACTTCACGATCATCAAGGATTCGATCGGAGGCGTGACCCCGGACCGGCGTCTGCAAGTGCTGTTGATCGCGTTTGCCTTCGGTGCGGTGCTGGAAGGCGCGGGCGGCGGCGGAGCGCCGGTGGCGATCGCCGGAGCGATGATGGCGGGCTTGGGGTTCCGGCCCTTTGACGCGGCGGTGTTGTGCCTGATCGCAAACACATCACCCGTCGCCTTCGGCGGGGTGGGCAATCCCATTCGCGTTCTGGTGGCGGTGACCGGACTTCCCGAAGCGGACCTGAGCGCCATGGTCGGACGCATTCTGCCCATCACAGCGTTGATCCTTCCCTTCTGGCTAGTCCGCTCAATGACGGGATGGCGGAACGTCTTCGCGGTATGGCCGGGCTGCCTGGCGTGCGGGGCCGTGTTCGGCTTGTGCCAGTTCTACTGGTCGAACTTCCAGGACGCCGCGCTGGTGGACATCGTCGGCGGCATGGTGACCCTGGCGGCGTTGGCGGTTTTCTTCAAGATCTGGCGTCCAGCGCAGGTCTGGCACTATCCCGCCGAACCGCCGCCTTCGGTCACGCCTTTGCCGCACACCACGGGACAGGTCGTGCATGCATGGTCGCCATTTCTGATTCTGTCGGTTCTGGTGATTCTGTGGGGCACGCCGTGGATGAGGAGTCTGCTGAATCCCACGACCGTCGCGCTGCCGGTCCCGGGCCTGCACAACCTGGTGATGCGGGTGGCGCCGGTGGTGGACAAGGCGCACACGGAACCGGCGGTCTTCGACTTTGCATGGCTGGCGTCGGTGGGGACGGCCACGTTTCTGGCGGGCCTGATCTCCGGCCCGATCCTCGGGCTGACGTTCACGCGCACGTTCGCGATCTTCTTCCGCACCTGCTACCGGATGCGCTTCAGTATGCTCGCGATCCTGGCGATGCTCGGCCTCGGCTTCGTCACACGCTACTCGGGAATGGACGCGGTCATGGGGTTGGCGATGACGCACACCGGCTGGCTGTTTCCGTTCTTCGGTACGATGCTGGGCTGGCTCGGCGTCGCGCTGACGGGCACCGACGCGGGATCGAACGCGCTGTTCGGCAGCCTGCAGGTGATCACCGCGCACCGCCTGGGCATCAGTGAAACGCTGATGGCGGCGGCCAATTCGGCCGGCGGCGTGATGGGAAAGATGATCGACGCGCAGTCGATCATCGTGGCCTGCGCCGCGGTGGGAGAGGAAGGGCGCGAAGGCGATTTGTTCAAGGCGGTGCTGCCGCATTCGATCGCGCTGGCGGCGATCGTCGGCGTGATCGTGTATTGGTTCGCCTATCACGGGCAGCAGTGGATCCCTCACGGACGCGTGTGGGGCCACTGAGAGCAGGTCCCGAGTCCAAAACATTTTCGACCTTCGGCGTTTTTGGAGTTTCGAAGAGCGCGAGTGGCCACTTGCGTGCATTTTTTTCTTGACAATCGTAGCGAAGCACTCTATATATGAATCACCTGCGATTTTTTTGAGATCGCAAACTTTGATGTTAGGGAGAATCACTCGATGAAGACAGCAACGAAGAAGGCCGCGAAGAAAGCCCCCGCCAAGAAGGCCGCGGCGAAGAAGAAGAAGTAAGTGAGCGCGGTCCACGAGGCCGCTACTGAGCTTTCAACGAGGCCCCGGGTTTCCCGGGGCCTTTCGCTTTTTGTGGCGGCCGCCGTGCGATGATACGGGTGATCGATGACGGCGCGCGCACTTCTCCTCTCCCTCCTGATGGTTCCCTCCTCCCTGGCGCACGTTCTCAGCATCAGCAACGGCCTGCTCGACGTGAAGGGAGACCGGGCGCGCTTTGAACTGCGCATGCCGGTGTACGAAACCACTCACGTGAACGACAACCGGCAGATGCTGGCGGCCGTGCGGTTCTTCCTGCGCGGCCAAGAAGCCGTTCGCTCGAACGAGACCTGCGAAGAGCGGATGGCGGACGGCCTGATCGTCTGCACGCTCGATCTCCGCTTTCCGCGCGAGGTGGACCGCGTGGAAGTAGATTGCCAGCTCCACACCATCACCGTGCCGAATCACGTGCACCTGCTGCGCGCCACGCGAGGCAGCGACAAGGACCAGGCTGCGTTCGATCTGTCGTTCACGCGCGCGGAACTTCGGTTCGTACCGCCGTCGTCATTCGAGCTGCTGGTAAAGCACACGGCCGCGGGTGTGATGCGGGCGGCGGGCGGCGCGGTGCAGATCCTGTTTCTGTTCGCGCTGGCGCTGGCGGCCAGGACCCGGAAGGAGTGGGCCGCGATTGCGGCGGCGTTCGTGGCGGGCCAGGTGTTGTCGGCGTTGATCACTCCGCGAACGGGGTGGGACCCGCCGCCGCGCTTCGTGGAATCGGCGATGGCCCTGACCGTCGCGTATCTCGCGGTGGAAGTGCTGGCGCTGCCCGATGGACGGTTCCGCTGGCTCATCGCCGGAGCGCTGGGTGTGTTTCATGGCTGGTACTTCAGCCTCTTCCTGATCAACTCCGGTTACCCGGCGGCGCCGGTGCTTGCCGGCGCGGCGGTGACCGAGTGGCTGATCGCCGGGTTGTTCGCGCTCGGCCTGTGGCGGTTGAGCCGGATCGTTCCGATCACGCGCGCCGCTCAGGCATTGGCAGGATTGCTGGTCATTGTGGGCTTGGGGTGGTTCTTCGTACGATTGCGAAACGGCTGAAAGGCCGCTGCTACTATAAGAGAAACCCCTATGATCTCTGAAACCATCTCTGAGGGACTGACGTTTGACGACGTGTTGTTGCGTCCCGCCCTCAGCGACGTGATTCCCGCCGAGACCGATACCCGCACCAAACTCACCCGCAACATCGCCCTGAACATTCCCATCCTGAGCGCGGCGATGGACACAGTGACGGAGTCGCACCTGGCGATCGCGCTTGCACGCGAGGGCGGACTCGGCGTCGTTCACCGCAATATGGCCATCGAGCGGCAGGCGGAGGAAGTGGACCGCGTGAAGCGCAGTGAGAGCGGCATGATCGTGGATCCCGTGACGATCGCGCCGGATCAGAAGATTGCGGATGCGCTTGCGGTGATGAAGCGGTTCCGCATCTCCGGTGTTCCCGTTACGCGGGACGGGCGGTTGGTCGGCATCCTGACAAACCGGGACCTGCGTTTCGAGACCCGGTACGATCTGCCGATCGAAGCGGTGATGACCAAGGAGAACCTGATCACCGTCCCCGTCGGCACCACGCTCGAGCAGGCGGAGGAAATCCTGCACCGGCATCGCGTGGAGAAACTGCTGGTGGTCGACGACCAGTACAACCTCAAAGGCCTGATCACCGTCAAGGACATTCAAAAGAAGATCAAGTACCCGAGCGCCGCCAAGGACTCGCAGGGTCGCCTGCGGGTGGCCGCGGCAATCGGAGCGACCGGAGACTTTCTGGAGCGGGCGCAGGAACTGGTTCGTAAGAAAGTGGACCTGCTCGTGATCGACACCGCGCACGGACACACGACGCGCGTGATGAATGCGGTCCGGGCCGTGAAGCATGTGCTGCCCGACGTCGACCTGATCACGGGCAACGTCGGCACCTATGAGGGCGCGCACGATCTGATCGCGCTCGGGGTGGACGGCATCAAGGTAGGCATCGGTCCGGGCTCGATCTGTACCACCCGGGTGATTTCGGGCGCCGGCATGGCGCAGATCACGGCGATCTCGGAATGTTCGCGCGCCGCCAAGCACACCGGGGTACCCGTGGTGGCCGACGGCGGCATCAAGTACTCGGGCGACATCACCAAGGCAATCGCGGCGGGAGCCGATTGCGTGATGATCGGGGGCCTGTTCGCGGGGACGGAAGAAAGTCCCGGCGAGACGATTCTCTATCAGGGGAGAACCTTCAAGAGCTACCGCGGAATGGGATCGTTGGGAGCGATGGCGCAGGGATCGAGCGATCGCTACTCGCAGGATCCGGCCGCGAAGATGGTGCCGGAAGGCATCGAGGCGCGCGTTCCTTATAAAGGTCCGCTGGCGGAACTGGTGTTTCAGATGGTGGGCGGCCTTCGCGCCGGCATGGGGTACTGCGGGTGCCGCACCATCGAGGAACTTCGCGAGAAAGCGCAGTTCATGCGAATCTCGCCCGCCGGGTTGCGCGAAAGCCACGTGCACGACGTCATCATTACGAAAGAAGCTCCGAATTACCGGGTGGAATAAGACGCCGTGCGGAGGATCGTCCTGGCGGCGCTGTTGTGCGGAGTCGTGTTCGCCGGGGAAATCGTCTTCAGCCGGGAGGGTGAGCCGCGCCGAGTCCTGGAGCGATCGAGCGCGGGTTCGCGAAACGCGCCCGGCGTTGTGGTGGTTCCCGAAGCCAACGGCGGGGACGTAGCCTTGTATTGTGCCCGATTTCTGCAACGCGCCGGGTACTGCGTGCTGGTCTTGCCGCCGTGTGAGGCGCCCTATCCCGCACCAGTGGAAGAGGTCGAGCGGGCCATCCGTTTCACGAGGCATCAGGCGGGCCGACTGGGCGTCGATTCGCGCCGGATCGCACTGCTCGGGATCGGGCCGGGAGGCTTGGCCGCAAGCCTGTGCGGCGTTCGGAAGAGCGGGCCGTTGGCGGGCCCGAGGGACCGGGCCGATCGCGAGTCCGCCGGGGTCCGCGCCGTGGTTGCGCTGGCGGCGTACTCCGATTTGCGCAACGAGAAGCCCGCGGGCTGGCTGTCCGGTTTTCTCCAGAAGTATGCCGAACAGAACGGAATGGAGGCCGCGCTACGCGATGCGTCTCCGGTGATGCACATCACGGGAGACGAACCGCCGTTCTTCCTGATCCACGGCGACGCGGATGAGGTGACGCCCATGCTCCAGTCAACGCACCTGCAGCAGGCGCTGAAGGCCGCCAACGTGCACTGCGATCTGCTGCTGGTGCGCGACGGCGGTCACGACGTCCGGACCTGGACGTCGCAGCCGCGCTGGGAGAGTGAGTTGATCGAGTGGCTCGATACCGTGTTGGAACGGAAGGTCAAGTGATTCAGGCGAACGATTTCCGGCGGATGTGGGCGGAGGTGGAAACCGCCGCGGCGGAGGTGTTCCGTGAAGTCGGAGCGAGCGGCTGGTACATCCTTGGCAAAGAAGTCGTCCAGTTCGAGCAGGCGTTGGCCCGGTATTGGGGCGTTGCCTCCTGTGTGGGAGTAGCGAGCGGCCTGGACGCGATCGAGATTGCGCTGCGGGCGCTGGGGTGCCGGGCCGGCGACCGGGTGGTGACCACCCCGCTCTCGGCATTTGCGACGACGCTGGCCATCGTCAAGCTGGGCGCGATTCCCGTTTTTGTGGACGTCGACGAGCACGGGCTGATCGATTTAGAGCGGTGCCGGCGAGCGCTCGGCCGGGGAGCGCGGTTTCTGCTTCCAGTCCACCTGTACGGGCACGCGCTCGATCTCGATCGCCTGCGGGCGCTGCGTGCGGAGTTCGGATGCCGGGTCGTGGAGGATTGCGCGCAATCCGTGGGCGCCGCGTGGAAGGGGCAAGCCACCGGATCGGCGGGTGATGCCGCCGCAACCAGTTTCTATCCGACCAAGAACCTAGGCGCCTTCGGCGACGGCGGAGCGTTGCTGACCGACGATGAGGCGGTGGCGGAAAAGGCTCGCGCGCTACGCGACTACGGCCAGACCGCCAAGTACCGGCACGACGTATTGGGCTATAACAGCCGCCTCGACGAGCTTCAGGCGGCGCTGCTTCATCGCGTGCTGCTGGGCCGGTTGGCCGAGTGGACGCGGCGCCGGCGGGAGATCGCGCGAGCCTATCTCACTACGATCCGCAATCCGAAGGTCCGGGCGCCCGGCGCGCCGGAGGGGTCGGAATCCTGCTGGCATCTGTTTCCGGTTCTGGTCGACGACAAGGCCGCGTTTCTCGAACACCTGAAAAGTAACGATGTCGGAGCCGGCGAGCACTATCCACTGCTGATTCCGGAACAGCGTGCGATGGAAGGCTCCGCTTGGGAATCGGAGTGTTCGCTCGAACGGGCCCGCGCGTGGAGCCGGAGCCAGGTCAGCCTGCCCATTCACCCCTACCTCACCGCCGAGGAGGTGGCACGCGTTGCCGCCGTATGTAACCTCTATTAATAGAGAGCCGTGTGGGCCTGAGCGGAAAAGGCTTGGCAGGAGGGTCAAAAGCAGGCTAGAAACAGAAGTAGGGAGAATTGTTCCTTGAGACAATCCGGCTGTGGATTGTCTGCGGATAACGGTGGGTAACTCTTCGGACGTGATCGGAATTCGTTGATTCCGCGAGGCTTGCCCCGGGCGTGCCGAAATGGCGGAATGAAGAGGTTATTCACAGGGTAAGCCGATCGGAGCATTCGGTGAAAATGAGGTTACAGAATCCGCCCCGCCGGATGTAGAACGTTAGATGGTCGAACGAAACATGGCAACCTCCTCTCTGGCTCTCGAGAAGGGTCTCCCGGCGAATCTGGATGCGGAACGCTTCGTGCTTGGGGCGATTCTGCTGGACGACACGTATTTCATCCAGGCCGCCGGGGTGTTGCGTCCCGACGATTTCAGCCTCGAAAAGCATCAGCGGATCTTCATCCGGATGATGGACTTGAGCGACCGCGGCGAACGCATCGACCGGGTCACGGTGGCCAACGAGCTGTTGAAGCACAATCAACTGGAGGCGTGCGACGGCCTGACCTACCTGGTTTCGCTCGATGACGGCCTGCCCCAGATCCTCAACCTCGACAGCTACGTCCGGATTGTCCGGGACAAGGCGATCCTGCGCCGGATGATCTTTGCGGCGCAGCAGTTGATGAACCGCTGCCTGATCGGAACCGAGGAGCCTCACGAGATTCTGGCCAGCGCCGAAGAGACGCTGATCAAGCTAGGCGAGTCGCAGGTGCGAACGGCGTTCGCCACGCCCTCCCAGATCATCGACGAATATCAGGGTGGGCTCAATTCGTTTCTCGATCCTTCGAAGCGGGTGAAGGGAGTCAGCACCGGTTTCTCCCGGCTCGACGAGATGACCGGCGGCTTTCACGGTGGGGAACTGGTCATCCTGGCCGCGCGGCCTTCCATGGGAAAGACAGCCCTGGCGCTGAACATGGCGACACACGTCGCCGTGCGCCTGAGCCTGCCCGTCGCGGTCTTCTCGCTCGAAATGTCCAAGGAGTCGTTGTTGACACGCGTGCTGTGCTCGACCGCGCGCGTGGACAGCCATCGCTTCCGCACCGGTTACCTGAATCAGGACGAGCGGCGGAAGCTGCAGGCCTCGGCCGCGCAGTTGGCCGAAGCGCCGTTGTTTATCGACGACACAGCGGGCCTGAACCTGATGGACATGCACGCGAAGCTTCGCCGGCTGCAGGCGGAGCATCCTCTTGGCATGGTGGTGGTGGACTATCTGCAACTGATGAGTTCGGCGCGGCGGGCGGAAAACCGGGTCCAGGAAGTGAGCGCGATGTCGCGGGGCCTGAAGCTATTGGCAAAGGAACTGGACGTGCCGATGCTGGTGCTCTCGCAGTTGAGCCGCGCTCCGGAAACCCGCCAGGGCGATCACCGGCCGCAGTTGAGCGATCTTCGCGAGTCTGGCTCGATCGAGCAGGACGCCGACCTGGTGATGTTCATCTTTCGCGAGGAAGTCTACAAGCGCGACCGCGAAGATCTGCGGGGATTGGCGGAGCTTCTGATGGCGAAACAGCGGAACGGCCCCATCGGCAAGATCGACCTGGTGTTCCTGCATCACCTGACCAAGTTCGAGAATCGGGCGGAAGACTTGGGCGAGTTGCCGACTGAAGAATAGTGTGGTTACACGAAGCCTTCTGAGCCGCAAGCGTGAGCGAGCGGTGCTCCTCACCGGTGAACATGCATCGCCACCGCTCGCTTGAAGAAAATGGCAACCCCCTGACGGTCGGGGCCGCGACGCGTTCTTCGGCTCTGAACGCTACTCGTCCCGGCCCTCGATCACCGCTCGCGCTCTCTCGAACACCTCGACAAACATCGGTTCCGTCAGACGCCCGGTCTGCGTGTTCTGCTGGCTGGGGTGATACGACGCCAGCAGCAAAGGCTGGCCCTCCGCTACGTGATGCTCGGCCAGGTGGGCAAACCGGTACGCTGACGCCGACTCGATGATGCGCCGATCGCGCAGGATACCCAGGTACACATCGAAGGCAAGCTTGCCGAGCGCCACCACCACCCGGAGATTCGTCAACAGGTCCAGTTCCCTTTCCAGGTAACCCCGGCAGGCGCGGACTTCGTCCGGGGCCGGTTTGTTATCGGGCGGAGCGCAGTGAACCGCGGCGGTGATGTAGGCAGATGTCAGTTTCAGGCCGTCGTCGCGATGTTCGCTCGTTGGCTTTGACGCGAATCCGGTCCGGTGAAGGACGCGGTACAGGAACTCGCCGGAGCGGTCACCCGTGAAGACGCGGCCCGTCCGGTTGGCGCCGTGGGCCGCGGGTGCGAGCCCGACGATGAGCAGCGGCGCGTTCGGATCGCCGAACGAGGGCACGGGCTTTCCCCAGTAGTCCCATTCGCGGAAAGCCCGCCGTTTGATTCGCGCGATCTCCTGGCAGTGGGCAATCAGGCGGGGACAGCGGCGGCATTCAACGACTTCGCCGGCGAGAACGGCTAGCGGCGACATTCTCTAGTCCGTCGAGGCGACGGCGTCGATCTCCAATCGCGCGTCTCGCGGCAACCGGGAGACTTCCACGGTCGCGCGCGCGGGCGGTTGCGACGTGAAAAACTGCCCGTAGACCTCGTTCATCGCGGCGAACTCCGCCATGTCTTTCAGGTAGACGGTCGTTCGGAGTACCTTCGAAAGGTCCGAGCCGCCGGCTTCGAGAATGGCCTTGATGTTCTCCAGCACGCGGCGGGTCTGCTCGGCGATGCCTCCTTCGACAATCTGGCCGGTCGCCGGATCAAGCGGAATCTGCCCGCTGACAAACAACAAGCCGTCCCAGGCGATCGCCTGCGAATAGGGCCCGATGGCCTTGGGGGCATGGTCGGTGTGGATAGTCCGTTTCATCGTGGAAGTTCTTATTGTAGTGGCGCGGGCAGGGCCGTTGGAAGCCTCGGCCTCAACGGGGACGGAGCACCCAAGCCATGACGAGGCCGGCGCAGATCCACCCGGCGAAATGATCCAGGATCGCGGCCAGGGTGTACACCAGCGGGAACCCGTACCAGTTCCAATAGCTGATGTCGACATCCACTCCGGGGATCAGACCGATGAGCGCGCAGAACAGGACCTTGCGGCCAACCGATGCCAGCAGTCCTCCCAACCACTGCAGCAGGAACGCGACAATCAGGCACGCGGCGATGTTGCTCCCCATCTCGATCAGCAGTTGTTTGGGCGACATCGCCTCCTGGCCGTCCGCATGATAGATCAGCAACCCGACCGGCCCCTGGCGAACCCGCTGGGCCCACGCCTCCCGGTCGGCCGCACTCGTCGAGACAGGGGGCGCCGGAAAGAAATAAAGGCCCGAGGAGGGGAGATGCTCGCTCATTGCCGACAGGACCGGCTGCTCCTTCGGCATCCGGCTCATGCCCGCTTCGCCCAAAGGAAGCGCCATATGCGAGAGGGCGCCCCAGAGGAACATGGCGACTCCACCCGCCAATCCGGCGAGCCACACCCGTTTCATCGAAACCTCCTTGCGCTTTAGTTGAGCCCCACTTGCCACCGTCGGATGGATTGCACTTGTTTCTCGATTTCGTTGCGGTCGGAAGCGTTCGGCGCGAGCTCCAGGTAGCGCAGGAAATCGCTCCTGGCGTCGGCCATCCGCTCGAGATGGAGATAGACCAGGCCGCGCTGTTTGTACTCGTCGGGAGACGCCGGGTTTGCCTCCAGCAGCAGGTTGAGCACCTGCAGCGCCTTGCGATTCGCGCGCCGCGCGAAGTAGATACCGCGCAGATTATTGACCATGCGGGCGATGATCTGGCGCTTGCTTACCGGAGCCAGCACCGATCCGTCAAACTGGACGGAACCGCCGGAAGCCGTGCGGGCCAGATCCATGCACCCCGAGACGTCGAGCAGGCGCCCGTCATGGAACGGATCGATGTAGGTCACATAGGCGCCGTCGTCGTAGCGTACGACAAAATGGCCCGGCAGTCCGATCCCGGCAACCGGCTTCGTCAGGCGCCGCGCGATCTCGATGTAGACCACCGACAGGGTGATGGGAATCCCCAGGCGCCGCGTCATGACGTCGTTCAGGCAACTGTTGGCCGGGTTGTAGTAGTCTTCCGCGTTCCCGCGATACCCGAGTTCTCCGAACAGGTAGCGGTTGATCGCGAGAACGCAGGATCGGCCATCGGTGTAGGGAGTGATCCGCCCGGCCAACTCCGCCGCGCAGTCGTCCAACTTCGCCAGGAATGGCTCGACGGGAAGATCGGGGTACTCGATCGAGGCCAGCAGCAGCGCCGCGCGGTCGAGTTCGATGTCGTCGTTCCTGCCGGCGAGCAGATCCGATAGCTCTCGCACTGTGCCGTAGGATAGCACTTCATCCGCGCAAAACCGGTTTTCAGGCCGACTTGATCTCGGTCCAGATCCGGTCTCGCAATCGCTGCCCCTCGGCGGAAAGGGGCTGGAACCATTCGCTTCGGGCGAGCGTCTCCTCCGCGGGATACAACGTCCGGTCGTTCCGCAGGGCTTCCGGCAAAAGCCGAAACGCGCCCGCGTTGGCCGTCGCCGTACGGGTTGCGGCCACGGCCGCCGCGGCCACCTGGGGCCGCAGCAGGTAGTTCAGGAATTCGTGCGCAAGACGTCCGCGCTTCGATTCGCGAAGGATGACGGCATTGTCGCAGTAGACGGCGAACCCTTCCGCCGGATAAACAAAGCGCAGCTTCGGCGCCGCCGCGATCGCCTGGGCCGAGGTGGTCGCCCACAGTTGCGCCCCCAGCACGTCCCCCGCCACCACCTGGTCCCTCACCTCCGCGTTCAGGTAGGCGCGCACGAGTCTCTTCTGCGCGATGGCTTCCTGGCGCGCCAGGTCAAGCTCGCGGGGGTCGGTGGAGTTCAGGGAGCGGCCAAGCTTTTTGAGACAGGCGCCCAGCACCTCGGCCGGGTCGTCGAGCATCGTGATCCGGCCGGCCAGACGCTCCGCCCACAGGTCGTTCCAACCGGAGAGGGGCCTCTCGACCCCGGGGCCAAACAGGATTCCGCTGGCTCCAGACATGTAAGGCACAGCGTGCCGCAAGGGCGGGTCCCACGCCGGAGAGCGAAACCTCGTATCGAGATGGTCGAGATTCGCCAGCCAGCCGTGATGCAATTCCGCCAACAACCCTTGCCCCCGCATCGGCTCGATGAGGTAGTTGCTCGGGAACACGACGTCCCAACCCGAATTGCCCGACTGCACTTTGGCCAGCATCTCCTCGTTGCTCTCGAAGATGCCGTACCGCACGCAGACGCCGAACTCCCGTTCGAAGTTCGGAATCGTCTCCGGGGCCACATAATCCGACCAGTTGTAGACGTTGAGACGCGGCCTGTGATCCCGCGTGCAGCCCGCCGCGCCGGCCAGCGCCATGAAGAACGTACGGCGTCTCATGACCGTCCGAACCGGCTCTGGAGGCTCTCGGAAACGACGATCAGCGCCCCGAAAAAGACGACGATCAGCGCGGAGATGGCGTTCAGCGCGGGGCTCGCGCCACGGCGCGCCGTAGCGTAAATCCACATCGGCAGCGTCTCCGAGTCGACTCCGGCGACCATGCTGGTGATCACGTAGTCGTCGAAGGAGACGGTCAAGGCCAACAGGGCCGCGGCGACAATGGCCGGAGCGAGCGCGGGCAGAGTCACCAGGCGGAAGGCCTGCCATTCGTTCGCGCCCAGATCCATCGCGGCCTCTTCGAGCGAGCGGTCGAACGAACGCAGCCGCGCCGAGATCACGATGACCACGAAAGCGAGCGAGAACGCCACATGCGCCAAGACCACGGTGAACATGCCGAGTTGCCAGCCGAGCCAGCGGAACGTCCATTGGAAGAACGCCAGCAGCGAGACGCCGGTCACGATCTCGGGCGTGACCAGGGAAAGATACAGGCCGCCCGTCAGCAGGCGGTCGCGGCGCTTCCACAGGCCGTAGGAGGCCAGCGTCCCCACGGCCGTCGAAATGGCGGTCGACAGCAGCGCGATCATGGCGCTGTTCCATGCGGCCTCGCCCAGGCTGCCGTCGCGGAGAACCACCTGATACCAGCGCAGGGAGAAGCCCTCCCACACCGTAAACCGGGACGAGTTGAAGCTGAAGACGCCGAGCACGAACACGGGCAGGTGGAGGAACGCGAACACCAGCGCCGCGATCACACTCAGCGTCGTCTTCACAGCGCCTCCGCGTCGCGGCGCAGCAGTCCCGCCACCAGCAGCGTCACCAGCATCATCAGGACCAGGGCCAGCGCGGAGCCGAACGGCCAGTCGCGCGCCGTCGTGAACTGATTCTGCACCAGGTTTCCGATCATCACGGTCTTGGCGCCGCCCAGCAGATCGGGCGTCAGGTAGGCTCCCAGGCACGGAATAAACACGAGAATCGAGCCGGCGCGAATCCCCGGCATTGCCAGCGGCACGATCACGCGCCAGACGGCCGTCCACGGCTTCGCGCCCAGATCGGAGGCGGCCTCCAGCAACGATGGGTCGATGCGCTCGATGGTCGCGTACAACGGCAGAACCATGAAGGGCAGATAGCCGTACACCAGGCCCAGCAGGACCGCTCCGTCGTTGTACAGCAGAGGCAACGGTTGGCGGATCAGTCCCAGGGACTGCAACATCGTGTTGAACAGCCCGGTGTCACGCAGCAGGAAGATCCACGCGTAGGTCCGGACCAGAAAGCTGGTCCAGAACGGCAGCATCACCAATTGCAACAGCAGATTCCGGTGGCGGCGTGCCCGCGAAATGGAGAGCGCCACCGGAAACGCCAGCGTCAGGCACACGCAGGTCGCCGCCAGAGCGATGGCGAAGGAGCGCAGGAGAATCTTCCCATACAAAGGGTCCGCGATCCGGGCGTAGTTGCCGGAGGTCCACGGCGGGTCGAGGCCGCCGTACGCGCCGCGCGTCAGAAAGCTGTAGCCGACAATGATCGCGAGCGGCGTCCAGAACAGCAGGCCCATCCACAGCCGCGCCGGCAGGAGGAACCACCTTCGGAGGCGCATCTCAGGGGAAACGCATCTCGTCGGCGGGATGCCACCACACCTGAACCGCGTCGCCCGCATCCACCGTCGGGAACGGACGCGGCGTTTCCACCACCACCGGTTCGCCGGAATCGAGCCTCGCCTCGACGTGCAGGCAGTTGCCGAGAAACGTCGAGCGCACGACGGTGGCGCCGCGGTTGCGGACTCCGGAGGGCAGGCCGTTGGTCGAAAAGTTCAACGCTTCCGGCCGGATGCCCAGTCCCTCGATCCAGTTGACCGCGCCCAGGAACCCCGCGACAAACCGGTTCGCCGGGCGCAGGTAGATCTCCTGCGGCGTGCCGATCTGCTCCACTCGTCCCGAGTGCATGACGGCAATCCGGTCGGAGAGCGACAGGGCTTCCTCCCGGTCGTGCGTCACGAACAGGAATGCCGTCCCGACCTCCGCCTGCAGTTCCTTCAGTTCGGTCCGCATCTGTTTGCGCAGCGCGGGATCGAGCGCCGCCAGGGGTTCATCCAGCAGAAGAAGCCGCGGTTCGAGAACCAGCGAGCGCGCCAGGGCCACCCGCTGCCGCTCGCCGCCGGACAGTTGAGCCGGATACCGCTTTTCCTTTCCGGTCAGCCGCACCAGCGCCAAGGCTTCTTGCACGCGCTTGGGAATGTCACTCGCCCCTCGCCGCTCCAGACCGAAGGCGATGTTCTCCCAGGCAGTGAGGTGGGGAAACAGCGCGTAGTTCTGAAAAACCGTCGAGACATTCCGCCGGTACGGCGGCAGGTGCTGAACGCTCTCGCCGTCCAGCAGGATCTCGCCCTCGCTGGCCGATTCGAAGCCCGCGATCATCCGCAGCGTGGTTGTCTTCCCGCACCCGGACGGCCCCAGCAGCGCGT
The DNA here is from genome assembly GCA_964529305.1 of uncultured Solibacteraceae bacterium. Classification (GTDB taxonomy): domain Bacteria; phylum Acidobacteriota; class Terriglobia; order Bryobacterales; family Bryobacteraceae; genus CAZGUX01. The sequence continues at coordinate 36,789 of CAZGUX010000008.1, read as the reverse complement.
AGAACGCGTTCGCCGGCACTGCGAGGGACACTTCGTCCACCACTCGGTTGCCGGAAAAGTGTTTGCTGACGCGGCGCAACTCCAGGACGGCGCTCACGCCTATGAATCGTACCGCACTTAGAGGTGCCGCTTGAGGAACGAGCAGATATGGTAGCCGTCCAGAAACTTGAACGGCGTCTCACCCATGGTGTAGTGCCCGCACGGCAGTTCGACCACGCGATGTTCAATACCGCGGGCCGCGATCTTCTCGAGCACGTCTCGCGACAACTCCGGGATGAACGTGGTGTCGTAGCTGGTGTAGATAAAGAGCGATTTCTTCTTCTGCCCGGCGTACCGTTCGATATAGCTGACCGGGCTGATGGCCAGCCACGCCTCGCGCAGGGTGTCCTGATCGATCGACCCTTCCAGGCTCTCGCGAATGTGGCGCGTGGAAAGACCCGTCCAGACCACATCGCCGAACGTGGTCGAACAGTGGTTGTACACGTTCACGGCCGGCCGCGGGTCGTGCGCGCCCACCAGGAACGCGTAACACGAACCGAGACTCGTGCCGACCATGCCGATCCGCTCGAACCCCTGCGATTGCAGCCAGTCGAAGCAACACCTCACGTCGATCACGGCCTGGCGCGTGGCATCCAGTGTCCGGCCAATGTTCGAGGAGACGGCGTAGTCGGCGCGCTGCAACTCGGCCGGCATGCGGTAGTCGTGATAGGGCAGGGAGATGCGCAGCGTCGAGAGGCCGAGTTTCTGCAGGCCCTTGCACAAGCCCACGTGCTGGCCGGCGTGCGAGTTCCAATGCGGCAGGACGACCACTGCCTTCTTCGAACCCTTCGCCGGGAACCAGTGCCCGTACACCGTGTTGTTCTCGTGAAACGGCGTCCGCACCGGCGAACTGAACTCGACGAACAGACCGTGCTCGTACTCCCTCAGCCGGAAATCGGTGGGCGGCGCGTAGCCGAAGAACTCGTCGCTCGATTGAATGGCTTCCTGATTGAGCAGGCGGAGATATTCTTCCGGACCGTGGCCGTTCTGAGAGAACCGCCGCGCGCAAGGCCAATCCGCCGTCCACTCCAAACCCCACTCAAACGGGCGCACGACACGGTTGGTGGCCCGAAAACACAGACTGTTTTCCCAGTTGAGAATCCAACGACCGTAGACTTCCTTCATCTGCTGGAACCTCTAGTTTAGCAGCCGCTCTTTACGATAGGGTTAGAGTTGGACTTCAACCGCGACACGGACCGCCTGTTCGCTTACCACGAGGCGACGAAACACACCTACGCTTCGGTTCGTGGGAGCCGGCACTTCCTGGATTGGGCCAACATGCCGGACCCTTTCCGCCACTATGAAGGCGTCCCCGTGGCCGACCTGCCCTCCGATCCGCGGCCTCCGGAGACGCCGGCCCTCACGGTGCTGCGGGGAACGCACGGCGCAGGCGTCCATCACTCGGGCGCAGAGTTCCTGTCGCGCCTTCTGTTCTACTCGTGCTCGATCAGCGCTTCGAAGCACGTCCCGTCGACAGGCTATCGCTACAGCCTGCGCGTCAACCCGTCGTCAGGCAATCTCCACCCCACCGAGTTCCACTTCGCGGCCCGCGGAATCGCGGGGTGGGAGGACGGACTTTACCACTACCGTCCTTCGAGCCACATGGCCGAACTGCGCGCCCGCGGCGACTATGTCTCGAAGCTCACAGCTTCGGACGCCCCGCTGGTCATTGTGCTGACATCCATCGCCTGGCGTGAGGCCTGGAAGTATCGCAGCCGGGCGTATCGTTACTGCTCGCACGACATCGGCCACGCGTGGCAGGCCCTGGCGCTGGCCGCCAGAGCGCTCAACGTCTCGGCCTTCGCCCGCGGCGGGTTCGCCGACGCCGGCATCGCGGCGATTCTCGGCGTACTCGACGAGTGGCCAATGCTGTTGGTGGAGATGGACGGGCCGGGCATTCCCCGAGGCACGGGCGCGGCGCATTCATCAGAGGAGTGGTTGGGCGGCGCGCCGAACCGCCTCTCGGAGGAAGAGATTCCGTATCCGCTGATCGACGGCATTCAACAATCCACGTGCCTCGAAGCCGCGGCGGTCTCGTGCCTGCGCCGGGAGACGCGGGGTGCGGGCCCCATCCGTCTGCGTCCGGAAGTGGACTCTTCCCGCGAGTTCGGAACCGTCGTGCGAACCCGGCGCTCCGCCCTGGACTTTCAGGGCGGCGGCCGCACGATCTCGTTCGAGCAGTTCTCCACCATGCTCGATGCCGCGTTCCAACCGTTCGAAGCCGATTTCGGCGAAGGGCTGATTCGGCTGCACTGTTATGTCCACCGGGTCGACGGGTTGGACCCGGGCGTGTACCGGCACGACGCGGTCTCCGGCACGTTGGAGCGGATCAAGCCCGGGGACCAGCGATTATGGGCCGCGGCGTTGAGTCTGGGCCAGGACCTTGCGGCGAATAGCTGCGTGGCCTTTTCGATGATCGCGGACCTCAATCGCGCGGCCGCGATCCATGGCAATCGCGGCTACCGGTACGCCCACTTTGAAGCCGGCGCCATCGGACAGCGCTTCTACCTCGCCGCGGAGGCGATGGGGTTTCAATCCACCGGCATCGGGGCGTTCTACGATGATGATGTCCACGGCTATCTCGGCCTTTCGCGTGAAGAAGGACAGGTGGTGTATCACTTCGCGAGCGGCTACGCGATTCGCGACGACCGCCTGGATGCGGCCGGGTAGCCGCGCGGTCCCGTACAATCGAATCTGTGGCGCGGGTTCGTGGCGCGAGTTCGTGCCGCGAGTTCGTGCCGTGAGTTCGTGCCGCGAAATCCGTGCCGCGACCGCAAGTGAGCGGTCCGTCGTTCTGATCTGTACCGCAACACGCCGCCAGGGCAAGGGCGGCAGGAAACCGAGGTCCTCATGAGTGCCGCCGCCGTCATCCCGGAAATTGTGCAGAACCACCTGCGTCCCCGCAACCTGTTCATCAACGGAAAAGAAGAAGAAGCCACATCCGGCCAAACCATCGAAGTCCGGAATCCGGCGAACAACGAACTGCTGACCACCGTGCCCGACGCCAACGCCGAAGACGTCGACCGCGCCGTCAAGGCCGCTCGCGCGAACTTCGAAAAGAAGTCGTGGCGCGGCATGAAGCCCTCCGACCGCGAGCGGATCCTGTGGACGATCGGCGATCTGCTGATGAAGTACCGCGACGAGGTCGCGATGATCGAGTCGCTCGAGAACGGCAAGACCGTGCGCGAGGCCGTTGGCGGCGGCGTGATGGCCGCGGCGGATTGCTTCCGCTATTACGCGGGTTGGGTCCGCAAGATCTACGGCGAGACCATCCCGGTCGACGGTTCGTTTCTCAACTACACGCTGCGGGAACCCATCGGGGTAGTGGGCGCCATCGTGCCCTGGAACTTCCCCCTCCAGATCGCGGCCTGGAAGGTCGCGCCGGCCTTGGCGGCCGGTTGTTCGGTGGTCCTGAAGCCGTCGGAACTCACGCCGCTCGGCGCCTTGCGCCTGGCCGAGATCGCGATGGAGGCGGGATTGCCCGCCGGTACCCTGAACGTGATCACGGGCTACGGACCGACTGCCGGCGACGCCCTGGCCCGGCACATGGATGTGGACAAGATCGCGTTCACCGGCAGCACCCGCACGGGACGCGCCCTGTTGAAAGCGTCCGCGGAGAGCAACCTGAAGCGGGTCTCGCTCGAACTGGGCGGCAAATCGCCCAACATCGTCTTCCCCGACGCAGACATCGAGGCCGCCCTCAAAGGCGCATTCTGGGGCATCTTCACCAACAAAGGCGAGATCTGCAGCGCGGGCTCGCGCCTGCTGCTTCACGCTGATATCCACGATCAGTTCGTCGGCAAACTGGCCGATCGCGCCCGCAAGTTGAAGGTGGGCGACCCGCTGGACAAGGCTTCCATGATGGGCGCGCAGGTCTCCGAAGCGCAGATGAACCGGATCCTGGGCTACATCCAGGCGGGCATCGACGAAGGCGCGAAGGTGATGTGCGGCGGTGAGCGCGACACCGACGGCGACAAGGCCAAGGGCTGGTTCGTCAAGCCCACCGTGTTCAGCGAGGTGACGCCGGCGATGAAGATCGCGCAGGAAGAGATCTTCGGCCCTGTGATTTCAGCGATTCGCTTCGGCTCGGCCGAAGAAGCGGTGGAGATCGCCAACGGGACCCTGTACGGGCTGGCGTCAGCCGTTTGGACGAAAGACATCAAGCTCGCGCACCGGATGGCGGCCGAGATGAAGGCCGGCTCGGTGTGGGTGAACACGTACAACAACTTCGACAGCGGGTCGCCGTTCGGAGGCTACAAGCAGAGCGGTTTCGGCCGGGATCTCGGCCAGCACGCGATCGAGCAGTACACGGCGGTGAAGTCGGTGTGGGTGGCGCTGTAGCGAGGGGCACGAGCCAGCGCCCGCACTGTACCGCTCTCCGGCACGAAGGTCAAGCCGAATGTCCAAGCCAACGGAGCAGACCTGAAAACACGGCGTCAAACTGGTCCTTCCGGAGCGCACCAAGCCTTCGGATGGCTCTCACGTCCGGATACGTCGCAACGTTCTGCACCAGGAACGCGCCTGGCCTCAGAAAAGCCGCATTCACACGGATCTCATACTCCGAACCCCGGAGGCTGGTGGTATGGGGCAAGATCGTCACAATGGTCCGATCAAGATCACCATAACCCACGCTGACGATCAGGGCAGGGCGAACCTTTCCCTCCATGCCCAGGTCGAACAACCAGACTTCACCGCGAGCCGACATTATTCTCTTCTGCGTCAAGCAGAGCAAAGATCTCGTCGGCGGCGCGAGATGTCTCCTCGTCTTCCAGTGGACCAGAATCCAAAGGGATCGCCCGGCGGAGGAACTCCGCGGTGAAAGCCCGCTTTTCCTCTTCGGGGAGGGCCTCAAACGCTTCAAGAAGCTGGGCAGTCTGCCTGCTCATGTCTTTAGGCTAGCCTCGTTTGAATCGCTGCACAAGTGCGCGTGGTTGGCTTTGGCACAAGGTCCAGGCCTCCCCCGGGAATCGCCGTCGAGCCGGCCTTCCCGAAAATGCCGAGGGGGCAAATAATGTCCACCCGATGTCCGGGCTTGCTGGGTCTCCGGCGGCGCGCGATCTTCTCCCAGTCCTTCGTCAGCGGGCTGGGAGTCACTTCTGCAACAGAAACCCGCCCACGAACATCGTATCGATGCCGCTGGAATAATAGCTCCGCACCGCATCGCGCGGCGAACACACCAGTGGATAGCCGAAGAGGTTGAACGACGTGTTGTAAAGCACCGGCAACCCGTTCCGCTTTCCCGCCGCGTGCAGCAACCGCCAGTACAACGGGTTGTCCTCTTCCGCCACCGCGTGGACCCGGATCCAGTCCTCCCCCAGCAGCGCCGCCTGAAACGTGGCGCGATGCTTCGGCCGGACTTTGCTCACCGTGGCCAGAAATCGCGCGTTCGGTCCGACCTCGAAATACTCGCCCGCGACCTCCGCCGGCACCGACGCCGCGAACTTGCGGAACTGCTCGCGGTGCTTGATGTACGCGTTCAGGTTCTCGGTGGAGTACGGGTCGAGCGGCGAGGCCAGAATGCTCCGGTTGCCCAGCGCGCGCGGTCCGAACTCCATGCGCCCGTGCATCCAGGCGACGATCTTGTTCTCGCTCAACTCGCTGACCGCCGCTTCCACCAGTTCATCGGTCGTCAGCAGATAGCGGAACCGCAGCTTGCAGTTCTCCAGCACCTGCTTGATCTCCTCGGCGGTGAAGCTGGGACCCAGGCAGAAGTTGCCGATCGACGGCCGCGAGGTCTCGCCCAGCACGACGTTCCAGGCGTGATACACGGCGCCGAGGGCGTTGCCGGCGTTCCCGGCATTGGGCTGAACGAACACTCCCTTGAACCGGCCGGAGCGCTCGAGGGCGGCGACCAGCAGCGCGTTGAACGCAAGCCCGCCTCCCAGACAGAGAGCGTCGCCTTCACCGGCGAATTCCAGGACCGCGTGTTCCATGGCCTGTTGCAGGCCCGCGGCCAGGGATTCGCGCAGCGCGAGCGGGATCGTCGAGCCATCGTCGAGACCCAGCCGTGAGTAGAACTTCGAACCGAAGCCGCCTTGCGTCACGCGGTCCGAGGCGAAAAAGGAGGAATCCAGGCGCATGCCCCGGTTTTCGCCGGCGCCCAGGATTTCCAGAAACAACCCGCGATAGCGCGCGTCGCCGGCGGCGGACAACCACTGTACTTTGTGTTCGTCCGCGCGCGCCTGAAAGCCCAGCAATTCGGTCACCCGGCCGTAGAGATCGCCGACTGAATCGGGATAGTAGAGTTCCTGATCGAGATGCAGGTGGTTGCCGCCCGCCTTCCACCGCGCGCCGCACCGGAAATCGCCGGAACGATCGAGCGTCAGCACCGTCGCCGCATCGAACGGGGACGCGAAATAAGCCGCCGCCGCATGAGCGGCATGGTGATCCACGACGATCATCCGTGACGCCGGGAACAGGGCGCGCAACTGGGGCTGCAACTGCATCCCACCCGGCGAGACAGGCCGGGTAATCGCCACGTAGTCCACCTGTCCCGGAGCGGCATTCGCGATCCGGAGGCATTCCAGAATCGACGCCAGGGGCAGTTCGCCCAGCCGATGCTCCCGGTTCAGTTTGTCTTCTTCGATCGCGGCCAGCAGCTGCCCGTCCCGCAACACCGCAGCGGACGCACTGCGCAGCACTCCACCGATTCCAAGGATCAGCATGCTTCGTTTCAAGCCTTTCGGAAGCTCTCCCATCCACAGTGCCCGCCGGACCGGGAAACCCGGGCGCTATCCAGACGCAGACGGCCGGCGGCCGGCGGCGCAAAGAACGGGCGATTCATCGAGGATCAGGGGAGGACCTGTTCCTACTGTATCAAGTTCGCCTTCCGCGCACGTCAAGGCCGCACAGAGAGCTTGAACGGATTGCCGGCGCGTCCCTCCATCGTGACCAGGACGTCGTATTCACCGGCGGCCAGGCTCGCCGGCACCTGGATGTTGATCTGGAACAGACCCACCAGCCCTGGAGTCAGACCAGCATAAAAGAGGCTGGTGTCCACGCCGCCGATCGTCACGGTCGTATCCGCGGCGGCTCGGCCCAGGGGCTCGGCTCCAGGGGAGGCGTCACCGCTCGTTACGGGTGGGTCGGTCACGCCCATTCCCAAGACATAGAGCTGGAGAAACTCGCCCGGCCGGGCCGGCGAATCCGGCGTGACCAGCGACCCATCGGTCTTCTGCGCATAGGCAAAGACGCCCGGCTGCACGTCCGAAAATACGAGCGTCTCCGGCAGCGAGAACGCGCCCGCGCGGGACACCATGAACGGGATCTCGCGGTTCGGCTCGAACTCATACGGCAATTGCACGTTCAGTTGGCCCGGGCTCAGGAAAAACAGCGGAATGGTCGTCCCGCCCATGATCACGGACGTGTTGTTGAAGATTCGAGGCAGCGGCAGAATTTTGGGCTCCACCGCGACGCTCGTCAGGTTCGTGCCGTAGATCTCGACCAGCGTGCCGGGCGCCAGCGTGCTACCCGCAACACGATAGAAGGGATTGACCACCGCGCCTCGGGAGACCGTCGGGGCGGGGCTCGGGTTCGCCGTCGCGTCGCCGCTGATCTCCTTCACATCGTCCGTGAGATTGGGCGCAGTGGCCTCCACCCGGATCGACACCGGCGATTTCTGCGAGATGGGAGCCCACGTAGCGCTGTACAGGCCCCGCGCTGTGTTGGACGGACCCGCGGCGAGCGGCGGATCGCCGTTGGAGAAGTTGAAGGTCACCCGTCCGTTCGGCACCGGATCGCCGCAGTTGTCGCTCACCTGCACCGTCAGCGGTGTCGGCCAGGAAACCGGGCTGGAGAAACCGTTGGCCAGCGACCCAAACGTCGCCACCGCCGCGGAAGGGGTGCATCCGGCCAGGGTCCGCTCGCCCTTGGCGTTGGTGCTCGACGCGATTCGAGGAACGATGAGGGTCACGTTCACCGAGCGGACCGGTGGCGCCCCCAGGGCAAACGACACCTCGCCCTGATACACTCCCGCCGCAAGCCCTGCCGGGTTGACGACGACGTTGACCGTGATCGATTGTTGGGACGAGACGTTGCCGGAGGACGGGGTCGCCGACAGCCAACTCCCTCCGTCGCGAGTGAAAACCGAAGTCTGAAAGCCGAAGGAACTCAGCGACGCGGTCCAGATGCGCACGGGCTGTGAAGAGGCGGGCGCGTTGGGCGGCGCGACAAACACCAGGCCGCCGGGAGTCACTTCAGGCTCGGGCGGGCTCGACATGTCCCGCACCTCGAGAACCGCCACCAGGTATTGCGGACTATTCAGCGCGGCGTCGTCGAACACACGGACCAGCGCGTAGTACACGCCGGCCGCAAGCCCCGCGGTGTTCGGCACCAGGGGCATGCCTACGGGCGTGGTCGTGATGCGGCCGGAAGCGGGCGAGAGCGACAACCAGTTCCGGCCCTCGATGATCTCCGCGCGGAAGTTTACGGGCTGTTCGCCGAGATTGAGGATGTTCACGGTTTGCGACGGCGGATTCCCCTGCCCGGCGCGGGAGACGAACCGCACGCCGCTGACGTCGAGGCCGAGCACCGGCCCGTCGGCGCCCCGGATGAGCATGGTCACGACGACGGTGGCGTTCCCGGCCGGCGAGGCAATGTCGATCTGAGCGGTGTAGGCTCCCGCTTTGAGAGTGCCCGGATCGACCCGCACTCCCAGCGAGGTCTCCGGATTCGCGGTCGCGGTCCCCGGAATCACTCGCAACCACGAAGCCGACGGGATCGCGCGGACATCGATCGCGCCGGCCCCTCCGGCGTTCCGCAGCAGAATGGGCTGTTCCGCGGCCGCCAGGCTCTGCCGGGTTCCGGTAAAGCGCAGGAAACCTGGGGACGCTGTCAACTGTGAGGCCCGCGCCGCGATGATCAGTTCCACTTCCACCACGATCGGACCCGTCGCGGTATTGGTGAGGATCCGGCCCAGATACCGGCTCACCGGTAAGGAGGTAATATCCACCGCGACGTTGATGCGCTGCGGCGTGACTCCCTTCAGTGGAGACACCTTCATCCATCCTGGAGGCGGCGAACCGGGCGGGCCCGAATCCAACTGGAGCGTGTAGGACGCTGCCTGGTCCCCGGCAATCACGGCGAAGGCTTGGGCAGGCGGGGCAACGCCGCCGGCAAACGCCTCGAACGTCAGCCGCCGCGTCGTGAACTGCAGGTTCGACGAGGCACGGCCTACGGTCAGAATCAGATTCTTGGTGACGGACTGCTGCGTGCTGTCCGTCAGCCGGATTCTCAGCACGAAAGTCCCGGTCGCCTGGGGCGCTCCGCTCAGCAATCCCGTCGATGCTTCCAGCGTGAGCCCGGATGGGAGGTCGCTGGCAGGGACGGTCCAATTGTACGGTTGCGTGCCGCCGGAGCCCACCACTTGTTGGTTATAGGTTTGCCCGAGAGTCCCGTCGGGGAGCGTGTCGGTCACGATGGTTAAACCCGAGGACGTCGTGCTGATGGAAATCGACAGGGCACGAGTGGCAGACGCTCCTACGGCGTCTTGGACGCGCACCGTAAACGAGGAAACGCCGGCCGCGGTTGGGGTCCCGAAGATCAGACCCGCGGACGAATTGATCTGCAGTCCCCCGGGCAAGGCTCCCCCGGAAATCAGCCACGCATAGGGCTGCGTGCCGCCGCTGGCCGCGACTACCGCCGAATAGCCCTGACCAACCACCCCGGCGGGCAGCGACGTGGTCGTGATGGTCAACGCACCCGCGGAGGTGATCGTGATGCTGAGATCGCGTGTGGCGCTTGCGCCGGCCGAATCCTGAACGCGGGCGATGAACCCGAACGTCCCTACCGTTGTGGGAGTGCCCGCGATCGATCCGCCCGCCCCGATCAAAAGACCGGGCGGTAGAGTACCTTGCGGGATCGACCACGAGTAGGGCAGCGTTCCTCCGGTCGCGGCAAGTCCAGTCGAGTAGGGTTGGCCGGCCACACCCGAGGGCAAGGACGTGGTCGTGACAGTGAGGCCGCCCGCCGACCCGGTAATGCTGATGGATAGCCCGCGCGTCGCGCTGCCGTTGGTCGAGTCCTGAACCCGGGCCGTGAAACTGAAAACGCCCGCGACTGTCGGCGTCCCCGAGATCACTCCGGATGTGGCATTCAGGGAAAGTCCTGTTGGAAGGGTTCCCTGCACCACCGACCACGCGTACGGAGTCCACCCGCCGGTCGCTGAGAGGCCAACCGAATACGCCGCGCCGACTGTTCCCGGGTTCAGCGAGTTCGTGGTGATCGCGACCGGCGGGTTGATCGTAATGCTGAGACTGGCGAAGGCGTTTCTTTCGAGTGCGTCTGACACACGCACCTGGAAGTTGTACGTGCCCAGGGCGGTAGGTGTCCCGAAAATGATTCCGGACGAGGAAATCTGTAAGCCGACGGGGAGGACGCCGCTAAACAACGACCAGAAGTATGGGGGCCGGCCTCCGGCGGCCTGTAGCGGCGCCGAGTACGCTTGGCCGAAAACTCCGCCAGGAAGCGAGGTGGTGGCAACGGACAAAGGCGGGTTGATGGTGAGTTGGAACGTCCCGTTCGACGATGTCGTGATCGTGCCCACCGACGTGACCCGGACGATGAACGTGGACGTGATGGGTGTGGTCGGCGTGCCGCTCAGTTGACCGCTCGAGTTCAGACTGAGGCCCGGCGGAACGCTCCCCTGAACAACAGCCCAGGTATACGCCCCCGTGCCTCCGGTGGCCGTGAACTGAAACGAGTAGAACGACCCGGTGATTCCGATAGGCAAGGGGGATGTCGAGGTAATCGTCGGCGTCGGTGTCTGTCCGTCGACGCACGGAACCAATGCAAGCAGCCCCGCGAGCAACAACCCAGTTCGTAACTTCCAGTTCATACTCTCTCCTGACGGTGTGTCGCGGCGGGCTGTTTCACTGAACAACCGGCAGTTTACCGATGTTGCTTCGAACCCCGGCCTGTTCCACAACCACTTCCTGATCGCCCGCGGCCAAGCCATCCGGCACGACGAAGTTGACCTGGTACAGCCCCACGAATCCTGGAGTCAACCCGGAAAACTGAACGACGGCCGTCCGGCCCCCGACCAGGATCTCCGCGGCCACCTTCGTCCTCGCAAGCACCGGAGGCGCAATCGATCCCGTGGTCGGCGATGGATCGGTGTCACCCATTCCCACGAGATAGAGTACAAGGATTTCACCGGCTCGGGCGGGCGCTGACGACGAGACGAAACTGCCGTCGGGCCGCTGCGCGATCGCCAGGTTCGGCGTGCTCAGCATTCCGGGCGCGGCGGGTGCGACATCGATGGTTTCCGGCAGCGACAGCGTTCCGTTCGCGCTCACGATCACCTGATGTTGTCCCCCGGACGTGAGTTCCACGGGCAACTGCGCGTTGACCTGGGAGGGGCTGGCAAAGTACAGCGGAGCCGGAGTGCCCGCCACCAGCACAGCCGTATTGTTCAGGGTGAGTGGCAACGGGACTTGGGTGGCGGACGCGGTGACTGCGGCGAGATCGGAGCCGAAGATCGCGGCCACGGTGGCAGGCGCCAAAGCGGAGCCCAGCAGCCCGCTGAAGTTGTTGATGATCCCTCCCGCGCTCACGACGGGAGCGCGGCTGACGGTGACCGAACCGTTGATGGTCGCTGTGGTGTCGCCCAGCGACGGTGAGGACGCACGGACCGTCACCGCCACCTGGGATCCGGCGCGGCCAGGCGCCCAGGTGGTCGAGTAGTTCCCTTCGCCCAGATGGCGCAACGGAAGCGGCGGGTCGCCGTTGGAGAAATTCGCGACCACCTGTGACGCGGTTGCCGGGTCCCCACAGTCGTCGGCGACTTTTACCGTTAGGGGAACCGGCCACGCCGCCGGCGTTGCAAAGTTGGACGCCAGCGCGGTGTGCACGGAGGCCAACCGGGTGGGTGAACATCCTGTCGCGGCACGATCTCCTTTCGCGCTCAGAACCGTGCCCGCCGGCGCCACGATGGCCGTGACGTTCAAGGTACGAACTTCTTCATTCGAGAGGGTGACGTTGAGTTCTCCCGTGTACACTCCCGGCGTCAGGTTCGACGCATCCACCCCTACTTCAATTTCGCCTGGAGAGTCTGTGGAAGCCGTCCGGCCGGCGCTCGCCGAAATCCAGCGGAGCCAGCCCTGATTGTCGGCGGTCGCGGTGCCCACCTGGTAGTTCAAGGCGAATCGCGCGCTGGTGAACACGCGGGCTCTCTGGGTAATCAACCGGCTGCCCGCGGTCGTGACAAAGAGGAGACCGGGAGGGCTGGGCACGGGGCGGGCATTCGCCGCCTGCGCGTCGACGTTGAGCGTTACCGTGACAAAGCGGGGCGGATACTGAGGGGCCGTAATCCGGATAAGCCCGTAATATTGAGCAGCGCTCAGATCGCGGTTATAGATGGAAACCGTCAGGTTGCCCGGCTGACCCACCGACGTGCTCCCCGTCGCCGGACTGATCTGCAACCACGCGCCGCCTTGGGCGATCTCCGCCCTCCATTGGACCGTCGTTCGTCCCGCGCTCAGAATCGACACATTCCTCGTCAGGGTCGTCCCAAACCCCTGCCGCATTTCAAACTGCAAGCCTGACGGCTGCGTGATGAACCCACGCTCGTCCGGAAGCACCACGAGCGAAATCGGGACCTGGACAGGTTCCTGCCCGGTTGCGGGCTCGAACCGGAGAACCGTCCGGTAGAAGCCGGGCCGGAGACTGGACGGATCGGCAGTGACCCGGATCGCGGCTGGCGCGTTGGGGGCGGTCAGGGGACGGCCGAGCGACAAGTCCAGCCAGCTTGCCGGAGTTTCCAAAGTCCACCGGACAGGCAGTCCTCCGCCTCCTCGCACATTTCGGACCAGAAGACCCTGGACCTGCGCTTCGCCCCCAAGACGGCTCACGAACCTCAGAAACTTAGGCGACACTGCCAATTCGGGTGGAGCCTCTTCCACGCTGAACTCCACCGGCACCACAACCGTGGAGGGCGTCGCAGTCGGGGAACTGATGAGGATCCGGGCTCGATATGCCGATGCGGGAAGCAGCCCGGGATCGGCAGCCACTACCAACCGCGTCGGCGCCGGCCGGCTGATCGGCTCCCTGCTCGTGACACCGACGATTCTCAGCCAAACCCCTGGCGTGGACCCCGGAGCCTCGCCCTCGACGGTGATGCTGACTCGCAACTCGGCCTCAGGATTTGAGGAGGTGATCGTGATCGACTGCGGCTCGGCGGCATCGCCCTGCGCGGCCGCAACAAACTGAAGGCGCGCTGGACTTACCCGGATGGACTGGCCGTACGCGGGAACGATCGCCAGCAGTAGGAGGCTGAAGGAAAGGAGTGACCGGATCATGAGCCTCCTCCCTATGATACCCTCTCGCGTCCTGGCGGGAGAGGATCTCGACAGGCGAAGCTATTCTTCCAGGTCCACCAGAAGAATGGGTTCTTCGATTTCGCCGTCAGGAGGAATCCAGCGCAACCCGTTGGCAAACTCAACACCGACCATGTACCCGTTGCCGATTTTTTGAGCATGCCGCACAGCGGCCGAACCGGTCAGCTTGAAACGGTCGGACTGGAAGCGGACCATCGACGTAGGCAGTGGCTTCTCGGGAAACTGGAGTGCCATGCCGCATTCCGACACGTTCAGCACCTTGGCGGCTGCCACCATCTTGAGCGCGCCGTTCATGTCCAGATAGGAAACTCGCAGGGCGCTGTTGGTCACTTGGTATCGGCGATGCCGCCGCCGTTCCTTGCGTCTCAATGCGCTCCAACTGGGGGTCGTCGTTACGCTGATGGAAGCCATTGCGATACCTATAGTATCAGCGCGGACCGGCGAAGTCAGGTCGGGTCCTTACGGGGTCCGTCACAGAATTATGCTCTAGCCAGATACTAGTATCCAATACACTTATTGCCTAAACCGTCGCCGCTGTTCAGGCTAGGACTATCGAGCCCGAAGGACTGGTCCCGGCCGGAGTCCTCCACCGGCAGCCCCCGGTGAACTCGATTCCAATGCGGAATCGCGGTCCTCGCCGCTCGCAGTACCGGACCGTCGCCGACGCGGAGAGACGGTGTCTCTCTGACCGGATGGTCACCGCGCTGCGGGGTTCCACCGGCTCGGTAAGCTCCACCTGCGCTCCCGTTTCGCAGATGTCGACGCCTTTTGCCTGCGAAGTGCGATATCGTCCCTGGCTGTCCTGCCACGACATCCCGACCGGGCTGGCTAACACAAACCGCGGGCTGCGCCGATGTTCCTTACGATGTTCCTTGCTTTGCACCATCCTGCACCTATATCGTAAGAATATCTGGAAGTCCCTGAGGAAGGAAATACCTAGTATTCCTCTAAGAGTACTGGAAGTGCGTTCCATGACCAAGGTCGATATCTCGTTTCAACTTCGTGGGCCCATCGGGGAAAATGCCCTCTCACAGATTGCGTCCATTCAGTCGGTGTACGGCATTGCCCGGGTTACAATCGATCCCGATTTGACGGGAATGCGCGTCGAGTACGATGCAAGCCGTCTGATGCCCAAGGATGTCGAGCGGGTGCTGCTGTCGGCGGGCATTCCCGTGGCCGCTCACTGAGTTCGGCCCGGATAAAAGGCACCACGTCTATGTGGGTCTAAATCCGTCCCAGCCTGCTTGACCCCGCCGGCCGGTGCCAGGCACCGCTCAGGCATTGCCCTCCGCGCCGTGAACGAACCCGATCTTTCGTTGGCTAATCAGTAGGTTACAGGAGAATTGGCTTCGTTCTGCCGAATCCTTTTTGCGAAACCCCAGTCACATCGCCGGCTCGTTCGGGCCGCGACATCCCCCGCACGGTGACTTCCAGTTGATCCTCCGTGTCCCAGCGGACGCTCTGCGGCGCCGGTACTCTCCCCGACCTAAACGGCGACCGTCAGGCCCATTCCGGTCGCCTCGTAAACGTGGTTCAGTTCCGAGTGAACCATGGGAACAAAGCACTGAACCACCGTCGGGTCGAACTGCGTCCCGCTGCCGAGAATCAGGCGCCGCAGGACCTCGTCGAGCGGAAGGCCTTTCCGGTACGGCCTCCACGAAATCATGGCGTCGAAGGCGTCGATCACGGACACGATTCGGGCCCCGATCGGAATCTCGGTCTCGCGCAGCCCCGCCGGGTAGCCCCTGCCATTAAATGCTTCGTGGTGATGCAGAATATACCGGCTGGATTCCTTGAGATCATCGAACATCCGGATGACCGCCCAGCCGTACTCCGGGTGTTTCTTCATCAGGTTGTATTCGTCGTCGGTCAGGGCGCCGGGCTTTTTCAGGATCGAATCGGGAATGCCGACTTTCCCGATGTCGTGCAGCAGGGCCGCGACCTCCAGGTCCCGAAAGCGGGATTCCGGCAGCCCCAACTGCTGGGCGACCCGAAGGGCCCATTCCGCCAACCGCGTGCTGTGGAATCCGGTGCCGAGGTCTTTCAGATCGAGCAACTGGTTCAACGAGCAAATCACCGAGTTGTGAACGCTCACGATCTTCTCTTCGAGTTCCCGTACAGCCAGTTGCCCGTTCAGGCTGGATGCAGGAGCTTCCGCCAAGGCAATCATGGCTAAAACACTCCCAACTTGTTGCGAAGGAACTGGACCGATCGATAGACATCGAGGCGGCCGTGGCCCAGGTCCGGGTCCACTTTCACGGCGTGCGCCACGGCTTCGGCCGCGCAATGCTGATTGCAGCGGGAGCTTACCTCCGCCAGCAACGCCGCCGTGCCGGAAACCATCGGCGCGCTGAACGAGGTGCCCCAGCCCACCGAGTAGGTCAGGTACGGGAAGGTGGTCATGATTCCCTCGCCCGGCGCCGCGACCCACACCCCCGCCGAACCGTAATTCGAGAAGGAGGACCGCCGGTCTGCGTTGTCGGTCGACCCGACCCCGATCACGTTACTCAAGCCCGCGGGATAAACGGCCAGCTCTTGGCCATTATTTCCGGCTGATGCCACGCAAATCACGCCCCGAGCAGTCGCGTCGTCGACGGCGCGCTGCAGTTCCTGGGACGATTCCGCCAGGCTGAAGCTCATGTTGAGCACTTTTGCCGAGTGCTGGCTGCCCCAGTAGATCGCGCTCAGAATATCGGAGAGGTATCCGGCGCCGTCGGAGTCAAACGCCCGGAGAGACATGATCTTCGCCGTCGGCGCCACCATGTGAACAATGCCGGCCACCATCGTCCCGTGTCCGACTGCCGCGGCGCCCTGCAGCCCGAGTGCCCGGAGCAGCGTATCGTCAAGCACCGCCGCCGTCGACTGGTTGATGAACGCGGGACCTCCATCCAGCACCGCCGCCGTCGACTGCTGCACGTTACCGGTCTCCGAAGCAGGTCCCGGTTTTCCGTTCACGAAGTCATACCCGGGGACAATCGTATTTCCGAGGGCGGGATGGGCGTCAACGCCGGTGTCGATGATGCCCACGATCCCCTGGCCTGTGACGCGGAGTGACGCGCGAGCCTCGCCGAGGCGGATGATGTGGCTCGCCGGTTGATTCGCGTATCCGCTCCATACGGTAGTGCCCGCCAGATTGAACGGGGCTCGATCCCAAATCCAATTCGGAATCGCCGAAGTCGCTCGCGGGCCGGTCATCGAGATCCGGCGATCCAACTCGATATTCACGATTCCCGCCGCCGAAAGAAGCCTGGTGAGAAACGGCGCTAGCGGAAGCCGGTCCGGGGCCACGACCAGAAACACCTTTCCCAGGGATCCATCCAACGTTTCCAGAACATTACAGCCGATCAGCTTGCACACCAGTTGCATGCCGAGCAGTCCATTGTTGTTTCGAACGATATAGCGTTGGGACGCATCCATTCGCCCGACCGTAAGTGCTGCCAGCAGGACCAGCGTTGCCAGGTACCGTGTTCGCATCAGACTCACCATTTCCTCCGTCGCCCCGTGAGGGGCGGCTTTCACCTTTCTACCTCTCAAGGCCAAGCAGAGTCACTAGACTTATAGGGTGGGGGGTACCAAAATCATTGAAAGGGCGTACCAATTCAGCACTTTTGTACTAAGTGGTCGCGCTTAGTCGCGATCCACGGCCCGACATTTATGGCAGTCGAACCGCGATTGCGTCCGCGTCCGCAACCATGACCACAAGCCACAACGCCGGATTATCATCCAGGCTGAACTGGAATTCGCCAAAGGCGTTGGCAAAGACCTGTTGGATTCGGCTGCGCTGGAGGAGGAATACGGACAATCCGCAGGGAACGCGCTCCGGTTCTTGTGTGTTCATGATTTGGCCCACAATGCGGCCTTGGCTCACGGGCGGATCCGAAGACGGCGAGACCTCGACCTGCACCATCAGAGGCCCGGCCTGATGAACGATCTGGCGCGCCGCCGCGCCCATACCGCGGATGCCGACCGGCGCCGGCTCGAGAAAGCTGTCGAAAAGCAGGCGAGCCATCTGCACCAGTCCCGGTACCGGTTCCGCCGGACCCTGAAGGGCAAACGCAATGCGGGCCAGCCTGACCTGCTCCGGCGGCGGTTGATACGCTTGCTCGCGCTGGCTGGCCTCGATGATCGCGCGCCACTCCCGCTCCACCGCGACACAGTTCGGGCAGCCCGCCTCGAGATGGTTCTCCATACGCCGCCGGTCTTCATCGCTCACGACGCCCCGGACCAGATCTACCCATTCTTCGGCCGCGAAATGTTCCATATGTCATCTCGTCTCGAGCACAAGGCCCTCCCGCCTCACGATAAATATAGGTTGGTCGAACCACCGGACTTTCCAATCAGGACGAACGGCGCCCAGTAGTAGGGGTGAGCATAGCGCTCGCGCAGCTCGAGGATGGCCTCGCGCAAGGCTTGGGCCTTGTCCACGCCCCTTCCCAGGCGTTCATAGAAAGCCCTCATGAACTCCGAAGTGCTTCGATCGTGTACGTCCCACATGGTCAGGACCACGCTGAGCGCTCCGGCGTACAGCAGGCCCCGAACCAGTCCCAGCAACTCGTCGCCGGCCCCGAGCGCATTGAGACCCGTCGAGCAGCCGCTCAACGTCACCAGTTCCACCGGCAGGTGGAGGTTGTATAAGTCGAACAACTCGAGGTACGAATCGCCCAGCCGAACCCCGGAAAACATTGGGTTGTCCTGCCGGAAATGACCGTGGGTCGCGATGTGGATGTATCTGCTCGCACGGCCTTTCTCCTTCAGTACCGCCGCCGTGGCGCCACCTCCCAGATACAGGTCGGGCTTGGGTAGCACGGCCGCGACGGCCTGGACCTCCTCGAGAATGAAGGGCGCATTCGCATCCGAAATACCCAGGACGAGCGAGGAACCTTCGGTATTGGCGGCCTTGCTTGAGCACAAGGCGAAGACGCTGGCGCTCGGGGCGTAGGAGACGCTGTAACGGTCAATCAGGTACCGTTCCCCATCGTGGAGGGCGTGGAACGGAAGGTAGTGCAGGATGTCGTGGGGAACGAACACCAGATGGCTTCCCCGCAAGCCATGCCGGATGGGCTCGAGGACTTCCTGGTACAGCGCCCGAAGATGGGAGTCGGTCGCGCTGACCATCGATTGCTGAAACGCAGCGGTGTACTGTGGGCCCAGCCGAAATCGGGAGAACTGAAACTGGAGCATTCGAAGACGTTCGGCGATTCGGGACGCCAGGGTCACCGGAACGATCTCCAGACTGTCTCGGGTAAGCAGGGCGGCCAGCAGGCGGTCGCCCACACGGTAGTACTCGACGAGCGTCGTATCGGGCGGTATCGCGGCCTGAATCCGGGCCACAGGTATCGAATCCGAAACCTGCAGTTCGTAGGCCGGTTCCGCTTGCGGTGCGTCGCGAAGTACCCGAATCAGCTCGGTCTCGCGATGACGGGCCTGCCGCTCCAGGTCCTCAATCACCTGCCGCGGGCGCGCTTCACGGCCGAGTTGCTCGACCTCGATCCGGTGGTAATACCAGTTCAACTCCTCCCTCAGGTCGCGAATCCGTTTCACCAGCGGACTTTGTGCCGATTCGTTCGAGGGCATCAACCGGGATTTCTGGAGAATCAGTTCCCTCAATCCACGGGACTTGGCTTGCTCCATGTAGGCGAACGCGCGGCTGGATGCGTGGGGCTGGTTCGGTTCGAGGCACAGCGACACCAGCCGCTCATACACTTCGAGTTTGTTGGTGATAAACGCGATCTTCAGCTCTTCCGTGCGGAGGCTGCTGCGCAGCGATTCCAGTTCCCGTTGAGATTCCTCGTACGAGAGGATTGCCTCGTCCGCGAGTCCTCGCGCTTCCAGGATCTGCCCTTGCAGAAAATGGGCGTGATAGCTCAACACCGGCTGTTCGGAGGCTCTCAGCCGATCCACGGCGGCCCTGCATTCGCGCTGCGACGACTCCAGGTCACCCTCGAGCAGATACAGGCGGGAAAGCACCAACTGGCAGAGCGTGGCTTTCGCCGTAAGCCCCGAGGTTCGCAGCGAATCGAACGTGTCGAGGCACAGCCGTCTCGCCTCGGCAAGACGTTCTTCCTTGATCAGAACCAGCACGCGGTAAAGATCGATCAGCGCCGGCCACACCGTGTTGGACTCGCGCTCGAACAACTGCCGGGCTTCCGCGAAGATCTCGAGCGCCCTGAACGCCTTGCCACTCTGACTGTTCGCGATGGCGAGGTTAACCAGACACCTGGCGCTCTCGTAGGTCATGCCCAGGTCGCGGAACCGGGCGAAGGCGTCCCGAGCCATCTCTTCGCCCTCTTCGCTCAGATTGAGTTCCAGGTAAATCTCCGAGAGATCCATGAGACACAGCGCGACGTGATAGGCGTCGCCGGCGCTCAGGGCCGCCGCCCGGGCGCCCCGCAATCCATCGATGGCCTTGCCGTATTCACCTCGAAGATAGTAAAGCCACGCGATGTTGTAATCGGCCTGGACCATCAGGAGCGGCATCGCGTGCTGCTGGCAGAACTCGCGCGCGCGCTCGTGAGTCTCCAAGGCCCGGCGGAAGTCGTTCAGCGCAATCAGGCAGACGGCCATGTTGTGCAGGACCACCGCGACTCCCTCGGCGTCCTTGTCAGGCCACAGTTGCGTATACGCTCGTTCATAGGCCGCCAGGGCTTCGGCGTATCGATCCTTGCGATGCAGTACATTCGCGAAATTGATGTCCAGCCGGGCGAGCCGTACGTCTTCCCGTGATTCCGTGAAGATCTGCCGGGCCCGTTCCACCGCGGCATGGGCGCGGTCGTATTCCCCGAGAAGCGCGAGCGGCTGGATCGAGGCGCTCAACGTGCGTCCTTCCTCCGACCACATTTCCTGCTGCCGGAACAGGGCCAGGGCCTGTTCATGGTGATCGACGGATTCCCGATTCCGCCCGGACATGTACAGTGCATTTGCCTTGGCCCGCAAGCTGCGTGCCAGCGCGTCCGGTCTTTGGATCTGGCGCGCGATCACAATCCCCGCCTCCGCCAGGTCGAGGGCCTCGGTCGTGTTCACCCGCAGGTGCAGACGCACCATCTCGGCCAATTGCTCGACCACGGCGGCGTGCAGCAATTCTTCGTGCCGGGCCAAAAACGACTCACGGCTCGGGTCGTCCTTCAGGCCCATGATCTCGGGCCCTAGCGTCTCCAGGAGGGCGGCCGCCTTGTTCTTGTCCTCAGAAATCATGAAAGCCTTTCTTGGCCAGCCGTTCGCGCAGGCGCGACAGGCAGCGCATCCGAATGAATCCAATGGATCCCGTGGCCAGGCCCAGGCGGCTGGCCGCCTCCTGGTACGACACCACGGGATTTGCGAAGAACAGCATGTGAATCAGCTCTGCGCAACGCTCAGGCATCTCCGCCAGGGTCTCGCGCAAAAGCTGTTCCCGCCGAAACTCCGCCGTCATTTGCCCGGCGGCGTCTTGCGGGTCCTCCCACCGCGCCACGTCGTCAAGACCGTCCGGCCCCACATAGCGCCGGCGCGCCCGCTCCCAATGCATGCACTTGTGGACTGCCGTCCGAATCAACCAGGCGGCCAGAGCCCGATGCTCGCGGAGATTCGGCAGCTCCGCAAGCAGGGTCATGCAGACCTCCTGAAACACGTCCGCCGCGCCGTCCGGCGGCAGTCCTTTCTTCACCGGGACTGAATAGATCAGGGCCTTGTACCTGTCCAGCAGGTCTGACCACGCATTCTGGTCGCCGTTCAGACAACCCCGGATGAGTTCCTCATCCTGGGCAGCGGCCGCGTCTTGCGAATCAGGCTTGGACTGAGACCTCATCGGACGGAGGCGCCTCTCTTTTCCTCAAACAACTGCTCGGCGTTCCACAGCACGTGGTCGCTCAGAATCGCGGGCTTGAAATTACCCACGCGGGATTGAGCGCCCACGAGCACGTTCGGACTGGCGAGCGGGATGATGGGGAGGTGTTCGGCCACCAGCGCCTGTACGCGGTCATAGAGCTTCTTGCGTTCCTCGTATTTCAACGTAACCAGTTGGCGTTCCATGAGCTGGTCGATCTCTTTCTCCCACGGCGTCAGCGTCTGGCCGGGACCGAGGTTCCAAATGTGAGTTCCCCCTCGAGACAGCCAGACGTTGATCTCGGTGGATGGATCGGCGTCCCCTCCCCCTAGAGCCATGACGGCGGCCTCGAAATCGCGAGTCTTGAACACGCGGTCGAGCATCGTTCGGAACTCCAGCGTGGTAATGTTCACGCGGATTCCGATTTGCTTGAGATCGTCCTGAATCAGCGCTGCGATCCGTAGCCGCTGCGCGTTGCTCGAACTCGCGAGGATCGAGAAGCCGACCTCGTCGCCTTGCCGATCGAGCAGAAAGCCGTCGCGATTCCACGAGAAGCCGGCCGATTTCAGGATCCCGCGGGCCTCGTCGAGGGATTGCCTGGGAGCCGCGATATCGCGGTTCAGCCACCGCTTGTTCCCGGACGTAACGTGCCCTCCCAGCGGGACGGCCCTTCCGCGATACGCGAGCCGGACGATGGACTCCCGGTCGATGGCCAACGACACGGCGCGCCGGAACTCCTCCTGCTGGAAGGACATCGTCTTGCTACTCGCGCGCCCCTGGCTCAGATTGAACACGAGAAAGGTGTACTCCAAACCGGGACCCAGATCGACCAGACGAATCCCTCGCGCCCGCTGCTGTTTTTCCAGTACGGCGAAGTTCTCGGCGCTGATCCGGCTGATCACGTCGGCTTCTCCGGCTTGAAACCGGATCGTTTGGGCGTCTTCGCTCGAAACATGGGTGAACACGAGGTGATCGAGGTAAGGCAGCCGGTTTCCCTTACCGTCCTTAACCCAAAAGTAGGGATTCCGCTCGAGCACCGTGCGTTGACCCGGAACGTGCTCTTTGAGCCGGAATGGTCCGAGTCCGGCGATTTCCCGTGGCGGGGTGGTCAGGCTCCAGGCCTTGCCGAGAGTGCCTTCCAGATATGGTTTCTCCAGACGATGGCGCGGGAGGATGGCGATTCCGTCAAAGAGCCGTTCCGCCGCGGCGTACGGCTGGGCCAGACGGAACTCTACGGCGTGCGAGTCGATCTTCCGGACGCCGATGGGCTGGCCGCCGATCACCAGCAGGTCGCGTTGGGGTGAACCCACCTTCTCATCGAGGTGAACCCGAAACGTGAACACAACGTCGCCGGCGTCGAAGGGATGGCCGTCGGAGAAGTTCAACCCGCGGCGGAGATTCAACGTGTAGACACGGCCGTCGCGGGACACCGACCAGGCCTTCGCCAGCGCCGGATAGGTCCCCTGCGACACTCGATCGATGTGGATCAGATCGCCCGACATCCGCTCGATCACGGCCCTCGACGAAGAGTCGATCGCCAGTAGCGGATTCAGCGTCCTTGGCTCGCTGCGCAGCGAAACCACCAGGCGCCCGCCCACGGGCCCTCCGGCACAGTCGCACAGAAGCGGGTCCTCTAGGGCTCGCGCCGCCGGCAGGCATTGAGACAACATGGACGACAGCAGCAGCGGCACTAGTGCGCGTGACGGTATTGTGTTCATCGTGCCTCCTTGCCACCCAAGGCCCAGGCCGGCGACTGCTCCAGGCTGAATTGAATAGCTCTTGCGACGGTCTGGTAGGACAGAAACAGCGGAATGAGAAACAGCCCTGGAAGAAACATCCACCAGTACGACACAATCACGTGATACTGTTGCAGGCTCGCCAGCAGTAACCCCCAACTCGCTTCGGGCTCTCCGACGCCGATCCCGAGGAAGGACATGGTGACCTCGGCGAGGACATACTGCGGAGCGAGCAGAACCGCCTGGGTCAGGATCACGCCCGAGGCCTGTGGCAGAACGTGCCGGCGGAGAAGGTAAAAGTCCCGGGCGCCCAACCCCCGCGCCGCCAGGACGAAATCGCGCTGCTTCGCGCTAAGCACCACTCCGCGGACGATGCGCGCCGGGCGCGCCCAGCCGACGATTCCCACGACGGCGATCAACAGCAGGAACGCCTGAGCCGGGTTCACGTGCAGGGGCAGGAAGGCCCGGACGGCGAACAGCAGGTACAGCCACGGCAGGGCCATGAACAACTCCGCCAACCGCATAATCGCATCGTCCAGCCAACCACCCCACCATCCGGCAATGGCGCCGAGTATCACGGCGATGCCCACGGAGAGTGCGGTCGCCAGGGTTCCCGCCGCCAGCGTCGTCTGGCTGCCGTACAGCAGGCGGGAGAACTGATCGCGGCCGTAGTCGTCGCTTCCCATCAGGAACAGCCGCGCGGGCGGGTCTACGCCGAACAAATGCCGGCGGCACGTGAACGCGCCGAGAAGCCGGAACGGCGCTCCCTCGACAAGCAGCCGGATCGGATACCTCGTGCTCTGGTCTTCGCGATATCCGGTTGACGTTCCCTCCCGCGCCTCCAACCGGTACACGAAAGGCGCCAGGTGGAACCTCCCTTCCGCGTCAAGGAACCGGAGTCGTGAGGGCGGCGCAAAGCTCAATGAGCGGTGTTGGGCGGCGTAGTCGTAAGGCGCGACGAATCCGGCCGTCAGCGCCAGGGTATGGACCCCCGCCAGCCAGAAGATTGCCACGCCGATTCTGGGTCGCCCGATCATATTAATTCGTACGAATCCGCGGGTCGGTCAGATGAAGCAGGCAATCCGCTACCAGGTTGCCGGCAATCAGGAAGATGGTGCTGGCCAGCACAATCCCCAGGAGGACAAACAGGTCGCGCTGCAGGATCGCCTCCAACAGCAACCGGCCCATTCCGGGCCAGCTCATCACGACTTCGACGAGCAGCGACGAACTCAGCAGCGTCCCGAGGCCAAGTCCGAACAACGACAGCAGTGGGTTTACCGCAACGGGCAGCGCGTGGCGGAACAACAGCCGCCGGCCGGAGATTCCATGGGCGCGAGCCGCCACAAGAAACGGTGCGTTCAGCGTTTCGACCATCGCCGTGTGGACATGTGAAACCGTGACGGGCAGCAGCGATGCCGTCAGGCACGCCGCGGGAAGCAGCAGATGAGCGGCCTGGTCTTTCAGTCTCGCCAGCCGCTTTGTGTCCGCTAACTCCGCCGATGTGAAGCCTCCGGACGGGAACCACCCCGTGTGTACCGCAAGAAGCAGACAGGCAAGGGCCAGCAGCAGGTCGGGAGTGGCGAGCAGCGTGGCCATTCCGGTCTCGACCGCCCGGCTCAGCCACGAGTTGACATGCGATGCCGTCCATATCCCGACCGCGAGGCCGATCACCCAGGTGAGCACGAGTGCCGCTCCGCTCAGCAGCAAGGTGTTGCAGGTTCTCTCCCACAACAGCGGAGCGACCGCGCCGTTGTACGCAAACGAAAATCCCCAATCTCCACTCAACACCGATTGGCCCCACCTGAGGTATCGGAGCCATACGGGCTGGTCCATTCCGAATCGGGCCCGGAAGACTTCGAGCGTCTGCTCAGAGATCTGCGGGTTCAACTTCATCTCGGACAGAAAGTCCCCGGGCGCCAGTTCAACGAGCAGGAACGAGCCCAGCGAGACCAGCAACAGCAGATACAAACTGTGAAGCGCCCTGCGGGCGAGGAACCTCATGGCAGCGCCCCGATCCCGCCGCCGGGCTTCGGCCGGTGGCTGGGCGCTTTTGGCATCGCATCGAGAAGATCTCGCGTGTGAGTGTGGCGGGGGTTGCCGAGAACGGTCGACACCGCCCCCGATTCCACGATTCGGCCGTCCTGGAGGACGGCGACGTCATCCGCCAAATCGGCGGCCAACGCAAGATCGTGGGTGATCACGACGCAGGTGAGACCCGACCGCGCCCGCAGATCGCACAGCAGGTTCGCGATCTGCTTCTGCGTGGACCCGTCTAATCCGGAAAAAGCCTCATCGAGAATCAGGACTTCCGGCTCCGCCGCCAGGGCTCTGGCGATGGCCAGACGCTGGCGCTGTCCCCCGCTGAACTCGAGCGGAGACCTTGTCAGGCACTGCGATGGCAGACCAACGCCTTCCACCAAAGCCACCACGCGATCGTGAGGCTCTGTCCGGCTTCCGCGAATCCGGAAGATCTCACCGACGATCTGTGCCGCGTTCAGGCGAGGATTCATCGCGGACAGAGGATCCTGAAACACCAGTTGGATCTTCTGCCGTACCTCGGCTCTCTCGCCGCGCGTAAGCGTGGCGAGGTCTCTGGTTCGAAACCATAGCTCACCTCGGTCGGGCGCCTCGAGCAGGGCTAAACACCGGCCCAGCGTGGATTTACCCGAACCGGATTCCCCCACCAGCGCGAGCGTGCGGCCGCTCGCCACCCGCAGATCCACTCCGTTCAACGCCGTCACGGTTTCGGGCCCGCGCAGCGGGCCGGACTGCCGGCGATAGCTCTTCGCGAGCCCGTAGACAGCTAGAACTTCGTCCGGTTTGGGGATGCCGGAGCGCATGTCAGTGAATCGGTTCCTTGGGAGGTTCCGCGAACGTTGCTTGTTCGACCAGGGCGCCGGCCCGGAGGTACAAGACTCGATCCGCGAGCCCGTCGAGCAGGGCGGGATTGTGCGTGATGAACAGCAAGGCCAGCGAAAATTGCTGTTTGAGTTCTCTCAGCAGACGCAGGATCTGGGCCTGTACGATGGTGTCGAGCGCGCTGGTGGGCTCGTCGGCAATCACGAGCGCCGGCTTGCAAGCCAGAGCCTGGGCGATCAGGACCCGCTGCCGCTGCCCGCCGCTGAGTTGGTGCGGATAGGCGTGAAACTTCTCCTCCGGCAGGCTCACCAGGGCGCAGACCACGGCGGCTTCCTCACGGCAGCGGGCCATCGGCCACGAGTGGTGCGCACGGATGACTTCGGCCACCTGCGTTCCCACGCGGAGCACGGGATTCAGGGCTGCCGACGGCTCCTGAAACACCATCGAAATCGCCGCGCCTCTGAGCCGGTTGAGTTCCTGGTCGCCGCAAGTGAGGATGTCTTTTCCGGCGAACCGGATGGATCCCCGGACAATCCGGGCCCCCGCGGGCGGGAGACCGAGCAGGCACCGGGCCAGGGTGGTTTTTCCGCACCCGGATTCCCCGAGCAGGCCGACTCCCTCGCCCGGGCCGATCGCAAAGCACACATCGTCCGCGATGCGAATGCCGTTGGGGAGTTCGATGGTCAGGTCGCGGATCTCCAGCATCGAAATGCGCCTCCCGACATCGACAGGTCGCGGGCCGGGTCCCTGGGATGATCGGCGGAAACCAAAGGGAGGATTAGCTCCACAATTGGAAGGGAGTACTTCCACTCAGAAGGAAGAGTACTACGGGTCTGAGAACCTTCCGCGGCGAGCGATGACACCAGGTCACAGGGAGAAGAAAAGAATGGTGTTCTCGGCAATGCCTCACTGAGTGGTGGTGTGCATCGGAGCGGACACAGGACGGCCGTCCGTGGCGGTGCGCGAAAGCGAACGACCACGAATGGGCCGGCCAGTTTGGCCTCAGCCCAAATAGCCATGGACAACGTTTCCGGTTTTGTCTTATCCTTGTGGACGTCGGCCCCCGAGCGGGAGTAATTCAGTGGTAGAATGCCAGCTTCCCAAGCTGGACGTCGTGGGTTCGAGTCCCATCTCCCGCTCCATTTTTCAATAACGTACGGGCACTTCAAAATCACCCTCCATTTGAGAACCGGCGCGGCCCCGTAGGCTGGGCTGGTAGCTACCGTCGTCGGTTCGGGCGGTGGGCCCTCCGAATCGCGCGTAACACGGTCGCACGGAACGTGGACCACCGAGTCGTTTTCGACTTCTGCCTACAGAAATGCGCCAACGCTTGTCGCGTTCCTAAAGAACCAAAAGGCGCATCTGGAAGCGGTTACGGGCATCCGCCAGCCGGGTGAGTTCGGGCACCGTTGACAACGAGGTGGTGAATCCTGTGCCTAGATCATCCGTTTGTTCCACAGGCCCGGGCGGCCGAGGGTTTTGAAATGTCATCCCATTGCACTCCAGTATGCATACGAAATAGAGCGTGATAGGTTACTTGAGGGTGGGTGATGGCTCTGAAGACCAAGGAGAAACGGATGGAGGCGCCGGCAGCCACTCCGCGGCGGAAGGCCAAGTTCCAGGCTGACCTTGCACCAGCGGAGCATCGCTCAGTGCGTTTGCTCAAAGAAGAATTGCAGCTCACGAGCAACACCGACTTCCTGTCCGATGCCGTGGCCTTGTTTCGATGGGCCGTGTCGGAGCGGAAGTTGGGGCGCCGGATCGTGAGTGAGAGCGCGAGCGGAGAGCGCAACGTCCTGCTTTTTCCACGACTCGAACGAGTCGCTCCCCACCAACTCCTGCCACGCGTGGAAATCAAATGGACTGGGCGCGAACTCGAGAGTCTGGCTGAACTCGTATCTGCCGGGGAAGCGAACCGTCCTACCGATGCCCTGATTCGGGCGATGCGGGACTGAATGGCCATTGTCATTCGCCGCCTCGAAGAGCTCGATCAGCTCGAGAACTTCGATTGCGGCGACGACGCCCTTAACGATCATCTCAAACGTCATGCTTGGACCAATCAGCAGAAGAGCTCGATCGGTGTGAGCTACGTGGCCCTCGATGAGGACGCTCCGCGAACCGTGCTCGGCTGCTTTACCCTGGCTATGGCTAGCGTTCCTCGCGATGCGTTCCCCAAGAAGTACGTCCGCGGGCTGCCTCCTTACGACTTGCCGCTGATTTTGCTGGCGCGGCTTGCCGTGGATCGGCGATTCGCAGGCCGGGGACTTGGTCATGCACTGATTTCGGAAGCGCTCCGTATCAGCTTGCGTGTGGCCGATGAAGTTGGCTGCCGGTGCATCATCACAGACGCTTACCGTGATCGCGTCGGCTGGTATGCACGGTACGGTTTTGTGCCGATCGAGGGTGCGGCAGCCACGGGGCCACATCGGATGTTTCTCGACGTGCGGACGATCCGGGCAGCCCTTTCACGGTAAGGGATCCAACGACCTTCCCCAGGGTTCCACGTAACCCTCCGTAGCATGCCCTTCGCGCTCAACGCCATCGGGGTTCTCTGCCCGTCCGCGATGAACTCGCCGCCGACGCGGTTCGACGTCAAAACGCTCCCGCAGTTGATGCGGCCGAGTCAGCTCTTGTGCCCTCCGTGCCGCTCTTCGATCACCTCATGGTGCAACTCCCTGACCTGAGCGCGGATGAAGGAAAGTAGTTTGGCTCCCTCCTTGGTGAGCCGGTATTCTTTCCGCGGGTGGGCGCCAGAATGGGCGGGGGAGGAACTGCTCTTGAGCCAACCGTTTCGTTCCATTCGGCGGAGAAGCGGGTAGAGCGTGCCCGGGCTCATATGGTAACCGTGCCGGCGCAACTCGTCGGCGATCCACTGGCCGTAGATCGGACCTTCCTCGGCATGGTGAAGAATGTGGATTTTCCAGAAACTGAGCAGGAATTCCCGGGTAACGAGTTCGGGTGGAGGGCTGCTGAACGGCGGCTCTTTCTCGGTTCTCCCTCGGCTCATAGCGCTGATTTCGTTTCTTCGGAACACGCAGGCGAAAGAGCCGCAACCGGCTCGAGGAAGGGCTTCATGATTTCATCGGCGGCAGCACCCTCTGCCTCGCTTCTTGAATCGTCTCATAGCGAGCGCGACGGATGCCATCAACCAAATCTGCCAGGACCCGGCCCCTCCAGCGCGCCGGTCGGGAAGTCGAGCGAAGGGCCGTCCGAATCATTCCGCCTGCATCACGGCCGCGCCCAGCCCCGAAAGATGTAATCCCTCTTCGCTGCTTGACAGAGCCTGCCTGTGGTAATACTATCGGTTTTCGTAGTCGGTTGTCGATAGATTTCTCCGGCCGTTCACGCAGCCGTATGCTCCGGCAGACGGTTGCTGGAAAGGACGCAACTCTGATTTGCAATCCATGGTGGAGAATGTACCCCGGCCCTCGCCAGGCACACCTTTCATCAATTCACGGCTCGAGGTTCAGGTGAGAGCGCGAAGAACTCTGGACCACGCTACAAGCGCCGGATCGAGAGCACTGCAACCTGCGAAAGACTCATGAGTTGACCGGTCAACTCTCCAACGAACAATGAATCCCGTACAACGCTCCATGCTGACTCTTCTGGTCTTTGCAGGCGGGGTGGCGCTCGCACAGTCCCCGGTGAGCCTCACCGACGCCGTCGAACGCGCCCGGAAGACCTATCCCGCCATTCAGGTGTCACGATCGCAGGTGGATGCGGCGGCGGCAAGCATCCGCCTGGCTCGAACGAGTTATCTTCCCCGGCTCGACTCCATCGCGCAGGTGAACCGCGCCACGAGAAACAACATCTACGGGATGCTGCTCCAGCAGCCGGTCATCTCTCCGATCAGCGGACCTCCGGTCATCGAGAACAGCGCGACGAGCGTCTTTGGCAGCGCCGTTGGCCTGCTGGTCGACTGGGAGCCGTTTGATTTCGGCCTGAGGAAATCGCGCGTCGAGCTGGCCGAGAGCACCAGAAGGAGGACGGAGGCTTCCGTCGTGCGCACGCAGTTCGATGCCGCAAGCGCGGCGGCCGACGTCTACCTCACCATCCTTGCCTCTCAGGAAACGGTGAAGGCTGCTTCCGCGAGCGTGGAGCGTAGTAAGGTCCTGCTCACCTCGGTGGAGGCATTAGTTCGGGCGGAACTGCGTCCCGGAGCCGATGCCGCCGTTGCGCGCGCCGAATGGGCCGCGGCCCAAGCGCAGGTTGTCCGTAGCAAACAGGCGGTTTCGGAAGCGAAGGCGATTTTGGCGGGCCTCATCGGCGAGACCCCGGCGAACATTGCGGTGTCCGAAGGCAGGCTGTTGACGTCGCCGGAGGCATCCGCACTGCAAGGTTCGGAGTTGGGATCCAACCCGCTGGCGCGCGAGCAGGCGGCTGTCATCGAGGAGGTAAAGGCGAAGCTCAAGACACTGGACAGGCAGTGGTCGCCCCGCTTTTCGATTCAAGGCAGCACGTACGCCAGGGGGACCGGTGCGAGGCCTGATTTCACGACGCTCGGCGGCGCGAACGGCCTTGCTCCCTCGTTCTACAACTGGGGCCTCGGGTTCTCCGTCAAGTTCCCGATTCTCGATCAAGCGCCGATCCGCGCCCAGCAGGCCGAACAAGCTGCCAACGTTCGCACCGAAGAGAGCCGGTACAAACTTATCGTCACCGACCTGGAGACCCGACGGCATCGGGCTCTGGCCGCTCTCGAGGCAGCCAAAGACATCGCGCTCCTGACGCCGCCGCAAGTTGATGCCGCGCGCGCAGCGGCATCCCAGGCGGGAACTCGCTACAAGTCGGGCCTGGCGACGGTCGTGGAAGCTGCCGACGCTCAACGAGTCCTCTCCCAGGCGGAGATCGATGATGCATTGGCAAAGTTGAACGTCTGGCGGGCGATACTCGCGGTTGGAACTGCCGAAGGCGACCTGGCGCCCTTTCTTCAGATGGCCGGGCGATAGCGAAGGAATCTCAACATGTGGCTGATCCATACAGCAATGCGCCGGCCAATCACCGTGCTCATGGTGATCATCGGCATCGCCCTCTGCTCCATTCTGGCGTTACGCCGGATGAGGGCCGACATCTTCCCGGAACTGGGAACGCCGGTGATTTACGTCGCCCAGCCGTACGGCGGTATGGACCCCGCTCAAATGGAAGGGTACCTGGTCAATTACTACGAGTACCACTTCCTCTACGTCAGCGGGATTGATTTTGTCGAGTCCCGGTCCATCCAGGGTGCGGCGATCATGAAGCTGCACTTTCACGAAGGCGCCAACATGGCACAAGCCATGGCGGAAACGGTCGCCCAGGTCAACCGCTCGCGTGCGTTCATGCCACCGGGCACCCTACCGCCCTTTGTGACCAGATTCGACGCCGGAAGCGTTCCCGTCGGGTATCTCGTTTTCTCGAGCGAGACCCGAAGCGTTGATGAGATTTCGGACCTGGCACTGTTCCGTGTAAGGCCGATGTTCTCCCGGCTGCCGGGAGTCTCGGCGCCGCCACCCTTCGGCGGGACGGCGCGGTCCGTGGTGGTGCACGTCGATCCGGACAAATTGCGGTCGTACGGAATGTCGCCAGACGAGGTCGTGCAGGCGATTGCCTCGACCAACACGATCACTCCGTCCGGCAACATCCGGATCGGAGAGGTGAATCGGATTGCGCCTGTGAACTCCATCGTTAGGGAAGCAGCGGAGTTGAACAATGTGCCGCTTCGCCAGGGCGCCGGTCCAACAGTGTTTCTTCGCGATATTGGCTACGCTGACGATTCCGCCGACATTCTTACATGTTATGCCCTGGTCAATGGCCGGCGGGCGGTCTACATCGCGGCGACCAAACGCGCCGATGCTTCCACCCTGCGGGTGGTGAAGAACATCCGGGACTCCCTGCCGACGTTTCAGTCGGCCATTCCGGAAGACATCAAGGTCTCGTTTGAACTCGACCAGTCCTTCTACGTCAGCGACGCGTTGAGAGCTCTGACGCAGGAGGGTCTGGTGAGCGCCGCATTGACTGGCCTCATGATCCTGATCATGCTCCGGAGTTTCCGGACTGCCTTCGTGGTCGTCACAACCATCCCTGTGGCTCTTCTCTCCGCGGTAGTGGCGCTCTGGGCTTCGGGCCAGACGCTGAACCTGATCACACTGGGCGGCCTCACGCTCGCAATCGGGATCCTGGTCGATGAATCAGTAGTCGCCGTTGAGAATATCCATACCCATTTCGGCCATGGCAAACCCACGGCACGGGCGGTTCTGGAGGCGAGCAAGGAAGTGGTGATACCCCGGTTGCTCGCAATGCTCGCGGTAGTTTCAGTCTTCGCTCCGAGCTTCTTCATGGAGGGGGTCGCGCGGGCAATGTTTGTCCCGCTCGGACTGGCCGTGGGTTTCTCGATGATTGCCTCGTATTTTCTCGCCAGCACACTCGTCCCGATGATGGAGGTCTGGCTCAACCGGAGGCGCACGATCGATGTGTCGCATTCGGAAAGCGAATGGTTCGTCCGGGCCCGGCTGTCCTTCGGGAGTTTTTCGAGAGGACTGATCCGGTTCAGGTGGGCAGTTGCTGGGGCTTATCTGGTCGCCGCGGTGGGTGTGGCGCTGCTGGTGGGTCGAAACCTGGGGGTCGATATCTTCCCTCAAACCGATACGGGCCTGCTTCAGTTGCGGCTGCGCGCGCCCATCGGCACACGTGTGGAGAGAACCGAACGCGTGGTCCAGGATGTCCTGGCGGAAGTGCGGCGTCAGGCAGGACCGGCAAACATCAGGAGTTCGCTTGCCTTCATCGGGGTGCAACCGTCTGCCTATCCGGTCAACCTGATCTACCTCTGGACGAGTGGCTCGCACGAAGCGGTCGTGCAGATTGCGCTCGAGCCCAAGAGGGGGGTCGCCACGGCGGAATTACAGGAGCGGCTCCGCCGGAGGATCGGCGAAATCTCGCCGGGGACTACGATCACGTTCGAAGCCGCCGATCTGGTCAGCCAGGTGATGAGCTTCGGCGCCCCGACGCCGGTGGAAATCGCTGTGACGAGCCCAAACCTGTCTGTCAATCGCCAATACGCGGAGTCGATTATCTCCGAGTTGAAGAAGATTGAGACGTTGCGCGATGTTCAGCTTGGTGAATTGCTGGAGTATCCGACAGTCGACATCGAGGTGGACCGGGAGCGGGCGGGTCAACTCGGCGTTGCCGTTTCGGAAGTGGGAAAGGCACTGGGCCCTGCTACCTGGTCCAGCCGCTTCACCACCCCTGTCTACTGGGCCGATCCGAAGTCCGGCATTGCCTATCAGGTGCAGGTGGAGGTGCCGCAGGCACAAATCGCCTCGGTCGACGATCTGCGCCGGATTCCCGTGAAAAGAAGTGCCGGGGCTCCCACGCTGCTCGGTGACGTGGCGTCGCTCAAGTACGGCCAGATGTTCGGCGAGTACCATCGCCTGAACATGCAACGCATGGTCACCGTCAACGCGAACGTCAGTGGGTCTGACTTGGATAACGTGTCGCAGAGAATTTCGAGTGTTCTCGCCAGGCTCCCGCAACCACCGCGAGGGGTCTCGGTCGCCGTCAGAGGGCAAATCGCGCCGATGAAGCTGATGGTGGAGAATCTCGTGCTCGGGCTGGCGCTGTCGATCGTGGCTGTATTCATTCTGCTCGCAGCCTACTTTCAGTCGATTCGTGTCGCGTTCGTCGTGCTGCTCGCAATCCCGTCCGTGCTGGCCGGCGTGGCTCTCGGCTTGTTCTTCGCAGGGACCTCCCTCAACATGCAATCGTTCATGGGAGCCATGATGGCGGTCGGGATCTCGGTGGCGAACACCATCTTGCTCTGCACCTTTGCGGACCAGGCACGCAGACGAGGCTCTTCGGCCGCGGCCGCGGCGGAAGAGGCGGCGGTGACCAGAATTCGCCCGGTGCTGATGACCAGCATCGTCATGATCATCGGCATGCTGCCGCTTGCTCTCGGGACTGCACAAACCGCGCCCCTCGGTGTCGCGGTCATCGGCGGGCTCGCCGCTGCAACCATCACTACCCTGCTGATCATTCCATCGATCTTCGCCATCGTCGAAGGAGGAGGGGGAACCGCGTCGCCCTCCATCGATCCGGATGATCCAACCAGTCCGTACTTCGACGGGCCCACGCGCGAACCCGTGGCCACCTAGGTCAATTCAGGTATGAGATACAGGATGAAGAAAAAGATCGTTGCGGCACAAGCCGTCGCCCTGACACTGATGGCTCTGTCCTTTCCTCTCCCTGCGGCGGCGCAAGGCGGAGCCGTCACCGCGAAACTGATCGAGGTGGTGGCAAGGCCCCTGCAACGCCCGACGGTCCTGCCGGGTGAACTCCGGCCATTTCGCGGCGTGGATGTCTACGCGAAAGTCTCCGGCTTTGTCGCGTCTGTCGCGGTGGATCGCGGTTCCCGGGTTCGCAGAGGCGATTCGTTGGCGACCGTCACCGCGCCCGAGATGGAGGCCCGCATTGCGGAGGCCAGGGCGAATGCAGTCGCCGTGGAGTCCCGAAAAGCAGAAGCGGAAGCGAAGCGCGCGGCCGCGGAAAGTACACTCAATCGGCTCAGGGAGGCGGCCAAGACCCCTGGAGTGGTCGCAGGCAATGACATCGTGTTGGCTGAGAAAGCGTGGGAGGCAGAAGGAGCGCGGGTGGCCTCTATCGAAAAGGGTGCGGACGCCGCGAAAGCCTCCGTCGGGGCGCTCGAAGAGATGATGCGCTATTTGAAGGTCGGAGCAGAGTTTGACGGGGTCATCACAGAGCGATTCGTCCACGAAGGGAGCTTGGTCGGTCCCGAAAGCAAGGCTTCGATGCCCATGTTCCGAATCGAACAGATCGACAAGCTCCGGTTGGTCGTCGCTGTCCCTGAAGCCCTCGCTGGAGCCATCCGGACAGGCGCCCGCCTCTCATTCGCCGTCGCCGCCCACCCAGGTGAGAAGTTCACGGGAATCGTGGCGCGGCCCTCGTACTCGATCGATCCGAAGACGCGCACGATGCCTGTGGAGCTGGATGTTGCGAATCCGGGCGCGAGGCTGACGCCGGGGATGTATGCCGAGGTCTCTTGGCCTGCGGGCAGGGGCGGCAACAGCCTGTTGATTCCCCCGAAGGCACTCAAAGCCACGACAGAGCGGATTTTTGTGATCCGGGTGGTAAACGGCGTCGCTGAGTGGGTTGACGTCCGCCGCGGCGCTGTCGATGGCGAACTGGTCGAGGTCCTCGGTGGACTCAAGGCAGGAGACGTCATTTTCGAAAGAGCCACCGACGAGGTGCGCCCTGGAACCAAGGTGATTGCCGCGAAGCAGTAAGGGGCTCCCGTGATGCGATCAATGCCGGCGGCGCTTCTGCTCCTTGGCAGCAAGCGACGATGGGCATTCGCGGCCGCGGGCAGGCGTCGTCCCTGTTGGCGGGGAATCCGAGTCTGCCAGGGACCGAAGGCAGGCGCCAGACTCGACATAGACAGTCCGGCCTAGTTGGACCTCAATTCGCGATTCGCCAACGCCTTCACCGTCGAGTCGAGCGTGGCCTTGAGAGATTCTCTCGGTACGCTCGTGACGAACGGACGAATGGCGAATCCCATCCCGTGTGGAATGTCGCGGGAAAGCGAGATCGACCGGCACTCGAGGTAAACGGCGTTGCCCTGCTGTTTGATGAGCCAGTACGAGTTCAGGCGCCACAGGAAGCCGTAGCCGGTTCCCACCGGAAGTTCCTCGTCTTTTTCCACCTCCGCAATGCGGGTCGAGCGCGAAGTCACCGCCCATCGGCCGTTCCCGAGGTCCTGGTAGTCGACGTCGTGCTCGGTATTCAGCACGGCCGTCAGGACCTTGCGCTTAATCAGCTTCAAATAGATGTGGAACCGGTCGTCGCTGCGGCTCAGGAGCCGGGACTCCGCCACCTCGGGAGAATAGACCGCCGGATAGGCCGGGTAGTTCTGGAGCACGGCGACCGCCTGGTCGACCGTCGCGTTGGCCACGACCGTGGCGCCAACCCAGTCGTGCACCATGCCCGAACTCACATCAATGGATCCGGCGCCGGACGTGGCGTCGATCCGGAATGCGCCGGCCCGGAGTTGCGGGTAGCGCGGCTGATGCGTCATCTTCGCTTCCGCACTCCCACGATAGCGGTCGAACTCCGCAATTGTCTCCGGTTTGAGCGTCGTCCTGAACTGCCCGAAAGCGAGCGGCGGCAATAGAATGGTCAGCAGAACGCGCAGCGCGGGATGCATTTACTTCACACCACTACTGGGCATAGTGATCCCTTGAAATGCCGTTGGACCCCAATTGCAGCGTGACACAGATGGAAGCGCATAAAGAGATTGGGACCAGGCTATAGCGGTAAACGCACAACGGCCCAACCTTTCGGTTGGGCCGTGTGTCATGACCGGGCAACGTCCTACTCTCCCACACACTCGCGCGTGCAGTACAATCGGGGCTGAGGGGCTTAACTTCCGTGTTCGGGATGGGAACGGGTGGGACCCCCTCGCTAGAGTCACCCAGAACCGCGATCACCTTTCAGCGATCAGCCGACGGCTCTTAAAGAAAAGCCAACGGCTGATAACTGAACAAACCGCGTTCTCGTATTGAATATTGACGGGCTATACCACTATTGGCGCTCTGGACTACAGAGTTGTGCTGTATGTTCAGTAAATTTTATGGTCAAGCCGAACGGGCAATTAGTAACGGTCAGCTCAACGCATTGCTGCGCTTACACACCCGTCCTATCAAACAGGTAGTCTTCCTGTGCCCTTGTTACCTTTCGGTTGGGAAGCCTCATCTTAGGGAAGGTTTCGCGCTTATATGCTTTCAGCGCTTATCCTGACCGAACTTCGCTACCCAGCGATGCCACTGGTGTGACAACTGGATCACAAGAGGTTCGTCCACTCCGGTCCTCTCGTACTAAGAGCAGGCCCCTTCAAGCTTCCTACGCCCACCACAGATAGGGACCGAACTGTCTCGCGACGTTCTGAACCCAGCTCACGTACCGCTTTAATAGGCGAACAGCCTAACCCTTGGGAGCTTCTACACCCCCAGGATGCGATGAGCCGACATCGAGGTGCCAA
>CAZGUX010000007.1:0-27127 GCA_964529305.1 uncultured Solibacteraceae bacterium | reverse complement strand
GACGGCGGACTGAGCTAGAAGACACTGCGCACCGATTTCTTGCTGCTTTCCCTTGCGAACCCGTCACGGCAAGAGTGGGCGATTTCTACGCGGCCGTCAAAATCGCTCGACAGCGGGTGGGCCTCATGCTTGATGAAAACGATTTGTGGATCGCTGCGACTGCGCTCGCTGCCGGTGCGACACTCGTGAGCCGCGATCGTGACTTCGCTGGAGTCGATGGCCTAGCCCTGCTGACAGTCGAATAATCGCCAAACCGACGACAGATGTCCTTCCTGTAAGCTTTCACACTGCGAGTTTACGAGTCACGAACGTTGCGTTTGTGAAACCCCTGGCATTGATCGGGGTCGCTGGGCAAACGAGGCGTGGGTGTCACGATGAACCGGAGGAGGATGTCAGTCGGGCGTCACCGGTCGCTATCGGGATTCAGGCGGTTTCGGGAGCTTTGATAGCACGACATTCTCGATCACGAAGTCGCGGCGCAGATGGGCGACGGGCGTGGACACTTCATACTCAACGTCCATTTGCTCAATCTGTTTGTGCGTCAAGGTCAGCACTCCCCCATAGAAGCGACCCTTACTAAAGCTGGCGGGGAAGAAGGTAGTTGCACGATTGACGGGGCTGAAGCCGAAGTCGGCCGGCAGCGGCGACAGGGTGCGGGGATAAGCAATCGTTTGGTGGTGGAAGCGCTCTCCGGTATCCCGCGCGACTAACGAAATCCCGAGTCGATGACGGGTTTTGAGGGGCATCGTGCACCGGATCCACGCTCCCACGCGATCATGGGCCGAATCGCAGCGGCCCACTCCCGGGAGCGTGACGGGGCGTCCGTGCGCCGACCGCTGCGGGGTCTGCGGCTGAAACAACGTCAACCACAGCGTGCCGGCGAAGCGTACCGGCCGGTTGCTGAGACGGTCGAACTCTTCCTGTGTGAGCCGGAAGGCAAGCCCCCCAACCGCGTAGGCGTTCGGCCTCTCAAAGAGGGATAAAGACGATCCGTCGCCCGCATTGATCCGTAAGGTGACCGCTTCCGGGTTCACGTCGATGTTTTCCGGGATTCCGGTCAGACGGTATGGAAGGGCCAGAGTGTACGATTCCCGCACCCAGGTTTCACCGCTCTTGAGCGGAGGCTCCACATTGCCGTCGCGACTGACAGACAGGACGACAGACTGAAACGATGGCGGCTCGGGCTGAACGGCAGCGTTTACCGCGAAGGCAACATCGGAAGAAATGAAGAAGCCACAGGTCGACAAGAGAAGACAACCGGCGAACAAGACAAGCCCAGTATTGGTGCGACGCGTCCGGAATTGCCACACGCTGACCGCGGCGGCTCCGAGGAACAAGATCAACTGCGCGATTCCTTCCGAGATCCAACTGACCTGGCCCGGCACGACCACCCTAAAACGGCCGTAAAGGTAGCCCGCCGCCCCGAGAGCGCCCAATACCAGCAATGTTCCGATCGTGAAATGCGAAAGCCTTCTCGTGATCGCCGCCAACGCGAACGCAGGTAGCCAGAGTATGGCGGCAAGGTAGAAAAGCTTGATCAGCAAGCCTGGAAGCCGGGACAAGACGTCCAAATCGATGGATTGCAGAATCACAATGCTGGCAAAGAAGAAGGGTCCGAAGACAAAGGCGACGACAAAGCAGGCCTTGGCAGCCCCAAGACTAAAGCGGGAATATGGACGGCTCAGCCAGAACTGAGTATCCCCCGGCAGTGATTCCTCATGGACCAGACGCGCAATCAAATAGAGCCAACAGGCGGAAAGGAGCATGGGGAAAAGGGCCTCGGCGTGAATAGCTCCGTCGACCGATTGGGTCTCTTCCCTCACAAACAGAGCGACCCCGGCCAGGGAGAGGAGGACCGGCAACCACAGCCGGCGGAGGTCTTTGCGGAAGATGTGCAGGGCCTGTTTCATCAGTCTCTCCTTTCACGCGGCCTTGCGGCCCGCTCTTGCCAGGGCGACGAAGATCGAACGCAACGGCATCGCGTTCACCGCGACGTCGCGGACCGCGGGGAACAGCCTGCGAATCTCCGACATCGTCCGGTCCGGATCAAAACGGGTATCGACAAATCGGACCAGCGCCGGGGACGTCTCTGGTTGCAGCCACCCCGGCGGCCAACTCGACGGGACCGGCGGAGGAGCGTCGAGGGCGACTTCGATCTCGCGAACACGGCTCGCGAGCGTCGTCAACTCCTCACTGAACTGCAGGTGTCCGTTATCGAGATACCCGATGTGGGAGGAGAAGCTCTCGATCTCCGCCAGGTCGTGCGAGGAGAGGAAGATCGTCATCTCTTCGGCGCGCTCGACGATGCTTTCGATCAGTTCGTCGCGGACCAGTGCGTCGAGGCCGCTGAAGGGCTCGTCGAGGATGACCAGCGGCGGACGGTACGCCAGCGACGAGGCCAGCGCCGCCTTCATCTTCATTCCCCGCGACAGATGGCGCAGCTTGCGGTCGAGCGGAAGCTGGAACTGGCGGACTAGAGAGTCGGCCAGTGAGTCGTCCCAGTTAGGGTAAAAGCCCTTGCAGTAGTTCAGGAAGTAGCCTACGGTCATCCAGCTGGGTAGCTCCTGGTTCTCCGAGACGTAGCCGACGCGCCGGAATTCGTTCGGACCCAGGCGGCTCGAGTCAACGCCGAGCAGGGCCGAGGCGCCCGACGTGGGCCTGACCATGTTCATGAGGAGCTTGATGGTGGTGGTCTTGCCGGCGCCGTTCGGTCCCACGAACGCGTAGACGCTGCCTTCGGGTACTTCGAAGGTCAGTTCGTTCACGGCCTCCGTGTTGCGGAACCGCTTGGTCAGCCGGTCAGCGCGGAGAATGCTGTTGTTCATGTCCTCCCCCGGACGGTTGTGGCCGAGGCATCGAGACGATGCCAGTGCTCGGAAAGGGCGCGGATGACTTCATCCAGATCCAGGCCCAGCTTCTTGGCGTCGACGACCAGTTGTTCGAGTTCCTGCCGCAGGAGACGGCCGCGATCGGCGGCAGTCGAGGGCGGCCGTCCGGCCACCACCGTTCCGATGCCCGGGCGGACTTCGATCAGGCCCTCGTTGACCAGCGTGCCGATGACCTTGTGCGCGGTATTGGGATTGATTTTGAGGGCTTTGCTGAGAGCGCGGACGGAGGGAAACGGGTCGCCGGAGCGCAATTGCCCCGAGATGACCGCCTTCTTCGCCGCGTACACCACCTGTTCATGAATGGAGACGCCCGGCTGGAAGGACAGGCGGAAGGGAATCACAGGTGTATTATGACAGATAGTACAGCGAGTGCAAGCGAAAAGTTGCTGCCGGGCAACGCCCTGTGCCGAAATTTGGCGGTTCTTCGATTCGCATAGCCGGGCTTCCCCCGGCGCCCCACGGCTTACGCCGTGGCGGCACGATGGCTCCGAACCGTGGGCGTCAGCCCACGGGTTGCGTTGGCCTTGGGGGTCGGTTGGGCGTTGCTTTGAGGGGTCTGCGGCACCGCAACCCGCGGGCTGACGCCCGCGGTTCGGAGCAGCACAGCCTTTTCTGAATGTAGAAACTCCATAGCCGGGCTTCGCCCGGCGGGCCGGCCGCGGTCCAGGGGGACCGCCCCACTTGGGCCGTCAACTCACTCTTCTAGCGGGTCAGCCACGCCAGGAGCTTCGGCCATTGCTGCCCGAAGGCGATGGCCGAGACCACCAGGTAGAACACAGAACAGCCGAGCACCCCGGCCTCGATCCACAGCGGCGGGCGAACTTCCTTCGGTAACAGGCGGTGGTTGACATACAGGACGTGGAGCGCCGAGATCGACATCGCAAAGTTCACCAGTACCCCGCCCGCGATGGCCAACACCAGGGGATTCGGGGTCAGCCGAAGCACCACCAGACCCCACAGACAGTAAACCGCCAGCAGTCCATAGTAGACGTACTTCACCTTGTGCCCGTCCAGGCCGCGCAGGCGCCGCGAGCCCATCCAGAGCACGTCCGTCCACCTCCGCCCGATGCCGTCGATCTGCGAAATCTGGGTCGGGTAGAGGATGGCGAACCCGCAGAGCAGCGTCAGAAACCAGAACACCTGTCCGTGCCGGTCGGCCAACGCCTGCGCGGTCATCGCCGCCACCGCGTTCCCTTCCACGTTCTTGATTCCGCGGATGAATTCGTACGACATCATCGCGGGCAGGGCCATGCCGGCCAGGCAGGCCGGCGCCCACAACACGAACTGATCGCGCCGGATGTGGGCCAGCCACCCTTTCCACTTTCGCAGGGACTCCGGCGTGAGGGCGAAGGTCTTGCCGGTGTGCGACAGTTGAATCGACCGGCCGCCCACCGCGCTCGGAAGCGCTCCTACCTCCGAGCCCATGCCCCAGCCTTTGTCGCGCACGAGGTTGGAAAACGAGATGTTGGTGAGGCCGCCCGCGCCGGAAATGGCCGCGAACGCCGCCAGGGTGGCCCAGTTGAACTCCCCTTCCGGCAGCGCGCCGAAGCGATAAAAGCCGGAGAGGATTTCCCATTTCGTGTCCCAGCTCACCCAAAACACGGCGATGAATCCGAGATAGGTGAGAATCAGGATGAGCTTGGTGACCATGACGCGTTCGAGCGCGTTGTAGATTTTGCCGCCGAAGATCAGGGGCACGAACGCCAGGACGAACAGCCTATAGCTCACCGTGCGGACCAGGGCGGCATCGGCGGCGCCCGGGAGCCGTCCCAGGAAGACGGCCACCAGCGGCACGGCCGCGTTCGCCGACAAATACGGCCAATAACTGCCGAAATCGATGATGAAGTAAAAACAAGTCCAGAAGCGCAAGCCCGGCGGAGTCCTCAAAAAACCCACCAGGATCGATTCGCCGCAATACAGCGCATATTGCTGGACACAGACGTTGTAAAACACCTGCGCGAGAATCGCCAGGGTCGCCAGCCACAGGACCGTTCCGCCATACTGCGCGGTCACCAGGGGACCGAACAGCCATTCGCCGCCGCCGATGTTGGCGCCGGCCATCAGGAGCCCCGGACCGATGAGCCGCGTCCAATGGCTCGCGCGAAACACCGGTGGCGCCGGCAGATCGGCCTGTTCCCAGGGAGCGAACGCGGAGCGGGTCGGGGGAGGCGGGGACGGTTGCACGGGAGCCACGTGGGTCGCGACCGTTCAGGATATCAGGGCGCGGCCGGGTTGGCCAGCGTATTCGCTTTGCGCGGTAGAGCGGCCGCTTTCGCGTTAGCATCGAATCAATATGCGCGTGTTCGCCTTGTTGCTGCTGCTCGCGTGTCTCCTTCCGGCTCAGGGCCCCATCCGGCTCCTCCAGATCGCCTCGGGCCTGACAAATCCCGTGGACATTCAGAACGCGAAAGACGGCACGTTCCGCCTGTTTTTCGTCGAGCAGCGCGGCGTGATCCGGGTATTTCGCAACGGGCAACTGGCCTCCGCGCCGTTTCTCGACATCGCCGCCAGAATTGCCTCCGGTGGGGAACGAGGTCTGCTCGGGCTGGCGTTTCCGCCCGAGTTCGCGCGCAAGCAATACTTCTACGTCAACTACACCAACCGCCAGGGCAACACCGTGATTTCGCGATTCCCGGTGACCGGGAACCCGGACGTCGCCGACCCCTCGAGCGAGCAGATCCTGCTGACCGTGACGCAGCCGTTTGCCAATCATAACGGCGGACAATTGCAGTTCGGTCCGGATGGCTTCCTGTACATCGGCCTGGGGGACGGCGGCTCGGCCAACGATCCGCAGGGCAATGGGCAGAATCGCCGCGCGCTGCTGGGCAAAATGCTGCGGGTCGACGTGGAATCCGACCGGGCGCAGATGACCGCCGCGCCAGGCAATCCTTTTGCGAACGACAGCTCCTACGATCCCAGAATCTGGGCGGTGGGGCTGCGAAATCCATGGCGCTACAGCTTCGATCGCGGGACGGGCGATCTCTGGATTGGCGACGTGGGCCAAAACCGGCTGGAAGAGATTGACGTGCAGCCGGCCTCAAGCCGTGGCGGGGAAAACTACGGCTGGGTCGTCATGGAGGGGAACGAATGCGTGCGCGCGGGATGCGATCGCACGGGGTTCGTTTTGCCGGTGCAGGTCTACGGCCGCTCGGAGGGTGCGTCGGTGACCGGTGGATACGTTTATCGGGGACGCCGTTTTCCCGATCTCACCGGACTCTACTTCTACGCCGATTACACCAACGGCCGCATTTGGGCGCTGCGCCGCGACGGCGACCGGTATGCAAACAGCCTGGCACTGGCGAGCGGGCTTGCCATCAGTTCGTTCGGTGAAGACGAAGACGGCGAGGTGTATCTTGCCGATCACACGGGCGGCCGGATCTATCAGATCGC
Organism: uncultured Solibacteraceae bacterium; assembly: GCA_964529305.1. Classification (GTDB taxonomy): domain Bacteria; phylum Acidobacteriota; class Terriglobia; order Bryobacterales; family Bryobacteraceae; genus CAZGUX01. The sequence continues at coordinate 20,849 of CAZGUX010000007.1, read as the reverse complement.
CTCCACCAGCGCGCTGGCTGCGCCGCGCTTTTCAGACACGTCGGTGGGGAACGCGGCCAGCGGTCAGGCGGGCCTGGTTCCGGGCTCGCTCGCGACCCTCTATGGTGGGAACCTGACCGAGCTGTCCGGGATTGTCTCCGCGCCGCGGATCCCGTTGCCCACGACTCTGGCGGGAGTCTCGGTGACGGTCGCGGGCCGCGCCGCTCCTCTCTATGCGGTCGCGAACGTGCGCGGGCAGGAGCAGATCAATTTCCAGGTCCCCTTCGAGACGCCGGCGGGGCAGGCGGCCCGGGTGGTGGTGAGCCGGGGAACCACGCTGAGCGATCCGGTGGACGTTCCGGCCGTAGCCGCCCAGCCGGGGATTTTTACGATCAACGGGACCGCGGCCATCGTGGTGCACGCCGACGGCAATCGGCTGGTCACTCCGGAGGCACCGCTGATTCCCGGCGAGCGCGTGTACTTCTACGCCACCGGGCTGGGCGCGGTCGACCGGCCACCCGCGAACGGCCAGGCGTCGCCGCGAGATCCTCCTGCCCGGAGCGTGCAGAATCCCGTGGTCACCATCGGGGGAGTTCGCTGCGAAGTAGAGTTCGCCGGGCTCGCGCCGGATTTCGTGGGGGTCTACCAGATCAACGTCGTCGTGGCGTCATCGACCGGCGGCGGCGAGCGGGAACTACGTGTCACGGTGGGAGAGGCGGCCAGCCCCGCCGCCCGGGTTCCTGTGCGACAGTAAGGGCTGTATTCGTTCCGCGCCGTTTCCGCATCGCACCAGGACGCCCAATGCATACCAACCGTCTGGCTCACGAGAAGAGCCCCTACCTTCTGCAGCACGCGCACAACCCCGTGGACTGGTATCCCTGGGGCCCCGAAGCCTTCGAACGGGCGCGCCGCGAGGACAAGCCGATCTTTCTTTCCATCGGCTATTCGACCTGTCACTGGTGCCACGTGATGGAGCGCGAGTCGTTCGAGAGCGAGGAGATCGCCGCGGTCCTGAACGAGTACTTTGTCCCGATCAAGGTCGACCGCGAGGAACGGCCGGACGTCGACCGCATCTACATGACGTACGTCCAGGCGACGACCGGCGGCGGCGGGTGGCCGATGTCGGTGTGGCTGACGCCGGAACTGAAGCCGTTCGTCGGCGGGACCTACTTTCCCCCCGACAACCGCTACGGGCGTCCGGGCTTCGGCTCGATTCTCGAGCACATCGCGCGGTTGTGGAAGGCGGACCGGCCGAAGATCGTCTCGTCGAGCGAACAGGTGATTGACGAGATCCGCCGCCAGACCGAGGTGGCTCCCTCGGCGCTGGTGACGGGCCGCGATTCGCTGGATAGCTGCTTCTTCACGCTACGCCGAAGTTTCGACAGCCGCTTGGGCGGCTTCGGCGGCGCGCCGAAGTTCCCCCGCCCGGTGTCCCTGAATTTTCTCCTGCGCTACTGGAGCCGGACGAAGAACGCGGAAGCGCTCGAGATGACGCTCAAGACCCTGGAAGCGATGGCCCTGGGAGGCATGAACGACCAGTTAGGCGGCGGGTTCCATCGCTATTCGGTCGACGCGCGGTGGTTCGTGCCGCACTTTGAAAAGATGCTCTACGACCAGGCGCAGTTGGCCCTTTCATATCTGGAAGCCTTCCAGATCACCGGCCGCGAGTTCTTTGCCGGGGTCGCGCGCGACATCTTCGAATACGTCCTGCGCGACATGACCGACCCGGGCGGCGGTTTCTATTCGGCCGAGGACGCCGACAGCGTCATCGACCCGGCCCAGCCGAAACACAAAGGCGAAGGGGCATTTTATATCTGGGACGCGCGGGAGATCGAAGCGATCGCCGGCCAGCCCGCGGCGAAGTATCTCGCGTACCACTACGGGGTCGAGACTGATGGCAACGTGCGCGAGGACCCGCACCAGGAGTTCACGGGCCGCAACATTCTGTATGTCGCCCACTCGCTCGCGGAGACGGCCGCCTACTTCGAAAAGCCGGTGGAGGAGGTGGCGGCGCTGGTGGCCGAGGCCAAAGCCAAACTGCTGGCCGAGCGCGCCAAACGGGTTCGCCCGCATCTGGACGATAAGATTCTGACCGCGTGGAACGGGCTGATGATTTCGGCGTTCGCCAAAGGCGGCGCGATCCTTAGCGAGGCTCGCTATCTGGCGGCTGCCCGGCGGGCCGCGGATTTCCTGATCGGGACCATGTACTCGCGCGAGCCGGGCACGCTGCTGCGGCGCTATCGCGACGGGCAGGCGGCCATCGCCGGCTTCACCGACGATTACGCGTTCTTCGTTCAGGGCCTGTTGGACCTTTACGAAGCGGACTTCCAGTGGGCCGATGTCGAGTTAGCCCTCGAACTCACCGAGCGGCAGCGGGAACGTTTCGAAGACCCGGTGAACGGCGGTTTCTACAGCGCGCCCGAAGGCGCCGACCTGGTGCTTCGCATCAAGGAAGACTACGATGGCGCGGAACCGAGCGCCAACTCGGTGTCCGCGCTGAACCTGTTGCGCCTGTCCGAGATGACGGGCGACGCGTCGCTGGCCGAATGCGCCGGCCGGCTGTTCCGGGTGTTTGCGCAGCGCATGGTGTCCGCCGGAGTCACCGTGCCGCAGCTGCTGGTGGCGTTCGATTTCCAGATGACGAAGCCACGGCAGGTAGTGCTGGCCGGAGATCGCGCGGCCCTGGCGCCGTTGTTGCGGGAAGTTCAGCGGCGGTTCGCGCCGGACCGGGTGGTGTTCGTGCTCGATTCCGAGGAAACGCGGCAGCGGCTGAGCCGGCGGTTGCCGGCGCTGGCTGGAATGACGCCCGCCGACGGAAGGGCCACGGCCTACGTCTGCGAGAACTTCACGTGCAAGCTGCCGGTGTCGGCGCCCGAGGATCTCGCCCGGCTGCTGGACGAAGGCCGCGAGTAGCACCGCCGCGAGATTTCCTATTGACACATTCTATAATTCGGCTATTATCGAAGTATGGCAGCCAAGGAAGTCGACCTCACCGCGCGGTTCGCCGACATGCTCGCGGCGATGGGCACCGAGCCGCGCTTGCGGATCGTCCGCCTTTTGCTCAGCGCCCATCCCGACGGAATGGTGGTGGGCGACATCCAGGCTGAACTGGGGATTCCCCCCTCGACGCTGTCCCATCACCTCGAGAAACTCAAGAACGAGGAGTTGGTCAACGTCCGGAGGGAAGGCACCTACTTGTGGTACAGCGCCAACACCGGCGGCCTGCGTGAACTGCTGACCTTCCTTTACGCAGAGTGCTGCACGAGGAACAAAGTGATCACGCCGGAAGAGATCGTTCAACTTTGTAAGTAGAGGATCCGCACAAATGCGCATTGCGACCCTGACGCTATTGGTGTGCCTGGTCGCCGGTGGGTTGCCGCCCGCCGGTACGGGCAAGAAGAGGATTCTGGTTCTCTGCACCGGCAACTCCGCCAGAAGTCAGATGACCGAAGGATTCCTGAAGTCGTTTGACGGGCGGCTGGAGGTGTTCTCCGCCGGCACCCGGCCGGCCGCGCGAGTCAATCCCTTCGCCATCCAGGCCATGAAGGAAGTGGGTATCGACATCTCGGGCGGGACTCCCAAAAAGGTCGACCAGTTCATCGATCGGCCGTTTGACTACGTCATCACGGTTTGTGACGACGCGGACAAATCGTGCCCGAACTTCCGGGGCAAGGTGGGGACGCGGAAGCACCTCGGCTTCCCCGACCCGGCCAAGGCGCAAGGGACCGACGCCGAGAAACTCGCCGTATTTCGCAGGGTGCGGGATGACATCGGCAGAACTTTCCGCGAATATTACGAAAGGGAGATCAGAAAGGGCTTATGAGCGTACAGGATGTCAAAGACGCCGTGAAAGAACGGTACGGTCAGGCCGCGCTCCGCGTGGTCTCGGGCAGTGGCGCCGCGTGTTGCGGTCCGGCTCCGTCGTCCTGCTGTGGCGACGCGGTGGACCCGATTTCCTCGGGCCTTTACGACGAACTCCAAAAAAGCGAGTTGCCGGGAACCGCGGTGCTCGCCTCTCTCGGCTGCGGAAACCCGACGGCCCTGGCTGAACTGAAGCCGGGCGAAGTCGTGCTCGATCTCGGTAGCGGTGGCGGCATCGATGTCCTCCTCTCCGCGAAACGCGTGGGCCCTGCCGGCAAGGCGTATGGTCTGGACATGACCGACGAAATGCTCGCGCTCGCTCGCGAGAACCAGCGAAAAGCGGGCGTCGCGAACGTCGAGTTCCTCAAGGGCGAGATCGAGGACATTCCCCTGCCGGACAACTCGGTGGATGTGATCATCTCGAATTGCGTCATCAACCTGTCGGGCGACAAGGACCGGGTCCTGGCGGAAGCATTTCGTGTGTTGAAACCCGGCGGCCGGTTCGCCGTGTCCGACGTCGTCGTGCGCGGAGAAGTGCCCCCGGAGGTTCGCCGCAATGTCGAACTCTGGGCGGGGTGCATCGCCGGGGCTCTCGAAGAGACCGACTATGTTGCCAGGTTGACCCGCGCCGGTTTCGCGGGCATCGATCTCGAGCCGACCCGCGTCTATCAGGTAGACGAGGCGCGGGAGTTCCTGGCCGCGGCCGGTATGGATGTCGACGCCGTCGCCCCCTTGATCGACGGCAAGTTCATCAGCGCGTTCATTCGTGCGAGAAAGCCGTAATCGAATGAAGCCCGGAATTCTCGTGCTCTGCACCGGCAACTCGGCGCGAAGTCAGATGGGCGAGGGCCTGTTTCGCCACTACCTGGGAGACCGGTTCGAGGTGTCGAGCGCCGGGACCCGGCCAAGCTCCGTCCGGCCGGAAGCCATCGCCGTCATGGCGGAGCTTGGCATCGACCTCAGCGGCCACCGCTCCAAGGCGGTGGACGAATTCCTCGACCGTGAGTTCCGTTACCTCATCACCGTCTGCGACCACGCAAAGGAAAGCTGCCCCTTGTTTCCCGGCGCGGCGGAGCGCATTCATTGGAGTCTCGAGGATCCGGCCGCCGTGGAAGGGTCACCGGAGGAGCGCACCGCCGCCTTCCGACGGATTCGCGACCAGATCCGCGAACGAGTGATCGAGTTCGCGAAGACAGTCTGACGCAGCCAGTAGCCGCGGCGGGGAGTATACTCGGATCGGATTTGATCCATGAGACGGACTCGCCTCCTCTGGCTGGCAGTCGCACTTTTTCCCATCGTGGCAGCGGAGTGGAAGAGCGCCGCGCCCATCACCTACAACATCGACTACCAGGATGGCCACGTCGGCAACACCGACTACCTCCGGACCATTCGGGAAGCTCCGCCGGACCTGCTGCATGTCGGGGAAGACGTCGCGTTCTCGAGTGTCTTCGGCACCAAAGACGGCTACGCCGGAGTGCAGGCCAAGGCCAAGGTTCTGACGCCGCGGGAAGTGGAGTCCAAGATTCGGGAGGTCTCCCAGTATGTCTCCAGCCTGCATCAGGCCGGCGTCCGCTGGCTGATCCCATACATCAACAATCAACTGATCTTTGCCAACCCGGCCACTCGCGGGGGATTCCTGGCCTTTTTCGACCGCTGGGACCAGTACCGTCCGTTTGGGTTTGGTCCCCGCCCGGATACGGACATACTGGCCGCCCGGCGCTTCGTGCCCTACCAAAAGCTGGGCTACCCGCGCGAAGACCGCGCATACCATCCGAACCGGGACATTGCCCTGTGCTCGAATCACCCGGCGTGGCGTCAGTTCCTGCTCGCCGTCACCGCGAACCTCGCGCGGTGCGGCTACGACGGGGCATTCGTCGACGTCATGACCTTGCGCGACTACTGCGAATATTGTCAACGCAAGTTCCGCGCCTATGTGGAAGACAGGTATCCGCCCGCGGAGAGGACACGCCGCTACGGCGCCGCCCTCGCGGCTGACCCGCGCCTCGGCTTTCCGGGCGACGGCGCGCTCTGGACCGACACTCAAGCCTTCTGGTCTTCCGGCAACGCGGAACTGTTACGGGCGCTTCGGGAGGAAGGCGCCAAGACCCGACCGGGCTTCTTCGTGATTCCCAACCTCGGCCCTTTCGCCCACGCCGATGGCGTGATCAAGCGCGCGACACAGGGCATGGATCCCGGCGCGTGGGCGCCCGAGTCGGAAATGATCCTGTTCGAAGAGATGCAGCGCGCCGGCCGCTTGCCCGGCAACTACTATATCGACAACGTCCTGCAATACAAGCTGGCTTTTGCTACCGGCACGCGCGCCGGCATGCTGCTCTACCTCGCGCAAGAGACGCCCGGAATCGAGTTGGCCATGGCCGAAGCGGGAGCGGGCGGAGGCGGCGCCCTGATTCAGGGCTATTACCGCTCGCCGGAGTCCCGCCGCAAATACCGCTCGTTCTTTCAAAACCACCGCGATCTGCTCGAAGGCTTCACGCCTCTTTCGGACGTGGCCATCCTGTTCGACTACGAGCAACTCTATTGGGGCAATCGAACGCACCTGCAGGACCTGTACCGTCTCTCCGAGTATCTGTCCCGAGAGCATGTTCAGTTTGATCTGGTTACGCCTAAGCAGGCCGCTGGCGGCTCGCTTTCGCGCTACCGGGCGGTCCTCACTCCCGCCGCGTCGTATCTCTCTGGCGGGTGCGTGCGGGCTCTGCGGAGCTTTGCCGGCGCCGGAGGACTGTGGCTGGACATCGGCGACTCCGGACGTTTCGATGATGCGGGCGTTCCTCGCGCTCAACCGGTCCTGAGCGGCAACGCCGTTTCCTTCCGTTCCCTGGACGAACTGCTTCCGTATCCGTCCTTCGCGCTCTATCTGCTGACGGAAGATCAGGCCAACGAGTTGAGGGAGATCAGCGCCCTGGTCGATGCCGGGCTCCGCGGCGAGCACGGCGCGCCGCCTCAAAAGGCCTCGGCGAGTCTGCTCGGCGTCCTCGAACGGTCGCTGAAGCGGACGCTGTCCCCCCTGCCTGATTCCACGGACGAGGCGCTCCGCGTTCACCTCTGGACTCGCGGCGAGAAGAACGGACACACGCTCACGGCCCACCTGGTGAACTACGACTGCCCCATCCCGATGAAGGCCAAATTCCAGAAAGGGGATTTCGAACCCGGCGAGCCGTCCTCCGCCTACGAGCCGAGACCGCGAAAGGAGGTTCGGGTTCGTCTACCGGTTGCCACAGGCCGGGTGACCCGCGTCCGCGTGGTGGATCCCGACACCGGCGCTTCCGAAGAGGTGACGTTCCGGACCCTGTCGAATCACGTCGAATTCGTCGTTCCCTACGTGCGCATTTACCGCATCGCCGTGGTCTCCATCACCACATGAGTCGCTTGCATTCAGATGTGCCGAGGCCAAGTCACATCGGGTGGAGCAGGAGCGCGCAACGTTTTCGCCGCATGCGGGCGCTCACCAACTGAAACCGGATACGCCGCGCCAGCGTCCTGGTCAGTGAAGCATCAACCACAGTAAACCCGAAACTTGGAGCATCTCACATGAGAGCAACGGGACTTGCGCTTCTCGCGCTGTGTCTGAGCAGCGCGGCATTTCCTCAAAGCTTTGAAGGCGCTATCAGCGGCGGCGTCTCGAGAATCGGCGGCGATCTCGGTTCGCTGGATTCCACGGGCGATACCAAGGCATCCCTGGACAACGGCTTCCGGCTGACCTTTCGCATGTCCTTCAATCCGAAAACACTCATCGGGTACGAACTCGGCTACGCGTACAATCGCACCCACCTGGCCATCACGGGCTCGGGTACGCAAGGCATGGCCGTCCATCAGGGATTCGGCGATGTGCTGCTTCACGCGACGCCCGAGGGCTCCCGTCTCCGGCCGTTCGTCGCCGGGGGGGTCAACTTCAGCAACTTCGTCCCGCCTGGACAATCGGCGCAATACGGCCAAGGTGAGACCAAGTTCGGCATCAACTACGGTGGCGGCTTGAAGGTGAAAGTGGTGGGGCCGTGGCAGGTGCGCTTCGATGTTCGCCAGTTCAACACCGGCAAGCCTTTTGGCCTGTTGAACGGCGGCGGCCGTCTCCTGCAGACCGAGATCTCGGCGGGCATCGGGTTCACGCTGTAGGCGCTGCCTGAAGAGACGCGAGTTCCTCACTCCCTTTTGGACCGTAGCTCTTCGGAAGCCTTTGGAGGAAGGGGATCGTGCTCAGCCGTCGAAGCGGCACAAGGCTTTCTCGATCGGCAGTCCGGCCACTTCGATCCGCCGCAGATCGGTCGTTCCCAGCCCCTTGGCCTCAGCCAGCAGCATTGTATTCTCGCATTTGGCGAACACCCCGACTCCCTTTGGTGCCCTGGGATCATAGCCCATCGTCGCGGTGGCCACCGCGTCCGTGCACACGGGGTTGGTTCCGGCGATCAACAGCCCCGGCTGGATCAGGCGAATCCCCGGAATCCAGGGTCCTTCGCCCCGCGAGACCGATTCGACACCATCGATAATGGCCAGATCGATCGGCCGCGCCCCGCAGATATCGGCCACGATATGCGGCACGCGGTGGAACTTGTCGCGGCTCGAGTTGGGGTCGATCTCCTGGGGCGCTGATTTCGAGGGCGCCCGCTTGCCGTTATGGAACACCTCGACTCGCCCCTTTGTGGGCTTCTCGTTCGGCTCGTGCTCGCCCGCGTCGTCGCCGTAGATGGATGCCGGTGTATTGCCGAAGCAGTTCTTCAACGACAGCGTGACGCCGCAGGTCGCATGATTTTTCAACTTCGCCATGCTGACGAACACGTCGGTGCCGGCGTAAGAGTGGTTGAAATCGTATGCCGGATAGATGTAGCCGCCGCCCGGCACCTTGAGACGCGCATACTGCCTGCCGAGTCCCAACGCGTTGGTGTTCTCGAACTCGATCGATGACGCCGCCGACTTGAGTTGCCTTACGTTCCACCCCGAATCGAGCAGGTACTCTTCCAGCGGACCGCCCGTCCCGGCCGCTCCCTCGACAAAGCGAATCCGCCGCGCGCCCGCCTTGCCCATGAGGTATGCCACGGCGCCGACCACTTTGGGATGCGTGTAGTGCGTGACGCCGAGCGGTTTGCCCATAAACCGCAAGGCCGGGTTGCCCGTCAGATTCAACTTCAACGTGACGGTCTTGTTCCGCACGATCCGCTCGAGCCCGCCGATCTGGTCGAACATGGCCGCCAAAATCGACGTCAGGTCTTCCTGGTAGCTGAGACAGCGCGCGATCGCCACCGGAGCCGCCGGGGCGGTGGCGCGCAACACGGGAGCAGTGGCCGCGAGAGCCAGCAGTTCGCGTCGAGTCATGAAGATAGTCTAGCTCAGCGCCGCCGGCATCCCCCCGCAGGTCAGGCACGGCACCGGCGATGGCTTCGCGTTTCCCGGGCGCCAACACTAAAGACATTTCGTTCCTTGAACGATGGATAGGTAGGAGCGCCGGAGCGATCAGCTCCGGACCCGGAAATGCCGGCGCGGGAACAAATCCTATGCGTATAAAGAGCTATTTCGCGGCGACCGTCGAAGGGGCCATGCGTGCCGCGCGCCGCGAACTCGGCGACGAGGCGATGCTCGTTCAATCCCGGAAGTCGATGCCGGAGGCTCAGCATCTGGGCGCTTATGAGGTCGTCTTCGCAATCGAAGACTCCTCCGAGCCGTCCAAACTTCCGGCCAGGGAGTCCTCCGGCGAGACGGGAACCCTCGTCCGGCAGTTGGCCGGGCAGTTCGTGCAGATGCGCCGCCAAATGGACCGCCTGTCTTCCGCCCTCACGACGCCTTTGGCCCGCCCAGAGCCCTCCGCGGCTGCCGACATACACCCGTGGGTGGAAGCGGTATATCGGGAACTCCTGTTGACCGATCTGTCGCCCGAAGTCGCCCGCAAAGTCGTCAACGGGCTGGACCCGCGGGCGATTGCCGCTCATCCGGACGCGACGCGAACTTCCGTAGCGCGCGAACTGGAACGCTTGATCGAGGTTGCCCCCCAATTGGGGGTCGCGCCGCCGGAGAGACGGCGGCCCAGAGCGGTAGCCCTCGTCGGGCCTCCAGGCTCCGGCAAGACCAGCGCTCTCGTCAAGCTCGCGGCGCGCTATGGCTTCGGTCCGCGCCGGCCCTGTCAACTCCTTTCGGTTGACACCCAACGAATCGGCTCAGCGGAGCAACTGCGATCGTTTGCGGCGATTCTGGGCATGGCTTGTCAGACGCTCGATTCAGTGTGGGCCCTCGAGTCGGCGCTTACCGAATCGAACCGCCCCGCACTCGTCCTGATCGATACTCCAGGGTACGGGGCCAAGGACGTCGAGCGGACCCCCGAACTAGCTGCGTTCCTTGCCGCCAACTCCTGGATCGATAAGCACCTGGTGCTGAACGCCACGTCCCGGATATCCGACCTGGATCGATCCATCGAGCGGTTCTCCCGCTTCCGGCCGGCCAAGCTCATTTTCACGCATCTCGATGAAAGCGTGATCGCGGGCAATATCGTGTCCGTCGCCATCGGCGCCGGCATGCCGGTTTCGTTTCTGTCGGGCGGGCAGGAGATCCCGGACGATCTGGAGGAGGCCTCCAAACGAAAACTGGCCGATCTGGTGCTCTCTTCGATGATGGACGAAGACCTGATCGCGGGGCCGCTCACGCCCCCGCATTCCTCTGCCGGGGCATGGCCGCGCCCTGGCGGTAGAGAGGAGCATGCCGGACGTACCATGGCCACGGCCTGACAATGGCAATCCCTATGTCAAGCAATTCCTACCGGACGGTACAACGAGTCAGCGCACCGGAACGGGATCGTCTGATTCTCGAGAACCTCCCGCAGGTTCGGTTGATCGCCCGACGCATCCACGATAAGCTGCCTGAGAGTGTCTGCCTGGAAGATCTCATCTCCACGGGCATCATCGGGCTGATCACGGCAATCGACCACTTTGACGCGTCGCAAAACGTCAAGCTCAAGACCTACGCCGAGTACAAGATTCGGGGCGCCATCCTCGACAGTCTCCGGGAGCTCGACTGGGCGCCGCGGCAAAAGCGCAAAAAAGCCAAGCAAATTGAAGCGGCCATCGCGTCGGCGGAAAGGCGGTTGAAGCGAACCCCGTCGGAGGACGACATCGCCCATGAGTTGAAACTGACGTTGGATCAGTACCACCAGTGGCTGGTTGAAGTACGCGGTGTCAACGTAGGCAGCATCGAACGGGCGCCGACGGGCGACGATGACGGCCGGGACCTTCTTCAGTTCATCGCCGATCGGGAGGAGGATTGGCCGAGCGAGATTTTCGAGCGCTCTCAACTGGAGCAGTTGCTGGCTTCCGCCATTGAGCGGATGCCGTCGGTGGAGCGCATGGTGCTCGGCCTCTACTATCGCGAAGAATTAACCCTGCGGGAGATTGCTCAGGTGATGGATCTTCACGAAAGCCGGGTTTCCCAATTGAAGTCGCAGGGTATTCTTCGTCTCCGGACATACCTCGAGCGGAGATGGCCGAGGCGGCGGGGCCATCAGATGGCATAACCAACCATGGAAGATCTCTCACGAACCTGGCTGGCGGAACAGTGGACCCAGAAACTCGGCGAAGCGATCGAGTCGATGACCATGCAACGGCCGGAGTTGACATGCGGCCCGGCCGGCGCTATGAACGCGGCGCTGTCCTGGTATCAGTCCGCCATCGATGCCGGGCCGGGCGCCTCAGTCCTGATGGGAGCCAGCGAAGACTTCTGGCGGCAGATCGGAGGCGCCGCACTCAAAGCCGCGGGCCTCGCGGACGCCACGACCGACGATGCCCGCGGAACCGCGGTGGAGATGTTGGCCCAGGCCTGTTCCTCCCTGGCGCGGACGTTGACTTCGCGGCTGGGGAGAGAGGTCAACTCCCAGCCCCCCGGTCCGGCGGGTCCCGATGCAATCGAACACAGCAAAGCCCAGGAGACGTTTCCCGTGGAAGTTTCCCTCCCGGGCGGAGGGTCCGGGACGGTCTTCTTCCTGTCCGACGCCGTGCTGGACGAATCTCTCGCGCCTGACAAGCCCGCGCCGGCGTCCGCTACCGCCGTGACTGGCGCGCTCGTGGAATCCACTCCGCCCCTCGTTCGATCGAAGACCTTCGATCTGCTCCTGGAGGTGGAGCTACCCGTAAGCGTCTCCTTCGGGCGGGCTCAGTTGCCCCTCCGGGATGTCCTCAAGTTGAGTTCGGGGTCAATCGTCGAGTTGAACCGGACGATCACGCAACCTGTCGAGATCATTGTCAACAACTGTGTCATCGCCAGGGGCGAAGTCGTCGTGGTGGAAGGCAATTACGGTGTCCGCGTTCAGCAGGTCATCACTCGCGAGGAACGCCTGAGAACCCTGAACTGAGACGCCATGAGTGCTCAACTGATGCCGTCCATCCCCGATCTGGTCGTGGCCGTGGTGGCTCTCGGGAGCGCGCTACTCGTCTTTCGTCTGGAGGCTGGGGCGCGGAAACGGGACCGGGAGTGGCGAAAACAATTCCGGTCGATGGAACGCGAATGGCAACTGCGATTCGCGCAGGAATCGCAGCGGCTCGAGGAGCTGACACGCGATTTGGAGGACCGAGGCGGCCTTCGGCCCGCCGTCTCCCGGATCAACCGGGAGAAGCGGTCCGAAGCTCTCTTTATGATCCGCCGCGGAGACGCGCCGGAGACCGTGTCAACCGTCCTGGCGGTTCCCCGGAACGAAATCGAGCTGCTGGTCAAAGTTCAGGGTCTGAGTGCAAGGCCCCTCCCCACTGGTCCGACGGACGCCTGAAGCGAGCCGACGGACGCAGGTTGAGCCGTGGGCGGGCAATCCAATTTCCGCACAGGTTCCGATGCTCGGGACTGCGGCGCGTTTTTCACTTCCTTTGGTGGAACAAGTATTCATGGGGGCCTCCTGCGGAACCGCTCTTGCGCCCAGGTATTTGACGCGGCCGCGGGCGGATGGGGTTCCCTTTGGCAGGGCAAACGAGAATCGCGGCGAAAGGGTATCGGGCGGGCGGTTCAGGTGGCTGAGAGCTACTTTCCGGCGCAGAAATACCGGATTCGAACGGGAGACGCTCGCTTGCGCTCGCGGCAGGGCTTCATACCGTGCCGCGACGCTACCGGAGCAGTGGCTCCTCACCGGTCAACAGCATCGCCACCGCTCGCTCAGAGGTTGTGAAAAAATGGGTCGCGGCAGGGGCGGTCAGTGATGACCGTCCCTACCGCGACCCGATTTTCACGGCTTTATTGCAGCCCGAACAAAGGACGCCGGACGAGCTTGAAGGTGAACCGCGCCGGGTTCACCGCGGTCACGCCGGGAGTGTCTACCTCGATGATGCGCGCCGAGACAGGCTCGTAGGCGGCGCGCGGCGCGATGGTGCCTTTCGCCGTAAGGATCTTCTGGCGCTCCGGGTAGATGCCCACGCTGATCAACTGGTGCAGGCTCATGGGCGCCGTGCGCCGGGTAGTGAGCAGCAACAGGTTCTGCTCGTCGCGCGTCGAACCCTCGGCTTCGATCACCGCGGCCATCCCCATGTCGAAATACCGGCCGCCGCCGTGACGGATCTCCGTCTCCAGAAACTTGCCTTCGTGAATCGATTTGACGCGGCCACGCACCCGTACAGGCGATCCATGAAGCTTGTCGATCTTGCCGCCCACGAGCAGATCGAACGGGCCGCCAATGCCCACCCGGATTGCCGACTGAACGGCTTGCGGATCGGCGAGCGCCACCACCCATCCGGTCGCTTTCTGCTTCTGGAACTCCGCCAGCAGCGTGGTGCCGTCGCCCGCCGAGCCGCCGCCAATGTTGTCTCCCATGTCCATGAGGGTGACCGGGTACTTACCGTTGGCCATCGCCTGTTTGACGGCCTGCGCCGCGTCGGGGACTCTCAACACAATCTGGTCCCGCGTGGCCCACAGCATGTCCGAGAGGCGCTTGGCTTCGCGCTCGGCCAAGGCCTTGTCGTTGTCGGTGACCACGATCACGCTCGGACCCATCCACTCGACATCGGCATACTGATAGCCGGCCGGCACACTCGCTGCCAGCACTTTCGGGTTCTTCTCGAGCCGTTTGCTCTCGTCCACGATGGGCAGCAGGGGCGCGCGTTTGGTGTAGTGATACACGATGTTGTACATCATCGGCGGCTTGGCGATGGCCTGCACCGGCTTCACTTTCCCGCTCACTGTGCCGGCCATGATGCGCGCCGCCTGGATGCCGCGATCGCGCGTATCGATGTGCGGGCACTCCTTGAACGTGATCAGGGCGGTCGAGAGCGCCACGATTTCCGGCGACACGTTGGCGTGAAAGTCGTGGGTCACGATGATAGGCATCTTGTCGCCGAACGCCTTGCGCACCCGCCGGACCATCTCCGTGTCGCCATGAGGGAAGCGTTCGCTCACCATGGCCCCGTGCAGCGCCAGCAGGATGCCGTCGAGCTTGGGCGCTTCCTTGAGCGAGGCGATCATCTGCGCGGTGAGGGCTTCAAACGCTTCGCTGGTGACCGGCCCTTTGGGAGTGGCCGAGGTCACCAGTCCCGGATGAATGTCGAAGTGGTACAGGCGCGAACCCTCCACCATCCCGCTGACGGTGTCGTAGCTCTTGGCCCACTCTTTCAGGATCTGATCGCGCGGCGTGCGCGGGCGAATGCCGAAATCGGCAATGCCGGTCTTGGCCGGGTTGAACGAGGCCGATTCATGACTGATGCCGGCGACTCCGATCACCGGGCGGGACGTCTGGCCGAGCGCGGCCGAGGCCAGGAGCAGGAGGAATGCGTAACTTCTCATAGGCGCGGTGGACTCTCACGATACCACCGCCACGAATCCTACCGGAATGGCAGCCCACACACGGTTGACCTTCAACTGACCGGCGTCGAATCAGGCCAACAGTTCCTTGACCACCCGTCCCCCGTTTACCACCTTCGAGGGCCGGCCGATCGGCGTCTGGTATTCATGGTCGGCATCGCAGCCGATCAGAGTGTAGATGGTGCGTAAGAGATCTTCGGGTTCGACGGGCAGTTCGGTCACCTCCACCGCCTTGTCGTCGGTTTTCCCCAGGATCCGGCCGCCGGGAATGCCCGCGCCGGCCAGCACCGCGGACCACGCTTTGTTGTGATGGTCGCGGCCCGCATCCTTGTTCACCAGCGGCGTGCGGCCGAATTCTCCCATCGCGATCACCAGCGTGGTCTCGAGCATACCCCGCTGGTGGAGATCCTCCAGCAGGGCGGCGAACGCACGGTCGAACTCCGGCAGCAGCACTTTCTTCATCGCGTTGAAGTTGTCGCCGTGCGTGTCGTAGTTCAGCCAACCCTTGGCCACGGTCACGAATCGCACGCCCGACTCCACCAGGCGGCGCGCGAGCAGGCACCCCTGGCCGACCGGCGTCCGGCCGTACTTTTCGCGCAACCCCCGCGGCTCCGACTCGATGTCGAACGCCTTCTTGGCCACCGGCGACCGCATCAGGTCGTAGGCCTTTTTCTGGAACGAGTCCATTGCTTCGAAATCGCCGCCGGCATCGATCGCGCGAAACTTGGCGTCCATCTGCTTCAGCAGAAATGTGCGGTCGCTCACTCGTTGCCAATCGACATCCACCGGCAGGGTCAGGTCGCGCACGCGATAGCCGGTGAGGTTCGGGTTCCCCGCGATGAACGGGTTGTACTCGCCGCCCAGGTATCCGCCGCCGTACGAAGGAAACGTATTCGGCACGGCGACATAGGGCGGCATGCCGTTTTTCGATCCCTTCTGCCGGGCCACCACCGATCCCATGCTGGGGAACTCGATCGTCGACAGCGGCAGATAGCCCGTCAACAGGTAGTTGATGGCGCGCTCGTGATTGTTCTCGCGGGACCGCAGGGAGCGCAGGATCGTATACTTGTCCGCCTGTCTGGCCGTGAAGGGCAGATGCTCGCAAACTTGAATCCCGGGGACATTGGTAGGGATGGGGTTGAACTCGCCGCGGTATTCCTTCGGCGCGCCGGGCTTCATGTCGAATGTGTCCTGATGGCCACAGCCGCCGCTCTGCCAGACGAGAATGCACGAAACGTCCTTCCGCGCGGCAGCCGTCGACGCCCGCAGGACGCGGTCCATCGTCACGCCGAGCAGGCCGAGCGAGCCGATGCGAATGAGGTCGCGGCGTCCGAACAGGTCAGTTTGGTTGTTGTATTCCATCATCCCTCTTCAGGTCCGTTCCCCGGGGCAGGCCCGCTCCGTTGAAGAACATGGCAACCCCCTCCCTAACGGTCGGGGCTGCAACGCGCGCGGATGGGCGGCTGACTAGTGATTGTACAGGAACTCCCGCGAGTTCAGGAGCGCCCAGAAGACATCTTCATACCCCCGTATCGGGTCGGACGTCTTCGCGATGGCGGTCCGCGCCAAGAGCCGTTCCGACTCGTCGGGGTACCGCGACAACGTTCGCAGGTACATCTCTTCCACAACCGATTCCCCGGGTTTGTTCTTCCACGACCGCAGCACGCCGCGCGGGTCGGTGATCTTGGTCTGGATGGTGTCCCCGCTGATCAGGTGGAGCGCCTGATTCAGCGTGGGCGGCTGTTTTCGCTCACAGATGACCTGCCGGCTGGGGCGGTCGAAGACCTCGAGAAAATACGACTCGATTTCCGGCTCCGGCAACTGCGCCGCCCGTGTCCCGGGATAGAGAGAAGTGAACTCCTCCGGCACGCCGGTGGCGAGGGAGATGGAATCCAGCAGTTGCTCGGCCGTCAGCCGGCGGGGATACCGGCGTGAATAGGCCATCTTGTCCTGCTCGTTGCCGGGAACGGCGACCGCCGAAAGCTGGTAGGCGCGCGAGGCGGTGATGCGCCGGATCAAGTGATGCAGATCGAAGCGATGGTCGATGAAATCCTGCGCGAGCGCATTCAGGAGCGGGCCATTGGTGGCAGGATTCGTGTCGCGGAAATCGTCCACGGGTTCCACCAGTCCTCGTCCCATGAAGTTGCGCCACATCCGGTTGACCAGCGCCCTGGCGAAGAACGGGTTCTTCGGAGACGTCATCCAGGCGGCCAACAGTTCGCGGCGATCGGTTGCTGAGTCCGGCGTCAGGATCTCGCCGCCCAACGGTTTGGGCCAGTATCCGCGCTTCGTATCCGGGTTCTGGAAGTGGCGTTCAAAGTCGACGTAGAGCGTGCGTTCGTTGTTGCGCGGACCGGTGCCGTTCTTATAGCGCACCTGGGAGAAGAAGGCCGCCATCCCGTTGAAGTCATCCTGCTTCCACTTTTCGAGCGGATGATTATGGCAGCGCGCGCACTCGATGCTGACGCCGAGAAAGAGCTGGCTGGTAATGGCCGCCAGGTCCAGTTCCTTCTTCATGAGCGGGTAGAAGTTCGCGGCCGCCGAATCGAACATCGGCCCGGAGGAAGTCAGCAGTTCCCGCGCGAACTCGTCGTAGCGCAGGTTGCGCCGGAACGCGTCGTGCAGCCAGCGCGTGAAGACGTACGGGCCCTTGTTGTAAAGAAGCTGCTTGGTGTTGTTGAGGTGGTCGCCCCAATAGAGCGCCCAGAAATCGGCATACTCCGGACGCTCGAGCAGCGCGTCCACCAACCGGGCGCGTTTGTCCTGGCTCTGGTCGTCGAGGAAGCGGCGAACCTCGTCCGCGGCCGGAATGACGCCGATGATATCGAGGTAGGCGCGGCGCAGGAAGGAGGCATCGTCGCACACACCGGATGGCGGAATCTGCAGAGACCGCAGCTTGGCGAAAACGTGATCGTCGATGAAATTGAACGGCGTGACCGGCGCGACCTCACGGCGTTCCAGGACCACTCCGAAGCGGGCGGCAACGGCGAGGCCGGGAGCGCGAACGACGATCGCCGTCTCCCCGGCGCGGGCGGCGGTGACGGTTCCGTCGGAGGATACGGCGGCGATGGACTCGTCGTTCGACTGGAACTTCATCTGCCGGGTGACGTCACGCTCGGTGCCGTCGGAATACAGGGCCGTCACAAGAAGCCTGCGGCGGGCGTCCTTTCCCGCCAGGACCGCGCTCGAGGGTTGCAGCCGAAGCGAAACGATGCGCCGTTCGTCGGTACTGCTCATTCGGGCCCCGGCGCGAATCCACGCGGCCAGCGCATTGTACTCGTCCGACCCTTTGCGCAACACCTTTCCGCCGCCGTGCTTCACCTCGAACGCCGGCTTTTGCAGCAACAGGCTCTGCTCCGGCTGGTTGAGGTTCAGGCGGCGCCCGTCGTGCTCGCGCACGATCATCTCGAAGTCCTCGGCGGGCTCGTACCCGAACAACGAAAGCTTGAAGCCGCTCTGCCCTTTGAGGGCGCCGTGGCAACTGCCGCCGTTGCACCCCAGCTTGGTCAGGATCGGCATGACGTCCGCGTGAAAACCGGGCTGGACCGGACTGCCGGCGCGTTGGACCAGGACGGTGGTGGTGATTTCCCTTCCCCCGCAGCGGGCTCGAATCACGGAGGCCCCATTGGCTTCGGCGCGCACCATTCCCGTCTCGTTAACCGAAGCCGCCGACGGGTGGGACGACTGGAAGGAGCACTCGGCGGTGATTTCTCTCTCCGAGCCGTCCGCGAATCTCTCGGCCACCGCCAGGAGTTGGGTGGCGCCCTGGCCAAAAAGCAAGGGATTGACAGGTTCCAATGCGAGCGTTCGCGGCGCAGGCGTTGCGGCGGCAAGTCCACCGCTCGCCAGAATCAGGAGAACGAACCTCATTGGCTACTCAACCACGATCGAGATGAGCGGCGTCAATTGGACCTCGCCGCTGGCGGCCTTCCCCAGCGCCGCCACCCGCGAGTACCATCCTTTGGCAACGCTCTGATCCGCCGTGAGCTTTAGTATAACCTCGCGGCCGGAAGCGTCCGCGGATAATGCCGGTTCCAGCCGGATGCCGGGAGGCAGGTTGATGACCTCAAAGCGGAGGGAATCCGCGAAGCCCGCCGCACGTTCGACGGCGACTCGAAAGTCGGCGCTGCCTCCCCGTACCAGGTTCACCGAACTCGCCAGTGCCTCGAGCGAAAAATGCGGCTTTTCGGCGACTGCGATCGCGCCCGATCGAATCAGCGCGGAGGTCGCGCCCTCGCCGCCGCCCCCGGAAATCCGGACAAACCGGAACCCCTGCTTTACCTCGAACGGGGAGAAGTCCCCGGGTTTTGCGCTGCCGGCTCGAACCGTGATCTCGCCAAAGTCCCTGTAAGGCCGGACCTCGCCGGTCTCCGCCAGGAATTTTTCGTTCAAACCAGTCAGTTCGATGGAAATCGGTCCGTCCTGTGCTTCGTTCCGTACGGCGTTCATCCGCAGCGTCGCGGTTTCGCCCGGGTATAGGTACGGGTTGTCGGTCGCCATCTCCAACTCGCCTCGAGGCCGCGGGCGGCGAACCAATAACTGATACGGTACATTCTCGGCGCGCAGCTTCCAGAGGTTGCGAACTTCGATCCGGAAGCGGCCTGCTTCTTTGAAGGTGTGGATCAGTTGCGGGTCTTTGTTGAAGGCCGTTCCCGCGAACTTGCCGTCGTCGTTCATGGCCACGCGCTTCCCCGCCGCGTCGAAGATGCGAATCACCGGATCGACGGGTGACCCGAAGCGCTGCGCCCTCACTTCGAAGAGCAACGTCTCGCCGGCGGCCGCTTCAAGGAAGAACTGCTCGGGCTCGCGATAGCGAAGGATGCTCGTGACCGAGACGGGCGCACGGAGTTCATTGCCGCCCGGGTGTTGCGGCGTGCCGTCGACCAGGAACGAGGCCTGGTTCGAGCGGCCCTGGGGAGTGACCCAGGCAAGGTGAACCTCGCCCGGCTGTGCTGTCTGAGGCGTCCGGATGGTCACGCGCGCGCTGCCGCCCCTGGATTCGAGCACCTGTCCGGAAAAACCCGGGGCATCGAACCAGAGTTCGCCCTTTTCCGGAATGCCCTCGCCAAAGAGGGTTGCCGTGACTTCGTTCCCCGGCCGCACGCTGATGGGCGACACGCTTTCCAGATACGGCGAGGTCCGGATATCGAACTGGTAGCCAAACGTCTGGCTCAACGCCGTGTGCGAGGGTTGGATGACGGCGACGTACTCGCCCGCCTCGGCGAAGGTGTGGACCAGCATCGGGTCCCAAATGAATCGCTCTTCGCTGTGGTCGAGTTTCCGTCCACGTGAATCGAGCAGGATCAGGGCCGGGTCCAATCCACTCCCGTTGCGCGCGGAGCGAACATCGAACACGAGGGTCTGGCCTTTTCCCGCCCGAAACCGGAAGAAATCAAAGTCGCCTTCGACGTTCAATTGTCCGTTGATCGTTGACGGCACTGGAACTGTCTGCGCCTCTTCGAATCGCGAGTTCGGCTCCTTTTCCTCGACATGGGGAAGGTCGCCGATGCGGAACAGCAGCACGTTGGAGGCTCCCCGCGGCGAGACCACCCGGAAGTAGTGGGGCCCGTGGGCGGCCTTGGCGCCGATCTCCAACTCCAGCGCGAGGCGTGTGTAGTCCGCCGAAATCACGCGGCCGCGGAGCGAGGAATCCAGAAATACGACGTGCTGCGTCCGGTCCAGATAGTGGCCCAGGACTTCAACCCGGATCGTCCCGCCCGGCCGCGCGCCTTGCGGGAAAATCGAAGACAGGGACGGCAGCCGATGCTGCGGCGTTCCGGCCACGGCGGACATCGCGATCA
The DNA here is from genome assembly GCA_964529305.1 of uncultured Solibacteraceae bacterium. Taxonomy (GTDB): domain Bacteria; phylum Acidobacteriota; class Terriglobia; order Bryobacterales; family Bryobacteraceae; genus CAZGUX01. The sequence goes on along the minus strand of CAZGUX010000007.1, from coordinate 444 downwards.
GAGTCAGTAGGAAGCGCACGGATCGAAGTTTCGCCAGTGTAGCGCACCGCTTGCAACCGCGCACCCGCGTCGGGGAAGATGCATACGATGAATCACCCCATGATGTACCTTGTGATCGGCCTTGCCGGCGGAGTGGCCAGCGGCTTGTTCGGAATCGGCGGCGGCATCATTCTGATTCCGGCGCTCATTTACCTGTGCCGCTTCTCGCAGCATGAAGCGCAAGGCACGACGCTGGCGATTCTGCTGCTGCCGGTGGGCGCCCTTGCGGTCTGGCAATACTACCGCGCCGGCTACGTGCACGTCGTCGCGGGGCTGATGGTCTCCCTGGGATTTCTGATTGGCGGGTACTTCGGATCGAAGTTCGCGATTGATCTGACGGATGCCTGGCTCAGAAAAGGGTTCGGGGGCCTGGTCGTCCTGGTGGGATTGAGTTTCTTCTTCTCC
>CAZGUX010000006.1:0-11337 GCA_964529305.1 uncultured Solibacteraceae bacterium | reverse complement strand
GTGGGCGTGTTTCAGCAGGCGGCTGCAAAGCATCGGGGTGAGCGAGATGGAGATGTATCCTGAAATGATAATGGAAATCACAATCGTGACGGCTTTCTCGCGGATGAGCCGGCCGAGCAAGCCGCTCATGAACAGGATCGGGATGAACACCGCCGCCAGCGAGACGGTCATGGAGATGATCGTGAAGCTGATCTCCTTCGACCCCTGGAAGGCCGCCTCGCGCACGCTCTCTCCCTGCTCGATGTGGCGCACGATGTTCTCCAGCATCACGATCGCGTCGTCCACAACGAACCCCACCGAAAGAATCAGGGCCATCATCGACAGGTTGTCCAGGCCATAACCCAAGGGCAGCATCACCGCAAAAGTCCCGAGGAGGGAAAGAGGCAGCGCGAGCGCCGGAATAAACGTAGCTCGGCCGTTGCGCAGGAACAGGAAGATGACGAGAATCACCAGGATCATCGCCGAGAACATCGTAAAGCGGATGTCCTCGAAGGCTTCGCGAATGGTCTTCGAACGGTCGCCGCGAATCGTCAGGGTGATCGAGGGAGGAAGCTTCTGCCGGATTTCGGGAAGCAGCGCGCGAATCTCGTCGTTGACCTCAATGACATTGCTGTTCGGCTGGCGCATGATCGCCACGTTGAGGCCCTTGACGCCCTTTCCTCCCTGGTAGAGCCAGGACGCCGTCTTGTCGTCTTCCACGCTGTCGATCACGTTGGCGATATCGCCCAGCCGGATCGGCGCGCCGTTGCGGTAGGACACGGTGATTTCGCGGAACCCCGCGGCCCGCCGCAATTGACCGTCGGCGCGGATGTTGAATGCCTGTTTCGATCCCCAGAGCGTGCCAGTGGGAAGATTGACATTCCATTGCCGCAAGGCGCGGCCGACATCGTCGATGCCGATCCGGTGCGCGGCCAGTTTATCGGGATCCACCTGCACGCGAACGGCGAATCGCTGGGCGCCGAACACGTTCACTTGCGCAACACCGTTCACCGTCGACAGGCGTTGCGCAATCTGTGTCTCGGCGAACTCCTGAAGTTCGTAAAGCGGCATGCCCGTCGAAATCAGACCGAGGAACATCACCGGCGAATCGCCCGGATTGTATTTGCGGAACGAAGGAGGGTTCGGCATGCCGGGGGGCAGCAGAGGCAGGGCCTCGGCGATGGCGGTCTGGACGTCGACCGCGGCGCCGTCCAGAGCGCGGTCGAGGCTGAAGGTCAAGGTGATCTGTGTATTGCCCGTGGCGTTGGTGGACACCATCGAGTCGAGCCCGGAGATCGTCGTGAACTGGCGCTCGAGCGGCGTGGCGACCGCCGACGCCATGGTGTCCGGATTCGCCCCGGGCAGGCTCGCCGAGACCACAAGAGTGGGAAAGTCCACGTTCGGCAGATCGGCCACCGGCAAGAAGTTGTAGGCGATCGCCCCAAAGACGGCCAAGGCCAGCATCAACAGGCTTGTGGCGACCGGGCGGCGGATGAATATTCCCGAGAAGTTCACCTGGGACGCCTCCGTTACTCTTCCTTCTTCTGCTGGCCCCTCTTGCGCTGCCCGCCTTCTTCGCGCACCCGGATTCTCATTCCCGGCGCCAGCCGTAACTGGCCTTCGGTGACGACCGTATCTCCTTCGCCCAACCCGTCCTGGATAATGATGTCCTGCTCAATCCGGCCCGCGGCTGCAACCTTCACCATCTCGACCGAATGGTCCGGCTTGACCCGGTAAACATAAGGTCCGTCCTGCCCGGTCTGCACCGCTTGATTGGGAACCAGCAGCGCGCCGCTCTTCACGCCAAACCGAAGGGTGACCCGAACGAACTGTCCCGGCCAGAGCCGCCGCTTGGAATTGGCAAACGTCCCCTTCAACCGAATGGTCCCGGTACTCGGGTCCACGCTGCTGTCGATGAACGTCAGGATGCCGCTTTCCGGATTGGCGGGATCGTCCGGAGGCGCGGCGGAAACGGGCAGTTTGCCTCGGGCCATTCCGTCCTTGACGAGACCCAACTGCGATTCGGGAACGGCGAAGGAGACATACGCGGGCTGCACCTGGCTGATCGCGATCAACTCGGTGACGTTGGCCGTCGCCAGGTTGCCTTCCTTGGCTGCCAGGTTGCCGGTTCGGCCCTCAACGGGGGAGGCGACACTGGTGTAGCCGAGCATGATTCGCGCGGTCTTGACGGCTGCCTCGGCTGCCTGAATCGACGCTTCCGACCCCTTGATCGCGGCCTCGCCGGCCGCAACGGATTGCTCCACAACGTCGGCGCTGGCCTGTCGTTGCTCCGCCTCGTCGCGGGAGATCACGCCTTCCTTGTTCAGGTTGGCAAAGCGGCTCGCTTGGGCGACCAATAGCCGCTGCTGGGCCAGATCGCGGCTGAGGTTGGCGCGCGCCTGCTGGAGCAGAGCCCGCTCCTTGGCGAGGTTCGCCTCGGCTTGGCTCAACGCCGTCAGAAAGGGAGCCGGATCGATGGTAAACAGCTTGTCGCCCTTGGCGACAAAGGCGCCTTCGTGGAAATGCACCTTGTCGATCACCCCGGTCACCCGGGCCTTGACAGACACTGTCGAAAAGGCCTCGACGTTGCCAATCACCTGGATTTCCAGCGGGACATCGCGCGTGACGACCGTGGCCGTCAGGACGGGAACGCTTTCGCCGCCCTTCTTGCCCGTGGCTTTCTTGGATGCCGCCGCTTCGTTGCTACAGCCGGTCGGGCAGACGGCGGCCAGGACCACCAGGAAACAGACCCCCCTCGAGATCGACAGCCGGATAGACATGTACCTCTTCAATGGCGCGGACTTTCCTGCCGAAGTTACGAAGTCCATCGGAAATCAGGGTTTTGGGGAGTATATCAGGGCCGGTTGGCCAGTTCCAACTCGCTTGTCGCCAATAAAGTTGCCGATTCCCGCCCCCAGGGGTCGGAATGTGGGGCGTCAAAGCTGGCCGGTCAGCCGCCCCGGATCGCGGCGACAAAGTGGACTTCGCTCGACGGAGACACTTTCTCCAGCAATCCCAACGGGCTGACTTCGCCGTCAATCGCCACCGATATGTTCGGGCGCAGGCGCGGGCCTTCCATCAGGCGCTCGCCGATGCCTGGATGCGCGCGGTCCAGATTCTCGATCACCTCACGAACGGTCGCGCCCTCGACTTCGATCGTCGAACGGCCCCCCGTCCGGTCGCGGAGTTGCCCCGGAATGAAAACAGTCGGCATGTCTCTTCGCCGGTCGGGGACCGGCGCCACGTGGCGCCCGCTTAAACGTGCAAGGGGACTTTATTCCCCCGACTTCGCCCAGATCGCCTCCATGATAGCTGGCGGATTCATGGGCAATCTCTGCATCCGGACGCCTGCCGCGTGGTAGATCGCATTGGCGAGCGCCGCCGGCGGAGGGATGATATTCGCCTCGCCGACGCCGCGCACCCCGAACGGATGCCCGGGATTCGCCACCTCGACGATAATCGTCTCGATCATCGGAAGATCGTAAGCGGTTGGCATCCGGTAATCGAGGAGACTCGAGTTCATCATGGTGCCCTTGTCGTTCATGTAGTACTCCTCGTTCAGGCCCCAGCCGATGCCCTGGACGCTGCCGCCCTGCATCTGTCCTTCGACGTAGCTCGGGTGGATCGCCTTGCCCACATCCTGCACGGAAGTGAAGCGCACCACCTGCGTCTTGCCCGTCTCGGGATCGACTTCGACATCGGCGATCGCGCCGGAAAAGGAGCCGCCCGCGCCCTTCGGATTCACTGCCCCGTTACCCACTACCGGACCACCCGCCTCATTCAGGCGGCCGGCCAGTTCCTTGAACGTCATGGTGCGGCCGTTGTGGGAATAGACGCTGCCTTCCACCTGCACCGAATCGGCGTCGGTCTCCCACAGTTTGGCCGCTCGTACCTTCATCTGCCGGACCACGTCGCGCGCGGCCTCGTACGCCGCCCATCCCGTGGCGAAGGTCACGCGGCTTCCACCGGTGACGGCGGTGAAACCGACCGAGTCCGTATCGACGACGGTCGGATGCACATCTTCGGCTGGAATGCCCAGCACTTCGGCGGCCTGCATGGAGATGGACGTTCGCGTGCCCCCGATGTCGGTGGAGCCTTCCACCAGGTTCACCGTACCATCGTCGTTCACGCTGATGGTGCAGCACGAAGGCAACCCGACGTTGAACCAGAACCCGATGGCCACTCCGCGGCCGCGGTTCGGTCCCTCTAGCGGCGAGCGATAGTGCTCGCTGTTCTTCATCGCCTCCAGCACTTCCACGCAGCCGATGCGGCGGTACTTCGGACCGTCGGCGCGGCGCGTTCCTTCCTTGGCGGCGTTCTTCAGACGCAACTCGATCGGGTCGATCCCCAACTTCTCCGCAATCTCGTCCATCAGGGTTTCGGTTGCGAATGCCGCGTTCGTCGCGCCGGGGGCGCGGTAGGCAGCAGTCGACGGCTTGTTGACGCAGACGTCGTAGCCGTCGATCTTCACGTTGGCCAGGTCGTATGCGGCGAAAACGCACATCGCCCCGGGAACGACCATCGAACCGGGATAAGCGCCGGCTTCGTAGGCCAAGTGGGCTTGCGCCGCCGTGATCGACCCGTCCTTCTTCGCGCCGATCTTCACCTTGAGGTACGACCCCGGCGTCGGGCCGGAGGCCTCGAACACGTCCTTGCGGGACATCAGCGCCTTGACCGGCCGCCCGGTCTTCTTCGACAGAATCGCGGCCACCGGTTCCATGTACACCGGAATCTTGCCGCCAAAACCGCCGCCGATCTCCATCGGCGTCACCTTCACCTGCGAGAGCGGAATGTCCAGGATGCACGCCGTCGTGTCGCGGACGACGAACGACCCCTGAGTGCTGAGCCAGACGTGCACGCGGCCATCGTTGTTCCAGAGCACCGTGGAGTTGTGCGGCTCGATATAGCCCTGGTGCACGGTGGCGGTCGAGAATTCACGCTCGACAATGACATCGGCTTCCGCGAAGCCTTTGTCGACATCGCCCATCTCGTACCGGAAATGGTCGGAGACATTGCTGATGCGCCCGGTCTTCTGGCCGAATTCCACCATCTCCATATCTTCGTGAAGGATGGGAGCTCCTTCCTTCATTGCATCGGGAGCCGTCAGGACACACGGCAAAACCTCATACTCCACTTCAATCAGGCCGGCGGCCTCCTCGGCGACGTGGGGACTGCTGGCCGCGACCCCCGCGACGGCATGGCCCCGATAGAGGACCTTCCCTTCGGCCAGCACGTTGCCGCGAATGTAGCTGAGAGGTTTTTCCCCTTCCCCCAAGTCGACCATCTTTTCGCCAACCTGGGGAAAGTCGGCCGCCGTCACCACCGCCCGAACGCCGGGAAACGCTTCGGCTTTACTCGTATCGATCCGCTTGATGCGGGCGTGAGCGTGCGGGCTGCGCAGGATGCAGGCGTGCAGCAGGCCGGCCGCCTGGTAGTCCGCTCCGTACAATGCCCTTCCCGTGACTTTGTCTGCGCCGTCGTGCCGGATCGGGCGCGTTCCCACCACCGTGTATTGTTGGGTGCTCATCGGGCCTCCATTTGTTCCGCGGCCTGCTCCACGGCGCGGATGATTTTATCGTAGCCGGTACACCGGCAGAGGTTGTTGGCAAGCCAGAACCGGATGCGGTCCTCCGACGGATGGGGTTCCTCATCCAGCAGCGCCTTGGCCGCCACGATAAATCCCGGCGTACAGATGCCGCACTGCAGGGCTGCGTTCTCGAGGAACGATCGCTGCAGCGGATGCAGTTGGTTGCCGCCGGCGACGCCTTCAATCGTCGTGATCTCGGCGCCGTTGGCTTCCACGCCGAGCACGAGACACGACGTGACAATCCTGCCGTCCATGATCACCGTGCACGCGCCGCAGTTGCCGTCGTTGCAGCCCTCCTTGGTGCCGGTCAGCCCGAGGACGTCGCGAAGGCACTCGAGCAGGCTCTGCCGCGGTTCGCACAGGAAGTCGATCGTCTCCCCATTGATCGTTGTCGTGACTTGAACTTTGCCGTGCATGATTACTTGGCCCCCCTGGCTTTCTGAATCGCGGCTTCGAGCGCCCGTCGCGTGAGTACGGCGCACAGATGACGCCGGTATTCCGCCGTGCCGCGCATGTCGGTGATGGGCCGGGCCGCGGCTTTGGCGAGTTCCGCCGCGCCGGCCAGGCTTTCCGCGTTGACCGGTTTCCCGGCGAGGAAGTCTCCGGCCTCGCGAACGAATAGCGGCGTGGGCGCGACGGAGGCCAGCGCCACGCGGGCGGAGCGAAAGTTGCCGTTGTCGAGTTCGACACTGACACCCGCTCCCGCGACCGCAATGTCCATCTCGTTGCGCGGGATGAAGCGCAAATAGTGAGCTCCGGAGTGCGCGCCGGGGGCCGGGAAATGCATCGTCACCAGCAATTCGCCTGGCTGTAGCAGATTGTGTCCGGGAGCGGTGCAGAAGTCCTCCACGGGGACCTCGCGAGTCCCGGAGGGTCCGGCGATCCGGCAGGTCACCTTCAACGCGATCAGCAGGGGCACGGTGTCCGCGCTCGGGGCGGCATTGCATAGGTTCCCACCCACGGAAGCGCGGCCCTGAATCTGGGTCCCGCCGATGATCGAGGTCACCTCGGCCAGGGACGGATAGACTCGCTTGACGGTCACGTCGTTGTAAATACGATGACAGGGGACGGCGGCGCCCAGGGTGAGCCCGCCGGCCGGGTCGTACCGCAGGTCGTTGAGTTCGGGGATTTTCTTGGTATCAATGACGAGGTCGGTTTCCTTGCGGCCGGCCCGCATCTGTACGATCAGGTCAGTGCCGCCGGCAAGTAACCGCGCATTTGGGTGCGCCGCCATCAAGCCAAGCGCTTCCGGTAGCGTCGTTGGAGCGGCGTAGTCAAACCACTTCACTTATGGGACCTCCATGGGAGCTTGGGTGCGATCTATCAGGGTACTACAGGGCGCCCACTCCGATCTCCACTTGACGATGACAGTCGACCCTTGTCCTTGCAGTTAGCCATCCGGCTGTTCTCCAGGCCGTCCTCAATGAAACCCTTCCCATAGTCGAGCCACGCCTGATCCATGCCGGGGCGGCGCTGAACGGGTCTACTCGAGCTGATTTTGCGAGACCTGATGCTTGAATCAAGTCCCACCGGCGCTTTATCCTGCCTGGATGGTGCGCTTTTGCGGATCGAACATCATGCGGCGCCCGCTCCAGAGCGAGTCAGTCGTCATGATGCAGGCGATGGAGTGACCGTAGCCGGCGTCAGCGTGCGCGTAACATCCTTTTGGATCACGGCGCCGTACACAATCCAGCCAGTTGGCCATGTGATGAACCGCCGGATCGTCGGGGATGTCCTCGGAGGTAGTTAGCGCCTCGGGATCCTTGATGCCGTCCCCCGAGACGCGGAAGGTATCTTCGAACAGCATGGTGCCCTTGGTGCCGAGGACCCGCGCGGCGGCTCCGGAGCCATTCGCCAGACAAACGCCATAGCTCACCAGGAAGCGCTTTCCCTTGAAGCCGTAATTGAGCGCGGCTTCCATCGTGTCGGGATTCTCTCGGTAGTCCTTCCAGCGGTAGATCCCGCCCTCGGCCATGGCGCTCATCGGGTAGGACTCGCCCGTGATGAAGTGAATGGCGTCGATGGCGTGAGTCATCCACTGGTCGATGATGCCGCTGGAGAAATCGCGGAACAGACGGAAGGAGCGGTAAATACGGGGGTCGAACGGGCGGTCGGGCTTGCCGTAGAGGAACTCTTTCCAGTTGGTAGCGTTTTCTTTCAGGGCGGCAATCGCTTCCGGTTTGGCAGCCCAGCGATACGGAGAATAGGTGTTGAAGCTCTGTTCGACCTTGATGATGTCCCCGATTCGGCCGGATTGCAGGATGCGTGCCGCGGCGCGGAACTTCGGATAGCTGCGGCGCTGGGTTCCGATCTGGACGACGCGGCCGGTGCGGCGGACGGCATCGAGGGCGTCATTGGTTTCGGACAGGACGTTGCCCATCGGCTTTTCGCAATAGGCATCTTTGCCGGACTCGACGGCCTCCTTGAGCATCCTGGCGTGCTGATGGTCGGGCGTGGCGATGATGACGGCGTCCAGATCCTTGTCGGCGAGCATCTTGTGGTAGCGATCGTAAAGTTTAGGCTCGGCTCCGTAGGCTTCACGCAGGCGCTTGCCGGCGGCGCCCAGGCGTTCGTCCCAGATGTCACACGCCGCCACCAGGCGGGCATTATATTTGCTGCCAAACTCAACGCAGTCACGCAGCAGGCCGGTTCCGCGGCCGCCCGGTCCGACGATGCCCACACGGATGGTGTCATTGGCGCTCCGGGTCTGCGAAAACGCGCTGGCGGCGAAGGCAGCCGCGCTACCGTTGGCAACAAATTGACGGCGATTCATGTATTTCTCCTTTGGGTCTTTGTATCGATTTGGGAACTATATCGCAGTTTGGATCAATCGGCGGCGAGCGTTTCGACGCCGCGATCGGCCATCCAACCCGCAAAGAAGAGGATGCCGGCAGCCAGGATCACCGCGGCGAAGGTCCGGTACACGAATGGGAATCCGTGCGCGGACGACAGACTGCCTCCGACCAGACTACCCGCAAAGGCTCCCACGGAGTGGAAGACATGGAAGCAGGCAAGGGCGGTGGCGCGGTCTCGCTGGTGAGACATTTCGGAAACGAACACCGATCCCACGCCCTCGGAGATACCGAAGCTGCCAAAGTGGAGCAGTTGGACGGGGATGAACCACAGCGGATTGCTGATGATCGAATACAGCAGCAGACGCGTGGCGGTGAGTCCATACATCAGGCACAGAATGGGCCGGCGGCCGAACCGGTCCGCGAGGCGGCCGGCCAGTGGGAGCGAAACCATGGCCACCAAACCGTTCAGGCCGAGAATGACGCCGATGAGACCGCTGGGCGTGTGTTGTTGATCCAGCGAGTAACTGAGGAACAGGAAAACCGCCGGTTCCCAGAAGCCATGCAGCACGGTGCACAGGAAGAAGAGGGCCAGCCGGCGGTTGGTGAGCACGTGCCAGAAATGAAATCGCGGAGCGCCTCGGCGGATCACCTCCCGAGTGCCCCCGATTAAGGGAATCAGGGCCAGCGCCGTAGCCGCGGCGGCGTACACGAACATGCGGCTGGGATTCGCGCGCAGAAACCAGCCAGTGCCCCACGACGCCGTCAGCAGGCCCAGGGAACCCCAGACGCGAATTCCTCCGAAGCGCCGGGCGCGTGCCTCCGGCGGCAGCAAATCGAGGATAAAGACGGAGATGATGGCGATGGTCGGGGCGACAAAGAAGTAGTACAGCCCGTTCAGAGCCGCGTACTCTCTCGACGTGGCGCCGAGCAGCCAGAGCAGGAGCACGGGGATCGAGATAACGCTGCCCAGGATGATCAGCGACCGGCGCCGGCCGGTGAGATCGGACACATATCCCCACATCAGGTTGCCGGCGATCAAGGCGCCGGGACCCGCGGCCCCGATGTAGCCCAGCTCGGCTCCCGGGACGCCTCGGCTGCTGAGGTAACTGCCCAGGAAGATGCTGTAGCAGGATGCGCTGAAGTTCAGCAGGAAGATCGAGAGGGCGAGCGGGGCATATTGTTGTCCGAAAGCCGTCCCAGGGGATTGGAGAGCGGAGTGCGCCATGCGGTGGGGTAGTCCGCAGTCACTTCCGGCGGGCGAGTGTTTCCTTCAAGAGTGCCACGGCTGCCTGCTCGTTGGCCGCGGGGCCGGAGACCGAGACGATGATCGACTCCTCACCGCGAAGAACGGCGGCTTTCCAGCCGCCCATTTCCGGGACCACGAACGCTTTCGTTCCCATCTCGGGCACCTGCTTGAATCCCTTTGCCAGCGTGGGCTGTTCATGATAGCGGGCAGGTACGACCTGCACCATCAGATCGCCCTCATAGTCCTTCGTATTCCATTGACATCCGGTCCCCTGGGCGGCATTTTGCACCTTGCCCACCGGTTTGCCGATGTACTTTGCCGCTTCGGCAATCGTGAACAGCTTACACACCGGATTGTTGGCGGCGGGGCCTTTATTGTCGCCCTTCAAGATACTGGCTGTCTTTTGGGCATCCTGGGCCGAAGCCGCAAAGATTGCGAGCAAAGAACCGGCCAGCCATATGTGTTTCCGTCTCAAGGCTCCTCCTCCTTCGGGCCGTTGGCAGACGGCCAAACCCCGGGGACCTCAGTGTAGCAGCCGAGAAAGCACCGGAAAGTGCCGCGGGGCGACGTTTCTTGTCACCCTGCGGGCGCCCACATTAGACTTGCCAGGCCGGAGCGCCATCGGCGATGCTGTGGGAGTTGATTCCTCCCTCATGAACACGTTCCTCGGGGTCGATCTCGGCTGGTATGGAAGGCCGAGTGGTCTGGCGGCGATCGGCCAGGACGCCGGGGCGTTGACATTGCGTAGCGTCGCGCGTATGGACGCGGTGGACGACATTCTGGGATGGATTGTGTCCGAAGCGGGAACCGGCAGCGTGGTGGTGGGCGTCGATGCGCCCCTGGTCATCCGGAATCCTTCGGGCATCCGGCCCGCCGAACGGGAGTTGAATCGCGACTTCCGGCGATTCCACGCGGGATGCCATCCCGCAAATCTGGGCCGTCCGTTCGCCGGGCACGTGATTGCGTTCAGCCGCCGGCTGGAGAAGTTGGGGTTTCGGCACGGGACCTCCGCGGCGGAGGACCAGGAAGGCCGCTTTCAAATCGAGGTGCATCCCCACGCGGCAACCGTGAATCTGTTCGGGCTGGACCGGATCGTGAAGTACAAGCGCGGCCGGCGCGATCCACGAGCGCGGGAACTGCGCCGCCTCCGGCGGCTGATGTTGACCCATCTGCCTGAACTGGACCCGGCCCTTCGATTGCGGTTACCGGCGGTGCCGCGGGCCGGAGACCTCAAACCGGCGGAAGACCAGATCGACGCAGTCTTGTGTGCGTACGTCGCGGCCTACTGGTGGACTTGGAGAACGAAGCGGACTCGCGTCTACGGAGACGGCGGGAACGGGTACATCGTCGTGCCCCTGAGGCCGCCCGGAGACACCTGAATCGATGAGGTTCGCCGGATCAGAGATCGTCCAGACGGCAATCGCCCAGGTCCAGCGGATAGCGGCCGCGATCCCGCACGAGATTCAACACAAACTCATAGCTTGCTGCCGATACGTTCCCAGGGACCGAATGGTCGGACTGGAAGATGAGGCCGCCACCCCTAGCGGCGTTCAACTTGGTCAACACCGCCCGGCGCAGTTCTTCAGGGTCGCCGCGCGCCCACGTCACGACGTCCATGTTGCCGCAGAAAGCGATCCGGTGACCGAAGCGGCGGCGGAGGTCGATGACGTCCATGCCCGCCTTGGCCTCCAAGGGGTTGTACGCATCCACGCCGAGTTCAATGAAGTCTT
>CAZGUX010000005.1:0-34659 GCA_964529305.1 uncultured Solibacteraceae bacterium | reverse complement strand
ATCCTCTACGGTGTGCGCCTTGCATTCCCAGAAGTCGCGGAATGCCCGCGGTGTGAAACTGGTTGCCTTTGACGCCTCCGATTCGTTGCTGGCCGACTTGCGAGCGGGATGGATCGATTCCATCGTAGTGCAGGATCCGTTCAAGATGGGCTACGAGAGCGCCAGGGCCATTGGCCTGCACTTGCGCGGCGACGCCCCGCCGCGGCAGATCGACTCCGGAGCGCGGCTGATCACGCTGGGGGACCTCGACCGCGAAGACGTCCGGCAGCTTTTGTTCCCCGATATCCAGCGCTATTTGAAGGCCCAATAAATGCTATGGTTGGGAAGTGTTGCCGTTCTTCCGGACGGCGGCCGGGGCCTGCTATGAAACGTGTCTTTTCCCTGTCCCTGCATTCGTGCCTTCTGCTCACTTTTTGCCTGGACCTGAGCGCCCAGGCGCTACGGCGGAAGCCCATTTTCACCCTCGGCGTCCCGCGACGCCTGGAAGTGGCCGCCGAAGACACGGCGCAAGTATCGGTCGACTCCGTCAGCCCCAACCTGGTGGACGCGGCCGACCTCTATTCGCCCCTGGGGCTGGCAGTCGACACGTCGGCGACGCCGCCGATCCTTTATGTCAGCGACAGTTTGAATCATCGCATTCTGGCATGGCGAAACGCGGGGTCGTTCGCCAACGGCGCGCCCGCCGACCTCATTCTGGGACAGCGGGATCGCTATTCGGCTCTTCCCCAGGGGCCCGCCACCGGGATCTCAACCGGATTCACTCTGCCGCTGGGACTGGCCGTCGACCGGCAGGGCAATCTCTACATTGCCGATGCCGGTAACAATCGAATCCTGCGGTTCCCAAGGCCGTTCGACCAGCCCCCGGATGCGATTTTCCCGAACATGGTGATCGGCCAGACGTCGTTTGGCGCGAACGTGGCAAACCAGGGAGGGCTCTCGGACCGGTCGCTGTTTCTGGGGATCCAGGCGGCCCGGGTGGGTTTGACCTTCGACGCCCAGGGCAACCTGTTCGTCACGGACGTCGGCAATAACCGCTTGCTTCGCTACTCCGCCAACGACCTGGCGGACGGGCGGAATGGACCTCGAGCGAGCCTGGTCTTAGGTCAACCGGATTTCACGACAAGTACCGCCGCAACGAATCGTGAAGACAAAACGAGGATGGTGAGGCCGCTGTCGGTGGCGCTTGATTCGACCGGGCGGATCTACGTCTCCGACCTGGGACTGCGGGTCTTGTACTTCCCGGCCTCGGCGGCGAATGTCAACGGCGCTTCCGCTGACCGCATTCTGGGAACGCGTCCCCGCCAGGTGACCGGGCAGCCGGTTTTGCCGCCCGTCAACGAATTCGCGCTCGGCGCTCCGACCAATCAGCCGGCTGAAGGCATTGTGGTGGTGGACAACCGGTTACTGGTTCTGGACTCGGGGGCGAATCGCGCCCTGCTGTACGACCCTCCCGAACAGTGGCCGGCGGAGACGCAGAACCAGCCTTCCCCGCCTGCCAAGTTCGTGTTTGGTCAGACGAACTTCAACGCGAGTACCGTCGATGGCGGGCAAGGCACGACAAACGCCAGCGGATTTCGCTCTCCGGGCGCGGCGATTTTTACGAATGGCGAGCTATTTGTCGCAGACACCGGCAATAACCGGGTCGTGGTTTTCCGCCAGGCGGCGGGGACATTTTCCATCGCGTCGCGAGTGTTGGGGCAGCTGGGCTTCGACCTCGGTTCTCCGAACCTGATGGAGGGCCGTGAATTCGATGGCCCCTCCGGGCTGGTGCTGGATGCCAGCGTCTCGCCGCCCCGCGTTTATGTGGCGGATACCAACAACAACCGGATTCTCGGCTTTCGCAGTCTACGGGCGGCAAAGACGGGAGCGACCGCTGATCTGGTGATCGGCCAGGTGGATCTGTTCCGGTCACTGATCAACTCGCCGGGGAACGACCCCGAGCGTCCCACCCAGACGGGACTCTACCTGCCGACGGGCCTGGCCGTGGACACGGCAGGGAATCTTTGGGTGGCCGATTCGGGGAATGGGCGGGTTCTCCGATTCCCCAAGCCGTTCGACCGGGGCGGGCAGCCTCAGCAGGCCGATCTGGTCATTGGGCAACAGAGTTTTACCACCAAAATCAACGACGCCACATCGCGGACCATGCGGGCGCCCTGGGGGCTGGCCCTGACGCTGGATGGCATCGATCCCTCCAGGCCGGCGGGCGGCCTTGTCGTAGCGGACCAAGCCCATCATCGTGTCCTGTATTTCGCCAAGCCCTTCGCTTCCGGAATGGCGGCTACCTCGGTCATCGGGCAGCCTGACTTTTTCACGGCGACCGCCTCTACTGCGACAAACCGATTCAATCAACCGCGCGGCATCGCGCTCGACAGCGAGGACCGGCTCTACGTCGCCGATTCGGGCAATAACCGCGTGCAGATTTACGACCGGGTTCACGGAATCCAAGGCGTCGCTTCCCCACTGGCCACGGTTCCGGGCCTCAACCTCCCCATCAGCATCAGCATCAGCCGCAACAATGGCACGTTCTGGGTGGCCGAGGGCTCGATCAACCGCGTGTTGCGCTTCCCGCGTTTCGAAGATCTGCCGCGCGTGAACTACGCCTCGGATTCGTCGATTTCGTGGTGCGCGGGAGGACAGGCGTGCCGTGCCAGCGCGGTGACGCTGGATGCCTTTGACAACCTGATGGTTGCGGATCTGGCCAACCGGGTCAGCTATTACGCGCCAGGGGTGCGCGTTTTCAACGGTGCGAATTTCGCCGAAGGCTCCCTCGCGCCCGGCACCATCTCGTCCATCTTCCCGGTTGCCAACACCTGCGGCGCCACCGCATGCGTCGTCGTCAATTTCGGCAGCGAGACCAAGGCGTTCGACGAGCTTCCCAATCCAGTGCCCATGCCGCGGGAACTGGCCAACCTCCAGGTGACCGTCGACGACCAACCGGTGCCGTTGTATTTTATTTCCCCCACCCAGATCAATTTTCTGATGCCGATGGCTCTGCCGAGTTCCGGCTCTGCCCTGGTGGCGGTCCGGAACGTCAGCACAGGCCAGTTGTACGGCACGCTCGACCTGGGCTTGAAGGTCGCCTCGCCCGCATTCTTCACACGCGGCGCCGGCGGATCGGGGCCGATTGCGGCCATCAATCAGGACAATACGATTCATGCGCCCACCAATGCCATTCGCGTGGGAGATGTGATCGCGCTGTACGGCACGGGTCAGGGTTTCGTGCCGGGCGCGCCGCCCGATGGGAACGTCGCCGAAGGATTGACACCCACGCCCAACCGGCCCCGCGTCACGCTGGACGGCCGCTCCGTGCCCGACGAAAACATCACCTATTCCGGGCTTGCGCCGCAGTTGTTGGGAGTCTGGCAGTTGAATCTCAAAATCCCCGACAACGCACCCATTGGAAATTCCGTGAGGCTGGTGGCTTTTATGAACGACATTTCCAGCCTCGACCCGGCGAATGCGGCACGGGTTCAAACGACCATCGCCATCCGCCAGCGATAGCTCGATCGAGGTTTAGCGCGCAACGTCCTGGTCTTTGTACTGTAGTTGGTACAGCTTGTAGTAGATGCCGCGCATCGCGATCAGTTCCTGGTGCGGCCCCTGCTCGCGCAACTGGCCCTTGTGCATGACCAGAATCCGGTCCGCGCGCTGAATGGTGGACAGGCGGTGGGCGATCACGATGCTCGTCCGGCCCACGATCATCCGGCCGAGGGCTTCCCGCACGCGCAATTCGGTTTCGGTATCGACGCTGGAGGTCGCTTCGTCGAGGATCAGGTACCGCGGCTCGTGCGCCAACGCGCGCGCAAAGCTGATGAGCTGCTTCTGGCCCGTCGACAGCGACGCCCCTCGCTCCTGGATCGGCTGATCGAATCCGTGCGGCAGGTTATTGACAAAGTCGAGCAGGTTCACCTGCTCGGCCGCGTCGGCGACGTGCTCCGCCGTGATCCGGATGGTGCCCAGGCGAATGTTCTCCTCGATGGTCCCCGTGAACAGGAACGGATCCTGCAGGACCACGCCGAAGTGGCGGCGGAGATCCAGCGGATCGAGATCGCGAATGTCGACGCCGCCGATGCGGATAGCCCCGCGCTGGATATCGTAGAAGCGCAGCAGCAGGCTGATGATCGTGGTCTTACCCGCGCCGGTGTGTCCGACAATGGCGATCGTCTCGCCGGGTTCGATCCGGAACGAGACGTCGCGCAGAACCCACTCCTCGCCCTTGTAGGCGAACCAGACCCGGTCGAACTCGATGGCGGAGTTGAAGGCCGGAAAGGCGAGAGGCCGCTCCGGGGACCGGATCTCGACCGGCGTGTCGAGCAGTTTGAAGATGCGCTCCGCCGCCGCCATCGCCGCTTGAAGGATGTTGTACTTTTCGCTGAGGTCCTGAATCGGCCGGAAGAAGCGCATCGCGTACTGCAGAAAGGCGACCAGAACGCCTAACGTCACCGTGCCTTGAGGCAAAGCCCAGCCCGAGTACGACAGAATCCCGGCCAGGGAGACCAGCGACAGAAACTCCACCGCCGGATAGAACCAGCCGTACGCGGTGATGGTGTCCTTGAACGCCAGCATGTGGCCGCGATTGATTTCCTCGAACTCGGAGGCGCTCTTGCGCTCGCGATTGAACAACTGCAGGACGGCGATGCCGACCACGTGCTCCTGCAGGTACGAGTTGATACGGGCCACGGCCAGACGGATCCGGCGGTAGCTCTTGCCTACGACTCGCCGGAACACCACCGTCACCAGCACCACGAACGGAAGGGCGCCGAGCACGATGAGCGACAACATCGGGCTGAGCGACACCATCACGTACAGCACGAAACTCAACGTGAGCAGGTCGCCCAGAATCGTCACGAGGCCGGAGGAGAGCAGTTCGTTGAGCGCATCGACATCGGACGTGACCCTCGTCACCAGGCGCCCGACCGGATTCCGGTCGTAAAAGGCGACATCCAATCGTTGCAGGTGGCCCATGATCTGCCGGCGCAGATCGAACATGGCTCGCTGCCCGGTGTACTGCATGACGTAGGTCTGGCCGAACTCGAACAGAAAGATTCCGACGAGGGCGGCAAAGTACAGCACGGCTACCTGCAGCAGTCCTTCCCGTGGAGAGGAGGACAAATATGCGTCGAGAAACGGGACGCTGTGCTCGGGCGTGGGTGAGAGATACCGGTCCACCGCGATCTTGGTCAGCAGCGGGCCGGCGGTCTGCAGGACCGAATGAACCAGAAGGAATCCCACGGACAGGAGTACCTCGAACCGGTACGGCGCAAGGTACGTCATCAACCGCCACATCAGGCGGCGGTCGTAAACTTTGCCGGTAATCTCCTCTTCCACTAGCTTGTAGTGTACCCGGCGGGGCGCCTGTTACGATAAGAGAACCGCGTTCGAGAGCAGCCCGATTTCGTGGCGGCGAGCGGCTGGGATATCACTTCAAGAGTTTGCCGCCGCTGGATGCGGGCGGTGTATCGACTGACGGCTCTATGCCTCTTCGCTTTTTTAATACTCTTTCTCACCAGGTAGAGGAATTCACACCCGCGGCCGGCAACACGGTGCGCATGTACACGTGCGGCCCGACGGTTTACAGTTTTGCCCACATCGGCAACTTCCGGTCGTTTACCTTCTTCGATCTGCTGCGGCGCTGGCTGCGGGCGCGCGGGTTCAAACTCGACCACGTGATGAACATCACCGACGTCGACGACAAGATCATCCGCAACGCGGTCGCGGAAGGGAAGGCGCTGAAGGACTACACCGAGATCTACACCCAGGCGTTCCTGGACGATTGCGCCAAGCTGCGTCTGGAGCGCCCGGAGCGGCTGGTGCGGGCGACCGAGCACATTCCCGAGATGGTGCGCGCCGTACAAACCCTCGAACAGAAGGGCTTCACCTACCAGAGCGACGGATCCGTCTACTACCGGATTGCGCAGTTTCCCGGTTACGGCAAGCTCTCGCACAACGATTTCACCGGCATCAAAGCCGGGGCCCGCGTGGACGTGGACGAATACGACAAGGCCGATGCGCGGGACTTTGTGCTGTGGAAGGCGCCCAAAGAGGGCGAGCCTTTCTGGGAGACCGAGATCGGCCCTGGCCGCCCGGGTTGGCACATCGAGTGCTCCGTCATGGCGATTCAATACCTGGGCGCCACTCTCGACATCCACGCGGGAGGCATCGACCTGGTCTTCCCGCATCACGAGAACGAGATTGCGCAATCGGAGGCGCTCACCGGGCATCTGTTCGCGCGGTTCTGGATGCATGCCGAGTTCCTGCTGGTGGAAGGGCAGAAGATGTCCAAGTCGCTCGGCAATTTCTATACGCTGCGCGACATTCTAGCCAAGGGCTATGCCCCGGAGGTCGTACGCTACCTGCTCGCTTCCGTGCCCTACCGCAGGGCGTTGAACTTCACGTTCGAAGGCCTGAAATCGGCGGCCACGTCGATCGAGCGGCTTCGCAATTTCAAATTAAGGCTGGAGACGGAGAAGTTCCCCCAAGGCGACGCCGCCGCGCAGGTCGAGCGGGCGCAAAAAGCCGCTGAACAGTTTCAGTCCAGTCTCGACGACGATCTGAATACCGCCGAAGCGCTGGGCGCGGTCTTTGAGTACGTGCGCGAAACAAACACGGCGATGGACAGCGGCGAGTTCCGGGCGGGAGCGGTGGCTCCAGCGCTCGACCTGCTGGCCCGCTTCGACGCGGTGTTCGACGTTCTCGAGCCAACCCGCGCCGAGGGGGCGATCACCGATGCGGAGGTCGACGCCCTGATCGCCGAGCGGGCCCAAGCCCGCAAAAGCCGCAACTTCACACGCTCGGACGAAATCCGGCAGGAGTTGCTCGACCAGGGCATCATCTTGGAAGACACCAGGGACGGCGTCCGCTGGAAGAGGAAATAGCGACGTGGATATCCAAACCAAAGCGGTTCACTCGGGCGACCGCAAAAAACCTGGCCCGGCCATCCCCTCCACCACACCGATCTACCTTTCCTCCACCTATCTCTACGAGAATGTCGAGCAGTTGGACAAGATCTTCGGCCGGGAGATGGAGGGCCAGAGCTACTCGCGCTACGACAACCCCACCAACGCGGCATTGGAAGAACTGCTGGCCGCGCTCGAGAACGGGGCTGGGTCGCTGGCCTGCTGTTCGGGTATGAGCGCTCTGCACATAGCCGTCCTGACCGCGCTCACCGACCGGCGTAAGTCGGTCCTGGCGGCCAACGCGCTCTACGGCGCCACCGTCAGCCTGCTCATGACGGTGCTCGAACCCCTTGGCGTTTCCGTCCGCTTCGTGGACATGTGCGATCTCGATGCGGTCCGGGAGGCCGTGGCGGAAGAACGGCCGGGCTGCATTCTGCTGGAGACGATCTCAAATCCGCTGCTGCGCGTGGCGCCGCTCGACGGCATTGCCGAAATCGCCCGCGACGCCGGGGCCACACTGGTCGTGGACGGAACGTTTGCCACGCCGCTCGTGGTCCGTCCGCTCGAGCAGGGCGCGAACCTGGTAGTGCACAGCCTCACCAAGTACCTGGCCGGGCATGGCGACGTGTTGGGAGGGGCGGTCATCGCGGACAAGGACAGCCTGGACATGCTGCGCTCCTACTCGCGCATCTTCGGGCCCGTGCTCGGCTCGTTCGAAAGCTATCTGGCCATGCGCGGCATCAAGACATTTCCTTTGCGCATGGAACGCCAGTGCGCCAATGCCTGCCGGGTGGCCACCTGGCTGGCGGCGCACCCCAAGGTCGAACGGGTGTACTTCCCCGGCGATCCGAGGCATCCGGATGCCCCGACCATCGGCCGCCTCTTCGCCGCCGGACTGTACGGCGGCATCGTGAGTTTCGAATTGAAGGACGCCGCCCAGCAGGACATCTTCCGCTTCATGGATTCGCTGCGTCTGGTGGTGCGCGGCACTTCGCTCGGCGATGTCCACACGATGATGCTCTATCCGGTGATGAGTTCGCACCGCGAGATCTCCCCCAAGCAGCGTGAGCGCATGGGCATCCGCGAGAACCTGGTTCGCCTCTCCGCCGGCATCGAATCGCCGGCCGACATCATCGCCGACCTGGAACAAGCTCTGGCCTGACCCCTTTTCTCCGACCGGCCCCGAGAGTACATTCGGGGTGGAATGGTATCCGCCCTCCGTGGCGCACGCTTAAGCGTGCAAAGGGACTTTAGTCCCCGCTTCTTGGGTCGAGAGGAGAGATCATGTGCTGTCATCATCTGAATCGTAGAGAGTTCGTCGGCTTGACCGCGGCCGGCGCTCCGGCCGCCGCGTTATTCGCTGCCGGGACGGCGGCATGGCCACCGGACTGGTGGGATCCGTCCCGTCCGCTCGTCAGCCCCGGCAAGCCGATCAAGGTCCAGCCGGTCCTGATGTACCACGTGTCCCAGCGCCGCGAGCAGACCTCCTGGAAATCGTGGGGCGGCGTGCAGTCGCACGAGAGCGCCCGCGAGGAGGCGACGCGCATCGACGCCGAATGGAAGGCGCTGTCGGCACGCGCGGACTTCGCGATCGAGGCCCTGCCCACGGCGAAGGCGACCCTTCCGGAAGAAGTCCCGCCGGACGCGGGCGCGGACGTTACGGTGATCTACCCGGCCACCGGATCGGGCAAACTGATGCAGGCCATCCTCTCCGGGAAGAGCCGCCCGCTGGTCTTCGTCCGGCATCGGTCCGGACCCGTCTCGTACTGGTATGAGGCCCTCAGCACCCGCCAACTGCGGCCGGAGGGCGTGCCCTCGAAAGAGGGCGACCCGCGCCGTCTCAGCGTCGACGACGTGGTCGTGGACGATCAGGACGAACTGTTATGGCGGCTCCGCGCCCTGTACGGCGTGAAGAATTTCCTGGGCGCCCGCATCGTGGCACTAGGCGGCGCACGGGGCAAGTACGCCGGGGAAGCGCCGCAGGTCGCGCGCGATCGCTTCCGGTTGGACATCGTCGAGACCAGCTACGACGATTTGGGCAAACGCATCGAGAGCGCCTTGAAGGAACCCGCCCGAATGCAGCAGGCGGAGCGGTGGGCCGCCCGTTACCTGGCCATGCCCAACACCGCTCTCGAAACCGAGCGCCCGTTCGTCGTGAACGCCTTCGTGCTCTACGGCTTGTTCAAAGAGATGATGCGCGAGCACGAAGCCTCCGCCTTCACCATCAATCAGTGCATGAACACCATTATGCCGATGGCCAAGACCACGGCGTGCCTGACACTGGGACTGCTGAACGACGAGGGGCTGATGGCGTTCTGCGAGTCCGATTTTGTCATCATCCCCGTCGGCATGCTGCTCCGCCACATCGCCGCGAAGCCGGTCTTCCTTCACAATTCGACGTTCCCGCACAAGGGCGTGGTGACGTGCGCCCACTGCACGGGGCCGCGGCGGATGGACGGCAATCGCTACGAACCGGTCCGCGTCCTGACTCACTACGAGTCGGAATATGGCGCCGCCCCCAAGGTCGAGATGCCGCTGGGACAGATGGTCACCTGCATCAGCCCGCAGTACGCCACCGGGCGCTGGGTGGGGATTCGCGGCGTCGTGGAGGACAACCCGTTCTATGAGGTCTGCCGCTCTCAGCAGGACGTCCGGATTCTGGGACAGTGGCGGAAGCTGCTGAACGAGGTTCGCGACTCACATTGGGTGATGGCCTACGGAGATTTTGTGAGGGAGATCGGCTACGCCGCGCCGGAAATCGGTGTCACCTGGGACACGCTGGAAGAGGTCAGTTGATAGAATCGCAAATGACGGATGAATCCCGACTTCCTAGTCATCGGCGCGGGCGTCGCGGGCTTGCGCGCCGCGATTGAACTCGCATCCGCCGGCGCCGTTCTCGTCGTTGCCAAAGATCATCTGCGCGAATCGGCGTCGGAATACGCCCAGGGCGGCATCGCGGTCGCCCTCAGCGACGACGACGAAGTCAGCCTCCACGAGCAGGACACTCTGGCCGCCGGCGACGGACTGTGCGACCGTGAAGCTGTCCGAGTCCTGGTCGAGGAGGGGCCGGCGGCGATCGAGCAACTGATTGCCTGGGGCATGGAGTTCGACCGCGAAGGAGGCAAGCTCGCCTTCACTCGTGAGGGCGCGCACAGCCGCAACCGCGTGCTACACGCCGGCGGCGACTCCACGGGGCGCGAGATCGCGCGGGCTCTGTATCGCAAGGCGGTATCCCTGCCCAACGTCTCCTTTCAGAGCTTCCGTGCGATCACCGACTTGCTGGTGCACGACGGCGAGGTGTTCGGCGCACGGGTCCTGGACGGCGAAACGGGCCGTACCCTGGTGGTCCAGGCGCGCGCGGTGCTGCTGGCCACCGGCGGCCTCGGCCGCGTTTACCTGGAAACCACCAACCCGGATGTGGCGACGGGCGACGGTGTGGCCATGGCCTACCGCGCAGGCGCTTTGATTAGCGATATCGAGTTCGTGCAGTTCCACCCGACCGCGCTGCACGTGGAGGATGCGCCACGGTTCCTGCTTTCGGAGGCCTTGCGTGGAGAAGGCGCGCACCTGTTGAACGAGGCCGGAGAGCGGTTCACCGATGAACTGGCCCCTCGCGATGTGGTCTCGCGCGCCATCGTTGCCGAGATCGAGCGCACGGGCGCGCGCCATGTGTACCTGGACCTCAGCCATCGCGGCGAAGATTTCGTCCGGACGCGGTTTCCCAGGATCTATGCGACCTGTCTCCAATACCGGCTGAATCTCGGCCACGAACCCGCGCCGGTCCACCCGGCCGCGCACTACGCGATGGGTGGCGTGAAAACGGATCTGTACGGCGGCGCCAGCTTGAAGCGGCTCTACGCCGCCGGGGAAGCGGCGTCAACCGGTGTCCACGGCGCCAATCGCCTGGCAAGCAATTCGCTTCTCGAAGGCCTGGTATTCGGCGCCAGGGCGGGGCAGGCCATGTCCTCGTGGGGCGAACTGCCGCGCCATGAGTTTCCCAGGCCGCATCACTACATCCCGTGCTGTTCCGAGATCGAACTCCGCCGTCTGGCGTGGGAATCGTGCGGAATCTCGCGGTGCCACGACGGCTTGGACCAGGCCTGCCGCCGTTTGGAATCGCAGCCCGTCGAGCGTGTCGAGCATCCCACGCTCGACCAATTCGAGCTTCGCAATATCCACGAACTGGCCCTGCTGATCGCGACGTGCGCCTTGGCCCGGGAAGAGAGCCGCGGCGGGCACTACCGGTCGGATTTCCCGCACAAGCGCCCGGAGTTCGAAAAGCATTCCGTCATTCAGCGCGGCTTCGGCGTTCGGTTCGATTAGCCACGTGGCTCCGGGCGACGTTGTTGGTCGCCCGGCGCTCCCTTGATCCCTGGACTGGTGACGGTCACCGCTCAAGCCGACGCGATGAAATGTGTTTTAACGGGAACTCGGAGGCGTGCCCGCGCCCTCAGGTCCTTCCGGCTGCTCGCCAGGAGAATCAACGGGCGGTTCCGGGATCTCTTCCGCCGGCACGATGACGACGCGGCCGTCCCGCCATACCGCGATTGGCTCTCCCAACCGCTTATGCCTTCGGATAGCCTCCCGGACCGCTTTTTCGATGGCACGGTCGATCGGCCAGCCCAAGCGGAACTTCTCGTCGATCATCTCATCCCTGGTCATCGGCGTTGCCGTATCTCGCCTCCAGTGTACGCCAAGCTGCGGGTTGATGAACGATCACCGTTGGTCCTCTCCCCTCGGCTACCAGACTCGGATGGCCCTGATTTGTGTAGAACCGCCAAGACGAGGCCAGCGGGCGATAAAGGGAAAAAAAGTTCATGATTCCGGCCGAATGACGCCGCCTCACTGTCGCTTCCGGCACGTCGTGCCCTCCGCTTTGCCGGCGTAACCGGACGCGCGCCAGACACAACTCCACTGGGTCCAGCCAGAGAAACACCAACCGAAACTGGTATCCATTTCTGATCTCGCCGCGAATCCAGGGCGCAAAGCTGCGACTCGCCAATGTAGTTTCGAAACCAAACGGCACACGACGAGCGGCCAAGTCACGCAGCCTCCTCAGCATGACTTTGCCGGCCTCGATTGAGACTCCCTCCGGGGAGTATGCACTGAGTCCGCGGGCAATGGTGTCAGCGTTGACGAACTCGGTCACCTGAAGCTCGCCGTGCAACAGAAGGGGCGCGGCCGTGCTTTTGCCGGAACCGTTCGGGCCTGCAAGCAAAACCAGGTTTGGGTTCACTGGTAAAAGGTCCAATCCTCATTGGACCAAACCCGATGGCCGGAAGGGCGGACTCGGAAAGAGCCGAACTACGCCACGATCTCCTTCACCACCCGCCCGTACACATCCGTGAGCCGGAAATCGCGCCCGTCGTAGCGGTACGTCAAACGCTCGTGATCGAGCCCCAACAGATGCAGGATTGTCGCGTGCAGGTCGTGCACGTGGATCTTTCCGTCGACCGCGTGATACGCAAAATCGTCCGTCTGCCCGTACACCATCCCGGCCTTGACGCCGCCCCCCGCCATCCACATCGTGAAGCCGTTGGGATTGTGCTCGCGGCCCCGATTTTCCTCGGGCGCGGTGCCGAGCGACAGATCCTGGTCGAACGGCGTCCGGCCGAACTCGCCGCCCCATAGCACCAGCGTGTCCTTCAACAGACCCCTCTGCTTCAGGTCTTTCAGCAGCGCCGCAACCGGCTTATCCATGTTGCGGCACTTCTCCGGCAGTCCTTTGCGAATCGAGGCGTGGTGATCCCACCCATCGTCGTTCACCTGGACAAACCGCACTCCGGATTCGACCAGGCGCCGCGCCAGCAGGCACTGTTGCGCGACGGCGTCGGTCTCCTTGTCGCCCACGCCGTACATCTCGAGCGTCGCCTTCGACTCCTTGGTGAGGTCCATCAGTTGAGGAGCCTCGGTCTGCATGCGGAAGGCCAGCTCATAGGCTTCGATCATCCCTTCCATCGAAGCGTCCCCGCCCGATCGCGCGAGATGGTTCTGGTTCATGGATTTGAGGAAGTCGAGTTGACGCCGCTGAACGGGTGCGGTCAGGCCCGCCCGGTCCGCATACCTGATTTGCAGCCCCGCGCCGGGCGCGCCCACCAGCGTCCCCTGGTAGATCGCCGGCAGGAACGAACTCGAGAAGTTCTGCGGGCTCCCTCCGTCGCCGCTCACTCTCTGCCGCATCGTGACGTAGCCCGGCATGTTCTGGTTCTCGGTGCCGAGACCGTACAGAATCCACGAGCCCATCGACGGGCGGACCTGCACCGGGTGGCCCGTGTGCATCTGCCGGACCGCGGGGGCGTGCGCCTCGGCGTCGGCGTGCACCGCCCGCAGCACACACAGGTCATCGGCCACCCCGGCAAGGTGCGGCAGCCACTCCGACAGGTAGAGACCCGACTTGCCCGCGTTTCGGAACGGGGAAATCGGCCCCATGAGCTTGGTCTTCTCGATGCCCGGAGCTTCGTAGTTACCCGGCAGCTTGAAGGGTAGCGGCTTCCCGGCATACTCCGCCAGGCGCGGTTTGTGGTCGAACAGATCCATCTGCGACGGGCCGCCCTGCATGAACAGGAAGATCATGCGCTTGGCCCGTGGCGCGACATGGGGCGTCTTCGGGGCCAGGGGACTGGCCTCGGCGCGGGCCCGCTCCGAGGCGAGCGCCACGAACGCCAGCGAGCCGAAGCCCAGGGAGGCGTCGCGCAACATCTGCCGCCGCGACGTGAAGCGATAAGGAGAATGCCGGCTGTCCATCAGGTCAACTCCGGAACAGAAATTCATTTGAAGCCAGGAGCGATTGGATATACAGCGTCCATGCTTCGAGAGCCGGGGACGCCGTTTTTTCCTTTGCCAGCGCCTGCTCGGTTTCGTACACAAAATCCAGCGCGCGGGTCACCTCCCCGGCCTGCACCGGGCGGTTGTAGATCCCGCGAATCAACTCTTCCACCCGCAGCGAATCGACGAGCGCCGGATTCTCCAGCAGGCGCCGGCCCAGCACGCGCGCCTGATCGCGTAGCCACGTCGAGTTCAATAGGAACAGAGACTGAGTCGGAACCACGGTCTGCCGCCGCGACGCGTTCACCTGCGCGCTGTAGGCGAAGTCGAAGAGATTCAGGAGGTCGAGGTCGTCCATCTGCGCGGGCCGGTACACCGGCAGATACACGGTTCTCCGGTACCGCACGCGTTCCGGGAGTTTCCCGTTCGTCAACATGCGCGGCGGATTCACCTTCCCGAGGTCGGGAGCGAACGTATCGAGCGACGTGGTCGGCAGCGTCGGCCCCTCGCGCGACGCGTCCAGTTGCCCGGTGACGCTCAACACGGCATCGCGGATGATCTCCGCTTCCAGGCGTCGCGGATTCATCCGCCACAGCAGTCGGTTCTCCGGATCGCGCTCCATGCCGGCGCGCTGGGAGGCCGAGGACATTCGATAGGCCCGGCTCGAGACGATACGCCGGATCAGTTTCTTCGTCGACCAGCCATCGGCCAGAAACTGCGCGGCCAGATCGTCGAGCAACTCGGGGTGCGATGGCAGGTCGCCGCGGAGCCCGAAGTTATCCGCGCTTTTCACCAGGCCCACACCGAACAGGTTCTGCCAGACACGATTGACGTATACTCGCGGCGTGAGCGGATTGCGGCTGTCGGCGATCCATCGCGCCAGCTCCATCCGGCCGCTGCCCTGGAAACGCGGAGCCGCTTGCCCGAACATCGCCACCTTCACGAACGTGCGCGGCGCCGCGTCCCCCAGTTGATGGGCGTTGCCGCGGATGTTGATCCGGCAGTCGGCCGGCGTCTCGTCCTGCACCGAGTACGCTTCTGGAGGCTGGGGCCGGTTGAACTCCAATAACCCTTGCCGCCGTTCGAATGCCTGGATCTCCGCATCCAGATCCTTGGCCCGTTTCTTGCCTTCGTCGCCGTCGCCCGCCGCCTTCTTCTTCGCTTTCAGGTCTTCAATGCGGTGCACGATGTCGGCCAGCGCCCGCTCAAACGTCGCGGCCCGCTCCAGGCGCGCGGCCGATTCCGCCGGACTCTCCCACAACCGCACCCGGTTGATGTCGCTGAAGACGCCGGCCTCGCGCCAGCGGCCGTGTTCCGTGCGGGTGCTGGTGAAGAAGCCGGCCAGACCGTAATACTCGCGCTGGCTGATGGGGTCGAACTTGTGATCGTGGCAGCGGGCGCAGCCCAGCGTCAGCCCCAGCAAGCCCTTGCCGATCCCATCCAGTTGCCCGTCGACGACGTCCATCCGCAACTGCACCTTGTCGGCCTGAACCAGCGTCCACGGGCCGAGCGCCAGATAGCCGGTAGCGGCGAGGAGTTCGTTGCGCTGGCCCGGGGCGGCGGCGGGCAGCAGATCGCCCGCGATCTGCTCGACGATAAACCGGTCGAGCGGCTTGTCCGCGTTGATCGACCGGATGACGTAGTCGCGGTAGCGCCAGGCGTGTGCTGCCGGAATCCCGGCGTTCGGATCCATGGTGTCGGCGTAATAGGTGATGTCGAGCCAATGCCGGCCCCAGCGCTCGCCGAACGCCGGAGAGGCGAGCAGCGAGTCGACGATCCGCTGGAAGTGCGCCTCGGATGGATCCCCAAGAAACGCCTCCATCTCCCGAGGGGAAGGCGGAAGTCCGGTCACATCGAGATGGACACGGCGCAGCAGGACGGCCGGATCGGCGGGCGGGTTCGCAGCCAAGCCCTTCTCTCTCCAGGTCCGTTCCAGAAACCCGTCGATGGGCTGTTGCATGGCCTTGGGAATCGGTTGCCATGCCCAGTGCTTCGAGGCATCGATCGCCTTCGGAGAGGTCTTCACGGCTTCTGCCGTCTCCTGAGGCCACGGTGCTCCCAGCCGTACCCACTCTTCCAATGCGGCGATTTGCTCGGCCGGCAGTTTTCCCCATGGCGGCATCGCCGGCTTCATCTGGTGCCGGACTGCCTGAATCAGGCGGCTCTCGTCTGGATTACCGGGCACGATCGCGGGACCGGAATGCCCGCCCTTCATCAGGCCTTCCCGTGTATCCAGTCTCAATCCACCCTGGACGATCTTGGCTTTGCTGCCATGGCAGGCGTGACATTGCGTGGCCAGAACCGGCCGCACTTTGGTCTCGAAGAACTCGAGGTCCCCGGCCGAACAAAGTCCGGCCGCCAGTGCCAGCACCGCCACGCCGCTGACCCCTTTGTGCATTCCTCTGATTCTACTGCCATCCGGTCCGGGGTAAGTGAGGGTGTACAATACGCCAATGCGCTTGGCCGTAGCGCTGTTGGCCGGGGCGATCGTCCTCCCTGCCGCCAGCAGCCTTCCCCTGGGAAACATCCCTCCGGGGAAAACATTTCTGGTGTTCCTGTCTCACCACGACGACCACACCTGGCAGTACGGCTTCGGCGGTCTCATTGCGAGGATGACCGAAGCCGGTTGGACCGGATACTACATCCGCACCACCAACGACGAGAAGGACTCCGCGACCGGCTGGGGACAGGGCGACCAGATCAACCTCAAGGAATCGCGCGAGGCCATCGGTCACCTCGGAATGAAAGAGGTCATCAGCCTCAACTGGCGCAACGATCACATGGATTCCATTCCGTTGGCCGAACTGCGCGCCCAGTTCGTGCTGCTGTTGCGCAAGTACCGGCCCGACGTCGTGATGGCGTGGAGCCCCTGGGGTCACTACGACCGCAACCCCGACCATCGCAAGGTCGGGCGCGCCATCGGCGAAGCGCTCTATTCGGCGAGGTTGGAGAACGTCTATCCCGAGCACGCCGCGGCCGGGCTGAAGCCGCATGAGGTTCCGCATGTGTTCTTCACCCAGCGTAGCGACTACGGCAAAGGCTATGAGCCTAACGTGGCGATCGAAATCCAGCCGGAGCACGTGCGCCGCTCGCAGGAAGCTTTCTGGGCCCATAAGAATGTCTACAACAGTCCCGGCACGGCGCGCGCCATTCGCGCGGAACTCGACCGGCGCGGGCTGATGATTGCCGAACTCGAGGGGCTGAGCGACGAGCAGGCCATCGAGAGGCTGCAGAAATGGTCGATGGAGTGGTGGCCTCGCGAAACCGGCAAACGCGCCGGCGTCCGGTACGCCGAGGCATTCTATCAGCGGGCCGAATGGGACACCCTGCCCGGTCTCCGCGACTACCTGCATGAAAACGTGAGGCCCCGGTGAGGAAACTTCTTCTCGTCGCCGTCGTTGCCGGCCTCGCCCAGGCCGCACCCCTGCCGGTCAAGGACCTGCCGCCGGGCAAACGTCTGATGGTGATCGAGCCCCATCACGACGACCACACCACCGACTACGGGATGGGCGGACTGATCGCGAAGTTGAGCGATGCGGGCTACGAATCCTGGTATGTGCGCAGTTCGAACGACGAGAAAGACGGCGCGCACGGCTACGCCCATAACGACATGATCAACGAGCGCGAGTCGATCGCAGCGGTGAAGATCCTGGGCATGACCGGGCACTACAGCCTGGGCTGGCGCAACGACTACATGGATTCCATCCCGCGCAACGAACTGCGCGCGCAGTTGATTTTTCTGATCCGCAAGCACCGCCCGGACGTCATCCTCACGCACGATCCATGGGGGCACTACGACCGGAATCCGGATCACCGCAAGGTGGCGCGGGCGATGGGTGACGCCTATTGGCTGGCCGGCCTCGAAAACGTCCACCCGGAGCATTTCGAATTGGGCGTCAGGCCGCACCGGGTACCGTTCCTGTTCTACAAAGCGCGCGTCGACTACGGCCGCGGCCACGAGGCGAACGTCGCCGTGGAACTGACCGGCAGCCAGGTGGAGCGCAAGAAGAAGGCCTATTCGACGCACCTCAACGTGTATGCGCACCCGGGCATGGCGAAGTCGGTTCGCGCGCGGTTGGCGAAAGAAGGGCTGGAGATTCCCGAAGCGCGCGGCCTGTCCGATGAAGCGGCCGCCGTCCAGTTCGAGGAATGGCACATGGAATGGATTTCGAGAAAGCGCGGCCGCGAAAACGGCGTCGGCTACGCGGAAGTCTATTACTTTGTCGATGAGTTCGATTACGTGCCGGGGCTGAAGGACTACCTCCGGCAGAACGCAGTCAGGAAATGAAGCAGACGCTCCCATGGATGATTCTGGCGGTAACGCTCTTTACGGGCATCGCCGCCGCTCAGAAGAAGACGATCCTCATTGTCACCGCGGATGCCTCCGACTACGTGTTGTGCGTCGGCGGCACCGTCGCGTCGATGATCGAGAAGGGCGCCACCGCCCAATTGATCCGCGTCACCAACGACGAAAAAGACTCCTGGAAGCTTTCGCCCGAAGAGACCGCCCGCCGCGTCCGCGACGAAAGCGAAGCGGCCGCGCGCATTCTGGGGATCGCGAAGGTCCATCATCTCGGCTACCGTGCCGGGGAACTGGCCGCCGTGTCGCCCACCGAACTGCGCGACCGCATTCTGTTTTACGTCCGCCTGGTGAAGCCGGACGTGATGTTCATCCCGAATCCGTACGCGGAGTATGTCGAGGTGCTCGACCGCTACTATGCCGGTTCCGCCGCAGAAGAAGCCCGCCGCGCCGCGTCCCTGGCTAACCACCAGCCGCCGTTTGCCAAGGTAGGTCTCGATCCACACGTGACTCCGGAACTGTACTACTACGCCGCGCCGATGGACCCTCGCCGCCGGGAAGCGGAAAGCACCGCCACCTTCGTTCCGCAGCCGAAAGTGCTGGACATCAGCTCGACCTTCGCAAAAAAACTACGGGCGGCACAGGCGTTGAAGACGATCAACGTCAGCCTGGCCATGCGAATCAAGCAGCGGCTGGACGACACGGGCCGGCGGCTGCCTTTGCTCGAAACGGTCGGCGACGACTCCGTGGGCAAGCTGGTGGAGATCAACGTCCGGAAACTCGCCCAGATCGGCGCGGAAAGGACCAGCTTTTCCCTGGCCGAAGAATTTCATTACGCCGGCACGGATTATCAGATTCCCGAAAAGTACCGCAAGGCGGCCAAGTAGCCTCAGCCATCACGTGGTGCCGGTCTCCGACCGGCGTAGTGCAGTGACTGAAGACCCATGCACACTAAAGCGCGCCCTGGACGAATCCGGGGACCAGCAAGCCTCAGCTTCGCACACGGTACTGCTTCAGCGCATCGGGATTCACGTCCAACCCGATCCCCGGGTACTCCGGCGCCAGAATCTCTCCGTTTTCGACCTCGTACATCTTTTTGCTGTTCAGCACCTTCAGCCCTGGCGCCCATTGCTGTTCGGGCAGCAGCGGCGGAGTCACCAGCGCGACCTCCTGCCATTCCGCCCCGATGGCCAGCGTCGCCTGCAGCCATCCTGCCAACATCAGGGCCATGGTGCCGTGCAGAATGCACGGGACGTTGTAGCCCTCGGCCAAAAAAGCCACCCGGCGGCAGTTGAGAATCCCCCCAGAGCCGCCACCCTCGGGCTGCACGATGTCGTACGTCCGGTGAATCAGGCACTGATGAAACGCTTCGATGCCGACGTAGCCCTCTCCACCCGTGATCGGGATGTCGACGGCCTCGGCGAGTTTGGCGGGCGTCTCGTAGTCCTCCCGCGCGAACGGCTCTTCCAGCCAGTAGGCGCCCGCTTCCTGTAACCCCAGCGCCACCTGCAGGCCCGTGCGGTAGCTCCAGATCGGCTGGCCCACACTGGCAGGGGCGTGCGCCGTCCGGTCGAACATGATGGCAAAGTCGGGACCCACGGCCCGCCGGATTTCCTTGCACGTCTCGACATCGTCCATGGGGTGAGGACGCCAGGCGCGGATCTTCATCCCCTTGTAGCCGGCCTTCTGCAGCCGCACCGCCTGCTCCGCCTGGTCGCGGTACGGTACGTGGGATTGGTCGAGGTTGCCCTTCCAGACACAGGTAATGTACGGTTTGACGCGAGTCGACCGGCCGCCGAGCATACGGTAGACCGGCTGTCCGGCAATGCGGCCAATAGCATCCCATACCGCATGCTCGACCCCGCCGTAGCGCAGGAGGCCATTCTTCAAATGCTGCTCGACCGCGAAGAGGTCCTTCCCCACCAGGATCCGGCGAAGGGCGTCGGCATCGGCACGCCTCCCGCCGGCAAACGAGTAGCCCGTGGTCCCTGCATTGGTTTGAATCTCGACAACGCCGAACTGATGATTGACGCCGGCCTCGGCTTCGTCCGTCGAGACCGGGATACGGATGGGATACAGGTCCACGCCGGTGATCTTCACCGGCTTGACGGCGTCGGCGACGGCTCGAACGGGCGCCAGCGCGACGGCAAGAAAACTGCGGCGATCAACCACGGCGGTACTCCTTCAGCGCGTCTTCATTAACGTCGAGACCGATGCCCGGCTGGTCGGACAGGTGTACGTAGCCTTTCTCGATGCGGAAGGCGTGGGGAGTCTTCAGCAGTTTCAGCCCTGGCGCCCATTCTTCTTCAGGGAGGTTGGGCCCGCCAATCATCTCCTGGAACTCGCAATTGTTCATTGCGCACCCCGCCTGAATGTAGCCCGCCAACGTCAGGCCGGTGTTCCCGTGCTGAATGCAGCGGACTCCAAAAGCTTCGGCCATCACGGAGATCTTCTTGGCCACCCAGATGCCGCCGCAGATCCGGGTGTCCGGCTGAACGATGTCGTACGTTTTGTGTTTCAGGAATTGCTGGAAGTGAAACAGGCTGTTGCCGAGTTCCCCGCCGGTGATGGGAAGGTCGACCTCCGCCGCAAGCCGCGCCGGCGATTCCAGGTCGTACCCGTTGAACGGCTCCTCCAGCCAATACGCTCCATGCTTCTCCATCCCACGAGCCACCTGGAGCGCCGTCGGGTAGTCCCAAACCCAGCCTGGCCGGACTGCGGTACGGTCGAACATCACGGCGAAGTTGGGGCTGACGGCCTGCCGAATGACCTTCAGCGCCTCGACGTCGTCCATGGGCCGGGGACGCCAGGCGCGAATCTTCATCGCCGTGTAGCCGGATTTCTCCAGATGCGCGGCGTAGGCGGCCTGTGTTTCATAGGGAACGTCCGATTGGTCCTGCTTGCCCGGGAACACACAGGTCCGGTAGACGCGCAGCTTGTCGCGAGCGCCTCCCAACAAGTGCGCGACGGGCCGCCGGGTGGCCTTTCCAATCGCGTCCCACATAGCGTGTTCAACGCCCGACCAATATTGCACCCCCGATTCACCTCGCTCCATCTGGAGGCGAGACAGATGCCGGTCGATGGCAAACAGGTCGTCGCCGACCACCGTCGGTTTGACCCATCGCTCCAGTCCCTCGCGGGGACATCCGATGAACGACGTACCCGTGATGCCCGCGTCGGTGTGGACTCGAGTGACCGCGTATTGATAGTGCCTCAGAGGATCGCGCTGCCCTTGCGGAGGGACGGAGCAGGAAAATGACTCGACATTGGTGATGCGAATCCGCGGAGCCTTCGATTTGACCTCCGCGGCGACCAGCGGGGCGATGCCGGCGAGTCCCGGCATCGCCCCAACGGCAAAACGGCCAAAGTCACGGCGCGTGACCAATGGATTGTCTCCTTACCAGTACAGCTTTCCGGCGATCTGCAGAATGCGCGGGTCGCGAGCGCTGTTGACCAGCCCGTACGTGGCGGGCACGTTCACCGTGGTGCCCGGGTTGTTGAACTGCGTGTGGTTGAAAATGTTGAAGAACTCAAAGCGCAATTGGAGGCGCGACGCCTCCCCGAGCTTGGAAATCGGGAAGTCCTTGTTGATTCCCATGTCCCAGTTGTTCACGCCAAAGCCCTGCTGCGTAGTGCGCCCAAGGTTGCCGAAAACACCCCTCGATGGGGTCGAGTAGGCCGCCCGATCGAATCCGAGCAGCCCGCTGGTCCGCGGATCCAGGCGGCTCGGGGCGATACCGGTGGCGTTGGCCCGCTGTTCTCCGGCCAGCACGTTCGCCAGGTCGTTGGCGACCACGATCGTCAGGTACGGTCCGGAACGGAAGTTGGTGATGCCGCTGAACTGCCATCCGCCCACCACCGCGTCCAGGACCTTGTTCTGGATGTTCATCGCTCTGCCTTTGCCCAGAGGCAGTTGCCAGACGTAGCTCGCGATGAAGTTGTGCGGGAAGTGATTCACGGCCAGTCCGCGCTCCGGCCGGCGGTTGTACGAGTTCATTCCCGCTGCCCCGCTATCGATGTTCTTCGAGAACGTGTAGGCCAGGATGTAGGAAAGCCCGTGGCTCAGCCGCTGTTCCAACTTCAGGTACCCGGCATTGTAGTTGCTCCATTGGTAGTTCGTGTTCATCGAAAAGCCCGGCGCGAACCGTGGGAACGGCATTCGCAGCCGATAGTCTTCGATATTGTTCGGATCGGCCGCCAAACGCGGTTGGTTCATCAGAACGCTGCCGTATTGCTTGTGGCCGGTGTTGCCGATAAAACCCGTCTCAAACAGCAGGCCCGGCCGGATCTGGTGCTGAATGTTGAGATTGTAGTTATAGAGGTAGCCCGTTCGCTGGTTCAGATCCTGATTGCTGCCGACCGCGGTCGTCGTTCTTTCCGCGGGAGGAAAGAGGTCGGTCATCCGGATCTCGGGTCTCGTCGGGCTCGAAACCAGGGTTACGAACACAAAGTAGGGAGCCGTGCTATTCATGCTTCCCAGCGCGGCGCCGCCGCCGGTGTACGCGTAGAAGACGCCGAATCCGCCTCGGATCGTCGTGTCGTCTCTGAGCCGGTAGGCTAATCCCAGACGGGGCGCATAGTTGTTCCAGTCGGCGCGGACCGGTGGGTTCTTGAGCACCACGCTCCCCGTCTTCTGGACCAGCCCGACGCCGGGTTCAAAATAATCGTCGCGTCCTGCCAGGTTCTGGCGGCCGGTGAACAGATCAAAGTTCGCCAGCCTGCCGCGATAGGGCGCCTGGTATTCGAAACGCACGCCCAGGTTCAAGGTAAGGCGGTTAGTGACGCGCCAGTCATCCTGCACAAACCAGAAGAACTGATCGGTGAGCGCGTATTTGGAGACTCCGCCGTAGTTGCCCAGGCTTCCGACGCCGCCCGTTGCTGAAGCCGGCGCCCCGAGGAGATAGTCGCCAGTGGAGTCGCCGGTATAGTTACCGCTGAAGGCGATGCTGCCGTTCTGGCTGCTTCCCTGATCGAAGCCGACCAGCAGGTGCGAGAACTCGCCTCCGATCTTCAGCGTGTGATTGCCCCGAATCCACGTGGCGGTCTCGGCGAGTCGGTAGTAAATATTGTTCTGGACAATACGCAGGCCATAGCCGACAAAACCGCTGGTCCCTGTCGGGAAACCCGGCGCGTAGCCGGTAAGACCGATATTCGGGAGGGTGTAATCACCGGGCCCCGCCGCTAGATTCTTCAGGCCCAGTTCGGCCGCGTAGTTCTTTGAGAAACGGTCGCCATCGCTGGTACGGGCCAGGTACGCCTTGAAGAAGCCGAGGCGCGTGTCGCTGATAAACGTGGGACCAAACACGTGGGTATAACCCAGAGCCAGATGCTGGGTGCGATCCGGACGAATCAACCCCAGACCTACGATGTAGGCCGCGTTCGCCAGCTTATTGTCGGCGAAGGAATACCGCCCAAACAGATTCCCTTTGTCGGAGACCCGGTGGTCGATGCGTCCGGTAAACTGGTCCCGCCGCTCCCAATCACTTGGCGCCACCAGGAAGTTCACGCCCGGCCGTCCGGTGAGGTTCGGCTTCGGGAAGTACTGGATCATCTGCCGGGTAATCGAGTCGAACCGCGTGCTCGGAATGACGTTGTTCGGGAACGGGGTGTTGTCGTTGAACGGATCGCGGATCGTCTTGCCGGTGGCGGAGAAATCGCCGTTCAACATCTCGGCGGTGGGAACCAAGCCCTGCAGAATCACACCAGTTCGCCTGCGGCGTGCCTCGTAGTTGCCGAAGTAAAAAGTCTTGTCCTTGCGGATTGCACCCCCGCCGTTGCCGCCGAATTGGTTGTAAGTGAATCGAGGCGCGCCGGAGGCGGGACGGAAGAACTGTCCGGCTTGAAACGAGCGGTTGCGGATGAAGTCATAAACCACACCGTGGAACGCGTTCGTGCCGCGCTTGGTGATCATGTCGATAAACGCGGCGCCGTGGCCGTACGACGCGTCCATGAAGTTTGCCTGGACCTTGAATTCCGCGAGTGCGTCCAGAGATAACGCAATGCCCGGATTGCTCTGGTTGAGGACCGTGAAATCGACGCCGTCCAGATTGGCGCCCGTCGACGTGTTGCGCACGCCGCCGACCTCGATGGAGCGCTCGTCCATCACGCTGGAAGTTCCGAACGTCTTGACCGCGCCCGGAGTGAGGGCAACAAGGTCAAAAAAATTCCGTGCATTGAGCGGTAGTTCGAGCATCGTGCGGTTGTCGATGACTGTTCCAAGCGAGGCCGTGCTGGTCTGCAATTGCGGCGTCGTGTCCGCCACCTCGACCGTTTCGGACACCGACCCGAGTTGCATCGTGATGTCTACGCGGACTTCGGTATTCACCGTCAGGATGACGTTGGTGACCGACGCGGTCCGAAAGGACGCTTTGCCCGCGGTGATGGTGTATTTGCCGCTTGGAAGTGCACTGAGCCGGTAAAAGCCATCATCATCGGTGTCGAAGGTTCTGGTTTCGTTGGTCGCGACGTTTTTCAAGTTGATGATGACACCGGGTACGACCGCCCCGGTCGGGTCCGTCACGCGGCCGAGAATGGTGCCTGTACCGAATTGGCCCACCAGACCGCCCGCCAGGAAAGTCAACACCAAAGCAACTGCGAATAGCGAAAAGAAGCAACGAGTTTTCACGGTTCCTCCAGAGAACGCAAAAGGCATCATGGCCTTTTAAGAACGAACGTCCTGCCCCAAGACCTGCTGGTGTGGATATTGAATCAGAAGGTGGGGCGCTCGTCAATCGCTATTTTTCTGTCTTGCCTGCGTCCGGAGTCGGCACGGAACCCGAAATTTCACGTCCGCGATGGGCAATTTCGAGTCTGGCAGGCCCAATGACGGCGGTGACGCCACTCCCTCAGCCGGACCTCCTCGATCGGGGCTCGAGGACTCTCGCCCGACCTCGCGATATCCGCACTTTTTACATTCCGGGAGACGGCTGGGGGTACAATGACACGTCCCCGCTCATGTCCGATGCCTTGTTGATGCTGCTCGGTCTGGTGGTGGCGCTGCTGCCGGTACTGCTGCTGTTCGGTGGCTTTGCGGCCATCGTCTGGTTGGTCATCCGGCACAGAGCGTCCATCCGCACTCAGTTGAAGCAGTTCTATGGCTTCGCGGGCGCCCCGCCGGCCGGAGTGGTACGTCATCGATGCCGTGCCCGCTTCGGGCGAGAGTTCCTGCGCGTAGTCCTGGCCGCCGACTCGCAGGGGATCTATCTGACTCTCCGGCTGCGGCTCTTCAGCGACCCGGAGCAGTTGTTTATTCCCTGGCAGGACGCCATCCTGTCGGACGGCCGCTATTTGTGGCGAGCCGAAAAGCGGCTGAAATTTCGGCAAATTCTCGGTTTCCACCTGGATTTCGATCGTGCACTGATGGATGAAATCATACGCGGAACCCACCAGAAGGCGAAGTGATCAGGGCCTGGGGGGTCGCTTCCGGCGCGGCCAGATGGTGAAATGAACCCGGGTGCGGAGTCGATCGACTACTCTGGCCGCCCGCGCTATCGATTGGAGGCTGCCGGTCCGTGATCTATCCATTCACCCGGAGGGACATTCTTGGGTTAGCATCCGTGCTTCCCCTGGGAGGGGCCGAAGCCGATGTTGCCTACTCAGCCGGCGGCTGGCCGCCGAATCTCGGCAACCATCGAGCGCGTCTGCGCATTTCCGGAAAGCCCGCGGTCGTGACGGCTCACGTCCCCTGGCGGCGAAGGGATGACGCGGCGGCCAAACACGTTCTCGTGATCGACGCCGCGACCGGTCAGCCGGTCACCAAGGTAGCCCATGTCTCAGTGACCCGCGATTCCTGCGATCTTGTTTTCGAGCCGCCGACCGCGCCGGGCGAGTATCACGTCTATTACCTGGTTCACACCGTGAAGCCGATAGCTCACGCCTACGCGGTGCGGTACCTCCCGGCTCAACCAGAGCACTATCAGGCCCCGTCGGATTGGCAATCACTGCCAAAGGCACGGCTGCTCGATCTGCAGGCCCGAACGGAGTTTGACAGCGTTGACCCGATGGAGATCATCGCTACGGACTCCGAGGTGCGCGATTTGCTCGCAAGCCTCCCGGATCCGGCTGAAGGCCCTGGCGGACTCGACAGTGAACGACATCCGGCTGGAGGTCTCACTCCGGCGAGCCGTCGCGACGTACATGATGGGCCTCGGACGCAAAGGCGGCTACCGGCCGGCGGCATGGAAATGGACCTGGGACGAGAGGCGAGCCAACAACAGCGTCTGGATTGGCGACGTGGCCGCGGGCCTGCAGGTGAAACTCAAAGGCCCGGAGGAATTCCTAGGAAATCGCCAACTTTCAGGCCACCGGCGTGCCTGAGACATGGGCTAACGGGGGCGAGGGCGGCTGTACCGTCAGCGACGAGGGCGATCGCGTCGTGGTGCGCGCATCGAGTGGACCGCGCACGATGCGGGCCGGCGGGGAACTGTGGTTTTGCTTTGGCATGATCGACACTCCGGTGAAGCCGCTCCACCCGGGCCACTGGCGCCAGCGCTACTACCACATGTTCGTCCCGCCGGAACCCGTGGCGGCCGCCGGCGCCACGATTCTCAATGTCCACCACGGCAACGAGGTCAATCCATTTATCAACTACCCGTTCGTGGCGGCCGCCAAGCTGGTGGCGTACGTCAGCGAGGCTCACGAGAAAGGCCTGAAGGTCAAGATTTATTACACCGTGCGCGAATTGAGCAACCGTGTCGCCGAGATGTGGGCGCTGCGGAGTCTGGGCGGCGAGATCTTCCTCGACGGCCCCGGAGGAGGCCACTCCTGGCTGCGGGAGCACCTCATTTCGGGATACACGCCTGCCTGGCACCACAGTTATCCCAACGGCGACGTCGACGCGGCGATCGCCACCACGGGGCTGTCACGCTGGCACAACTATTACCTGGAGGGACTGGCCTGGCTGCTTCGGAAAGTCCAGATCGACGGCCTGTATCTCGACGGGATCGGGTACAACCGCGAGGTGATGAAGCGTGTGCGCAAGGTCATGGACCGCACGCGTCCAGGGTGCCTGATCGACTTTCACAGCGGAAACGAATTTCCCTTCGAGGATCTCCGGATCAGCCCGGCGAACAAATACCTGGAACACTTTCCCTTCATCGACAGCCTGTGGTTCGGAGAACTCTACGACTACAACGAAGCGCCCGACTATTGGCTGGTGGAGATTTCCGGTATTCCTTTCGGATTGTTCGGCGAGATGCTGGAACGGAATGGCAACCCGTGGCGGGGCATGATCTACGGGATGACCGCTCGTTACTACTCCGGCGCCGACCCGAAACACTTGTGGAAACTGTGGGACGACTTTGGCATCGAGAAGGCCAGGATGATCGGCTACTGGGACCCGGCGTGTCCCGTTCGGCCGCAGGTTCCCCGCGTTCTAGCGACCGTCTATCAGACAGAAGGGAGAGCGCTGATTTCGATCGCCAGTTGGGAACCGCAACCCGTTCGCTGCCGATTGACCTTCGATTGGCCGGCGTTGGCGCTGGACTCGCGGGACGCGGTTCTCACCGCGCCCGCAATTCCGGGATTTCAGCCGGAGGCCCGATTCCTTCCAACGGACGAGATCCCGATCGAGCCTGCTCGGGGTTGGCTTCTCCAATTGACGGCGGGAGGCCGCCCGAACGGGGATTGACGGGCCTCCCTCCAGCCTGGCCCGAACGGATCTAGGGCAGGGCGTAAATCTCGGTTGCCGCTTCCAGCAGCACCGGCTTCGAATAGTGCCAGACGCGGATGCCGTGGTCGACCGGCGTCTTCACCCGCACCAGGAATTCGGCATGGGTCGGCCGGTTGATCGCCACAAAGGCCAGATCCAGATTGATCATCAGATCCGCCGGTTCGCAACTCAGGTCCGGGAAAAGGATCGGACCCGTATCGGTCTGGTAGAACTTTTCGCGCTCGCTGGCGTTCATGGTCTGGATGGGGAACTCCAGCGTCGCCCGGTAGCGATCGCTGGTCAACACGGTTCGCGCCACCAGGGGCCGCTGGTCGAAGACCGCCTGCACCACCTGCATCGTCTCGCCGAGCAACTCGCCCTCCACCCGCGGAACGTGAATCGTCAATTTGTCGAACGTCTCCTCGACGCTGACGATCTGCTTCTCGGGCTGGTAGCCCAACTCGGGAGGATAGAGCAGCACCTTGCGGTCGGCGTGGTCGAAGGTCTTGACGCTCATGAACCGCTCCGTGGTTACTACCGGAACGAAATCCGCGTTCGGAACCGTCCAGATGTCTTTCTCAATGCTGACAACCTCGGTCTTGCAGCTAACGCCGAGAAAGAACTCCTGCGAGTGTCCGGTCGCCATCTCGTCGATGCGGCAGACGCAGTCGA
Organism: uncultured Solibacteraceae bacterium; assembly: GCA_964529305.1. Classification (GTDB taxonomy): domain Bacteria; phylum Acidobacteriota; class Terriglobia; order Bryobacterales; family Bryobacteraceae; genus CAZGUX01. The sequence goes on along the minus strand of CAZGUX010000005.1, from coordinate 6,377 downwards.
TCAGCACGCGCGCGTTGTTGACGGTGTAAGGGAGCGCATGAGTCACGGTCTTGGGCGGCTTCTTGAGCGTATCCACGCGCCAGGTCATGAAAGAACGGGAAAAGTCAATCGTGGGCACGGGAATTGATTGTATCGAATCGCCGCCAGTTGGTGCATAACCTGCCGCGTCCGGATATTTTACGGGCCCGCACTTGACTTTCCCGTCACGCCTTTGATAACAACTCACCCACGGGGAGGTTTTTCATGCACTTGAGGACCGTTACGACAAGCATTCTTTGCTCCTGCGCGTTTGCGGCACAATTTGCTTTTGCCCAAGGGGGCGCGACCGCGACGCTACTGGGTACCGTGCGAGACGCGAGCGGCGGCAGCGTCCCATCCGCGGTGGTCACCATCCAGAATGCGGGTACGAATTTCAAACAGAGCGATACGACCAGGCCGAATGGCGAGTACACTTTCGTCTACCTGCCGCCTGGCACGTACGAGGTCAGGGTAACCAAGGATGGATTCCGTGCCTCGGTCGTGCCGGAGGTCAAACTCGACACCGCGGCTGTGTTCCGCGTCGACGTCACCCTTCAGGTCGGACAAGTTGCCGAGACGGTGTCGGTCGAAGCGGCCGCTCCCACCATGCAAACCGAGGAGGCCTCCGTCGGGCATCTCGTGGAGGAAAAACGCGTGGTCGAACTCCCTCTCAACGGGCGAAAGTTTGAACAACTCCAGATCCTTTCACCCGGTTCGGTCAACACGTTCAACCATCAGACGGCGGCCGGCCTCGCGGGAGGCGCGGCTTCCTTGCAGAGTACGAGCCAGCCTACGGCCATTGCCACCAGCGGCTCCAGGCCGAATCAGATGTTGATCCTCGTCGACGGCGGCAGCGTCGTGAACAACTTCGGGCGCACTTCCACCGTGAGCCCGAATCCCGACGAGATCACCGAGTTCAAGATCACCAGCTCGAACTTCTCGGCCGAGAACGGCTACGGCAGCAACGTGATCAGCGTCACCACCAAGTCGGGAACGAATGAGCTGCGGCTTTCGCTCTGGGAGTTCCTCCGCAACCGGAAGCTGGATGCGCGCAACTTCTTCGCTCCCACGGCCGAGCCCCGCAAGCGGAATCAGTTCGGAGCTGCCGCGGGTGGACCCGTGCGGCTCGGCAGCCTCTACGACGGCCGCGACAAGACGTTCTGGTTTTTCAACTTCGAAGGCCAGCGCGAGCGGCTGGGCCGGACGATCCTCGCCTCGGTCCCCACCGCCAACATGCGCCAGGGCGATCTCAGCGAATTGCCGGTCCGAATCTTCGACCCCAACACCACACGCGTCAATCCGGCGGGAGCCGGCTTTATTCGCGATCCGTTCCCCAACAACCTGATCCCGAGGGGCCGCCTCGATCAGGCCGTCGGGCAGCGATTTCTGGAGTGGGTTCCCCTGCCGAACCGCACCGGCTTCGCGAACAACTTCCTGCGTCTGGGCTCGGAACCGAATGACTACGAGCACTATGGTTTCCGGGTGGATCATAAGTTGAGTGATGCCGACTGGTTGATGTTCCGCGGTTCGTACCAGCCGAACAATTTCCTGAACAGCCTTGGGCCCTACGGCAAAGACGTCAAGGCGCCCTATGATTTGGGCACCAATCCCAAACAGGGCAACGGCAGTTCGTATGTGCTCGGGTGGACGAGAAACATCAACCCCACGTCCATCATGGATACGCGCGTCGCCTTTGCGCGCATCTGGAACGAGATCTCGAACGACGCGGTCGTTCCCGGCGGAACCGATTGGACCACCGCGGCCGGAATTCAAGGCTTCGGCGCGGGCGTCTCGGATATCTATCCCTCGTTGCCCGCCCTCAGCTACGCCGGCTTCACCGGCGTGCCGAGCAATGGCGGCTTCGGCCTGGCGGACGCCGGCAACAACTGGGAGTACGCCACCAACTTCACGCTCATACGCAACAATCACACGCTGAAGACCGGATTCGCTCACCGGCGATGGCAGCAAAACCTGACCACGTGGGGACAAGGGGCCGGGACTTTCTCGTATACCGGAGAGTACACGGTCAACCCCGCATCGCGGGCGGGAACCGGAAGCGGTTTGGCCGACTATCTGCTCAGCCTGCCGTTCAGCGCCGGACGGTACATTCCGCTCGGCTGGTTCTATGAGCAGATGCGCAACCACTGGGTCTATATCCAGGACGACTGGAAAGTCTCGTCCAAGCTCACGGTGAACATCGGTTTGCGTTACGAGCTGAACTTCCCGACACAGGAGAAAAACGACTCGCTCGCCTCTTTTGAGCCCAGCGCCCGAAACGGTAGGGGCGCGATCCTGGTAGTGAGTGAGGAAGCCCTGCAAAAGGGCGTCAACCTTCACTCGGCCACCAAACTGTCGCTGGACACCTACCGTCCGCTGATTCAGACCGCCAAGGAACTGGGCATCCGCGAGAAGTCGCTGCGGCCGCTCGGCAAGACCGCCTTTGCGCCCCGTCTCGGCTTGGCCTACCGGCTCACTAATCGCACCGTTATCCGTGCCGGCTATGGGATCTTCCAGGTGCAACTGGACGGAAACCGCGAGTCGGAGTTCATCAGCCCGCCCTTCATCGTTCGGGAGGGCGGTCTATTGAACCAGGTGGACGCGAGTGGCAGGCCGCTCCGCACAACCCAGACAATCCTCGCCGGAGCACAGTTTTCGGCGAGGCCGAACCTGTTCGCTCACTCACCCTACGACGGAAATTGGGGCTACACGCAGCAGTTTAACCTCTTTGTGCAGCGCGAACTGGGCAGCGGGTTCGTTCTCGATCTGGGGTACGTGGGCAACACCGGATCCAAGCTGCAACAAACCCGGCCGCTCAATGTTCCTCGGCCGGGGCCAGGTGCCGTCGACCCTCGTCGCCCCTACCCCGAGTTCAACACCATCAGCTTCAGCGAGCAATCGGGAAGTTCGGCGTACCATTCCTTCCAGAGCCGTCTGGAGCGGCGTTTCCGCCAGGGCCTGTCCACCAGCTTCGCCTATACCCGGTCGAAGTTGATTGACCTCAACACCAGTAACACTTCGGTGGGGCACGACCCCTACAACCTCCGGGCGGACCGCGGCCTGGGCGACTACGATTCCCCCAACATCTTTTCGGGCAGTGTCGTGTGGGAGATTCCCTTCCTGCGCGGCCACTCCTCGCGAATGGTTCGCACGTTGATCGGGGGATGGACCACGACCACGATTCTCACGGCCAGCAACGGTTTTCCGTTCACGCCTGCATGGTCAGGCGATACCGGCAACCGCGGAGCAGGCTCCCGGCCCGACCGCATCTGCAACGGCAAGCTCGACAACGCCACCCGCGAGCGCTGGTTCGACGTAAGCTGCTTCGTCGTCCCCACCTCCCAAGGACAGTTCTCCATCGGCAATACCGGCCGCAACGTTCTTCGAGGGCCGCGGCTGTTCAATTGGGACTTCGGCATGTACAAAGACTTCCGGATCGCCGAGCGCCGGCGTCTCCAATTCCGGTCGGAGTTCTTCAACTTCACCAATACGACCAACTTCGGGTTGCCCGGTTCGACGATCAATGCGGGGACTCCCGGCGTCATCACCACCGCGGCCCCCGCCCGAATCATTCAGTTCGGCATGAAGTTGTATCTGTAAACGAGTGGCGCCGGTCTCCGACCGGCGCTTCAATGTACGCGCCTTATCGAAGACGGCAGCGCCGGAGGCAGAACAACCTGATCGCATTGCCGCACACGTTTCTTTCCCATTGCGCGGTCGTCCTCCTGCTGGCTGCCGCCCTCCAGGCAAGTCCGCCGCCAACGGCCGAACTCGCGCGCCAGGCGGCGGGTCTCCTTCAGAACGGAAAAGCCCAGGAAGCCGCGGGCCTGCTCGTCCGTGCGGTTGCCGCCGACCCAGCCTTTTACCCCGCCCATAGCCTGCTGGGCGTCGCCTACACCCAACTGGGCAAACCAGAAACTGCCAGGCCCCACTTCGAGCGGGCGGTCCAGTTGGCGCCCGGCTCCGTACCCGCCCGCAACAACCTGGGCGCTAACTATCTCGCCCTCAAACGTCCGGCAGAAGCCGCCGCCCAGTTCGAAAAGGTCCTGGCCGCTGACCCGGCGAACGTCTCGGCGTGGGTCAATGTCGCCAACGCCTACACCCAACTCAAGAAAACCGCTCAAGCGTTGCAAGCCCTGGAGCGGGCGAAGCAACTCGCACCCGGCGATCCTCAGGTGTCCTTGACGTTAGCCGAAGCCCGCCTCCAGAGCGGAAAAAGCGTCCACCCCGATCCCGCGTTGGCGCCCCTGCTCCTCGACCGCGCCGCCAAGCACATGGACGATGGCGCCTACGGCAATGCCCTGCGGTTGCTGGCCGCCCTGGAGAGCACCGAAAGCAATTCAGCCCGCTGGAACGAGATGACCGGTTACTGCGAATTCCAGCTTGGCCGGGCCGAACCCGCCTTGAAGCACCTGCAGGCCGCCATCCGCATCAATCCCGCCAATGAGGATGCCTATCTGACCCTGGCCGAGTTCCTTGGAACCAACAACGCCGTCGACCCGATCGTGACCTTCTTCGAATCGGCCGTCCGCGCGCTGCCCCGCTCCACCAAGATCCGGTCGGGACTCGGCGTCGCGTATTGGATGCGAGGCGACTTCGACCGGGCCGAATCCGTCTTGCGGGCCCTTGTCCACGACCACCCCAACGATCCGGTCGCGTACAAGCTTCTCGCCGATTGTCACAACCGGGCTCAGGCATGGCCCAAGCTCAAACAGACCGCCGAAGATCTGCGCAAGGTAAATCCCAAGCTGGCCGCCGGTTGGTACTACGGCGCGCTGGCAGAGTTCCGCCTGATGACGCCCGGCGCGCGCGACGCCTCGCTCACACGCATCCGCGAGTTCACGCGGACGGCGACCCGCCTCGACCCCGCCGACTGGCGGTCGCACGTCCTGCTCGGCAAACTGGCCGTCGAGGAGAAGCGCCCCCTCGATGCCGTCGCCGCGTTTCGAAAAGCCGTTTCGGTCCACCCGGACGAGCCCTCGTCGCACTACCTGCTGGCGACGGCCCTCCGTCAGGCCGGCAAGGCCGAGGAGAGCCGACTCGAGTTCGATGCGTTTCGCCGCGCGCAGGAAAAAGAGAAAGCTCGCGAGTTCCGGACCCTGCGAGTCGAGATAAGGTAATAGGCATGCGATGGACATCAGTCGCTTTCTGGTTGGGTGCCGCTGCGGTTGTGGCCGGGGCCGACTCGAACCCGATCGAGTTCTTCGAGAAACGGGTGCAGCCCGTTTTGGCCGCCAATTGCCACTCCTGTCACACCGCTTCCAAGCTCGGAGGCCTGCGGCTCGACTCGCGCGAAGCCATGATGGCCGGCGGCAAGTCCGGTCCCGCGATCGTGCCGGGGCGATCCGCCGAGAGCCTGCTGTTTCAGGTGGTCGACCACACCCACCCCCGGCTCAAGATGCCGCCTCAGGGAAAACTGAGCGCCGCGGAAATCGCCGGCTTGCGGCAATGGATAGACGACGGCGCCCATTGGCCGGGCGCCGCCGCAACGACGGCATCCAAGCCTGACCCGAAAAGCCATTGGGCCTTTCAGCCCATCCGGAAGCCCGCGATGCCCGCCGTCCGGAACGCAGCCTGGCCCATCACCCCGATTGACCGCTTCGTTCTGGCCCGGCTCGAATCTCAGGACCTCGCCCCGGCCGGCGCCGCGAACCGTCGAGTCCTCATTCGCCGCGCCACGTTCGACTTGATCGGCCTGCCCCCCGCGCCGGCTGACGTCGAGGCGTTCGTCAACGATTCATCGCCGAATGCCTGGCCGCGTGTCGTCGAACGCCTGCTCGCATCGCACCACTACGGCGAGCGCTGGGGGCGCCACTGGCTCGATGTTGCCCGCTACGCCGACGAAGATGTCCTCGGCCTCTCGGCCGAGCCTTTTGTCAATGGCTACCGCTATCGTGACTGGGTCGTCCGTTCGTTGAACGGCGACATGCCGTTCAACCTGTTCGCCAAAGCGCAGATCGCCGGCGACCTGCTGGAACCGGAGGACTCCTCCCGCCTGCGCCCCGGGCTGGGCCTGTTCGCTCTCGGTCCCTGGTATTACAAAATCGTCGAGCCTCCCAGGGCAAGATCCGATGAACGCCATGACCGCGTCGATGTGCTGACGCGCGGTTTTCTCGGCCTCACCGTTGGATGCGCGCGCTGTCACGATCACAAATACGATCCGGTCAGCACTCAGGACTACTACGCGCTCGCCGGCGTGTTTGCCAACTCGGACGCGCGCGAGCATCCTTTGGCCGCCAAAGCGGAAGTCGAGCGGTTCGCCGAACTCGAGAAGCGCGTCACGGAGCAGGAAGAGGCCATCAAGGAATACCTCGACGAGGAGCGCACGCGCCTGAACCATGCGTTTGCCGCGCGCCTGGCGG
>CAZGUX010000004.1:0-20143 GCA_964529305.1 uncultured Solibacteraceae bacterium | reverse complement strand
ACACCGAAGTGTTCAACCGGCTTTATCGTGTGGCTGGATCGGTGGCGCCCGCTTTCTGGGGGCGTCAGGTGGAACGTCAGATCACGGATGTGATTGAAGCCACCGACTTCGACCTGCTCGAAGACTGCCCGGTTCAGCAGGGACTCTACCCGTCTCGAATCCTCATCGGAAGGCGTTGATTGGAAAAAGCATAGCCCTGACATCAACGTCAGGGCCATTGTTGGATCACAAGATTCGCCAACAGAGGAGGCAACTGCACCAAAAGCGGACTGTCTTTTGCGTTGCATTCCTGTTGCCACGGTCTAACTGCCTGATTTCATTTGAGGTCCCTCCATGATCCTCTGGTTTTCCAAAGAGGTACGGACCTGATCGTCCAAAATTCCGGATGTTAACAACCCACCAGCGGCCTCCGGGCGCCACGGTTACAATAAGGGAGAACGTGAACCCAACCCGGACGTTCGCAGGTGAAGAAGTCCTGAACGCCTCGTCCGCGCGCCGAGCCCTGGCGGGCTTCGCGTTGTCCGGATACCTGATGGCGTTACTGGGCGCCATCCTGCCCGTGTGGGGATATCACCTTAGCTTCGACTTTTCGACCGTAGGCGACTATTTTCTCCACCTTGCAGTGGGATTGGTGTTGGGGCAGTTGGCCGCACCTCCCCTCATCCGCCGCCGGAGCCTGGCATTCGGCCTGGTTGCCGCCTGTGTCGTCGCTTGTCTGGCTTACCTGGGGCTGGCGTTTGCCAGCCCGTCCGCGCCCCCGATCTGGCGGAAGATGGGCCTGCTCTCGATCGGCGCCTCGACGGGCCTGTTGAATCATGGCCTGTTCGTGGCCATCGCTCCGGCCTACCGCCAGAATCCCGCCGCTACCGTGAACATGGGCGGTATCTTCTTTGTCGCCGGATGCGTGCTGGCCGCCTTCAGTGTCGGCGGGGCCTTCTACGCCTACTCGATGACCCAGATCCTGCTGCTGATGGCGATCGTTCCCGCCGTGTACGTGGCGATCTATCGCAACACCACCTTCCCTCTCGCGCCGCCGCCTCGGGAACCGGCGCTCCGGGTGAGTCTCACCGACGCGCACAACCCGGCCGCCATCCTGTTGGCCCTGCTGCTGTTCTTCCAGTTCGGCAACGAGTGGTCGATCGCGGGATGGCTCACCGTGTATCTCATCCATCAAATCGGGATCAGTCCGGAGTCGTCTCTGTCCATGCTGGCCTTGTACTGGATCTCGCTGCTGGTGGGAAGAATCGGCGCCATCGCCGTGCTGCCGCGCGTCGCGCACGGCAAGTTGCTGACGGGAAGCGCAGCCCTTGCCATGTTCGGCTGCATTATCCTGATGTCCACCAACAACCGGTTCGGGGCGGTCACCGGCGTGCTCTTCACCGGACTGGGGTTCGCCAGCATGTATCCCCTGGTTGCGGAGAAGATCGGCCACCGCTTCGCCTACTACCGGCCGGGCCTGTTCAACGGGATCTTCTCGCTTGCCCAGGTAGGAGCCACGCTCGCGCCCGCCAGCCTCGGGTACCTGGCGGCGTTCTATGGTCTTGGGGTCGTGATGCTTTTGCCCATGCTCGGCACCATCATGGTGTCGGTCCTGGTCGGCCTGATCTGGCTGGAATCCAAGATTGGACGCTGAATGCGTGGTTTGGCTTTGCTCCTCTGTTGCGGCATTGGCTTCGCTGAAGATCTGGCGGAGAAGATCCAGAGGGCGCTCGACACCACTCGTGGGGCGGACCGCGGCCACTTCGGGATCCTGGTCACCGATGCGGCCACGGGCGACGTGGTGGTGGAGAAAGACAGTGCGAAATTCTTCGCTCCGGCGTCCAACACCAAGCTCTTCGCCTCCGCCTTGGCATTGTTCCGGTTGGGCCCCGACTTCCGGTTTACCACGCGGGTGATCGCGGCGAGCGCGCCGGATCGCTCCGGCCGTGTGCATGGCGACGTCACGCTGGTAGGCGGGGGCGATCCGAACCTCTCCGGCCGCGTGCTGCCGTACGACCCCAATGCCGAGCCTGGCGGCCCGCTCGCGGTGATGGATGAATTGGCCGGGCAGATTGCCGCCAAGGGGGTCACGCGGATCGGCGGCCGCGTCGTCGGCGACGACACGCTCTACCCGTACGACCCCTATCCGGGCGGCTGGACGCTCGACGATACCAAGAGGCCCGCCGGAGCGCCCGTGAGCGCTCTCTCGTTCAACGACAATGCGGTGCGGATCACCCTGCTGCCCGGGGATCCGGCCGCGATCCGCTTGACGCCGGCGATGGAGTATTTCACCTTCGACAACCGCGTCTTCGACGGATCGCCGACTCGCGTCCGGTGGGATCGCGCGCCCGGGTCGCGGCAGATCCGGATTTCGGGGACCTTGCGCCGCAACAGCACTGGAGAATCCGCGCGAATGGCTGTGGACGATCCAGCGCTGTTCGCGGCCACGGCCTTGCGGGACGCGTTGCAGCGCCAGGGGATTGCCGTCGACGGCCAGGCCGTGTCGCGCCATTGGCTGCCAGGCCAGGCCGCGCCCTTGAAGGCGTCCGGCGTCCGCCTGGCCGAGCGCGAGTCGGCGACACTCGGCGAGTGCTTGCGCGTGGTGAACAAAGTCAGCCAGAATCTGCATGCCGAGTTGATGTTGTGCGCCGTGGCCCACGCGCGCCGGGGCCGCGGGACCCGGGACGCGGGCATGGCCGAGATGCGGCAGTTCATTGCCGAAGCGGGGATCACGCCCGAGGAGTTCGATCTCGTCGACGGCTCGGGCTTGTCGCGGCGGAACCTGATCACTCCCGCGGCGGTCCACAAGTTGCTCCGTTACGTGTATGACTCGCCCTACCGCGACCTGTGGTTGAGCCTTCTGCCGGTGGGTGGCGAGGACGGTTCCTTGAAAAACCGCTTCAAGGGAACCAAGGCGAAGGGTGTGGTACGGGCGAAGACCGGGACTTTGACGCGGGTCGCATCGCTGGCCGGGTATCTGGACCGTCCCGATGGCTCCCGGCGGATCTTCTCGGTCATGGCGAATTTCCAGCCCGGCGCGCCGTCCGTCTTGATTGATAAACTGATATTGATCCTTCTGGAGTAGCCATGCCTATCTTCGAATACGTGTGTGACGATTGCGGTTCGCATTTCGAGAAACTGGTCCGCCGCGGCGAGCAGGACGGCGTTGAGTGCCCATCGTGCGGCGAGAAGCATCTGACGCAAAAATTGTCGACGTTCGCCGCGCATGCGAACGGCACGAGTGCGTCGAAAAGCGAAATGCCAGCCTGCCCGGGCGGCATGTGTGCGACGCCGAATCTTTGCGGCCGCAACTGAACCCACAACGTCGCGGGCAGGCCTCCCTCTAGCCAATCAGGCGCCGAGCCAACCGAGCCACCGCGCTCGCGGTTTCGATGGGGAAACTCGCACATTCGAGGGGCGAAGCCCAGCAAAACAGACGGGATCTCACCGCCGCGCCGGGAATGGCCGGAACAACGGGGCTCGTACCGTGTTTGAAAGAAAAGAGGGCGGTAACTCCGAACGGCGCTGTTCTCGTCATCTCATCTATCAGGACAACCGTGGGAAATCCCAAGAACAGCCCGCTTCGCGCTTCATTCAAGCGGGGCAGGGAATTGCTATCGACTCACGACCGGGCATCGGAGCGTCATGGAGATCGGCGTCAGCCGGAGCTCCAGTGTTTCACATTTTGTTTGGGCGTGGTGTTGCTCGTCGCGATGACGGTGTTGGGGGCCCGGGCGCAGACCGGGATCGTGCGCGCGAATGGAATCCCCGTCCCGGGAGCCTCGATTCGGGCAACGCGGGGTGAAACAACCCTGTCCACCGTTACTGATGAGAAGGGCCGCTATCGTCTGGAGGGCGCGGCCGGAGGCGTATGGACGGTGGAAGTGGAGATGTTCCGGTTCACCAAGGAACGCAAGCAGATCGAGTTTCCGGGAGCCTCCCCCGCCGAATGGAACCTGACCCTGGCGCCCCGGCAAGCCGCTGTGGCGGCTGCCCGGACACAGCCATTAGGGGGTGCCGCGCGGCCGCAGGCTCGACCGGCCGGGTCCGGTATGGCTCCGGGGGGATTCAGGAGGAATGGCCGGAACGGGCAGGGTACCGCACCCGTGCCGGAGGTGACCAATCAACTCAACGGAATGGGTGCGATTGACGCGAACCCCGGGACCATGGAAATTCCCGGAGGCGTCCAGAGCGAAAGTGCGAACGAAGCCTTTCTCCTGAGTGGAACGCTCAGCCGCGGGCTGCAGCAAGTAGGTGGGGATCCCATCGGCCCGGAGTTCGGACCCGGATTTGAGCGGGGCCCCGGAGGATTCGGAGAGAACCCGGGCGGGCCAGGAGGCCCGGGAAACCAGGGAGGAGAGTTCGGCGGTCCCGGCGTCGCCGGAGGAGGGCCGGGCGGTGGAGGACCCGGCGGTGGTGGACCTGGTTTTGGTGGAGGCGGTGGATTCGGAGCACGCGGTGGTTTCGGCGGTCCGGGGGGATTCGGTGGACCGGGCCGGGGAGGCTTCGGCGGGCCCGGCGGTCGCGACCCGGGGAACCGCCGCGGCGAAGGTCCGCCCGGCGCGCGCCGCGGTCCCATTGATTTCGGAGCCATGGGCAACCGTCGCAACCGCGGCCAGCAGGGACTGCACGGAATGCTGAGCCTCGGGCTGGCCAATTCGTCGCTGGATGCCCGGCCGTTTGCCGTCAGTGGTCAGCCTGTGGCCAAGCCCGAGTATTCCCGGGAACGCTTCAGCGTGATGCTAGGCGGACCGCTGATGATCCCCAAATTGTTCCGGCTTCGGAACACAACCTTCTTCTTCAACTACATGGGCAACTGGATGGACAACGCCTCGAGCCGGGTCGGCACTGTCCCCACATCCGCCGAACGCGGCGGCGACTTTTCCGCGCTTAGCCAGGCGATTTACGATCCGCGTTCCGCGACGCCGTTTCCGGGAAACCGCCTCCCCGTCACGAGGGTCAGTTCGATCGCCCAAGGCTTGTTCACTTACATTCCCGCGCCGAATCAGACCGGGACGTGCCCGGCGGGTTCCACGTTCGGGTGCCTGGCGCAGAACTATCAGTTCACGACGGCTGTGCCGAACCAGAATCAGAACGTCGGCGTTCGCCTGGGACAGAGCCTGGGCCGCCGGAACCGGCTGTCCGGCAATTTCCAACTGCAGAACCGCTCCAGCCAGACGCCTCAGCTTCTCGGATTTCTCGATGAGGGCAGCGGGCGCGGTGTGAACGCAAGCGTGAACTGGATCCACACCTTTGCCCCCCGTGTGTTTAACAACGCCGGTGTTCAATTCAATCGGAACCGGATGGACACGCTGCCGTTTTTCGCCTACGGGTCCAATGTGGCCGCCGGCCTGGGAATCGCCGGGACCAGCGCCGATCCCATCAACTACGGCCCGCCGAATCTGAACTTCACCAACTACTCCGATTTGTCCGACGGCAGCCCTTCGCTGATGCGCAACCAGAGCATCGGAGTGAACGAGACGTTTACCTGGATGCGCGGCAAGCACTCACTGAGCGCGGGAGGCCTGTTCCAGAGGATGCAGAACAACACCAGGACCGACGCCAACGGAAGAGGCACGTACGCGTTCACCGGGCTGAGCACCAGCGCCCTGGATGCGGCCGGGCAGCCGATCGCCGGTACGGGCCTTGACTTGGCCGACTTCCTGCTGGGACTTCCCAACTCCAGTTCGATTCGCTACGGCGACTCGTCGACCTACTTCCGCGGCACGAACTATCACTTGTTCACCCAGGACGACTGGAGGATGCTGCCGAACTTCACCATCAACCTCGGCTTGCGATACGAATATTACGGCGTGCCCTACGAGCGCAGGGGACACGAGGCGAATCTGGACTTCGCCCCGTTGTTCACCGCCGCCGCCGCCGTGCTGCCGGGGGCAACCGGTCCGTACACGGGATCGTTTCCGAAGGGGCTTGTGGATGCCGACCGCAACAACGTCACGCCGCGTCTGGGCATCGCCTGGCGGCCCTGGCTGAAGGGTAAGACGGTCGTGCGGGCAGGCTACGGCATGTACGTCAACGGCGCGGCGTACAACGGATTCGCGAGGAATCTGTCGGCGCAGCCTCCGTTTGCCAGTTCGACGAGCGTGATCACGAGCGCGACCGCTGTGTTGACCCTGGCCGACGGGTTTACCGTCACGCCCCCGGGAAAGACCCTGACCAATACGTGGGCGATCGATCGGTTCTACCGCCTGCCGTACGCGCAGACGTGGAACCTGTCCATCCAGCAGGACCTTCCGGGACACCTGGTGATGCAGGTCGGCTACCTGGGGACGAAGGGGACCCGGCTCGACACGCAGCGCCTTCCCAACCGGGCCTCTCCCGGTTCACCGCTGACAGCGGAGGAGCGCCGCAGGATCGCCTCGGCGACCGCCTTCACGTTTCAAACCTCGGATGCCAACTCGATCTATCACGCCGCTCGGGTCAGCCTCATGCGGCGCTTCAGCCGGGGAGTTTCCTTCAACCTGAACTACCTGTTCGCCAAGTCGATCGACGACGCGTCCACGTTTGGCGGCGGGGTGGCACAGAACGACCAGAACATTGCCGCCGAGCGCAGCCTGTCGAATTTCGACCGCCGGCACACGTTGAACGCGTTCTACGTGCTGACCTCGCCGTTCGGCCACAACAGCCATTTGCTGGCCCAGCATCATTGGGCCAGCCGGATGCTGCGGGATTGGACCTTGACCGGGGGAGTGACGGCGCAGAGCGGTACGCCTCTCAACCCGAAAGTTTCCGGAAACCTGAGCGATTCGGCAGGTACGGGCGCCACCGGGACCACGAGACCGGACGCCACGGGCGCGCCGGTCACGGGCGGCGTGGGGTATTTCAATGTCACGGCGTTCCAGTTGCCGTTGGCCGGCCAGTTCGGCAACGCGGGACGAAACACGATCCCGGGACCGGGCATGGTCTCCCTGAATGCCTCCTTCGGCCGCGGCTTCGCGCTCGGGGAGCGTCGCAATTTGGACTTCCGGCTGGAAGCGAACAACGTCCTGAACCAAGTCAATATCAACAGCGTTGGCACGACGCTGAACGCCGTCAATTACGGTCTGCCGCTCTCGGCCGCCGCCATGCGGAGCGCGACCGCGATGGTGCGATTCCGTTTCTGAAACGTATGAGGCGCCCCGATTCCCGGTTGACGCTCCGCATGGCTGGCGCGGGGCTCTTCGCCATGATGCTGAGCGGCCAGCCCCAGACAGCCCCTCGGAATTCGGATGCCGGCGTCACCACCTTCCGGTCCGACACCAATCTGGTGGTGGTCAACGTCTTTGCCCGAGACAAATCGGGCCGCGCCGTCACGAACCTGAAGAAGGACGATTTCACAGTGCTCGAAGACGGCAAGCCGCAGGCCGTCTCGGTGTTTGAGCTGCAGAAGATCGAGGGTGAAGTGCTGCCGCCGATCGCCGACGACGCACGGACCCTTATCGATCGCACGTCGGCCGCGCCGAAGCCGGCCCCCGCGGCTTCAAAAGGACCCATCCGTCATCAGGACCGCAGGCTGATCGCGCTGTTCTTCGATCTGTCCTCCATGCAGCCGGAAGATCAGGTGCGGGCCCAGGACGCCGCGCTGAAGTTTGTCGAAACCCGCATGACCCGGTCCGACCTGGTTTCGCTGATGATCTACGGTGGGTCGTTAAAGGTGCTCGAGGAGTTCACCGACGACCGCGACCGTCTGATCTCGACGATCCGCAAACTTCAGGTGGGGACGGCCAGCGAATTGGCGGGCCTCGCCGACACGGGTTCGGCGGCTGAAGGCGATGACACGGGCGGGTTCGTGGCCGACGAGACGGAGTTCAACATCTTCAACACCGACCAAAAGCTGGCGGCGCTCGAATCGGCGACGCGAAAGCTGGGAGTATTTCCCGAGCGAAAGGCCTTGATCTACTTCTCGAGCGGCATCGCGAAGACAGGCGTCGAGAATCAGTCGCAACTTCGGTCGACCGTGAACGCGGCGATCCGGGCCAACGTGTCGTTCTATACGGTGGACGCGACCGGCTTGGCTGCCGAAGCGCCTTCCGGCAACGCGAGCGTGGCTTCGCCGAGAGGCACGGGCGTCTTCTCGGGAAGTTCGCAGCGCGGGCGCATGGACAGCCGCAACGATCAGCAGGAGACCCTGGTCACCCTGGCTTCGGACACGGGAGGCAAGTCGCTGCTCGATCACAACGACCTCAGCCTCGGCATCGAGCAGGCCCAGAAGGACATCTACAGCTACTACATCCTGGGCTACTACAGCTCGAACGATGCTCGGGACGGCCGCTACCGGCGCATCCAGATTCGCCTGAACGACAAGCAACTCCAGGTGAAGCTCGACTATCGCAGCGGCTACTATTCGGACAAAGTCTTCGCCAAATTCAACTCGACCGACAAAGAGCGCCAGTTGCAGGACGCGCTGATGCTGGGCGACCCGGTGAGCGAACTGCCGCTGGCCGTCGAGATCGATCACTTCCGGATCGGCCGGGGCCGGTACTTCGTGCCGATCTCGGTGAAGATTCCCGGGTCGGCAATCAGCCTGGCCAAGAAGGGGTCGAACGAGGCGGTGGAACTGGATTTCATCGGACAAATCAGGGACAAGTCCGGCAGGCTGGTGAACGTGGTCCGCGACGGGATCACGGCGAAGCTGAATGCGGCCGCGTCCACGCAACTCGGGCGGAGAAGTTTCCAGTACGATACCGGCCTGACGCTCGCGCCGGGCGAGTACACGTTGAAGTTCCTGGCCCGAGAGAACCTTAACGGAAAAATGGGGACATTCGAGACGCCATTCACGGTGCCGGACCTCAGCCAGCAGACGACGCTGCGCCTGAGTTCCGTCATCTGGTCGGCTCAGCGGGAGCCCCTGTCGGCCGCGGTCGGGGCGGCCGAAAAAAACAAGAAGTCCCTGGCAAACCATCCCCTGGTTCAGGGAGACGAAAAGCTGGTTCCGAGCGTGACTCGCGTTTTCCGCAAGAACCAGAACCTGTACGTGTACCTGGAAATCTACGATCCGGCGGTGGAGGGTGAGAACAAGGTGGCCAATGTCACCGCGGGTCTCGCGTTGTATCGCGGCGGAAGAAAAGTCTTCGAGTCGAATCCGCTCCAGGTCACCCGCGCGGCGGAGAACCGTCCCAACGTGCTGCCCGTCCACTTCCAGATGGCCCTGGCGAGCCTGAACGCCGGGGTGTACACGGCCCAGGTGAACGTCGTCGACGAACTCGGCAGGAAGTTCGCGTTCCCCCGCAATACCCTGGTGTTGCTGCCGTAGAAGATCCGCCCCAGCTATTCGGTGACCGGTCATTGGGCGACCGTGAAGTCTCACCTCCTGCTTCGATCAAGAACTTTTACCAATCCATTACTTCTTCTCAACGATTTCTCACGACCGTTCCCCGTATCATCGAACTCGTGGAAGGAGGACCACAATGATTCGAACAACAATTGCTGCGTTGCTAATGACCTCGGGCCTTTGGGCTCAACCGGGTGCTTCCGTCTTTTCGGCGGCGGGAACGGACGCCGATGCCCTCCGGACGACGGTCGATGATTTCCGCGCCGCTTTGGGCGCTCCCCTCAATCCCCCCGGTGCGACCGGCGACCCGAACGGACGCCGCGAAATCAACTGGGACGGCGTCGGAGCCCAATTCCTGGCGCCGAACAACTTTCCGGAGAAGTTCTTCAATCAGAACTCCGTCCGGGGCATGGTCTTGTCGAGTTCCGCTCCGGGCTGGACCGGCTTTCAGGTGAGCGCGAACCAGGGTGAGGGCCCGGTCCGGTTTGAGAACCTGTCCCCGGATTATCCGTCGGTCTTTACCGTGTTCAGCCCTCAGAAGCTGTTCACCTCGGTAGGGAGCCACGTGTACGACATCGACTTCTTCGTGCCCGGCACCGAGACGCCGGGCCTGGTCAACGGCTTTGGCGCGGTGTTCACGAACGTCGCTATCCCGTTCACCACGATGCTCGAGTTCTTCTCGCCGGAAGGCGTCTCGCTCGGCCGCTATTTCGCGCGCGTCCACCCCAAGGGCCTGGCGTTCGTCGGAGTGGTGTTCAAGAGCAAGATGGTGGCGAAGGTACGCGTGACGCAGGGGACTACCGCTCCTGGCGTCCCCGACGACCCGGCCGCCGGCATCAACATCGTGGCCGTCGACGACTTCCTGTACGGGGAGCCGGCCAATCGCTGCGTGCAGTAAGAGGGCGCATTTCACAGGCCAGGGACGGCGTTCTATTCTTCCCCCTTGAACCCGTCCCCGTCCCACCGGCCCCGTTCCCTCAGCTTTCGCACCTCTTCCCGGGCCATCTCCTGCAACTTCAACGTATCCACCTTGGCCACTCGGTTGAGAGGCATCTGCCCCGGCTCGACAATCACATAGTGAAGCGGCCGCATGTAGGAAGTGAGCGCCCGCGAATGCCGCTTCAATTCCGCTTCGGTCAGGTCAACCCCCGGCCTCTTCTCGACGAACGCGATGATGCCTTCGCTCCAAATGCCGTGCTCATGCCCTACGACGCCGGCCGAGGCCACCTTCTCCGTCAACGCGCCAAGATGGTTCTCGACGTCCCCCGGAAAGACCTGATTGCCCGCCGGCTTGATCACCCACTTGGCGCGACCCGAGAAATGCAGGCCGGCTTCATCGACAAAGCCGAGGTCGCCGGTGTAAAGGTAACGGTCGCGCGAGAGGGTCCGGGCGGTCGCCTCCGGATCATTGACGTAGCCGGCGAAGGTCTGCGGGCCCTGAAAGCAGACGTGCCCAATCTGGCCGGGGGGCAACTCCGGGCCGGCGAGGCCGTCGCCGCCGATCGGTTCGCGAATCGTGAGGGCGTAGGCCGGCACGGCATGGCCCAGGCCCGCGGCCACCGTGGCGACCTCCGGGGTCGGATCGGTGTAGGTGCAGAAGCCGGAAGCTTCCGTGAGGCCAAGACCGGTCGCGATCAGCGGGGCCATGGTGCGCATCTTCTCCAGGAACGGCCGCGGCACGGCCTGCCCACCGTAGACGGCAATGCGCACGCTGGAGAGATCCCGCGTGGCGTAGTCGCCGGCGCGCCACTCCATCTGGAACATGGCGGGGATCTGGCCAATCAGGGTGACCTTGTGCTGTTCGATCGCTTCCAGGGATTTTGCCGCGTCGAAGATCTCCAGCGTCACTGCCGTCGCGCCCCAGAAAAACGTGCTCATGAGGAGTTCGGCCTGACAGCCGACGTGCGAGGGTGGCAGGTTGACCAGAACGCGCTGGTCTTCGCTGAAACGGAACGCGGCGCCCAAGGCCATATTCTGCGCCGTGATGCCGCGGTGCGTAAGGAGCGCGGCTTTCGGCGCGCCGGTGGAACCAGTGGTAAAGATCACTTGTGCCCCATCTTCCGGCGTGATGGCCGGGTCCGAGTCGATCGGATCGCCCTCGAGTGACCATCCCGGCCCGACGGCCCACACCCGGCGGATCGACGGGAGATTCTCCCGGACGGCCGCCCCCAGAGGGTCGAGCGGTCCTGCCAGGTGGGCATAGCCCTTGGCCCCGACCAGTGCCAGGCACCGGAGTGCCTCCGCGGGCGAGAGGCGCAGATCGAACGGCACATGAATCACGCCCACCCGGAAGCAGGCGTATTCGAGCAGGATGTGCTCATCGCTCAATGGAAGCGAAGTGGCCAAAAAGTCGCCCTTCGCGAAGCCCATTCGCCACAGAGCGCCCGCCCATTCGGAGATCTTGCGGTCAAACGCCGCCCAGGTCCACTGAGTCCCCCGGGTCGCGTTGATCCAGGCGGCGGCCTCCGGTTTACGGGCCGCCCAGTAATCGACGACGTCGAACAGCCGATGGCGATCCCGGAATTGGGTCTCGTAGCGTTCCAGGGTCCAGGCAGCAAAAGGGTTCATGACAGGCTCTCTTCAATGGCAATCACGCGTTCCAGCAACTCCTCCCCGCACCGTTCATGGAAGGCGTCATATTCCATGATGGGCGGCCGCACCTTCGGCGTGGAGAAGATCCCGCGCCGGTGACAGTAGCGCTTGAGGAACTGGATGGAGATGTCGATGTGCTGGTGCGACCATGCCAGATAGGGCGTCACGCGGTCGAACAGATCCTGGGCCTCGCGGCGCCGGCCCGCCCGGTGCAGGCGGTAGATGTGGACGAACGGCTTGTCGATGGCGGTGGTGTTGAACGCGTGAACCCCTCGGTCGAGCGCCTCGATCATCTGCGGAATCGCCCAGCCCGCCGAGATGTTCAGCATGCCGCCGGTGGCGGCCAACACCTGCGAATACTTGACGCCCGCCGGCATGGTCTCGATCTTCAGGCAGCGGAACGAGGGGATGCGCTCGAACATCCGCAGGATGAGTTCGAGCTTCATGCCATAGCCGGTCCAGGCGAGATCCTGAATCATCAGCACGTCCCCGGCCGCGCGGGCGAGGCTCGAGAAGAACTCGAAGATCGCTTCGTCCTGTCCCTCCAGCCGGGACGGCACGCGGCACAGCACTCCGGCGCAACCCGCCTTCAGCGCGTGCGCCGCCAGTTCCTGGCTCTGGCCGAGGTCTTCCGAACTGCACCCGGCGAACACGGGGATGCGCCCCTTCGCCGCCGAGGCGACACGCTCGACGAGAGCGCGCCTCTCGTCGGCCGTCAACTTGTCGACCTCGCTCGCCACCGCCGGCACGATGCACCCCGTGATGCCGTCGGCGATGCCCTGTTCCACCAGGCGATCGATCGAGGCGAAGTCAATCTGGAGTTCCTCATCAAACGGCGTGTTGATGATGGGAACAATCCCTTCCAGGGGATAGAGGGTCCTTGCCGGCATGGCCGTCTACGGATTCACGACATGGATCGGTTGGCCGCGGAGGAACGCAGCGATGTTCTCGACGGCGACGTCCATCAGTCGGGCCCGCGCCTCGAACGTTGCCCAGGCCATGTGCGGGGTCACCAGACAGTTGCGGGCGGAGAGCAGTGGGTTGTCCGGAGGAGGTGGTTCGACGCTCAACACATCCAGTCCTGCGCCCGCGAGGCGGCCCTCGTTCAAGGCGTCGGCCAAGTCCTGATCGACAATCAATGGGCCGCGCGAGGTGTTGAGGAGGAGCGCGTCCGGCTTCATCCACAGCAGGCGTTCGCGGTTGATCAGCCCCGACGTCTCCGGCGTGAGGGGGCAGTGCAGCGAGACCACATCGGACTGCCGCAGTACCGTCTCGAGGTCCGTCCACTGGAAATTGGCAATCGTCGGCGCCTGCGACGTAACGGCGTCATAGGCAAGAACGTGCATGCCAAAGGCCGCCCCGATCTCGGCGGTCCGGCGCCCGATGCGCCCCAGGCCGATGACGCCGAGGGTCTTCCCGGCCAGTTCCATGATGCGTCCCTGGTAGCCGCTCCAGTCCGGATTGCGGGACCAGTTCCCGGAGCGAGAAAACTGGCCATGCTCGGCCGTCCGATGGCACAACTCGAGCAGGAGGGCGAAGGCGAATTGCGCCACCGAATCCGTCCCGTAGGTGGGGATGTTGGTGACGATGACGCCGTGCTTCTTCGCGGCGGCGACGTCGACGATGTTGTATCCGGTGGCCAGGACGCCGATGTAGCGCAAGCCGGGTAGTTGTTCAAAGTCAGCGGCGCCGATGGGGGTCTTGTTGGTCAGGGCGATCGCGGCGCCGCGCGTTCGCTCGACCACCAATCCCGCCGGAGTGCGGTCGTGAACGGCGACCGTTCCCAGCGCTTGCATCGACTCCCAGGAGAGGTCACCGGGGTTCAGCGAGTATCCGTCCAGCACGACGATGGTTGGTTGGGTCATTTAGGTCGTAAGTGGCTACCGTATCACGGATAGACGGGCCCCAGCGACGATCCCTTATCCTGGGTATATGAAAGTCACGCTCTGGCTTGAAGATCAACTTGTGAAGGAAGTTCAGAGGATCGCAACCGAGCGGGCCACAACCCTGACCGGCCTCATTCGCTACTCCTTGGAACAGCTTGCTCGAGAGAACGCGGCTTCCGGCCGCAAGCGCCGGGAACTCGCCGCGCTGGAACGAAGCTTCGAGCGTTTCCACTTCAAAGTGGGAAGGCGAACGTGGAAGCGGACCGATCTCCGTCCGATCTCGGTGACCGCTCCGGCCCTTAGAATGCCCCGCCGCTGAACTCCGCGAACGATTGCAGTAAATGGTGGTTCAGCTCATCCACAAACCGCGCTGTGTCCGGATCGGGCACGTAGGCCGGCGTCCGGATCACCGCGTTCTTCAGTAACCCCATCGCCTGCAGTAACCGCTTCTCGCAGTAGTGGAACAATTCCATCGACTGCAGGCAGAAGACGATTTGCGGCAGAAGCTTTTGGAATAGCTCGAAAGCTTCTTCGTTCCTCCCGTCCGCCCGCCAGTGAAACACGTGATCCAACGGTTCGGCCAGGGCCAGCCCCGGCATCAGGCCGTGGATCCCAGCAGGGATCAATTCGAGCATGTACATCCCGCCCCAACCCTCGAGAATGCCCACGCCCCCGTTGGTGGCTTCCTGAATCGCGCGAATCTTGGTGGCCATCAGGGGCTCTTCGAGCTTGAGATAGACGAAATTCGGGCAGCGGCGCTTCAGTTCCGCCACAAACTCCGCGTCCACCGTCGGACCGCCGGGATTGAAATCCTGGACCAGGCAAGGGACTTCTGCGGCTTCCAGGACCGTGGTCAGATAACTTAGCAGTTGTTCCCTGGGAACCGCGAACTGCCGCGGAATCGCCACGGAGACCTGCCCGGCGCCCGCGCGAACGTTACGCCGCGCCAGCTCCGCCGCGACCTTCGCCGAGCCGTGATTGCTCTGCGCGAACACCCGGATCTGACCGTTCGCCTGCTCCACCGCGACGGCGACCATCCTCAGCCGTTCGTCTTCGGTCAGCTTGTAGAATTCCGACCCGTACGCGGGCAGGCAAATCGCGCGCAGCTTGGCTTTCACCGCGTGGTCCACCAGCCTCCGGAGGGCCGCCTCGTCCAGTTGCTCGGTCTCGTCAAAGGGAGCGGGAATGACGGGCACCGAGCCCAGCACCCGCGGAACGGTCAATGAGTCTGTCATGAGAGTCGCATCAGGCCAGCAGTTTGGGGACGACCTCGCCCGCCACATCCGTCAACCGGAAGTCGCGGCCGGAATGGCGATACGTCAGCCGCTTGTGGTCGAAGCCCAGGCAGTGCATCAGGGTCGCCTGCAGGTCGTGCACGTGAATCTTGTCTTCCAGAATGTTGAAGCCGATATCGTCGGTCTTGCCCACCACCTGCCCGCCCTTGATCCCGCCGCCGGCCAGCCACAGGCTGTAGGCCAGCGGATGGTGATCGCGGCCTTCGTTGCCCGCTTCGCTCGGACGCCGGATCTCGACCATCGGCGTCCGCCCAAACTCGCCGCCCCACACTACGAGGGTGGAGTCGAGCAGACCGCGTTGCTTCAGGTCGCGCACCAGCGCGGCCACCGGTTTCTCGGTCGCTTCGCAGTTCCGCTTGAGACCCTTGTTGATTTCCGAGTGATGGTCCCAACTGGCGTGCATCAGTTGAACAAAGCGCACGCCGCGCTCGACCATGCGGCGGGCCAGCAGGCAGTTGACGGCCATCTGGTTGGTCGGCTCCTTACCCACGCCGTACATCTCCAGGGTGGCCGCCGGCTCTTTAGAAAAGTCGAGCAGGCCGGGAGCGGCCGCCTGCATCCGGAACGCCAGCTCGTACGACGCGATCCGCGAGGCAATCTCCATGTCCCCGGTTTCCGCGTGCCGGTATTGATTGAGGTCGCGAACCAGGTCGAGCGTGTCCCGCTGCAGCTTTGTATCGACGCCCGCCGGGTTGTTGAGATAGAGAACCGGATCGCCCGTGGAGCGGAACAGGACGCCTTGATAGGTGGACGGCAGAAATCCGCTGGTCCAGTTGGACGCGCCACCGCTGGTGCCGCGCCCCGCCGACAGGACCACAAAGCCCGGCATGTTCTGCGATTCGCTCCCCAGACCGTAGGTCACCCACGCTCCCATCGAGGGACGGCCGAACTGAATCGACCCGCTGAAGAGCAGCAACTGTCCGGGATGATGGTTGAACGCGTCGGTGTACATCGACCGGACCAGGCACACGTCGTCGGCCACGGTCGCCAGGTTGGGCAGCAGGTCGGAGAGTTCCATCCCGCACTGGCCGGCCGGCTTGAAGACGCGAGGACTCGCCATCACCTTTGCCGTCGGCTTGATAAACGCCAGGCGCAGGTCCTTGGTCATCGACTCCGGCAGCGATTGTCCGTGCCATTTCTGCAATCCGGGCTTGGGGTCGAACAGGTCCATCTGGCTCGGCGCGCCTTCCATGAAGAGGAAGATCACGTTCTTCGCCTTGGGCGCGAAGTGGGGAGGCTTGGGAGCCATCGGGTTCGGAGCAGGTCCGCTTTCCGCCGCCCGGCCCTCGACCTGGAGCAGGTGCGCCATCGCGGCGGTGCCCAGGCCGTACTTCGCCAGAAAGTCGCGCCGTGTCTGGATTCGCAGAAAATCACGAAGTTCCATCATTCCCTCGTCACAAATTCATCGACGTTCAGCAGCGACCGGCTGAGCGAAATCCACGCCGCCAGCTCCGAAGGCTTGGCCTCCTCGATCCGGCCCGCGTAGAGCGCTGCCGCGAGCTTGGGTTCCGCCTGCATCCGCTCCTTCTGTTGCCGGAGAAACGTAGCTACCCGGTCCTTCTCCCGGGGCGAAGGCTCGCGCCCCAGACACAACCGGAACGCGTACTCGATGCGGCCGGAATCGGAGGCCCGCTGATCCCGCAGTAAACGAACCGCCAGCGCCTGCGCCGCCTCCACAAAGACCGGATCGTTCAGCAGGTTGAGGGCCTGCAGGGGCGTGTTCGATCGTTCACGCCGCGCGCAGGCAACGTTGGAATCGGGCCCGTCGAAGGTCATCAACTGCGGATAGGGCACGGTACGCTGGAAGAAGATGTACAGGCCGCGCCGGTACCGGTCTTTGCCTTCGCTTTCCGGCCATTTGACGAAATCGCCGTAGCCGAGCTTGGTCAGTTCCGGCGGCTGGGGCGGGCGCACGCTCGGCCCCCCGATCGACGGCTCGAGCAATCCGCTGACGGCGAGGGCGGAGTCGCGGAGCAGCTCCGCTTCCAGCCGGAGGCGATTCTGCCGCGCCAGCAGCCGGTTGGAGGGATCGCGCGACTCGAGTTCCTCCCTCGCATGCGAGGCCTGCCGGTAGGTGGCGGAGGTCACGATGAGCCGGTGCATCTGTTTCAGGCTCCAGCCGCGGTCCATGAACTCGACCGCCAGCCAGTCGAGCAACTCGGGATGCGACGGGTGGTCGCCCTGCGTGCCGAAATCGGCCGGAGTCAGCACCAGGCCGCGCCCGAAAAAGGACTGCCACATGCGGTTCACGGTCACGCGCGCGGTCAGCGGATTGTCCCGCGAGACCAGCCATTTCGCCAGATCGAGTCGCGTCGGCCTTGCGGCTTGAGAGACATTCAGAACGGATGGAACGCCTGGCTGGACTTCAATTCCCGGGCTGCGGAAGTCCCCGCGCAGCAAAACGTGAGCCTTGGGCGGATTCGCCATGTCGGCCAGGGTTTGCGCCTCGGTCAACGCCGGAAAGCCCGCCGCCAGCTTCCGCAATTTCTCGCGTAGTTCCTTGAACTTGAGTTCCGCGTACCGGTCCTTGGTGACCACCGCGCTGTACCACTCCAGGAAATGGTCGGTGAGCTTGTCCGTTTCCTTTTGCGTCCGACTGGCAGGATCCTTGAACAGGATCTGCCGCTCGTCGTTCCAGAGCACCGTCCACGCAAGATCCCAATCTCCGCCGAACTTGCCCTGCTGCTTGCCCGCCTCCCGGACCTTCGGCTCCCATTCGGTCTGAAGAGGCTCGACACCGTACTGTTTTAGAAGTTCGTCCCGCTTTTTGCGGTATTCCGGAAGCGCGCGAAGAAAAGGCCCGGCCTCCCCCGGCAGTGGCGCTTCAATGTCCACCTCGTCCAGCGGATTGTAGTAGGCCAGGAGTTGGTAGAACTCCTTTTGGCTGATCGGGTCGTACTTGTGATCATGGCATTGGGCGCATCCGACGGTCAGCCCGAGCCAGACCGCCCCGGTGGTCGACGTACGATCGACGGCCTGCTCCACGCGAAGCTGTTCCCGGTCGATGCCGCCCTCGCGGTTGGTCAGCGTATTGCGGTGGAATCCGGTTGCGACCTTCTGCTCGACAGTGGCATTGGGCAGCAGATCGCCCGCAATCTGCTCGATCGTGAACTGATCGAACGGCATGTCCCGGTTCAGCGCCTGGATCACCCAGTTGCGCCAGCGCCAGGCGTATGGGCGCTGTAAGTCTTTCTCGTAGCCGTCGGAATCGGCGTACCGGGCCAGGTCGAGCCACTGCCTCGCCCATTTCTCGCCGTAGTGGGGCGAATCCAACAGTCGCGTGACCTGTCGTTCGTAGGCATCGGGCCGGGTGTCGGCGAGAAAGGCCGCGACCTCGTCCGGAGCCGGCGGAAGACCCGTCAGATCGAGACTCACACGGCGGAGCAGGGTCGGCTTGTCGGCTTCGGGAGAGGGTTTGATTCCTTCCTTGTCGAGGCGGGCTAGCACGAAGGAGTCAATTGGATTGCGGACCCAGGAAGAGTCTGACGTGGCGGGCGGCTGGGGGCGCACAGGCGGTTGAAAGGCCCAATGCTTGCTCTTGACTGGCGCGGCGCTCGAAACGGCGGACTCCGGCCACTCGAGGCCCTGGTCAATCCACGCGCGCAGGAGTCCGATCTGCCCGGCGGTCAGCGGCGCGCCGGCCGGCGGCATGATGAGAGGTTTCTTCAGTCCCGCGACGATCTGGACGAGCCTGCTCGCCTCGCTTTTGCCTACGACCAGAACAGCGCCCGAGTACCCGCCTTTGAGTGCATCCGCGCGGTTGTCCAGCCGCAGCCCGCTCATCTGCTGCTGCGCGCCGTGACACCCCAGGCAGTTCTTACGCAAGATCGGCCGGATGTCTTTCGCGAAGTCCACTTTCGCGGTCGCCGTCGGAGGCACGATCTGCGCCGACGCTGCGGCCAACCAGAAGAGAGGGGCGGATCGGAATAGGACGGAGCAGCGCATAAGCCGCGGATGTACTTATCATAGCGGCATCTCACGGACGGCTTGCCCGGCGGTAGCCGCTAAATCAAGGAGGGCACCTCGGTGGCGGCCTCTCGCGTGCGGGCTGCCAGTAGATCCCTGTTGCTCGGCCTTGGTGGCGCGGGCGAGCGCTTTCAGCCATGACCTCGATGGAGTAGCCGGTTGCCGGACGACCGCTGACGGCAGCGCATGATCGGGGTCGTGCGGAGTGACCGTGGGCGCGGACAAGAACTACGACCAAAGATGACGTGGCGCAGATGCGGGAACGGAACGTGACGCCGCACGTGGCGCCCTCCGCCTACAACTTCCTGTCACCCGCGACACTTTCCGGAAGCGCGCTTGGCCACTCTATCGCACCGGCGGGCTTTAGCCCGCCCCTGTGGGGAATGCACTCGACCACCGGAATGCCTCCGGGGTTTGTGGCCAGACCCGCCGTGACGGGGTTCTGCACAAGATAGCGCTCGATCCGGCGGAATTCCTGATCGTTCCGGACCAGATGATCGTAGCGTTCGTCCTGCCAGAAGGGGCGCCCGGTGCGGCCCAGGAGTGGATTGGCGGCGTGAGCCGTGCGTCCCTTCAACCGTTGCACCCACTGCTGCCGCTCCCTGTGAAGCCGTGAAAAAACAGGGACGTTCACCCCGCTTCCCGACCACAAATCGTTGATTCTCCGCGAAACGTTGATCGGGAAACGGGGTGGATGTCCCGTTTTTTCACAGCCTCTGTGAGGCGCGACCAACAGATGAACATGATTCGGCATCAGCACCCATGCGTGTAAGAGAGAATCCGTCGGCGAGCCGGTGAGGAGGGTGTCGGCAACGAGCCCCGCAATGTCCGGCAGACCCAGATGCTGGGGCTCCCGGCGGTTGTGGTCGAGCAGACGGTCCATCGAGACAAAGGCCTTGCCCGAAGTCAGGGATTCGTCGGGGAAACTGCGGCCTGGACTGCCGTGGAGGCGGAAGGTGACGAACAGGGGTTGGCCGATGACGGTGAGGTGTGGAAGACGCCGGCGACGGATTTGCATTCCATGAAGGGAGTGCCCCATGGGCCTGCGGCCCACCAAAACGAATGAAGAGCGCGTCGCAGCCCCGACCGTAAGGGAGGGGGTTGCCATGTTCTTCAACGGTGCGGGAGGTAGGAGGAAATTCTCAGGAGGAGGG
>CAZGUX010000003.1:0-43155 GCA_964529305.1 uncultured Solibacteraceae bacterium | reverse complement strand
GGTTGGCCCCGGTAGCGTTCTTGTTCACTACCCATTGAAGAAGCGCAATGATGTTCGAGTCGCTGCCGGCGCCGTTGTTGGCGAGCACTTTGCCGCAGTAGAGCGTTGCCCCGGGTGCAACTCCGACGACCCGTAGCCGTTCTTCAGGGCAGCCGCTGTGCCGGCCACATGAGTGCCGTGGCCATTCTTGTCCATGCAGTCGCCTCCGAATGCATCGAACTTGTCCTGGGCAACATTGAGATCGGGGTGTGTCCAGTCAATACCCGTGTCTCCGATCATGATGCCGACACCAGCTCCTTCGGCGCCCGTTGTCGGTTCGCCGACGCGCGCCACCCCCGCCGGAACGATTTCCGAGCTTCCAGTGATCGCCTCGCGCCGTCCGCCGCGGATGCCGGCCTGAAGCGCGAAAATACGCCGGTCCCGCACCACCTTGGCGACAGACGAATCCCCTTGCAGTGCGGCAAGGATGTCGAGACCAGGAACCCGGACTGATATGGCATTGATCAGTCCAAGATCGGCGAGTGGCGTGGCCCCGGCTCGACGCGCCGCTTCGACGCGATCCGCAACGGTGGCGCCCGGAAGGAAGGTGACGATGTAGCTGTCTTTCAGGTCCGGAGGCGCAATCATGTCCGGCGGCGCTTGCCCAACCGCTGTCTGAGGCACACTCAATGCCACGGTGAATATCGCTCCGAACACCGCCAAAGAGCGAACTGAGAATGTTCGATAGTTGATCATTGTTTCCCTTTTGTTCAGAATCCGGGTTAGTGCTGGATCGGATGTCAACAGATCGCGCACGGCTGGCTGCCCCGCCTGTCTTCTCCTCCCTGCAACTTATTCGGATGCACGCGGAGTTCCGCCGCTTCATGAGGTGTCTTCTGCGCGATAACGCTTGTGTTTCCGCGTTCGGCGTCAGAATGACACTGCCGACACTCGCCGCCTGCCAACGTCAGGAGGCAAGCTCGGCATTGCCCGGCCGGTGAAATACCGGCGCGCCTGCGCTTTGAGCAGGCATCTTCCGTCCGGCCGCCTCGATGCACAGGACAGCGCCTTCTCACAGGTGCGACGAAGACGCGCGCGTCCGCGACGCAACCGCGCCTTGACGGCAAGCCCCGTGCCAGGCCTTGCGCTGAACACCAGTGGATGCCACTCGATTGGCCTCCACGTTTTAATCCTGTTCCGCCGATCGGCCGTGGTAGCAGCCGGCTGCGCCGGAGTCGCCCGATGCGGCCACCCAAGTGATTCCTTGCGCACTCGCCTGCCTCGCCCATGTCCGCATCGTCTGTGCATCCGAAGTGGACGACGATATCTCGCATTCCCCGTAACTCATGCCCAGGATCGGAGCCAGGTTCTCATCCACGGCGTACTGGACGGCATCCATCACGTCGTAGGAATAGACAAACTGCAGACGGGCGCGCGGCGCGAGAGCCGACGCCCACTCGAGATCCAGGTTCGAGTGCCGCTCATCGCTCGTTCGCGTCCCGGGATCCTGGGTATTCGGAACCAGAATGGTGGTCAACTGTGCACCGCCCAAACCGAAGTGACTGCGAAACCGGTCTAAGTGAGACGGATCGATCTGGCTTTGGCCAACGATGACGATGTTGTATGGGGAACTGTTTATGCCGGCTTTGGAGGGCGGCTTGATCGATTCGAAGACGGCGCCGTAGTCGTCTGGAGTCAGGTACTGTTTACCGCTGTTGTTCCTCGCGTCGTTTGGGGCTGCCCCACCTTCCGTCGCGAGCAGCGCCCGCAGCATCCGGCTTTTCGGCCGCAGGCGGAAATCATGTAGGCCGTGAATCGCCAGCACGACTCCCTCGAGCGCGCTCGGAACCGAGGGCTCAGTGGCGTTTGCATAATGAATCTCGCCGGCGACCGCATACGTATGGATTTCGGTTTGGAACGCATGCTCAACGCGCTCTGCCCTGCCGCTTACCATGATGGCGTTGCGCGCCCGCGACACACTGCTGACGGTCAATTGTTGTGCCATTAACCACTCGATGATCTTTGCAATGTCGGCCTGGCTCATGCCGAACCGGTCGGCGTATGACTCGGGAGTGAGCCACTTGCCGTAGTTGGCCGATTTCGGATAGTGCAGTTCGCCGAGTAAGGTATTCAGTTCGGCAGCTTGCGTGACGGAGGGCTTAAGCACCAGCGTTAACCGTTCGATCCTCAAAGACTCTTCTGCCCGGCCCTGGTCATACAGGCTTTGTGCGAGCCGGTGTACGTGCGCGCGCAGCGTGAAACGCTGGCCGTCATTGATCGGCCCGGCAATTCGGTTTGGCTGGGCAAACGAGGCTGGGCAAAGAGATGCGGCGAGACACGCGCTGCCTAACCATCGGGTAGCACTGTAATGGACACGCACAAGCCGCGCAGCGGCGGGCTGAATCAGCCTGCAGCAAAGATCGGCAAGGCCTGACGATAACGTTCTGTTCCTCATGTTTCTCCGTTTTGTTGCCCGCGCTGATCAACAAGTCAGGCGTGGCGCTGTAACTCGCTAGTCCATCCGCATCTCGACGTAGCGAATCCTTCCCGCGCGTTCGACCTGGAGCACGAGGGGCTCACCATCCTTCTGGAGTTCAATGACCGCGCGCAGTTCGGGCAACGTGGATACAGTCTTGCCGCTGACCGTATAAATGATGTCGCCCGGGAGCAGGTCGCCACTTGGACCGTTGGTCGTTACGGCGAGACGAGCGACCAGGACTCCGTAGGACCGGCGCGGCGGTCCCGGCAGAAGGGCGGGGATCAACACGTCAATGGGCAACGCCAGGATTGAGAGGCGAGGCACCAGGTGTTGGCGATCGTTCACCTGGGACGCAAACCGTTCCAAGTTGTTCGAGCGCGTCAACACGACTGCTTTCTTCGCGAGCGTCTCGGCTCCACGCAAGATCTGCAAGGTCACGACACTCGAGACGCCCTGCCGGTACAAGTTCACATGAAACTGGCGTGCGTTCTCCATCGGCTTGCCGTTGAGTGACAGGACGATGTCGCCGATTTTCAGGCCGGCGGTGTCGGCTGGTCCGCCGGGCAGGACGTCCGCCAGGATCACGCCGCTGTCGCGCGCCAAGCCAAGCGCTGCCGCCAGGCCCGGTGTCACCGTCTGGGCTTCGACCCCGATCTCGCCTCTCAACACGAATCCGCTTCGGCGCATCTGATCAACCACGAAACGGACGATGTTGCTGGGAACGGCAAACCCGAGACCTTCGCTGCCGCCAGACTGCGTGAGAATCATCGTGTTGATGCCGACGAGTCGCCCCTCGATATCCACCAGCGCTCCGCCGCTGTTGCCAGGATTAATGGGCGCGTCAGTCTGGAGATAGACCACACGATCGTCGGGTTGAAGCTGCCGCGCGACCGCGCTGATCACACCCATGCTCATCGAGCTCTCGAGGCCGCTGGGACTGCCCACCGCGACTACCAGTTGGCCCTGCCGAACGAGATCGGAGTCCGCGGGTTCAAGGAACCGCAAACCCTCGGCGTCTACTTTCAGGAGAGCAATGTCGGTTTCGGCATCGAGGCCGACCAGCCGAGCTGGCAATACGCGTCCTGGCGGCCGCGTGATGCTTCGGCCGGCCAGCGCGCCGTTGGACGAAAGCTGCACCTGAATCCGTGTCGCGCCAGCGACGACGTGGGCGTTGGTGACGATGTAGCCATCCGCGCTGACGATGACCCCGGATCCGCCGGCCCGCCGCACTCCGAAAGGGGCTACGCCGGCCGAATTGTACGCCACGGGCTGATACCCCTCCGTAGTTACCATGGCAACGGCCGGGGTGACGTTCTCCGCAACCCCGATAAGGGCCTGATTCAATCCGCGCGCCGAGGGTGCGGTGCGGGAGGGGATCTCCTCGGCCGCCAGGGCAGCGCTTAGCGCGATCACGAACAGTAAATTCTGTGTCTTCATAAGAAACCACTCCGTTATGTGATTTGGGGGAGAACGGCTGTTTGCATCCCTTCGTACACACAGCCCAGCTTGATTCTTCCCTCCTGGTCCTCGTGGTTCACGCGCCTCAACGCGTCACGATCCAGAAGGCCCAGGTACTCGCTGCATCGCCTGTTGTCAGTAGACTGTCCCACCGGCGGCGATCGCGATTCCGGTCGCAGCGAGAAGACCTCCAACCATAAGTCCTGTGACAAACCGTGATCGTAGTGTTTTGGACGGTTTACCGATGGGGCTGACCGAGACGACGTCGGCACAGTCGATCGTCACCGCATTCTGCTGGTCCTGCTCTAGTAACTCAAAGGCCGGCCCTGAGGTCGAGATCAGCTTGCCGTGCAGAGTCCGGCCCTCCGTCGTGTACACTTGAACAGCCGTGCCAGGGCGAAGTCGTTGGAGCTGTTTCGAAACGGGCAACTCCGCCGCGGCGGCCAGACTCATGAGGCACACCGTACACGCCAGTCCAACGAGTAGCCTGGGCAGCTCGGGTCGTAGGTGAAGCACCATCTTTGCTCTCCTCGCAACAGAGCGCACTCTCGCCGTCAAGATGATCAACAAGCTTTTCTGAGACATTTCTTTGCTCCTTCGTGCATGTGTTTCTGAGCGTCCTTGGGCGTTCACCCTCTCTAGATGCACCTGCTCTACCATTTCGCCGCACACTGGAACTCCAACATTCTCAGCGTTCTTCTGCTTCAGGCCTGCCGAGGCACTCCGCAGCGCCGTCGGCGCGTGCCGGACTTCGGCAGTTGGCCGAAAAAACAACGAGGTCAGACGATCGAGAAGGCACGTTCTTCACAACAGACCACCCAGTCGTGTGCTATTCAGGAGAACGACGGTTGGCGCCTCTTCTACCCGCACTCCCGCGAAGCTTCTGGCACGCCGTTTCCACAAGCTGGCCGACGCCTCACTGGTGCCGGGACACAGATTCCCTAACGGCGTCGCGCTCAACCGCGGCTCCTGGCGGTTCGGCGCCTCCGGCGTCCTGCGCGTGTTAGAGCGTATTTACGGGAGGGCGCTGACGACGCAGCAGAGCATGACCAAGCAAGGGAATCCACCTCAGGCCGTGCGGTCAACCAGGTGTGCGCCGGCCGGAATACTGATCAAGACGACCTGCTCACCGGTTTCACCGCTCTCAACCCGCAGGCTTCCGCCGTTCTCCTGCACCAGTTGGCGCGCGGCAAACAGA
Organism: uncultured Solibacteraceae bacterium; assembly: GCA_964529305.1. GTDB lineage: Bacteria > Acidobacteriota > Terriglobia > Bryobacterales > Bryobacteraceae > CAZGUX01. The sequence goes on along the minus strand of CAZGUX010000003.1, from coordinate 38,041 downwards.
TCCCAGCCGTTCGCCCGAACGCGTCCTTCGACAACAGAAAAACACAGGCCCGAGGCCGCGATAGGTTCCGTCGCTGCGCAAAGCTGGCTGATTTTCACGATGATCCTTTCCTTCTCCGCGTAGGTGTCGATCGTGATCGGCTGCGTGCTCCCTAAGAGCTTGTTCAGGATGGAGGCAACGGCCACACTCAACGCGTGCGGCCTGCACCAGATTGGCGCCAGGGGCTCCAGACGAAGTTTAACGCGGGTCTGGCTTGCCGAAGGCGGGTTCATCAATGCCACGGCATCCTGGACCAATTGGTTGAGATCGACCAGACGAACCGCGCTACGGTCCAGATTTGCGAAACGCTGAATGCGGGCGATGATCTCCGTGAGCCGGGCTGTGGAACTCGCGATTGCATTCGAGAGATCCTCGATAATGTACGCCGTGCTCCTCCCGCCCGCAACGAAGCCGGAGTGCTTCTGAACGCTGCGGACCAGAGTCTGCGTCGCGCTCTTCAGGACGCCGATGGGCGTGTTCAGCTCGTGGCTCAGCGACGCCGCCAAACGTTCCATCGATATCGCGCTTTCGGCGAGTAACGCCCGCTCGCGCGCTGCTTCCGCCTGGCGTTCCGCCTTCAGAGCGAAAGCGTGAGCGTGATGGACGCGGATACGCTGCGACGTGGATCTGGCGGCAGCCACCACCGAAACCGCCACGACGGTTCCTGCGCCCACCATATCGACGAGATCCGGATGGAACGGAATGCCCATGATGACGGCCCCCAGGCGACTGGCCACCACCAGAAGTGCACCAAGTCCAAACATCCGCAAAGGCCGCAGGGGAAGCAGCGCGGCGGTGAGCACGAGAGTCGACAACAGGATCGGAAGCAAGGAGCTTCTGGACCGTGTGTGAGGTGCGGCTTGCTGTGAAAGGTCGATGGACATGACGGCGACGGCAGCAAATAGCAGGGCGGCCGTCGCCAGAAAAGCGCCATTGGGAGAGCGAATCGACTTCGAGGCGAGCAACGCAACCCCGCCGGCGACGGCTAGAATCGCGCAAACCGCCGCCGAGGGACCGTCATAAGCTCCGGCCGGGCGGCCATCCACCTGCATGAGATGAACAATAAAGGCCAGGCTCATCGATACGAAGAGGAGAAGACTCAGGAGCCGGAAGCCGTCGATCAACTCTGTGGCGTACCGTTCCCGATAACCGGCGTCAGACGGATCTGCCTCTACCCGGAGGTGTTGCCGCACGCAGTCGAACAGCCTCACGGGTTGAGGATCGGTACGGCTGGGAGTCTCAGTGAGTTTCATCGTACACATCCGATCGGGCGCATTTCCGTTCTGAACTCAAACCGGCGGGACCGTTCGCGGGACGACCCCTCGTTGGCGTCGAGCCCCGACTCCTCCATGCAACTGAAACCTGTCAGTGCGCGTCTCTGCGTGGCTGCAAGCTTGGATTGGGACGCCCGGCGACGCTGCCCATTCGTTTTCTCAGTCCGTCTTTCTCAGGTGCACACAACCGCAAACGCCGGCCGATCTTCCGCCGAAGGCGTGCCCGTCCTCGATGCAGCCGCGCTTTCACCGCGGCGAGCGAGATGCCCACGCACTCCGCGATTTCGCTCATCGATCTGCCCTCGACGACAGAGAGTCGAAGGATGGCCACGTAACCGACCGGAAGGCTTTTAAAGCCTTCCTCGACTACGGTCCGGCATTCGGCGTCGAGCAGCACTTGCTCCGGCGTCCGGGCTCCGCCGATGAAAGGCGCTACCTGTTCAATAGATATCGCGGAAGAGGAGTCGGCTCTCGCTTGCCTCCGGCGCAACAACATCAGGCTGTGGTTGACGGCAATCCGGACAATCCAGGTGCGAAACGATGCATCTTCGCGGAACGTGGATAAGTGCGCTACCGCGGAACAGAGCGCGTCCTGCGCGGCTTCCTCGGCATCGGAATGGCAGCGCAGGATGCGCGCCGCCGTACGGTACGCGTCCGGCCAGTACTTGCGGATAAGTTGATCAATCGCAGGCGCGTTTCCCGCCTTGGCAAAAGCCACCAGGGTTGCGTCGCGGCGGCCTGCTTCCTCAATGCTCACATCGCTACCTGTCATCTGGGAACTCCGCGTAGGGCTCGGAATCGAATCCTTCATGGGATTTCACCTCAGGCGTAAAAGGACATCCGCGCGCACCGTCTTTTTGCTGCTCGGGTTGGAGAGTCATCGGCGCGCAAAACCCATGTTCTTCAGTTCTCTTGCGACTTCCTCGATCGCGCGTTGTTCCGGCAGGCCGGCGGGTTGATCGAGACCCCGGCCGTGCGAAATCATGAGCCGGAACGTTGCTTCCATCTTCCCGTGATCTCGGGCATCGAAAACGACGGTCGCGGGAGACGGAATCACCTCCAGCGAACAGGAGCCGGTGGCATGCTGCGAGACGGTTTCCGCGATTCTCTGTAACTCGGCGTAACCCAGCCCATACTTCTCGGGTGGGGGTGTCCACGACGTGTCGTTCTTGGTTCTTTCGCCGTAGATATCAATGCAAAAGCCAGCGTGCACCCTGCGAGACGTCGCCGGGCGCCCTACCGGCCTTTCCTCGAGTACGACATAGTATGGCGACACCTCGTAGAAAGCGCGATGTTCTTCAGTCAACGAGCGAATATCATCAGGCATTTCAATACTCCTTTTTACCGGCGCAGCCGGCTACCGGGTCTGAATGGATGGCGTTTTGTGATGCCATGGGATTCCCTTGAATGCACCGGTCGCCGCCCCAGGTAAATGCGGCTATGCTGCCTCGTCCCAATGCGGAACTGCCACACGCATGCGGTTGCGGCGATCGAGCATCTCCTGGCACCGGACGCAGTGTAACGCCCAAGGGATCGCTTGCAGCCGCCTCGAAGAGATGGGCTCGTCGCATTCGACGCAAATGCCGTACAGGCCTAGTTCGATTGCCATCAGCGCAGCATCCACCTGCGTAAGTGTGCGGGTTAGCGTATCCAGGATCCCGACCGCCTCATCGCGCCTGCTCATGCTCTGCATCCGATCCAATACATCGTGGTCGCCCTCGCAGACACTCAGTTGAGTGCTCTGCGAACGAATCGCGCGCGCCAGTTCGGACCGCTTGTTCTGGAGTGCCGCTTTCAAAAAGTCAATTTGCTCTGTCATATGTCCTTTCTCCGTGCGTCGGCTGCGCTCTAACGATTTTGGTTGCGCTTCCACCGCTCCGTCACGGGTTACACTCGCTTGAATGCATTCCGGCTTCCATAGATGCTGTGCCGTAACTGCAAGCGCTCGAGGCGATGTAAGCCCGAAGATTGCCGGAGAGTCGCCATCTGCCGATGGCAGCAGACGACCTCGCCATTCGCGTTTCACGGTCTTCATACCTCCGCGGCCACCGCGGGACTGACGGAGACGTCTTCAGCAGCCGGACTGCTCCAGGCGATCCACTTCAGGTCCCGAACCGCAATTGCATAGAGGACGGGCACCAGCCCGAGCGTGATGAAGGTAGCGATGCTCAATCCGCCAATCTGTGCGTAGCACAGCGGCTCCCACAAGGGACCTCCGTGGCTCGCCAGCGGGAACAGCGCCAGAACGGTCGCGGCCACCGTGATCATGACTGGCCGCAGCCGTTGAATTCCCGCGTCCAGTAGTGCCTGCTCGAGCGGCGCTCCGTGCTCCCGCCGCTCTTCAATAAAGTCGAAGAGCACAATGATGTGGCTGACAATGACTCCGACCAGGGAGACAACGCCAAGAAATGCCATGAACCCGAACGGCGCGTCCATCAGCCACAGGGAGGCAATCGCGCCCGTCATGCCGTATGGGATCGCAGCGAACACCAGCACCGGCTTTATGGCGCTCTTGAACTGCACGACCAGAGCTACGTAGATCAGCAGGACGGAGATTACGAGCACCACCGTCAGTTCCGCGAAGCCATTCACCTGCTCCTTGTGCTCTCCGGCGATCTCCATCCTCACGCCAGGCGCCAGAGTGCTTCTGAATTTCTCCAGGCCATCGGAGGCGGCGACCAGAACCTCCGAAGGGAGCCGGCCCGGCGCCGGAAAGCATGAAACCGTCATCGTGAGGAACTGGTTGAACCGGCGGAGCCGGGCCGGTTCGAATCTGTGCTCAACCACAGCCACCTGTCTGAGCGGGACGCGACGCGCATCCTGTGACGAATAAACGTACAGATCATCCAACCGCGAAAGCACATTCCGTTCATCCATTCGCATTCGAGCCACTACGGGCAACTGCTTGTCCCCCTCGCGGTACGTGGTCACCGGGAATCCGTCGACCGCGGCGGCGGTGCTTGCTTCCAGATCCTGCGCCGTGACGCCGGCCGCCGAAGCACGGTCCTGATCCAGCGTGAAAACCGTCTGCAAGCTGTCAACGCCCCAGTCGTCACGGACGCGCAAGGCGAACGGAACTTCCCTGAAGATCGCCTTCAAACGTTCGGCTTCCGCCCGCAGCGTAGGAATGTCGTCGCCCATGAGACGGATTTGAACCGGTATGCCGATGGGCTTGCCGGTCTCCAGTTGGCGCACATCGAGGCGCGCCTCCGGAACGCCGGCCGTGAGTGCGTTCTGCCATGGGCCCACCAGGTGATTGGTGTCGTGCTTGTCGGTGACTTCAACTACGATTTGTGCGTAATTCGCCTGCCGCGCTTCCGGGGTCGCCGAGAGCCAGAACCGAGGCCCACCTCCGCCTACGAACGTAGTCAGAGATTTCAGCACGCCCTCCGGCTTCTTGTGCTCCCGGCCGTATTGTTCCGCCACTTCCTGGATGATGCGCTCCGCCTTTCGGCTGGCCTGCCCTGTCACCTCCAAAGGAGCGTCCTCCGGCAGCCAGACGTCCACGTACGACAGGTATTGCAGATCCTTGGGAAAGAACTGCTGCGGCAATTGCCGCAGAAGCATGAACCCGGCGGCCAGAACAGTGAGCGATCCGAGGGCACAGAGTTTACGATGAGCGATGGCCCACGAGCCGATCTTCCAGTACCATTTGCCGTACCCGGTAGTCCGCTGCTGCTCCATGGGAACCTCCGTTTTAGGCTTCAGCAGATAGCGGCTGATCAGGGGTACGAACGTCATCGCCACGATCTGTGCCGCAATCAGCGAACACGTGATCACGATCGGCAGGCTATACATGAATTTCCCGGTGTCTCCCGTCAACATCAGGAATGGCAGATAGGCGACGATGTTTGTGAGCGTTGCATACATCATCGTCGTGAACAGCTTCGTCGGTCCCAGCCACGCGGCGACAGAGTTTTTGTGTCCTTTGCCCATCGAGCGCTCGATGGCGTCGCCGGAAACTACCGGGACGTCCACCAGCAGACCCAGCGCGATGATGAGGGAGGCGATGGAAACCTGCTGCAGATCGATTCCGAGAACGTACATCATTCCAAACGTCAGCCCGAGGGTAATCGGAATGGCCAGCGCCATGAGAATCGCGGAACGCCAGCTCCAGAATCCGAGCCACGAGACCACGACGACGAGCAGAATCGCCTCCCAGAGGCTCGACATGAAGAGATCGATGTTCTCCGTCACCTGCCTCGGCTGGTCGGAGGTCCTGGCCAGAACCAGGTCGGCGGGCAGTAGCCGTCTCACTTGTTCCATTCGCTCGTCAACCAGCTTGCCGAACTCTCCGATCTGCTCACCCTTGCGCATCTGAACGGACAGCGTGATGGCCCGCGTCGACCCCCAGCCTCCACCGTCAGACCGCCGTGTATACCGGTTCAGATACTGCGGGGGACTCTCGTATTCGCGTTGTATTTCGGCGACGTCGCGGATATAGATCGGAGCGCCACCGGGCGCCGTTCCGACGGCAACACTGCCGATTTCCTCAACAGAGCGAAACTCGCCCGCGGGGATAATCGCGATGTTCCTTCCTCCGGCGTTAACCTCGCCGCCCGCGGCCGTCACGTTGCGCTGCCGCAGCGCCTGTAAGAAGGCGACGGGGGAAAGTCCATAGGCTGCGAGCCGGTTCTGAGAATACGTGAGATACACGCGCTCATCCAGCACGCCCACGCGTTCTACCTTGCTCACTAAAGGGATCAGTTTTAGCTGCCGCTCGATGACGTCTGTGAAGTTGTCCATCTCCCGGTAGCTGTATTTGTCACCGGCGACGGAAGCCAGCAGCCGCGCCGTGTCCGCGGGATCGCTCACGATTATCGGGAACCACAGGTCAGGATGAACCTGGTCGCTTTGGATGTTCTCCTCCACAGCCCGCTGCAGTTCTTTGCGCAGATCCTCGTCGGAACGGGTAGTGGCGAGATCCAGCGCGATAAAGCCCGAACCCTGGAGAATCTGTATTCCTTCCCCGACCTTGCGGCCCACCCAGGACAGGCGCAGCATCTCCGCGGGTCTCCTGAGTAACTCGGGGTCCATGCCGGCCGGATGGGCCAGCACAACCGCCGTTCGACGGCCCGGCAACCCGCGCCGGACATCCTCGATCGCTTTGCGAATCTCAGCCGCCCGTGACGTCATCTCGTCCACGCCGGCTCGCGGCGACGCCACCGTCAGCATGAGCGCCGCCGTATCCCCGAAGTCCTTTATGAAGTAGATCGGGCCGGAGCCATCTGGCAAGTCCCGAATGCCATCCAGCTTGCCCTTCAGGTCGTCGAACTCCTTCAGAACATCGAAGTGGCCCTTCTCCTGCACCTCCCCGAACACAACGGAAAGGCCATTGCGTGAAATCGACTTGATCTCATCGATACGCGCATTCAGTCCAACCTGCCGCTCGATTTTTCTGGTGATCAACTGCTCCACGCGCGCAGCCTCGATTCCCGGCCACGGGGTCACGATCATGCATTGCCGAACCTGAATGTCGGGGTCCTTGCGCTGTGGCATCTGCACGTAGCCGAATACACCCCAGGCAAGAACCGCTGCCAGGCCGACAAAGGCGACTTGCGGATGGTTGATGACATAGCGCGCGCTTGACCGGCTGCGCGCAATCAATTCCTGATCTGTTATGTGTGCCATGTCTGTCCTTTCACTCCGCCACCCGGATGAGCGCGCCATCCACAAGGTTCTGCTTGCCGCCTGTCACCACTGGCTCCCCTTTCTTCAGGCCGGCGAGCACGGTGACGCGAGAACCGGCGAACTGTCCGAGACGGATGGTCCGAAGCCGAGCCAGGCTTTTTGCCGGTCCGCCCTCGACGACGAAAACCGAGGCGGCATTGGGATCCGAAGGTGACCGCAGCAGCGCGGTAGCCGGGACCGCGGGCAGCAGCGCGGCCGGCTGAGTTCCCGGAACCGAGACCTTGCCCATCATGCCGGCTTTCAGTTGTTGCCTGGCGTTCGAAATCGCAACCTCAACCCGATACAGCCGGGTCGCGGGATCCGCTGCCGCGGCGATCTCCCGGATACGGCCCTGAAGCGATTTGTCCGGCAACGCGTCCACGTCGACGGAGAGGACAGCACCGAGCTTCAGCGCGGTTATCAACGTGTCAGGGACGCTGAATGCCATGCGGACGGTCGCGACATCTCCCAGCCGGAACACCGGAGCGCCACGTCCGACGAGAGTGCCGTGCTCGACCCGTTTCTCGAGCACCACTGCCGACATGGGCGACACGAGCGCGGTGTCCTCGAACGTGATGGTGGACGATCGCTCTTGTGCTTTGGCGCTCTCCATCAGATTGCGCTGCACCTCCACGTTCTTCCGGGCTGCCTCCACCTGGGCGCGGGTGGAATCCAGTTGCGCCCGCGCGGCGTCATAGTCCGGTTTGGTGAGAGCTTTCTCCTGGTAGAGAGCCGCTGCCCGCTCAGCGTCGAGCGTAGCCTTGGTGTGGATCGCCTCCACTTGCGACAACTGCCACATGGCTACCTTGATCCCTTCAGCGGCTTGCATCGCTTGCGCGCGGGAGGCATCGAGGCCGGCCCGATAGTCGCTCTGGCGGACGCGGGCAAGCACGGCCCCTTTCGCAACAAAGTCGCCTATCTGCACATTGCGGCCGCCGACCTTGAGGAGCGATTCGACGTAGCCATCCACTTTGAACGCCATCTCGACGGTGGTGTCCGGTTCAATCGTCGCCGAGTAGTGAGTGCTCGTATCCACAGCCACTTCTTCGACTGCGGCCGTCTGCACGGGTACCGCTGCCACGACCTTTGCATTGGAATGTCCGGTCCTGCAGCCGCTGAGGGCCAGAAGCCCGCCAACCAAAGTTGCGGCCACTAACTGTGTGTGTGTGTTCATTGTTCCCCCAGAACTCGTTTCAATTCGGCCCTCGCGGACCAGTACCCGGCAAGCGCGCGACGCTGTTCGTCATCCGCGCCTGCCAGAAGCGTTTGTGACTGAAGAACGTCCTTCAGGAGCACGGCTTCGCGGCCAAAAGCGGACTGCTGCTCGCGTAAGCCCTCCCGAGCCGCTTGCTGTGCCAGCGTGCTCACCTTTACCCGTTGAGCGGCCTCGATGCACTGTCTGAGTGCATGCCCAACTTCCACACGGATCCGGCGCTCGAGAGCTTCCTCGGCGACCCGCGCTTGCGATGCCGTGCGGCGCTTCGCGTTCATCTCCTGCTTTTTGCGGCCCCAATCGAACACTTCCCATTCCAGGTACACGCCGGCACTGGCGACATTCTGCGGCAGGGCGTTTTGGAAGTTGAAAGCCGAGCCGTAGGTCAGCGCCAGGCTGACGTCGGGAATGTACTCGGCCTTCTTGATCCGGACGTCGAGGTCGGCCTGCCGAACTCGAAGACTCGCCTGCCGCAACTCTGGTCTCTGGCTTAGAGCCTTTTGGATGGCCTCTTCGAAGTCCATGCGTTCTTCAACGATTTGTTCAACGCCGACGGTCCGAAAGCTTGTATTTACCGGCCGGCCCATGAGCTCATTGAGCCCTTCTTTTTGTGTAGCGATCGGGTTGCGCAGCTTGAGCGCATCGAGCTCCACCTTGGCGGCTTCTGCCTCGGCTTTCAGCCGTTGGCTTGGCAGAACCGTCTCCAACCGAAGGCCGACCTTGGCGAGCCGCACAGTCTCGTGGTAGAGCGGAAGAGACTGCTCGACGCTCTCGAGCGCGCTTTGGGTCTCGAGCAACTGGTAATAGGCTTTGCGCACCTGTTCGGCAACCGCCGCTCGCCTCTCGGCCACCTTGGCCGCCTCGATCTGCCGTCCCAGATCGTGGAGCTTCACGCCGAGCCCGAGCCGGTATTGCTGACTGAGCGGCTGCAGGATCTGGCCGAAAACGAAGGCCGTCGGCTTGCGGGGGATGTTCACTTTGGCTTCTTGTCCCGGTATAGGGCCTACGCCCGGGTACGTGCCAAACACCCCTCGATCGAAGGTAACGGTCGGCTTGGTGAGCAGTTGCCCGCCGAGCGTCGTCCACTTCATCGATGGAAGCCGGCGGGTGCGAAATGCGGACAGGATGTCCCCGGCTTTCTCAACCTCGAGGTCCGCCGTCCGCAGCGTAGGATTCTGCTGAAGAGCGTAACGGACCGCCAGTTCCACAGGGAGTGTTTCCGGGGAAGATGTCGACTCTTGGGCTGGCGCGACCAGCGCGAGCGATCCCAGGAGTAACGTGTACCGGATAGTTCGACTGTATCGTTGCAGCTTTCTACTCATTGGTGTTGCCTTCATGGCGCGTTGCCAAGAGAAGCACTTGGCCCGCCGTTTGATGGGTTAAATGGAATCAAAGACTTGCCGGCGTAGGGGCCTGAAGCACATCGGCACATTCGGCTCCTGCCGATCCAAGGTGCCGAAGCGCCGAAACGTCATTTCCAGCGGGCGCACAGGAATCGGTGCTCTTGACTGTTGGTGCCCCCAAATGCCGGTGTAGCGGCCTGCAATGCAGGACGGTCAAGCCCTGGAGCGAAAACGGCCCCGGCGGGGTAACAGGCGGCGTGCATCCGAGACGAATCGGCGCCTGCCACAGCTTCTGCCGAGACTCGGCGTGACCAGAGGCGGTAAGCGCTTGATAAAGGTGTCTCGGCCGTGGACGGGAACGTGCACCACTTCAGGCTGAGAGGATCTGCAATGATTCGGATTTTGACAGCAGAGGAACCGAACGCCATTACGATCACTGTGGACGGCCAGCTCGTGGACGACAGTGTAGGTGCGGTTGAGACGTGTAGCAATCAGGCGATGGGTCAGGGACGACCGGTCCATCTCTTCTTGCGCGACGTTTCTCATATTGATGAACACGGCCGCTCGCTGCTGTCTCGCTTGGCCGGGAGAGGCGTTCGATTGAGCGCCTCCGGAGTCTACAGCTCCTACATTGTTGCGGGGATCAGCAAGGGACAACCGCAACATTCCGATGGGCAAAGCCGGGTCACGGCCCGCAGATGGAAATACTCCTGACTCTCGCGAGTCCAGCGTGAGACCTCTCCGAGACCGTTCGAACTGGAGGATATCTGAATGCCGGTATGGTTGATTCTTGGGCTGGTCGGATTCTGCCTGCTCTTGTCGATGTTCGAAAAGCCGCCCGGGACGACGGGACGACGCCGCCCGAAGAGGTCCTAGGCTAGTCGTGCGCTTCGCTTCCGCCTGATTCCGACGGCGGTCCGGCACACCGGAAAGCCGCTCGCCCGATGCGCGAAACAAGTTCAAGGGTGGTGTCCTCGCCGAAGGCGATGCTGTGCCAGTCTGCCATGTTTGTTTCGGCACTTCGTTTCGGCATGTGACGAAGTGCCAACGCCTCGATTCCGCAACACCTTGAATGCAAAGGGTCCCGGAGTGGGCACTGTATTGCCATCATCTTGCCCGGATCGAAAAAAATGGAGCAAGGCATGAAACGATCATTCTGGTCCCGGCTGCCGGTACCCTGGTGCAAGCTGATGAACCCGGCGCTTATGTGGCCGATACGTGGACACGATCGACACCTCGCTGGTCTGTGCACAGATCCGGTTTCGTGGGGCGACCGTGAGGGAACGCCCGCCGGACTTAGCGATCTGCTCGCAGGGGTAAACCGTGCGGCAGCCGAAGCCAGCGCTTTCTGCATTCCTCGGTTGGCGCCCGCCAACGATAGGAGACGAAATCCATTATGATCGGGGCTGTGGGAGCATCCTCCATCGACATCTATGAGGCTGTTCTGGCGCTTTCCCGCTCGATTGCAGGCCGGACTGACCTCGGCGCCCTGCTTTCGGGCGTAGCCGAGTCTCTTGGCCGAATTGTCAGGTTTGATCACGTCGGACTCGTTTTGTACGATCCCAATGAAAACGCCATGCAGGGGCACATTTTGAGTGCGCCTGGAAATCCCGTGATCACGAGCCTTCGGCTGCCGGTCGACGAGGACCCGGCCGGCTGGGTGTGGCGGAACCAGGAGGCGCTGATCATCTCGCGTCTGGACTCTGAAACGCGGTGGCCGCAGTTCGTAGGCCGCGCTCGCCAGGAGTTCGGGCTTAGTACCACGCTGCTCGTTCCCCTCACCGCCGGCGAGACCCGTCTCGGAGCGTTCGGGTTTAGCTCCGTGGCGCCATTCGATCCCAGTCCGGACGAGATCGCGTTCCTGGAGCGTGTCGCCAGCGAGTTTGCGGTTGCCGTCGAGGCCTTCCTCGCCAAGCAGCACCTGGTCCGGGAGCGCGACCGTCTACGGACCCTGTTCGATATCACCAATGCGCTCATCTCGAAACTGTCCCCAAACGAGTTGTTTTCGGCCATTTCCGCCCAGCTTTCCAGAGTAACCAAGCACGACTTCGCCGTACTGACGTTGTGCACTGAACGCGGTGGGCTCGAACCGTACGCGCTGCATTCTACGGGGCCACAGCTCTTCGAGGAACTCAAGGAACCGTTTGACCCTGCCGGCATGCCGGCGGCCGAGGTGCTCGCCACCGGAAAGCCCGTAGTGGCTCGGGATACGGACCTTGACCGCTATCCGGCGACGCGGCGGTTTGTGGCGCTGGGACTTAAGTCCATTTGCTCGGTCCCGCTGATCACACGAGATCGTATCTTCGGAACCCTGGCGCTCTCCCGGATGACCGATGGTGAGTGGACTCGCGAGGATGTCGAGTTCCTGTCGCAAGTCGCCAGCCAGGTTGCCATCGCCGTAGACAATTCACTCGCCTACCGCGAGCTGTCAGAAATGAAGGAGCGGCTGGCAACAGAGAAGCTTTACCTTGAAGATGAGATTCGTCTCGACCATAACATCGGGAACATGGTCGGGGAAGGACCGGCATTTCAATCGGTCTTAGAGAGCGTTCAGATCGTCGCGCCGACCGATTCAACCGTCCTCATACTCGGGGAAACCGGAACAGGCAAGGAACTCGTCGCCCGTGCAATCCATGAGTTGAGCGGCCGTAAAAAGGGCGGCTTTATTAAGGTGAACTGCGCCGCGATTCCCGCCAGCCTCCTCGAAAGCGAGTTGTTCGGCCATGAGAAGGGCTCGTTTACGGGAGCCTTGACGCAAAGAATTGGACGATTCGAGCTGGCCCACCAGGGCACGCTCTTTCTCGATGAGATCGGGGAAATGCCGCTCGAACTCCAGCCGAAGCTGCTCCGCGCAATCCAGGACCAGGAATTCGAGAGGGTTGGCGGCAATCGTACGATCCGAACGGACGTCCGGTTCGTGGCCGCAACCAATCGTGATCTCAAGGCGATGGTTGACGGGAATCGGTTCCGCGCAGATCTGTATTACCGTCTGCACGTTTTCCCTTTGCAGGTGCCCCCGCTACGGGAGCGCCGCGGCGACATTCCTTTGCTGACGCGCTATTTCGTCCAGAAACACGCACAACGGATGGGACGCAGCATCGACACGATTCCCACGTCTGCATTGGAGGCGCTGACGCGGTACGACTGGCCGGGCAATATCCGCGAACTACAGAACCTGATCGAGCGATCCGTCATCTTGACTAACGGGAGCACGCTCCATGTCGCCATGCCCGAGATCCTGGAGAAGTCTGCTCCAGCTTCGCTGCATAGCCGGAATTCCAACACGTCTCAGGCGGGGGAGCGGGAGCGGATCATCAGGGCGCTGGAGGAAGCAAAAGGCCAGGTCGGTGGTCCGGACGGCGCGGCCGCTCGTCTGGGCCTAAAGCGAACGACCCTTCAATCACGCATGCAGAAATACAACATCGCGCGCCAGTATCGTTGAGGAACGCTGTCAGCGCCGTTGGGTTGCGCACGGCGGCGCTTCAAACCTCTCGGACGCCGCCGCGCGCGATCGAAAAACACTGGGATTGAAGGAGCAAATGGAGTAGTCGGGGGCTCTGACTGGGCAGCAGCCGCCCAGCCACCTGAACCGCACGACCTTGCAGTCACGCATGAGGAAACACTATATCGGCGAGATCGGGCGCCCGATGCCTGAGGCGCCGTGAAGTCGGCATCCGCCTCGGCACAAGACGGATGCCGCCCGTCAGGAACGGGGCCAGAGCAGCCAGATCATGACAACCCACGGACCCACTGTCATCACGAGAAAGCCCACATCCGATAGATATTGGTTCCGGCGTTTCTGGTCGCCTACGTTGAAAAGCATCATCACGCCAGGAACTCTGCATCTCGATAGCCGTAGCCCATTCTCGTTTCGGCATTGACTGGCGGCAGTTGCGTCTGCATCCAACGCCACTCGGGCGCTTCACCCTCCTGCTCGGAGTCTCAGCAAAGCTGAGGCCTGCCCAAGCTGTGGCGTTTGCTATCTCGATGATGCCCTGGCCCCAGGTGAACCCCCCGCGGTGCGGAGCTCGTCCAGTTCAGTCGTTTCAACTCTTCTATCTGTTGGGGCTCGGCCCTTCGGTTTTGTCGAGCCCACCCGATGAAGACGCCATCGTCAGGTCCCAACTGCTCAACGTAGTGGGGGCGTGTGCAATTGCTTCGAATTGGACCTCTTGTTCATTCGCTTGCCAGCGCCCGGCGCACCACCGCCGGCTCCTTCGCTATCACGGTGAGGTAGGCGCGCGCCGCAGAATCGGGCTGGCGACCGCCCTGCTCCCACTCCTGCAACGCACGTTTGCTGATGCCGTAGGCTCGTGAGAATTCGGCCTGAGACATCTTCACCCGCCTCCGAATGGCCTTGACATCAATCGGCTTCGGCCACACCTGTTCCAGTTCAACCTCGCCCCTATGGTGCGCCAGGACCAGTTTCATTCCCTCGATCAGGTCTGCACCGAAGGTTGTTTTTTTTGCGCCGGTTTTCTTGGGCATTCTATTGAGCTCCCTTCAGATGAGCCGCGATTTGCCGCAATTGCCTCTTCTCATCGGCGGTCAAATCCGTCTTGACGTTCTTGGCGTAGCACCGAATCAGGTAAACGCTGGCGGCAATCACGACATACAGATAGATGATCCGGGCGCCGCTGCGCTTTCCTTTGCCCTTCGCCGCCCATCGCAGTTTCCGCACGCCGCCCGATCCCGGTACCACGTCGCCGGCGTCGGGATGGTCAACCAGATAGGCAGCCAACGCCTCGATGCCACCCGCCCCGATTAGCTCTGTCGCCTCGGCCTTGAACTTCGGGAGTTGCAGGACCGTTATCTCGTGCGCATCGTCCACTACTATTCAAGAGTATACCGCATTGCGGTATAGCCGGTTTAGTGACGTGGCTTGTGACGTAACTCGCCTCGGCATTGGCCAAATCGACCGATTGCATGCATTCTTCGATGAGGAACCTCATGCATTCCCGACCAGGGTGCTCAGGGGGAAAGATCTCCGGCTTCTCGCCTTCTTCCCCTGCCAAGGACTGCGACGGGGACGCCCCCGCCGTGGATGCGCCCGCATATACAGCGGAGCCATGGCAATCTTCTCTTCGCTCAGGGTCGGATGGCCTTCTAGAATCTCCTTCGAGGTAGCCCCCTGCGACAGCAGGTCAGCCACCAGGCCTACGGGGATCCGAGTGCCTTTGTAAACAGGGGTTCCGCGCATGATCTCAGGATTGCTGACCACCATCTCTTTGAAATGGTCAAGCTGCTTCAATTGGCTTTCCACCTTACGACGGGCGGATTTGAATTCAACGAACAGCGCTGTCCCATTTCCGATTGCCATTACGTCTGCCTTCGGCGATCGCTGAATCGAGTCCGCAATCTGTCGTCGAACTCCGACGGGCAGGGGCAACTGATACGATCTTCGCTTGCCGGCTTCCGCTGGCAGGCCTGTCGATCGTTCATCGTTCAGCCCTACGCGATTCCCAGGGTGATCTCGCGGATGTTCTGCAGCATCACCAGGAAGTGGCCCCGAACCTGTTCCATCAGGAACGCGACGGCAAAGAAGAACACTGCAAGGCCGACCAGGCTTTTGACGGGCTGGCTCTCGTTGTGGACGTTGATCTGGCCGGCCACCTTCCCGATGGCGCCAAACGCCGCGTCGATGAGGAACAGGGCCACCAGCACGGGGGCGGCCAACTGCACCCCGATCACCAGGGCATCGGCGCTGAGCCGGATCATCTGGTTGATCACACCTTCCAACCCGGCATGAAACTGTGGATAAGCCATCACTGGAATCGGGGCAAAGCTGCGCGCGATGCCGTCGATGAAGTACAGGTGCCCGTCCATGGTGAAGAACAGAGCGATCGCGGCCTGGAACTTGAACTGGCCGAGCGACGAAGTGTGTCCGGGCAATTGCGGGGCGAAGAACGTCAACTGGTTCATGCCGCGCTGCGTATCCATGATGGTGCCGGCCATTTGCACCGCGTAGAAGATGAACTGTGCCACCATGCCGATGGTGACGCCGACCATCGCCTCCTTGGCCAGCAGGCCGATGAACGCGATCACCGGAACATTGCGCGCCTGCGGCGGCGGGGCGACTTGCGGAAACAGGATCGCCACGATCAAAACGGCCAGCCCCACCTTGATGCGGGCGGGCACCGAGCCGCCGAGGAACGGCGCCAGGTTCAGCGCGGTCACGATTCGGGTGAAGGCCAGGCCGAAGACCACAATGAAACCCATGATCTCCACCTGCACGCCCGAGGTGGCCAGAATCCGGCTGAGTGCGTCCAGGATGCCCATCAGTGGATCAGCGCGATCGCTTCAAACAGGATTTTTGTGAAACGAATCATCTCCGTCAGCATCCACGGCCCGAGGATGGCTATCGACAGGAAGACGGCGGTGAGCTTGGGGACGTAGCTGAGGGTCTGCTCCTGAATCTGGGTCGTGGCCTGGAACACGCTGATCATGAACCCGATCAGGACGCTGACCAGCATCGGGCCGGCCGACAGCAGCAGGATCAGCAGCAGGCCTTCCCGCATGATGCGCATGATGGCTTCGGCAGTCATCGGTTCCTCCTCTCGACAGGGGCACAACCCGAGGGCCGACGCTCGCGGTTCGGTGCAACGGCATTCCTGTTAGACATAACTCAGCACCAGGCCGCGAATGATCATGAACCAACCGTCGACCAGAACGAATAGGAGCAGCTTGAACGGCAGCGAGATGACGCTCGGAGAGAGCATGCTCATGCCCATCGCCAGAAGGATGTTCGCCACCACCATGTCGATGATGATGAACGGGACGAAGATCAGGAAGCCGATCTGAAAGGCCTCTTTCAGCTCGCTCGTGACGAAGGCGGGAATCAGGACCTGGAAGTCGTCCTTGTCGAGACGGACCACGGATTCGGCGGGAGGCGGCGCGGGAGGCGGCGCGGCTTGGCCAGACTGCGTGCCACCGCTCCCTGCCGGTCGCGGCTCAGTTGATGATGGTCGCGGATCGGAGGGCGCCGCCTTGGCGGCTTTGGCCTGACGCTCGCGCTCCAGCGTGGCGCGCTCCAGCCTCGCGGCCAATTCCATGAACAGAATCCGGTCGGTGGCGTGGGCGTGACGCGATAAAAAGCGCCGCAACGGTTCCTTGCCGCCCTTGGCCCCGTCGAAGATCGACTTGACACTTCCCTCGGAGAAGATCGAGCCGCTGTTGCCGATGTTGCCGGCCGACTCGTACATCTGCCGGGCAACCGGCACCATGATGAAGATCGACAGGACAAACGCCAGTCCCGTAATCACCTGGTTCGGAGGAACCTGCTGGGTGCCCAGCGCGTTGCGCAGGATCGACAGCACCACGGAAATCTTGACGAACGACGTCAGCATGATCAGGACGAAAGGCGCCAACGATAGCGCCCCGAGCACGATCACCATGACGATCGGGTTGGGCAGCAGCGTGCCCCCGCCTCCGGACTGCGCCCACAGGCCCGGAGCCGCGGCCAACAGCAGCAGGAGCGCCCGGATCATTGCGGGCCTCCCCGCTTGCCGGTGAAACTCCCCAGGATGGCGCGGAAATCCCGCGGCGGGCGCGATACGGCCCGCTCCTTGAGTTGCTGTTCAACCGATCCGGCATCGACTGAAGTGAGATAAAACATATCCGTCTCCGAGGTGCCGATCAAAAAATAGTCCGAGCCCGTGCGGATGATGTAGAGCGTCTTGCGCGGCTCGAGGGGAAAACGCGCCATCACTTCGATCGGCCCGCCGTCAGGGGGCTTCAGCCCCGTGAGGGAGGGCAGCCAATGGCGCACCACGACAAACGCCAGGATCAGCACGCCCGCCAAAACCGCCAGCAACTTCAGGTAGTCGATGATCTGATTGCTGACGCTCGACAACTGGTCGATAGCCGGAGCGGCCTGGAGCAGAGCCAACATCAGGCACCGTTCCAGGAGAGCACCTTGACGCCGAGCTTGCCGTCAATCTCCACCAACTCGCCTTCACCGACGACCCTGCCATTGACGGCCAGACGGACCGGATCCGCCTTTCCGCGGTCCAACTGAATGAGCGTGCCGGGGGCCAGGTTACTCAACTCCGACAGCGCGAATTCCTTCTCGCCCAGGACCACATGCAAACGCAAGGGCAGACGGCCAAGAGGAGAGGCCGCGGCCTCGCTGGAATCCATGGACAAACTCCTTTCGAACGGTTGCGCGACACGCACCACCCACGGGGCGTTGCCTGCCAGCGACGCCTTCCAGCCTCGATCCGGATTGCCGGGGAAGAGAATCTCGTGGCCGGAAGAAAAGATCAGAATATCACCCGGCTCGAGGCGGCCCAACTCTTCGGCCGTCAGCTCGACGAAGCCCGCCGACACCGGAAACCACCAGGTGATCGTTGGCGGAAGCCGCAAGGCGGGACCCTGCGCTGCCGCGATCTGCCGCACGGAACGGAGTAACGAATAAGGCATGAACAGCCGGATACCGCCGCGGAGCGAGGTCAATTCCAGGGTGCAGGAAAGGACTAGGCCTTTGTCACCGGCGGCAAAGTCCGGTTCGGGCCTTCGGAAATCCGGAGCCACCTGCAAAGGAAACGCGAGCTTCGCGCTGGCGGATTCGAGCAGGCTCAGAAACAGAAATTCCGCAATGCCCCAGTCCATGGGCGCGCGGTCGCTGCCATCGATGCCCGCCCGCTCGATCGCCCGCGTCACGATGCCGTCCAACAGCGCTTCGGACAGTTCGAAGTGCGCCGAGCCCAGGTCCGGGTGAAAGGACAGCACGCAACTGGCGAACCCCTCCGGCGTCTCGGAGCGAAACTTGCCCCAGGTGGTCGTACGGACTCCGGGGAACGAGAGCCGGACGTTGGTCTCCGGTTTCCAATGTCGTTGCGCGCGGAGTTCGAGCTTGTACGGGAAGATCGTCAGCGACTCACCCGGTAGAATCCGATGTGTTTCGCCGGCGCGCACTTTGTGCTGGTCGACGAACGTCCCGAGTGTACTTCCCAGGTCCTCCAGTTGACACTCGTCTTCCTGAAAGGTGAGACGGGCGTGACGCTTTCCGACCGACGGCGCCGGCAGCACGATATCGCAATCCGTACTTCGTCCCAGAATCAGTTCCGGCTTTTCCACCGTGAACCGCTTGGGAGGCTGGCCCGGTTCCAGGCAATGGGTCTGGATCAACTCGACCTCAAACCCGGCCGGCGTTTCGAGCAGCGAACCGAACATAGCCGCCAGCCAACCACGCCAGTCCTCGAGGCCGGGCAAGGATTGGTTGGCCCAATTAGCCAGTTCGGCTTCCTGGCT
Source organism: uncultured Solibacteraceae bacterium (assembly GCA_964529305.1). Classification (GTDB taxonomy): domain Bacteria; phylum Acidobacteriota; class Terriglobia; order Bryobacterales; family Bryobacteraceae; genus CAZGUX01. The sequence continues at coordinate 19,250 of CAZGUX010000003.1, read as the reverse complement.
CGTGTACGAGGCCAGGGCCGTAAATCGATAGGGTGCGGTCACTGACGTCCTCTACGGCCTCCCTGCCCTTGTTGACCGTCGCCCTGCTGGCGGCCGCCGCGTTCCTCACGATCCCCCCGGTCGTCGCGGCCGGTATCGGCGGACGAAGCGAACGTCTCGATAGGCCGAGGCTGGGCCGCGAAGGAGGCCGCCATCGCCTGGGCCGCCGGATTGACCACCTGGATGTTCGAGACGCGAAGCCCATGCGCGGCCAGGGACTGCGACAGATTCTGCATGTTCCGCGACAGCAACTGGGCCACGTCGTCATTCCGGGTTACGAAGTCGATCTGCATGCGGCCTTCTTCGCCCCGTTCAATCTTGATCTGTAAACCATCCAGAGTCTTTGATGTTAGCTGAATCTCGATCTGGGTCTTGTCGCCCGGCTTTGCCACCATTCGGACTTCCTGCACGATGGAGCGAATCTGCTGCATTTCGTGGAGTGGACGAGGCCGCTCCACCGCTTGGACCTCCGGGGTGGGCTGCTGCGATAGCAGGGCCTGCATCGCGCCCGGCGCCAGCTTTTCGCTTTCAACCTCGGCCGCGTCGAGTTCGTCCTCCGCCTCTTCGTCGCCCGTTTTCAACGAGAACTCTTTGCCCTCGGCGCCCTCTTCCTTGCCGTGCCGTGCCACGTGCGCCGCCTGAGCGGCGGCGGCCTCGGGCGTGAGCGCGGGATCGCCGGTTCCGGGAAGCAGTTCTCCTTCTCCCAGAGGAACTGTCACGTCCCCTGCCGCCTCGCGAACATGGGGACCGCCACCTTCCACGTGTCCGGCTCCCTCGATGCCTCGTTGTCCCATCCGCTCGTGAAACTCGGCGCCGCGGGGGTGGCGCATCTCACCCTGAAGAACGCCGGGCATCAACTCCGGCGGCAAGCCCTCCGGCAGCAGGGGCATGCCGTCCACCCCAGTCGCCGGTTCCGAGCCCAGGGGGTTCTGGGCAACAGTCAGGGCTTCGGGGCTCACGAAAGGATCCAGCGGCGGGCCGGCCAGACCTTGGCCGAACTCCGCGGGCATCTGCCCTGACTCCGCGCCCGGAGGAGTGTAGGAGCGCGCCACCATTTCACCGCCCTGCCCCGGAAACGCCTCCTGTCCAGGAAAGGGGTCCGTCACGTCCGCCGGCGGCGCCTCGACCAACGGCTGCTGACTGGCTGCCGCCGGCTGCGGTTGAGTCTGCGCGGCCGCCGGTTCGGCGGGTTGATTCGAAGTCTGTTGGGCTTGCTGAGCGTTGTTCGTGTTCTGGGCGGACGAGGAATTCGCGGCCTGGCTGGTGTTGGCCGGCTCCGAACTCTCGCTCTGCGATTTCTTGTCCAGGACTTCCGAGAACTTGGACGATCCTCCAGTGGACTCCGTGTCCTGGGGATAACCCGTGGGCGGCACGCCCGACGGCTGGTTCGATTGTACCTTCATGAATTGCGTCTCCGGCTCGTGAAGATCATGTTGCCGACCTCATCCAGTTCGAGTTCTTCTTTGCGCTCCATCTCGCGTTTGAAGCGCTGCTCCAGTCGCTCCCGGTACTTGTCGAGGACTTCCAGATCGCGCTGGCATTTCAAAAGGTACGCCTGCGCCTGGTTCACTTTCTCCTGGGCCTCTTCGACGGCCAACCGCTGGGAGAAGATCGAGTCGCGAGTCGCCTCGATGTCCGAGCCGAGGGCCTCCACATACTGCCGTCTCTGCTGGATCGCGCCACCGGTCAGGGGCTGCCCCCCCTCGGGTTCCAACACGCGCCGCCGCAGGTCCTGCCGCTTCGCCACCAAATCCCGTTCCCGCTGTTTCAGGTCCTCGAGCAACTTCTGTTCAGCCGCGAGTTCCTTGCGCCGGTCGGCCAGCGCCTTGGCGGCTTCCTCCTTCTTATCGAGGAGCCGGTCCAAAAGTGGCTGAAGTCGGAACCGGAATTTCGACATTTCTTTTCTTTTTACTTGTTGGGCCGGGCAGGTGCGAACATCTGCTTCAGCCGTGGAACCGTGTCAGCCAGGTCCATCCTTTCGTCGGTGGACTGCTTGAGGAATCCTTCACAGCGCTCGATCATGGCAATGGCATAGTCAACGCGCGGGTCGGAGCCCTTCTGATAGGCGCCCAGCAGGATCAAGTCCTTTTGTTTCTCATAGGTAGCCAGGATTTCCCGCATTTTGGTGGCCACCGCCCGGTGCTCCTTGTCGGCCACCGCGCTCATCACGCGGCTGACGCTCTCGAGCACATTGATCGCCGGATAATGCCCGCGGGCGGCCATGTCGCGGGACAGGATGATATGGCCGTCCAGAATGGAGCGGACCTCGTCGGCCACCGGTTCGTTCATGTCGTCGCCGGCGACCAGAACGGTGTAGAAGGCCGTGATCGAGCCCTTGTCGGAGTTGCCTGCCCGCTCGAGCAATTTGGGAAGTTCCGCGAACACCGAAGGGGTGTAGCCTGCTCGGGCCGGCGGTTCGCCGCAGGCCAGTCCGATCTCGCGTTGGGCGCGGGCAAAGCGGGTGACCGAGTCCATCATCAGCATCACCTTCAACCCGCGGTTGCGGAAGTATTCCGCGATGGCCGTGCCGACATACGCTGCTTTCAGCCGCACCAGCGAGGGCTTGTCGGAGGTGGCGCAGATGATTACGGAACGCTTGACCCCCTCCGGCCCGAGGTCGTGTTCCAGAAAGTCACGGACTTCGCGGCCGCGCTCGCCCACCAGCACGATGATGTTCACCTGCGCTTCGGTGTTGCGCGCGATCATACCGAGCAGCGTACTCTTTCCGACGCCGGCGGCCGCGAACAGCCCGATACGCTGGCCTTCGCCGCACGTCAGCAGCGAGTCGATGGCGCGGACGCCGATGGAGATCGGGGTGGTGACGCGGCGTCTGCGGAGCGGGTCCGGCGGATATCCGATGACGGGAAACTCTTCGGTGCAATGGAGCGGGCCCTTGAATTCCGCGTCCATTGGCTCGCCAAGGCCGTCGAGCACCCGGCCCAGCAGACCGTCGCCGACTTTCACCTTCAGGAAATTGCCGGTCGGCACAACCTCGCTCTGGGGGCCGATGTTGACGAGGTCGCCGAGGGGCATCAGCAGAACGTCGCCCTCGGCAAAGCCAACCACCTCGGCCTTGAGCGGAACCGTGGACCGCGAGTTGTAAATCAGGCAAAGCTCGCCGACAAAGCATTCGGGAATGCTCGCCCGGACCACCAGGCCAATGACTTCCTTCACCCGGCCCTTGACCTCCACCGGGACGGCGCGGTCGATCTGTTCGAAGTACTTGTCGAAATCGACGATCTTGGCGGCGCTCATTACCGGCCTGCCCGCAGCAGCATCTCTTCGAGCACGCGAAGCTGGGTCTCCAGGCGTGCGTCGATTTTGCCCAGTTCGCTTTCCACCACGCAACCGCCGGGCGATACGTCGGCCCAGCCCACCACCTGGATTTCGCGGGAACCGCCGAGCGCGTCGAGCAGCGACTGAATGCTGGCGCTGACCGTTTCGACCTGGCTCGGGTGGACCTTGATGACCAGGTTGCGCTCGCGATAGGCGCTTTTCAAGGCCTCGCGAACAATCCCGACGATGGCCTCCGGGTGGGTCTGGAGGTGGCCTCCGATGATCTTCTCGGCGATCTTGACCGCCAGGCGAACGACCTCGCGCTCCGAGTCGTGGAGAAACTGCTCGCGCGCCGCCAGGACGTCGGCCACCGCCTGATTCCATTGCGCGAGACCTTCAGAATACGCCTGCTCGCGGGCTTCCTCCGCGAGCCGCTCGGCTTCGACGCGGGTGGTTTCGATAATCCGCCGGCCCTGCTCGCGGGCTTTCTCGACGATGTCTTCGGCCTCGAGGGAAGCGGAGTACACTTCCTTCTTGACCACCTTCACGCCCAGTCCCGAAGAGGCCGCGCCGCCGGTCGACTTGATGATTTTCTCGTCCATCTAGCGCTCCCGCATGGCGCGACGGATCATGAGTTGCCGCAGCCGCCCCGGAAGCCGGGAGAGGGTTCCGTCCACCTGGCGGTCGGCCCGGGCCAGCAGCCGAAGCCGGTCCGCCTGCCGATCGCCCGCCCACCTGGTCGCGATCTGTTCCGGCGCCATTCCTTTCAGGCCGGACATGACCTGCTCGAAGCGCTGCCGCTCTCCGGCGGGGAGGATGCGCAAGACCGCCTGCAGCCGTTCAGGGCTCTTGAGGGAAGCGAAGTAGCACGCGCCGGCAATCTCCATGTCGCGGCTCCTCTAGGACCGGATGGCTAACTGCCGCTCGAGTTTCTCCACTTTCGAACGCAGAATCCGGGCTCGGGCCACCAGCGCCAGAGACGCGATCGTAGTGATCGCCAGAAGTCCGAGAGAGGCGACGAGGATTTCCTGGTTGCCGAGATACCAGTTCACGTCACGCGCCGGCAAGGTCTTGACTTCAACCTTCTTGAAAACGACCGCCACATTCTCCGGATTCAGACCCTCCACACTTTTGGCCACCAGGGACCGGACTTCGGACTCCTGAAGCGGAGGCAACTTGGTGGTGTGTTTGATCAATACGGACGCGGTGGTCGGGCTCCACTGGCTCTTTTCGAGCAGAGGGCTGTTCTCCGGCAGTACGACATGAACCCGCGCGTCCGCGACCCCGGCGATCGACTTGAGCGTGCGGCTCATTTCCCCGGAAAGGCCAACCAGCAGCCGTGCCTTTTCCTCCGCCGCGGTCGGAATCATGCCGCCGCCGGCAAACACGTCGGCCAGCCCTTTGACTTTTTCGCGCGGCATTCCGTTTTCACGGAGCACCCTCCAGGCAACGACCAGGTTCTGATCGCCTCCCCGGATGCTGACCGCATACTTGGGACCCTCCTTGGACTCGCCCGGCTCCACCTCGGACGTCGCTTCCAAGCCGTTTTCTTTGAGCAGGACGATGATTTCCTGGGCCTCCTGCTCGCTCAGCCCGCCCTGGAGGTGCTGTTTGGAGCATCCGGTCAGAGCGGCCAGCAGGACGGGAATCAGCCACAAGCTTCGCATAGTTCGTCTTCGGTCTTTCACTAGCTTACGCCGGATTCGCCGCGTCCGCCATCAAACTTGTGTTTGCAGAATCTGCTTGACGCCGGTGTTCACCTGTTCGACGACCTTGCCGACAATTTCCACGTTCTGGCCCAGTTGCATGATCTGCATCTGCGCCTGGATCAGCGAACGGGGGTCGTTGATTTGGGTCAGGCCCTTGGTGAGTTGCTCGGACTTCTGGTACTGCGCCTCGATGCTCTGCAGGCGGGTCCGCACCGGGTCGAACGCGGAGGTCTTGGGCAGGGCGTTGACCTTGTGCTGGAGATCGTGGATGGCATTCCGCGTCTGGCTCAGCGATTGTTCGTGTTGGCGAACAATCTGTTCCGGCGGGTGGGCCTCGAGACGCTTGCGCATGTCGCTCTCGATCATCCGCTTCTGCTCGGCGGAGATCTGAGTGACCTCCGGGGGCATGGTCACGGTGTTCTGCTCGAGTTGCGCCCGTACCTGGTCGAACTTGCTTTCGCCGGTTTTCTGAACCGACGTGTCCTGCAGGTCCTGCTTCGGTACGGAAACCTGTGCGATGGTTTTGCTGGTGATCGGGTCGGCCATATGCTGTCCAGTTATCGGGCCCGAATGCGGAAAGTTGCTAGTGCGCCACGACCGGGGTGGTGAGCAATGAGCGGACCATGTCGAGGCTTTTGGCGTGCACCCGGCATACCCACGATTTCGACAACCCCAACCGGGCCCCTACTTCTTCCAGGCTCAGGTTCTGGAAGTAATAGCCTTCCAGCACCTGGCGATTCTTTTCGGGAAGCTGGGCGATCGCATCGCGCAACCGCTGCCGCTCTTCGGTCTCCGCGAACTGAGCCTCCGGATCGCGAGCGGTCGTGTCCGTGAGGTCGTGCGTCATATCGTCGATCGACAGCAGGTAACAACTGACGATCGTCCCGGTCAAGTTCTGCAAGTCCTGGAGGTCCTGCCCGGAGTCTCCGGCAGGCGGCGGGGCCGAGGCATAGTCTTTCATGTACTCGTTGGCCGCCATCTCGAACTTGTACTGATCGTAGAGAGTCTTAGAGAACCAGCCCATTTTTCTCAACGCATCGTAAACCGCTCCGCGAATGCGATAGTACGCGAAGGTTTTGAACAGGACGCCTCGCGACGAATCAAAGGCCGAAGCCGCCTCCACCAGCCCCAGTTCCGCCGCGCCAATCAGATCGTCTCTTTCGATGCTGGCAGGTAACTTCCGCAGGACTTCCGACGCCAGTGCATGCGCGTACGGGCGAAAGCTGTCTATCAGCTTTGCTGTGTCGGGTTTTGGTACTGAGCTCATATGCGCCAGTCAATTCAGGTAGCGCGAGTTCTAAGAAAAACAGCTCACACTAGTACCGATCAGCTAGGTGGTCTCTTTTGGGCCACTCAATTGTGAACCAAAGTCGTCAGGGTTTCAACTCGATTTTGGCGCCCCCCGCGGCATCCACGGCACACCGGAAGCCGATGGGGCTAAAGCCGTCCTTGACAGGACTGTTGAAGTCCCGGTTGGTTACGGTACCGTAACCCCCGTACTTCTTTTCCACACCAGGCGGCGGGGCGTAAAAATAGAAGACCGCGCCTCCGCGAACTACTTTAGTTCCAGCAGCATCCGGCGGCACCGAAGCCGCGCTGCCGGGGTACAAAGCGAACGAGTCCTCAACCCACTCGGGCAGGTTGCCCGCAAGGTCCATCACGCCGTACGGAGAGCGGTCTTTCGGCTTCGCTCCACCTGCGACCGGCTCCGGAACAGTTCTGGACAGCCGCCAGTTGGCATTGCCCGGTTCCGCCAGCATCCCCCAAGGAAAAATCCGTTCATCGCGGTCTCCCCGCGCCGCCTTCTCCCACTCGGCCTCAGAGGGCAACCGCTTCCGCGCCCACTGGCAGAACGCCGAGGCGTCATTCCAGGAGACGCCGACCACCGGCGAACCCGCCTTCGCCGAATAGCCCGGCGCCCAGGGCACCGATTCGGCCGGCAGGGGGCGAGGCTTGGCGTTCCCGGTCACCTGGCAAAACTTGTCGTAGTCGCCGTTGGTCACTTCGACCCGGTCGATGTAGTACGCCGCGACGTCGACCCGATGGGCGGGCTGTTCCCAAGGAAAGCGCTCCGTCAGCACCTCCCCAGCCGCCCCGCGGTCCCTTCCCATCGTGAACGGACCGGCCGGGACCAGAATCATTGCCCCCGTGGCCGTCTCGATCCGGGGAGGCAATGGGCGTTCGAGGTCCGGGCCCTTCTTGTCAGGCTCTTTTTTACCGCCAGGATCCTTCTTGGTCGGGTCGTCGTCTGGTCCTTTGCTCCGGTAGGCGGATACCCATCCCTGCACCTTTTGCCAAAGTCCATGGACTTGGGCGGGTTGGAACCAGTCCTGCCGATTGGCGACCAGCCACCAAAGGCCGGCGGCGGCAATCACGCCGGCGGCCACCGCCCCGGCGACCGGGACCCAATTCCGTTTGACTACCTGGGTGGGATCTTTGCGCGGCTGCGGCTCGAGGCTCTCAGTAGGCGGAATCACGACTGTCGGCGGAGGAACCACCCGCTGCAGGGCGGTGATCGCCTCCTGGTACGTCTGCATCCGCTGATCCGGCCGTTTTTCCATCATCCTGGCAAGAGTCTGCGATAGAAACGGCGGACTCCCGTCCAGGACTTCCTTCAGGGACCGGGCCGCCCGCGACGGATCGCCATGCCAATGCAGCCAGCCGAGGTCTCCTTCAGTCCGGGTGACTTCGGCGAACTCCTCCGCGAACTTCGCCCGGCCGATCAGGCACTCGTACAACAGGAAACCGACCACATAGAGGTTGGCCCGCTGATTGTCGATGGACGTGGTGTGGAAGGCCTCCGGGGCGGTGTACTTCGGGATGCTGACCGCGAGATCCTCCGCGGTTTCGTCCGGCTGCTCCGGGAGTTGAACGCTTCCTTCTTTATAGGTGAGCCGGTCGGGCGTGAGGGCCACTACCGGCTTGGCGGAGATCCGCCGCCCTTCCAGAATCGTCAGGAGAGCGACGAACGGCGGGATGACCACGGCCGGCGCGGTCGGCGTGTCCTTGATGAGATCTTCGAAAGTCCCCGCGGGCCCTGTCGGCTCATCCGGCGGAGGCTCGCCCGGCCCTGCCGGCTGGGCCATCACCAGGATTTCCGCAACCGAGGCCGGCCGCTGCGAGGACTCCGCATCCAGGCAGCGCTGAATCGTCTTGGCCAGGGGCGCCGGCACCTCCGGAGGCAGGACCACCGCCCGTCCAATAACCGGCTTCCGGGCCGTCAGCATTTCGTAAAACAGCACTCCGGCCGAATAAACATCCGACGCGGGGGAAGCGGGCTTGCCGGCCAACACCTCCGGCGCCATGTAGGCGGGCGTGCCCATCAGAACGCCGATCGTCTTGTCCGTCGACAAATCGCGCGAGATGCCGAAGTCCATCAGCTTGACGTTCCCGGCGCGCTCGATCATGACGTTGAGCGGCTTGATGTCCCGATGCACGACCTTCCGGGAATGGATGTAGCCCAACGCCTCGCAGAACTGGCGGAACACGGGCCAGAAATCGGCTACCGAAAACTTGCCGCGCCGCAACAGCCGCTCGGCCACGGTGATCCCGTCGATCAGTTCCATCGAGATGTACAGCAGGCCGCCGCTCTCGCCGATATCGTGGATCCGAACCACGTTGGGATGCGCCATGCGCCGCGCCAGCGCCAGTTCCTTTTTGAACTTCTCGAGGAGCTTGGGCTTTTCCGCGACCTCGGGCTGAACGATCTTCAGCGCGAGGGTCTCGTTGGCCAACCGGTCTTCGGCCTTGTAGACGGAGCTCATGCCGCCACGGCCTAGTTCGGCGAGAATCTGGTATCGTCCCGCGAACTGTTCACCTACCTCCGGTAATCGAATCGAGGAACGTTCGGTGTGCTCTTGCACGCTGCAGCCTACCAGCATTCTATCAATCAGACGTAGCGGAGCAACTTTTTCCGCCAGCCATTCGATAAATGGTTCGCCAGGCCCGTTCAGGGTCGGCCGACGCGAGGAGACATGCTACAACGAACCCCCCAATTCTTCAAAGCGGCCGCCGCCGTGCTCTTGCCCACCATCTTGCTGGGCGCGCAGATTGGCCCACTCAAGCTGCGCATCGTGGAAGGTGACGGCGCGGTCAACAACATCCAACAGCGCGTGGCGCGCGAACCCGTGGTGCAGGTGACCGATGAACAGGACCGGCCGGTGGAAGGCGCCCTGGTGGTGTTCACCGCGCCCGAACGCGGCGCCGGCGGCGTCTTCTCTGACGGCGGGCGCGTGTTCACCGCGCGCACCGGCGCCGATGGCCGCGCCGTGGCTCACGGTTTTCAGCCCAACGACGTGAGCGGCAAATTCAAGATCGAGGTGACTGCGTCACACGACGACTTCAAGGTGACGCGCCTGATCAAAATGAAGAACACGATGCCGGGAGCCATCTCCGGCGCCAAGCTCGCGTTGATTCTCGCCATCACGGGAGCGGCCGTCGCGGGCGGCATCTATGCCTACACGGCGGCTCAGGGCGGTTCGTCCGCGGCCGCGCAAACCGGAGTGACTCCGGCTCCCCTTCCCTCGATCATCCTGACTCCTGGTCAGGGTTCCGTCGGTCCGCCCATCTAACTGGCAACTCGAAAAGGAGAGACGCCCGCGCGTCCGTTCTTGGGAACAGTACTCGGGCGTCCCCCCTGACGCCATCAACGGTGAACCGGCTACACACCGGAACCATTGACGGCGGCTACTAAGAATGCGCCCGGAATCTGTTGCATCGGCGTGGCAGCCCTTCCCCAACAGTCTGCCCGCCATCGGAGGAAATCCCATGAAGATGATGATGTTCAGGAATCGTGTCGTTGCCTGCCTGCTTTCAGCCGTCGCCATCGCAACCGGCCAACCCGGCGGCCTTCGTATTCACATCGTCGAGGGTGAAGGCGCAGTTAACAACATTCAACAGCGCGTTGCGCGCGAACCCGTCGTCCAGGTCACCGACGAACAGGACCGGCCGGTCGAAGGCGCGGTGGTCGCGTTTGCGCTGCCCAGAAACGGGGCCAGCGGAGCGTTCGCCGATGGCAGCCAGTTGTTCACCACGACCACCGACTCGCAGGGCCGCGCCGTGGCTCGCGGCTTCCATACGAACCGTTCGGCCGGCGAGTTCAATGTGTCCGTCACCGCTTCCTACCAGGGCCAAAGTGTCAGCCGCCGATTCAAGATGACGAACGTCGCCACCGCGGCGGCCGGTGTCAGCGCGGGTAAGGTTGCCCTGATTCTGGCGTTGGTCGGCGGCGCGGTCGCGGGAGGAGTGGTCGCGGCGTCCGGCGGCAAGAGCAGCCCTCCGGCCTCCAACCCGACGGCTCCGCCTTCGGTAGTTCTAACCCCGGGCTCCGGCGCGGTAGGTCCGCCCCAGTAGCAGGAAGGAGTGAACCCATGCGCCGCTTGTTGACGCTTTTGGTGATGATGACCAGCCTTCACGCACAGGAAGCCCGTCTCAATGGGCCAACCCTCGGTACTGCCTGGCACGTCAAGACTCAAACGCTCCGACCCCTGCTTGGAATCTTTGGCGCCGCTCGTTTCGGTGACGCGTACACCTTCGACGGCAAGATCGAATTCGCTGAAGTCGCGCCGGGGTCGAGATTCGCCCTGGCGGTGATCTCGAGAGAGTCCCAACGGCGCGCGGCCCTTCTGACCTGGACCGACGGCGTCGTGAGCGCCCGCGAACTGCCCGACGTTCCCGCTGAGTTTCACCGAGTTGTGTTTAGCCCTCAGGCGAGGGCGGCCGTCCTGGTCGCCAGGTCCGAGGTCCGCACGATGACCGGGCTGCCCGACGACCCAAAGCTGTCGACGGCGATCAGTCTGCGGGATGCGGAGACGCTGGCCGTGGATGACTCGGGCACTGCGGTGACGGTCGTGCGCGCCGCGGAGGAGTCCACGCTCTACCGCGTCCCGTTCGATCAGAGTCCCCAGCGCTGGTATGCCGCCCCGGCCATTCAGGCCGCCGCCTTTGCCCGGGAACCCGATGAACTCTTTGTCGCCGCCGGCAATTCGGTCGGGCGGGTATCGGCCGATGGAGCGTACACCGAGATGAGTTCGCAACAGAAGGCGGATTGGCTCGCGGCCGATCCTCGATCCGTGATCGCGGTGAACCCGCGCGGCGTGCTGCTGGCGCCTCGCGACGGCAGTGCCGCGGTTCAAACACCGGAGTGTCCTTGCGAGTTGAGTCAACTGGCCCTGCTCTCCGGCGACGTCTATCTGTTGACGGGTGCGTCGAGCGATCTGGTCTGGGTTCTCGATTCCGCCCGCCGCGAGACGCGATTCGTACCGGCCATTCCCGTTGACGAGGTGGCCCCATGACGCGATTCCTGTTGGCTGGTCTGCTGGCCGCTTCCGTCGCCGGCGCGCAAACGATTACGCACCGCCTGGATTCCCTGTCTCCGTCGGCCGCCACCGCCGGCCGCGGCGAGTTGGTCCTCTCGCTGAAAGGAAGATTCCTCGCCAACAATGAAACGGTCAGCATGACCTGTCCGTTGGGCCCGAACACAACCGGCTGCCCGCCGATCGTGAGGCTGTCGAACACGATCAGCGAGGTCGTGGTTCGGGTACCGGCGATTTACTTCGCCTACTCGAACCTGACCGCGCCGATCACGGTCGTCGTGGGTTCGTTTAGCGACAGTTCGCCGCTGTTGGTCACCCGGGGGTTTACCATCAACCCCCCGCTGGTCATCAACGGCAACACCATTCTGCCCAACGCCACGGAAGGAGTGCCCTATCAGTTTCAGTTCGGCCCCACCAGCGGCGGTACACCGCCGGTTAGCTGGAATTGCACGTCAAGCTTCACTCCGCCGCCGGGCACCGCCATCGTTCCGGAGAACGGGGTGTGTGTCCTGCGGGGGACGCCGGCGAAATCGGGGACGTACTCCCTTCAGTTGTCGGCCTCCGACAGCGGCGGCGGTTCGGCCATCAAGGGCTATCGCATCCAGGTTCTGCCGTCTCCGGTGTCAATCACGACCCTGACCGTGCCCAACGGCACGGTGGGGACGGCTTACAATGCGCAGATCGCGTCGACCGGCGGAAGCGGCGCCCACACCTGGTCGATCATCGGCGGCGCGTTGCCGCCAGGACTTCAACTCTCGCCCTCGACCAGCCCTACGGTCACCTTAACCGGGACACCGGCTGCGGCGGGCAATTACGGATTCACCGTCGGCCTCTCCACTCCGGTGGGCGGGGCCTCTCGCGTTTTCGCGATGACCGTCGACAACCCGGCCCTCTCGATGACGCCGCCCTCGCTGCCAGGTGGTCAGGTGGGCGTGAGTTATTCCGCGGCCCTCACTGCCGCCGGCGGTACCGGAAGCTACTCCTGGAGCATCGCGGGAGGCCTTCTTCCCCCGGGATTGCAGCTTAGCGCCACCACCGGGTCGCCGGTCAGCATCACGGGGACGCCTACGACCGCGGGAACGTACAACTTCTCCGTCGGCCTCACTTCAGGGCAGGCGGTGATCAGCAGGAACTATTCCATCGTTGTGGCTGCTCCGCTGTTGATCACGACGACCCTACTGCCGGACGGCGTGGTGGGATCTGCCTACAACGCGACGATTTTGTCGACTGGCGGTTCGGGCACGCACGCATGGTCGATCGCGGATGGCTCCCTGCCGCCGGGACTGCAACTCAACCCGTCAACCGGGCCGTCGGTGAATCTCACCGGCACACCTACCACCGCGGGCACATTCGGCTTTGCCGTGCGCGTCACCTCGGGCCGCGCCGTGACGACACGGGTCTTTTCTGTGGACGTGACCTCGGCGCTTACGATCACGACACCGCTGTTACCTGGCGGCGTCGTGGGAACTCCGTATGGCGCGGTGATCACGTCCGCGGGCGGATCCGGCGCGCTTTCGTGGTCGATCGCTGACGGATCTCTCCCACCGGGACTGGAGTTGACCAACGCCGTCGGACCGTCGATTACCCTCGGCGGCACACCCAGCCTGGCCGGACCTTACACTTTTGTCGTCCGGGTGGCCTCGTCCCAGTCGGTTGCCACGCGAACCTACTCGGTGGTCGTCACCGCGCCTCTCTCCATCACGACCCCGCAACTGCCCGACGGCGCCGGTGGATCTCCCTACAGCACGCTGATCAGTTCCACCGGCGGATCCGGCGTTCACTCGTGGTCAATCGTGGAAGGCACCCTTCCGCCCGGACTGCAATTGAGCCCGTCCACCAGCCCCAGCGTGAACCTTGCGGGTACGCCCACGGTTCCCGGGACGTACGCCTTCGTCGTGCGGGTCGAGGCGAGTCAGGCTGCGGCGACCCGTGCCTACTCGGTCACGATCTCCGCGACCCTGTCCATCACCACGGCGGCCCTTCCGGACGCTGCGGTCAACACCGCCTACACGGCATTGATCAACTCGGCCGGAGGAGCGGGTGCACACACCTGGTCGATCGCCGCCGGATCGCTTCCACCCGGCGTGCAACTGGCGCCGTCGACGGGTCCGTCCATCGGTCTGACCGGAACCCCCACGGCGAGCGGGACCTTCGGATTCCGCGTGCAAGTTGTCTCCGCCGGCGCTACCGCAACCCGTGACCTGTCGATCGCCGTCAGCGGCTCTACGCTCACGATCCTGACCCAGAACCTACCCGAGGCCGTTCGAAACTCAGCCTACGTCGCGACGGTGACGGCCGACGGCGGCAGCGGTCCGTATTTGTGGTCCATCCAGTCCGGGTCTTTGCCGCCGGGGATCACCCTGGCAAGTTCGGGATTGACGGCCACGCTCAGTGGGACGCCCATCACGGCGGGCCCCTTCATCTTCCTGATCCGGATCACGGGAGCGAATGGAGAGTCCGCCGTTCGCGAGTTGTCCCTTCGCGTGAATCCGCCCACGCAGCCGCAGTCGCCGATGACGATCGGCCCGCCCACACTCCCGTCGGGCACGATCGGAGTTGTCTATGCGGCTGCCCTGGCAGTGACGGGGGGAACCGCGCCCTACTCCTGGTCGATCGCATCGGGAGGCCCGCCCCCGGGAGTGTCGCTCGTCCCGTCCGGATCCGCCGTTCAGTTGACGGGGGGCCCAACCACGGCCGGAACGTTCACCTTCACCGTTCGCGTCAACGATTCCGCCAACCAGACCGCCACCCAGGAGTACTCCGTGGCGATCTCGACCGGAGTCCTTCGCATCCTGACGACGGCACTGCCGAACGGCGCGCGCCTGAGCACCTACGCCGCCACCCGGATCGAAGCCAGCGGGGGCCTGCCGCCCTATCGCTTCGCTCTGACCACGGGCCTTCTTCCAGCCGGACTGTCACTGGACACCGCCACCGGCGGGGTTTCCGGAACTCCGGTTGCCACCGGCACTGCGACTTTCGCCGTCACCGTGACCGACTCGCGGGGAACCACCGACTCGCGAGTTTTCAGCATCGTGGTTACCGAAACCATTACGACCTTACCGCCAGCCATGGTGGGTACCGACTACGCGCAACGAATCACATCCCCCTCCGGCTCGGCGCCTTTTCAGTGCAGCCTGACGGCGGGCCGCATCCCCGCCGGACTCGCCCTCAGCGCTGAGTGCGATCTGCGCGGCCGGCCCCTCGATGCGGGCTCCGCGTCAATGACCATCGAGATTCGCGACCGGTTCAGCCGATCCCAAGCGGCGACGTACCTGTTGAACATCGTCCCCGCCCTTTCGCTGCGGCCGGATACGCTCGAATCGGCCGTCGTCGGCCGCGACTATTCGGCCACGCTGCAAGCCGCCGGCGGATTCCCGCCCCTGGCCCTCTCCGTCGAAGGCCTGCCGGCCGGTTTGAACTTCAACCCGCAGACCGGCGCCCTCAGCGGACGAATTTCGAACGCGGGCAATTTCCCGTTCCGCGCAACGGTGACCGATAGCGCCGGAAATCGGCTGGCACGCGACTACACGCTCACCGCCGCCGCGGGGCTGACCATCACCTCGACGTCTCCGCTCCCCGATGGCGAGTTGGATCGCGACTATGCCTTTTCGTTCAGTGCCGCCGGCGGGACGGCGCCCTATTCGTTCGCGGCTGACGGCAGCTTGCCGGCCGGTCTGACCCTCGACGCGAACGGCCGTCTGCGTGGACGTCCTTCGTCTCCGGGCGGCTTGCCGTTTGGCGTTCGCGTGACCGACTCGGCCGGTGCGACCGCGCGCGCCACCTTCGCGTTCTTTGTGCCCATGCCGGCCGGATCGGTGGAGACTCCTTACTCTCTCCGGATGCTACCGCCCTCGGGCAACTTCGGTGCAGGTTGCCAGTTGGCCTCCGGCGCGATCCCCGCCGGGGTGCAATTGGCCAGTGTGGCCTGCTCGTTGTCGAGCGCGCCCTCGGCCGCGGGACCGTTCGAGTTTGCCGTTCGCTTCAACGGCGGTAACCAGTCGGTGGAGGTCCGGCAAGCCGGGGTCATTCAACCGGCCCTTCGGCTGAGCCCCGGTTCTCTATCCGCCGGCATCGCCGGTGTCGCCTACTCGGCTCGATTCACCGGCGACGGCGCCCTGTCTCCCTATACCTTCCGCGTCACCTCGGGCGATCTGCCCGCCGGACTCGCGCTCGACCAGGCCACCGGCTTGCTCAGCGGAACTCCCTCGGCGGCCGGGACGTTCCGCTTCAGCGTCACGATCACCGATTCGAATGCCCGGTTCCCGGCCACCGTCACCAGTGCCTATTCGTTGACCCTGACGCCGCCCGTTCTCTCCGGCGTCCGTATCAACGGACCGGCGGGCGCCGTCGACCCGCTGGGTCAGCCCCGCATCTCGGTCGAGATCGGCGAGCCTTACGCTCTGCCCATCACCGGCAGGCTGCAACTGAGCTTTACTCCGAATGCCGACAATCCTTCGGACGATCCGTTTGTCTCGTTTTCGAACGGTGGACGCAGCATGCCCTTCTCCGTTCTGGCCGATCGAACGGCGGCGACGTTCACCATCCCGGTAGCGGCCGTCCAGGCAGGCACCACTGCCGGAGAAATCCGCATCTCCGCTTCGCTCGAGGCTTCCGGTGTGACGATCACGCCCAATCCGGCGCCCGAGCACATCATCCGCATCGCGAGGGCGGCGCCCCAGATCAGCTTCCTCGAGGTTACCCGGGCAGCCGGGGCCTTGACCATTCGCATGACCGGCTTCGCGACACCTCGAAGTGTACGCTCCGCCCGCTTCCGGTTCACCGCCGGCGCGGGCGCAACCTTGCAGACCTCCGAGTTCTCCCTGCCGGTGGTCGATCTGTTCAATGGCTGGTATCAGAACCGGCAATCCACTCAATTCGGCAGCCAGTTCACCTTCACCCAGGTCTTCACTGTGCAGGGAGACGCCTCCCAGATCCGGGCCGTGGAAGTGATTCTGTCCAACGCCGAAGGCGAATCCGCGCCGGCCCGTCGGGAGATCTGAAACGTGCCGGACACAGAATCGTGAGCCTCC
Source organism: uncultured Solibacteraceae bacterium (assembly GCA_964529305.1). GTDB lineage: Bacteria > Acidobacteriota > Terriglobia > Bryobacterales > Bryobacteraceae > CAZGUX01. Next base: position 2,882 of record CAZGUX010000003.1, on the reverse strand, counting down.
GCCGGGCGACTGGAGACCTCGCCCGGCGGAAGGTTCACGAACCATCGGCCTGTTCGAAATACGGGGTGTATACTGGCGTGAAGCCTGAGCAGTCAGGTTCACCAGGATACCCCCCATGCGAAAATCGTTCGTTCTCGCCCTCTGTGCCGCCGCCATCACCAGTTTCAGTGCGTGGGCTCAGCCAGCCATTCGTTCGGAAAACGGCGTCCTGAACGCCAGTTCGTACCAGGCCGAGATTGCCCGCGGATCGTGGTTTGTCATCTTCGGATCCAACATGGGCCCGGCGAGCCTCTCCATCTACGACGGCGCCCTGCCCTTCCCCACGTCTCTCTCCGGCACGACCGTGAGCGTGACTCCGGCGGCGGGCGGGACCGCGATCCCCTGCCGTCTCTGGTACACCCTGGCCGGCCAAATCGCCGCGCTGCTGCCCTCCACCGTAACCGCCGGCGACTACGACGTCAGGATTACCTACAACAACCAGACGAGCGCCGCCTACCGCATCAAAGTGGTGGAACGGAATTTCGGATACGCCACCGCCTCCCAGAACGGCAGCGGGATCCCGCAGGCGACCAACGCGAGCCTGAATAGCGGGGTCAGCCTGGTGCGGTTTACTTCCGGAAGCATCAGCTTCGGCGGGCGCAACTGGCAATATCGTCCCGCGTATCCGGGCGAGACCCTGATTCTCTGGGGCACGGGCCTTGGCGCTGACGCACAATCCGATCTCACGGGCGCGACTTCGGGCGACCAGACCGCCGCCGGGAACATCCGTGTCCTGGTCGGTGGTGTCGAGATCACGCCAGCTTACGCCGGGCGTTCCAACGGTTCCCCCGGCCTCGACCAGATTAATTTCACGTTACCGGCCAACGTGGCCCTGGGCTGCACCACCAGCATCCAAGTCCTGGCTGGGGGCCGCTTCAGCAACCTGGGGACGCTGCCGCTGGCGAGGAGCGGCGATACCGTGTGCCAACACCCCTACCTCACCCAAGATCAGTTACAGTCCCTCGACGGAGGGGCCACGCAGATCATCGGTGGCTTTTCATTGGTGAAGAGCACCATCAGCCTGACCCTCCCCGGCCTAGGCTCATTGGAGACTACTTCGGAATCCGCCGGTGGTTCGTTTTCCAAGTACACCTCCGACCAGGTCACGTTGGTCGGCGGCGTGTCCTCGGCCCAGATCGGAAGTTGTTACGCGACACGGCTGCGTGGCACGACCACCGAAGCGTTCCAAGGTGTCGTCCGCGGCGCCGCCGACGCCGGCAATCCGCTCTTGCTCAACGGCCCAAACGCCAGTAACAAGGCGCTGGCCCGGCTGACCGGGAACGGCTATAACGTAGATCTCTATTCTTCCGGCTTCGCGGGTGTTGGGGGCAGCGGCAGCCCAACTCTTGCGGGTGGCACCTATACGCTTTCGGGGACCGGCGGAGCCGAGATCGGGAGTTTCTCCGCCCAAAGCCCCTTCCCCGCGGCGTTCGACTGGACCAATCGATCCGCTACCAGTTCCATCACGCGCAATCAGTCCCTGCTCGTGCAGTGGACCGGAGGCGGCACCGAAGCCGGCGCAACCGTCAACGTCATCGGGCTTTCCGGAGTCCAGGTGGGCGGCGATAGCCAGAACCCGATTTACGAAAGCGGATTGTTCGTCTGCACGGCCCCCGCCAGCGCCGGCACCTTGACAGTCCCAGGCAGCGTTACCGGATATCTCAGCCCGGTTGCTGCCGGTTCGACGACAGCCATTGGGTTCCTGACGGTCGCGGCCAACAACACGACCAGGTTCACCGCTCCGATCGTGGGTGGCGGCACGGCTCCCGGCGAGATTGGCTATACCTGGACGTACTCGAAGAACGTATCGGTACAGTAGTTGCGGTCATAGGCCCTGCGCGAACGCAACCGCGTGGCTCTACAGTCCGTGTCCACTCTTGAAAATCGAACAGAACTGTTCGACAATCGGGAGGTGAGGGGCAGCGAGTTCCTCCGCAAACTGAAGTCGCTCGCAAGGCGGAAGAAGCTCGTCTACCGCTGGAATCCCGAGCGCGGCGTTGGCAGCCACGGCACCGTGTACCTCGGCGCCATTGTGAAAGATCTGAACAAGGAGATCCGCCCAGGCCTGCTCGCCGATATGTGCAAGCAACTCGGAATTCGTAGGGAGGACCTTTGATGTTCACCGCCGGCTATCCCGCAAGTTTTCTTCCCGAAGCAGATGACAAAGGATTTCATGTCCGGTTCCCGGACCTGCCCGAAGCGTTAACGGGAGGAGACAATCTCGAGGATACGTTCGTACAGGCCGCCGATTGTCTGGCCGAAGCCATTGCCGGCCGCATCGCCCGCGGCGACGAGATTCCGCTACCTTCAAAACCGAAGCGGGGCCAGCGCGTCATCGGCGTTCCTCTCTATCTTGCGCCGAAGCTGGCCCTCTACCTCGCCATGCGCGAACGGAAGATCCCCAACACCGAACTTGCCAGACGCCTTGGCGTGAGCGAAACGGTGGCTCGGCGCATGCTGAACCCGCGGCATGACACCAAACCGGAGAGGATTCAGGCAGCGCTCGTGGCGCTCGGGAAACGCATCGTCGTGACATTCGAGGATGCCGCGTGACGTCCGTGAAACACTCAGACCAGTGAGGCTGCGTTCGTCGCGTTACCTTGAAAGGAGGGAACTACAGTTCCCATGCAAGCTGAAGCTTGCGCCACGTGGAGCCGGTCTCCGACCCATAAGCGCTAAAATAAGGAATCGCTCTCTGGCATTCGCTCATATCGGTATTTTCCCCGTATCGCTAGATTGAAATATTGGCCCTTGGAAGGTGCCTCCAGCAGTTGTTGTACGATCGCGGCCGGTACCCCCAAATACTGGTAGGTGTGCCGACTGCGGAATGTGATCTCCAGCAA
>CAZGUX010000002.1:0-15296 GCA_964529305.1 uncultured Solibacteraceae bacterium | reverse complement strand
GGTGTCGAACAGCATCCTGATCGTGGAGTTCACCCGCCACCTGCGCGAAGAAGGAATGGACGTCAGGGGCGCCGTAATGCTGGCGTGCCGGGTGCGCCTGCGGCCCGTTCTGATGACCTCCCTGGCCACGATCATTGGCTTGCTGCCGATGGCCATGAAACTCGGCGCCGGCAGCGAAGCCTACGCGCCGCTGGCACGCGCCATCATTGGCGGCCTGACCGTGTCCGTGATCCTGACCGTGGTGCTGGTACCCGCCGGGTATTATCTCTGGTACAAATCCCGCGATCAGCACACCTCTGAACTGAGGCACGTGGAGGCGCATGGGGGGAACTAGGGTGCGCGCGGTTCTTCTCACGCTGCTTTCTCTGCAGGCACTGGCGGCCCAGAGACTGACGCTTCAACAGGCGATCGAGATGGCGCTCAGGAACCATCCACAACTCCAGGCCTCACGATTCCTGGAAGAGGCCCGAAGGCGAGAGCCGGACGTTGTACGGGCCCGGCAACATCCGTTTATCTCCGGGGCCGTCACCGGCGCCATGTCGTTGGACAACAATTCCCGCATTCTGGCGGGCGGGCTCAACAATCCCATCGTGTACAACCGGTTGGGGTCGGGCCTGATCGGCTCTCAACTCATCACGGATTTCGGCCGTACGCGGAGCCTGGTGGCGAGCGCCGAGTCCCGGGTCAAAGCGCAAGAGCAAACAACCACGCTGACCCGCGCCGAGGTGCTGCTGGCGGTCAATCGGACGTACTTCGCCGCGTTGCGGGCGGAAGCGGTCGAACGAGTCGCCGAGCAGACCGTCGCCGCCCGGCGCCTGGTGGCCGACCAGGCGGCGGGACTGGCGAAGGCGAAGCTGAAGTCGGAACTGGATGTCAGCTTTGCCCGGGTCAACCTGGAAGAAGCGCAATTGCTGCTCAACGACGCGCAGAACCAGGCAAAATCGGCGATGACCGAGTTATCCAACACGTTGGGCCTGTCCGACACGCAGGAGTTCGATCTGGCCGAAGAACCGGTGCCGGGCAATCTGCCAACAGACTCCGCGCCGCTCATCGCCGAGGCCCTCCAGCGGCGGCCTGAACTGTTGCGCGCGAGGTTGGAGCAGCAGGCAGCCGCCGACTTCGCCCGGGCGGAGCGCTCTCTCCGGTTTCCCACAGTGACGGCGATCGCCACGCTCGGCGTTTCGCCGGCGCACATCGACCGTCTGAGCGGCCGGTGGGCCTCCGCGGGCGTCAACATCGAACTGCCTTTTCTCAACGGCGGGCTGCTGGAGGCCCGGCGGGGCGAAGCGGAGTCGCGCGAAATCGCCGCCGGCCATGCGGCCCGCGACGTCGCCAATCGGGTTGCCCGTGATGTACGGCTGGCCTATCTGGCGGCGTTGAACGCGTTTCAACGCCTGGGTCTCACCGCGCAACTCCTCGATCAGGCGCAGCTTTCCCTAAAGCTGGCGCAGTCGCGGTACGACCTCGGGCTGAGCAGCATCGTCGAACTCAGCCAGGCCCAATTGAACGTGACCCGCGCGCAAATCGCCCAGGCGAGCGCGCGCTTCGATTACCAGGCCCAGCGTGCGTTTCTGGATTTTCAAACCGGATCGCTTCGGTAGGACCGCCCGGTGCCTGTTTTTCACGGGTTGACACCCGCGGTTCGGACAGATCGTCCTACGGCGCGGTGCGCTCGGGCGACACCTTGGTCCCGGCTCGCGTGAACTCGAAACGAAGCAGCCACTCGCTGGGGACGCCGCGGCCGTCCACCTGCGGCGGCCGGAAGGTCCACTTCCTTGCGGCTCCCGCCGCCAGGTCGGTGAAATACTTGCTCGCCCCCCGACCCGTCGACGCCGCGTTCGAGACATTGCCCGATTCGTCCACCGAGACCTTGATGATGATCTTCACTTTGCCCGTGATGGAGCTTCGTGCCTTGGGCAATACATCCGGGAGAATCTGCTGAACCACTTCTCCGCCGGTCGCGCGCCCCTTCGGAACGGCCGGCGGCGATGGGGGGGCGGCGCGGTTTTCCGGGGCAGCTTTCTTCTTCGTGGATTTCTGGCTGGATGGTGGTGGAAGGCGTGGTGGTTCCGCTGGCGCCACCGGAGTCTCGGAGGCGACAGACGGGGCGGGCGCGGGCGCCGGGCCCTGCGGAATCATGCGGAGCCCGAAGCCGATCGCCACGGCAATCGCGACACCCGCGGCCGCGATCGGGAGCACCCGCCGGCCGCCAGGCGTCACCGCCGGCAGCGGCCGCCCTTCGAGGCGCGCTGCGATGTCCGCGAGCGTCCACCTCCGCGCCGGATCGCCCGCCAGGCAGCCGAGGGCAATCTCGCGAAACGGCTCCGGCAGAGTCTCCGGAATCGCGGGTGTGGCACCTTCCAAGGCCGGCGGACGCTGGGTGAAAGCCTCGACCAGGGTCACGCCCAGCGACCAGGTATCCCAGGCCGGGGAAGCCGCGCCCCGCGCCTTCTCGGGCGGGTCCACTGGACCCTGACGTCCCAGGCGGTTCGCGGGTTCGCCGGTGCGATAGAGAGGATCGCCGGAGATTTTGAGCTGATCCCCAACCGACAGTATGTTCGTGGGTCCCAGGTGGCCGTGCACGAACCCGGCGCCGTGGAGATACCCGACCGCTTCCAGCGCCGGACGAAGCAGGTCACGGACCTCCTCCGCGGTGAGGGGACGGTCCGGCAACACCTGGGAGAGATCGTCTTCGGCGCGCTCCATCACCACGTACAGCAGAAGGGCGTCGCCCAGTTGGCATCGGCCCGAGTCGAAAAGCCGGAGCAAGTGGGGATGTGACAAATGCGCGGCTTCCCGCCAGCGCGTGAGCTGAAGTTCCGCCGTCGCCGGATCCTCCGGAACGAGCTTGATCGCAGCCGTGCGAGAGGCCGTCTCTTCCGACTCGGTGGCGAACACTGCACTATTCTGATGGCCGCCCAGGTATTTCTGCAGGCGATACTTCTCCGCAATTACCTGGCCTTCCCAATCTCTCCAACCTGCCATCATGGGGTTCTCCGACGGGCTAAAATCCTATTGTAACGAAGCGGCTCAGATAGGCAGTTCTCAGTCGAGGCTTTCCGGTGTCAGCTCGATGCTGGTTTCGCCAGCGGCTTTCTTTTCCCAGTATTTCTTCACCCAGGCTTCCCAGCTTTTGCCGGCCGCGGAGTCGCGGCCGGTGAAGGCCAGGCCGGCGATGTCGGCGTAGGAAATCGCCAGCTTCTCATTCAGGTCCTTGGGCCAAATCCTGACGACCGATTCGGCCAGCGTGGCGCCCGGCCTCCGGTCGAAGATATAGCCTTCCACCCGGGTGCCGTCCTTCCGGGTGAGGGTGACGTCCCCGCGATAATCGAACGCCTTCTCCAGTCCCTCGCGCAGTTCGGCGTCGCTGGCGACCTCCCAGATGGCGCCCTCGAGTTTCTCCTGGAGAAAGCCTGGGGCAATGTCGAGTTCGTCGGGATTCAGCCGGGCGTCCCCGGTCACGCTTCGACCTCGGCCGCCGGTTGACGGGACTCCGAGATCTGCACCAGGCCTGCCGGCGGGTGTACGGGGTGCATGGGCTGCCCCAGAGCTGACAAGGCCTCGGGGTCGCGGTAGCGCGTGAACAACGTTGCCCGTACGGTCGCCAGAAACCCGCCCCAGGAGCTGAACGTCTCGTTTACCGCCGAAGGCTCATACCCGCTGTGCAACATGCAGTTGGCGCACTTGGGATTGCCGGATTCGGTGCCGTAGTGATGCCACTCGACGCTGTCCATCAGCTCCTGGAAGGTGTCCGCGTACCCGTCCTGCAGCAGGTAGCAGGGCTTCTGCCAGCCAAACAGGTTGTACGTCGGCATTCCCCAGGGAGTGCAACGATATTGGCGGCGGCCCATCAGGAATTCGAGGAACAGCGGCGACGTATTGAAGCGCCACTGGCTCTTGCGATTGGACAGAATTGCGCGAAACAGCTTGCGGGCCCTGGCGCGGCCGAGGAAGTGCTCCTGGTCGGGCGCCTTGTCGTAGGTGTAGCCGGGCGACACCATCATGCCCTCCACGCCGAGTTCCATCATTTCGTCGAAGAAGGCGCGCACGCTGGCCGGGTCCGCGCCGTCGAACAGCGTGGTATTGGTCGTGACCCGAAAGCCGCGTTCGACAGCAGCCTTGATGCCCTCGGCGGCGATCTCGTAGCCGTCCTCCTTGCACACCGACAAGTCGTGGTGCTCTTTCTGCCCGTCCATGTGCACCGAGAACGTGAGAAACTTGCTCGGCGTGAACTCGTCGAGCCGCTGTTTCAGCAGAAGGGCGTTCGTGCAGAGGTAGATGTATTTGCCGCGCGCGACCAGGCCTTCGACGATTTCGGTGATCTGGGGGTGCATCAGCGGCTCGCCGCCGGGAATGGCCACCATGGGCGCACCGCACTCGTCCACCGCGCGGAAGCACTCTTCCGGAGAGAGATTTCTCTTCAGGATGTGCGGCGGGTACTGGATCTTTCCGCATCCGGCGCACGCCAGGTTGCAGCGGAACAGCGGCTCGAGCATCAGCACCAGCGGATAGCGCTCGCGGCCGGCCAGTTTTTGCTTCAGAACGTAGGTTGCCACCGTCCACATCTGCGAGACGGGTACAGCCATCGACACCTCCTCAGGAATCGTGCGACTCTCTTATTCTCGCATTGAAACAGGCTCGGCCGGAATTGTGTCGAAGGCTGCTTGCTTTGTACTGCTCCGCAGACTTATGAAGCCATCGCCAGGCCGGCGCGAAGTTCTTCGCTCACCGTCCAGACGTAGTTCTTCACCCCAGGGAGTTCGGTTTCCGCCGCCGCTGTCAGCGCCTGCTCGAGATAGTCCATCGAACCGCCGAAATCGCACAGGGCGTGCGAGACGCGCGCCAACTCGCTGTAGGTGTACGCGAGTCCGGTGGCGAACTGCTCGCGGGAGTACAAATCCCGCGCTTTGCCGTACCACTCGGCCGCCTGGGCGTACCGGCGCAGACGCCGTTCCAGGTCGCCGAGAGCCTGGTACGTGTTGGCCTGACCCAGCAGATTCTGCTCGCCCTCGTAGGCCTCGACCGCGCTGAGATAGTAGGCGCGGGCGACTCGGAATTGCTCCTGTTCCCCTTCCAGGTCGCCGAGGCTCTTGAGCGTATTCGCCTCACCCAGCCGGCCCTTGGATTGCCGGTAGAGTTGCAGCGCCTGGCAGTATCGCTGGTGAGCAATCTCGAGCCTGCCTTGCCGGCGGTCGATTTCGCCCAGACTGAGAAGAGCGTTGGCTTGACCGAGACAGTTGTAGAGGCCGCGATAGAGTTCCATCGCCTGCTCGTAATGGCCATAAGCGGCATCGAGGTCGCCGGCGCGGCGGGCGACCTCGCCCAGGCCGTGCCGGACGTGCGCGGTGCCCAGGGGATCGTTCACCTGCTTGAGTTCGCCGATGGCTTCCTCGAAGTGCGCGCGGGCGCCGGGTAGATTGCCGCGGCGGAACTCCAGTTCGGCCAGACCCTGACCGGCCGCGGCCAGGCCCGAGTGATCGGCCGCCTGGCGGAACAGGTCGAGAGCTTCGTGGTAACTCTGCTCGGCTTCCGGGTATTTCCGCAGCTTGCGGTCGACCTTGGCAAGACCCAGAAGGGTCCTTGCCCGTTCGCTGCCGTTGCCGTTGCTTTTCGAAACCGCCAGGCTTCGCACGTACTGCTGGTGAGCGTCGGCCAGGCGGCCCTCCCGACGCTGCAGGTCACCGAGCGTCCGGAGGCACCCGGCCAGGCGTTCGGTCTCGCGCTCCAACTCGAAAATTTCGGCCGCCCGCTGCAAGTCCTGTTCGGCGCGAGGGGGATCGGTGTCCCGGGCGATCTCCGCCAGACTCTGGCTCACGATGGCCACGCCCAGCCGATTCTTCTCGGCGCGATAGATCTCGAGCGCCTCCTCGTAGTGCGACCGGGCCTGGTCGGACTTCTGGAGGTCGCGTTCGGTGGCGGCGAGGGACAAAAGCATCCGGACGCGCCGGCGCGGCGGCAGGTCGCCATCGGCCAGCGCCATCGCCTCCGTTAACGCCTTCCAGGCATCCTCTGTGAGCCCCTGCTTTCTCTCGAAGTTGCCCATATCCTCGAGCAGATCCCGCATCAACGCGCGGGAGTCGAGAGCGCGCACCAGCACGACCGCCTGCTGATAACAGCCACGGGCTTCGTTCACGTGGCCGTTGCGGGCTTCGAGCGAGGCCAACTGCCGCAGCGTGGAACTCAGCCGGGCGTTGTCCCGTTTCGCCATGTGAACGGGAATCTGGCTCAGCAAATAGGGCTCGGCCTCGGCCAACGGCATCAACCGGCCCTCGATCTCGATGGAGGTCGAATCGGCGAGTTCCCCGGGCTCCTCCCAGGGCCGCGCGGCGGAAGCCAGGCGTGCGGTCAGCCGTTCGAACGCGCGCGCCAGGGCGGAGCTTTCCTCACCGTTATCCGCCAGCACCGCGATCTCTTCGCCGAAGGCGTACCTGGGTTGGTAGGGCAACAAAGCGTCGGTGAAGTAGCCGTGCAAACGGCAGTCGGAAAGACCGTAGATCTCGCGGAATTCGTTTTCGAAACGGGGTTGAAATCCGCTCGCCGAGAACCGCCAGCGATCCTGCTGCGCCGCCTCGACGAGATCGACCCGGCTCGGGATGGGAAAGATCGACAGGGGCCGGTCCGGGCTGGTCGATTTGCGGTATTCCTGGGCGAACCTCGCAATCTCGAGCGCTCCTTCCAGGCTCTGGCGCGCCGGCACAAACAGCAGCGCCAGTTTGTCGGGCAGCATCATCGAACACATGCCGCTCATCTCGTTCACGCCCGCGGGCGATTCGATCAGGATGTAGCGGTATCGCTCGCGCCAGAAATCGAGCAGAGCCGGAATCAGCCACGGCGCGGCTTCGTCCAGGCCCCGCCAGTCGAACGCGGTGACCTGCTGGTAGTAGCTCTCGCCGAACTTGCCCGCTTTCAGCAGGGACAGACCGGGGATGTCGGTTTCGAGGACAAAACGCTGCGGATCGGCGGCCTGCAGTACCGCGGCCGGAGGCTGGCCGGACCTCTCCTCGACGATTCGAGCCCCTTGCAAAAACAGGTCGAGCAGGCCCGGTGCGGCGTCAAGGTCGTCAGGCGTGGGAAACTGCTGGCGGAAGAGCGGCCGCAGGAAATGGTGAAGACCCGGTGCTTCCAGGTTCCAGTCGACCACCAGGACGCCACGGCCCGCGGCCTCGCGCCTGGCGAGCAGGCAGGCCACGTTCGCCACCGCGCTGGAGCGGCCCGAACCGCCCGTAAATGAGTAAAATGTGATGACTTCGCCGAGATCCAAAGGACGTCTCTCTATCTAAGCCGAGTCTATTTTAAGGCAGGGGAGGCCGTTGACTATACAGGGAATCACCTCATGATTCGTGCTGGAAATACTGGGCGCGTAGGGTCCATTTTGCGGGCTGGTTTCTAAGCTTGGCCAACTGGAATACAATCGCTACTTCGATGATTACCCGATGGGTTCGCCTCGCAGCCGTTCCTGGGATGGCCGTGTTCCTCTTGGCCCAAGCGCCGGACGCCAACTACGACGAGTCTAAGGTGCCGCCGTACCGGCTGCCCGATGCCCTGGTCTCGGCCTCCGGAGCGCGCGTGAAGACGCATGAGGATTGGGCCTATCGCCGGCGGCCGGAAATCCTGGAACTGTTCCGGCGGGAGATGTACGGGCGTAGTCATGACTTGCCCCGGAAGGTGAGCCTCTCACGGCACTTTATCGTGCGCAAAGTGCTGGATGGAAAGGCTACCCGGAAGCAAATCACCCTGACCTTCGACGACAAGGTGTCGATGCACCTTCTGATCTATCTGCCCTTGTCCGCAACCGGCCCCGTGCCCCTGTTTATCGGGCTGAATTTCAACGGCAACCACGCCGTCCACAAGGACCCGGGAATCCTCCTGTCAAAGGCCTGGATGCGCCCGGGCATGCCGGGCGTGGTGAACCATCGGGCGACCGAAGCGTCGCGTGGATCGGAGGCCAGCCGCTGGGCGGTGGAGCAGATCCTGGGGCGCGGATACGGTGTGGCGACGGCTTATTACGGCGATCTCGACCCGGACTACGACGACGGTTTTCAGAATGGCGTCCATCCCCTCTTCTACGCCCCGGGCCAGACGCGCCCGAACCCGGATGAATGGGGCGCCATCGGGGCGTGGGCCTGGGGCCTGAGCCGGGCATTGGACTACCTCGAGAAGGATCACGATATTGACGCCAGGAGCGTCGCCGTGCTGGGTCACTCCCGGTTGGGAAAAGCGGCTCTCTGGGCGGCGGCCCAGGATCCCCGCTTCGCCATGGCGATCTCCAACGACTCCGGGTGCGGCGGGGCGGCGCTGTCCAAGCGGATTTTTGGAGAAACCGTGGAGCACATCAACACCCGGTTCCCCCATTGGTTCTGTGCGAATTTTCACCGGTACAACGGGCGGGAAGCGGATCTCCCGTTCGATCAGCACATGCTGCTTACGCTGATCGCGCCGCGTCCGCTGTACATCGCCAGCGCGGCCGAAGACTTATGGGCCGACCCCAAAGGCGAATTCCTGGCCGCCCGCTACGCCAGCCCCGTGTATGAACTGCTCGGAACCGACGGTCTTGGCGCCGTCGAAATGCCGGCCGTGCACCAGCCGGTCATGACGACCATCGGGTACCATATCCGGGCGGGCAAGCACGACGTAACCAGCTACGATTGGGAACGCTATCTCGATTTCGCCGACCGGCGCCTGAAGAACCGGAAACGATAGATCAGACCTTCAGCTCCTCGACAATCTCGGCGGCGGCTTTGCGCGCCCTTTCCAACTCACTGGGCTCGAAGCTGATCGCACCCACCCGCGCGTGGCCGCCGCCTCCGTATCGTTCACAAATCGTCGCGAGGTTGTGCACCGGTTCGGCGGGCGCCCAGGGGTTGGATCCGACGGAGATCTTGGTGCGGAACGTCGACCGGCTGACCGACACCGTGTACACCGTCTGCGGAAACAGGTAATAGGGGATGAACTTGTTGTATCCCTCGACTTCGTGTCCCGTGAGATCGAAGAATAGGACGCCGCGGTCCAACGACGCGCGCTCGCGAATCAGGTCGATCGACCGGACGTGCCTCTCGTAGAGCGGCCGGTAGAGGTCCTGGATTTCGGGTTTCGTCATGATCTCGACAAGCGGCTGGCGCCGCATCCAGCCGATCACACGCTGAACAAGATCGGAACCTTTCGTGGCTTCGATGACCAGCGTGAGCTGCATGGCGGGTTCGCCCAGCTCGACGGCCGTCCTCGCGTCGGCATACTGAGCGCCGTCGATGATATTGGCCCATTTCACCAGGTCGGCCAGATCGGGCGCCTCGAATCCCCACTGGCGGCGGGCGACGGTGGCAATGAACAACGTGCAGGATTTGAAGCTGGGGTCGTAGAGCTTGCGGCCGCTCCGGTCGCGGCGGAAATGTTCGGCATCTTCGGCCGTCAAGAAAGCGCTTTGGTGATGGTCAAACCACCAGGTAACCTTCGGATGGCTGCAGTACTTGAAGTCCACGATCGCGTTCTCGTCGCCGTCGAACCAGGTTTCGTCGAAGGATTGAGAGGCCTTGTGAGCGAGGCCGGTAAAGGAGAACTCCGCGTTCGGATGGAAGACTCCTTCCTGGAAGCGGGAGAAGAATGCCGCCGACGCCGCGCCGTCGAAACAGTGGTCGTGATAGAGTACGCGCACCCGCATGAAGCAAATTGACCGAAAGCCTACCACTTTGGCGCATTTGCGGAGATTTCGCAAGTTCCATTTGTGCCGCGGCGATCCGAAGTCCGCATGTTACACTCGGGGTACACATGCTGCCGGATGTTTCGCGCGCCGTCCAACTGCAGGATCTGGACACCCAAGCCAACCGCCTGCGAAAGGAAATCGCCACTCTCCCCAAGCACGTCGCAGAGATCGAACGGAAACTCGAATCGCACCAGCGCAAGCTCGACAGCGACCGCGCCGCGCTTGCCGCCAACCAGAAGGAACGCAAGAAACTGGATGGAGATATCCAGGTGTTTCAGCAGAAGATCTCCAAGCTGAAGGACCAAACGCTTCAGGCCAAGACCAATGATCAGTACCGGGCCTTCCAGCACGAGATCGACTACGCCGAGAACGAAATCCGTAAACTCGAAGACCGCATTCTCGAGTTGATGGGCCAGTCCGACCCTCTCGAAAAGAACGTCAGGGCGGCGGAAGAAGCGTTGAAGGCGGAACGCCTGGAGGTCGATAAAGAAAAGCAGGAGGCGCACCGCAGAACCAACGAAGACAAAGCGGCGCTTGCGGCGATTGAAGAGAAACGCAAGGCGGCGGTGGACGAAATGACCCCCCGCGTCTACCAGCGATACGAAGTCCTCCGCAAAAATCGGGCGGGGATCGCCGTGGCAGAGGTGGTTGACGGGCGCTGCACGGCCTGCCGCATCGTTCTGCGGTTGCAGTTCGTGCAGGACCTGAAAGCGGACCGGCAGATCTTTGCCTGTGAGAGTTGCGGGCGGATTCTCTACTACATTCCTCCAGTTCATGCCGAAGAACTCGCCGGCGAAGGCGCGCCGACAACCGCCTAACTGCACCGCCCCGCTCCCGGCGGCAGCCTTGACGCGGTTGCTCCTGGCCCTTGCGTCCTGCGTTCTCTCCGCCCAGGATTGGCCCCAACTCCTCGGGCCGAGCCGCAATGGCGTCTCCACCGAGGCCGCTCCAAACGCCATTGATTCGGGTCCGGTCTGGAAAATGAGCGTTGGCGAAGGCTTCGCCCAGCCCGTGGTGTCCGGGAACCGGCTGATTCTGTTCCATCGCAAGGATTCCCGGGAGATCGTTCAGGCTCTCGACGCAGCCACGGGAAAGCCCATATGGGCGTTCGACTATCCGACGGCGTACCGCGATGATTTTGGCTTCGACGAAGGCCCGCGCGCGGCGCCGGCGGTATTCGGGGGACGCGTGTTCACCTTCGGCGCGGAAGGCAAACTGCACGCTCTCGATTTCGCCACCGGACGGATGCTGTGGGTGGTCGACACGGCTGCTGCCTTTCACGCCCCCAAGGGATTCTTCGGAGCGGCCGGGTCTCCGGCCGTCGACGGCGATCGGGTTCTGCTGAATGTGGGCGCTCCCGGAGCGGGCGTGGTCGCGTTTGACGCTTCGACAGGGAAGACCTTGTGGAAAGCCACTTCCGATGAGGCCGGATATTCCTCGCCCGTGATTGCCACCATGGGAGGATTCCGGCACGGATTGTTCTTCACCCGAAACGGCCTGGCCGACGTCGACCCGATCAATGGCAAGGTGCGGTTCCAGTTTCCGTGGCGCTCCCGATCGCAGGCCTCCGTGAACGCGGCCCTGCCGCTGGCGATCGATGACCTGGTGTTTGTGACCGCCAGCTACGGCACGGGAGCGGCGCTGCTTCGCGTCGCGGCCGCGGGGGCCCCGAAAACGGTGTGGTCCTCCGACGATGTATTGTCGAGCCACTACGCGACGCCGGTCCATCACAATGGATTCCTCTACGGGTATCACGGCCGGCAGGAGATGGGGCCGAGCCTGCGCTGCGTCGAACTGCGGACGGGAAAGGTCAAGTGGGATGTCGATCAGTTCCGCGCCGGCAGCCTGCTGCTGGCCGGCTCGACGCTGCTCGTCCAGCGGGAGAACGGAGAGTTGATTCTGGCGCCCGCGACGCCCGGCGGTTTCAAGCCTGGGGCGAAGGCACAGGTTCTTTCAGGGGTGGTGCGGGCATTCCCCGCGTTTTCCAACGGCCTCTACTACGCGCGCGACGAAACCACCCTCGTCTGCCTGCGATTGCGTCAGTAGGCCGTTTTGATCCCCCACGGCGCCGAGCCTTTATAATAGGGGTTCTTCATGGATCAACCGAGCCCCCTTCCCACAGGTGTCCTCCTTCATATCAGCCAGCAACTCGGAATCGGGCTGAAAAGTCTCGTGGCGACCATCGAATTGCTGGACGGCGGCGCGACCGTTCCGTTTATCGCGCGCTACCGGAAGGAAGCGACGGGCAACCTCGATGAAGTTCAGATTCAGAATATCCTGACGAAGCTGGAGTATTTCCGCGAGATGGAAGAACGGCGCGAAACCGTTCTGTCCACGATTCGCGAGCAGGGTAAACTCACACCGGAACTGGAGGCAAAGATTCAGGCGGCGCTCGACAAGAACGAACTCGAGGATTTGTACCTGCCGTACAAGCCCAAGCGAAGGACCAAGGCATCCATTGCGCGGGAGAAAGGCCTGGAGCCGCTGGCGCAGTTCATCTGGGAGCAGAAGCCCGGGGCCCTGCCGCTTGACCAGTATGCGGCGACCTTTCTACCGGACGCGGCCGAAGCCCTCGAGGGCGCCCGCCACATCATCGCCGAGTGGATCAGCGAGAACGGCGACTTCCGCAAGACCCTGCGCTCGATGATGCTGTCGGAGGGAATCGTCGTCAGCAAAGCGATCGAGGGCGCGAAGGACCCGGAAGGGAAGTTCCAGATGTACGCGAATTTCAGCGAGCCGGCGTCGAAGATTCCTTCCCACCGCATGCTTGCGATCCGGCGCGGCGCCAAGGAGGAAATTCTGCAGTTCGAGATCGACCTGCCCGCGGAGAAGCCCCTGGTTTACCTGAAGAACCGGGTGATTCGCGAGCCCGGCGAATGCGCCCCTCAACTGGAAACCGCGGTCGAGGACGCCTGGGAGCGGTTGTTGAATCCGTCGATCCAGACCGAAGTGCGGCTCGAGTTGAAGGACCGTTCGGACGAGGAAGCAATCCGCGTATTCCGCGAGAATCTGCACAACCTTCTGCTGGCGCCCCCGGCGGGCTCGCTGCGCGTTCTGGGCATCGACCCGGGTTTGCGGAGCGGCTGCAAGATCGTCGTGGTGGATTCGACCGGAAAGCTGCTGGAGCACTCGGTGATTTACCCTCTGGAGCCGCGGAACGACCTGGCCGGCTCGGTGAAGACGATCTCCGCCCTGATTCAAAAGCACGACGTGCAGGCGATCGCAATCGGGAATGGCACCGGGTCGCGCGAGGCGGCGGGGTTCGTGCGCGATTTCCTGAGGCAGTCCGGACAGAAGCGCGTCTTCAGCATTGTCGTCAGCGAAGCGGGTGCTTCGGTGTATTCGGCGTCGGAGGTCGCGCGCCAGGAGTTTCCCGACCTGGACTTGACGGTCCGCGGGGCGATCTCCATCGCGCGGCGTTTGCAGGATCCCCTGGCGGAACTCGTCAAGATCGATCCGAAGTCGATCGGCGTCGGCCAGTATCAACACGATGTCGACCAGAGGAAGCTCAAGACCGGCCTCGAGCGTACCGTGGAGTCGTGCGTCAACCGCGTGGGCGTGGATCTGAATACGGCGTCGTTCTCGCTGTTGAAATACGTCGCCGGCATCAGCGAGCGCACGGCGCTGAAGATCGTGGAGTTCCGGAACGAGCACGGGGCCTTTCGTTCCCGCATGCAGTTGACCGCGGTGCCGGGCGTGGGGCCGAAGACCTTCGAGCAGGCGGCCGGATTCCTGAGAATTCGCGGAGGAGAACATCCTCTGGACATGACCGCGGTGCACCCGGAATCGTATCCGGTGGTGGAGAAGATCGCCGCGCTGCTGACGGTTTCGATCGGCGAGTTGATCTCCAAACCGGACCTGGTGTCGAGGCTCGATGCGGATCGCCTTCGTAACGAGGGCGCGGGCGAATATACTCTGAAGGACATCCTGGAAGAGCTGAAGAAACCGGGGCTCGATCCCCGGGATCAATTCGTGGCCCCGGAGTGGCGAGACGATGTCAAGGACATCGCCGACTTGACGGCGGGTATGATCTTGGAAGGCGCGGTGACCAACGTGACGAACTTCGGAGCGTTTGTCGATATCGGGGTTCATCACGACGGCCTGGTTCACATCAGCGAGCTTTCGGCGCGCTATGTCAAAGATCCGCACGAGACGGTAAAGGTGGGACAGATCGTGCGGGTGAAGGTCCTGT
This sequence comes from uncultured Solibacteraceae bacterium, assembly GCA_964529305.1. Classification (GTDB taxonomy): domain Bacteria; phylum Acidobacteriota; class Terriglobia; order Bryobacterales; family Bryobacteraceae; genus CAZGUX01. Next base: position 1,407 of record CAZGUX010000002.1, on the reverse strand, counting down.
CGGCCGATCCGAAGAGCAAGAGGATCGCGCTGTCCATCAAGGCGCTGGAAGAGAGCGCGGCGCCTCCGGCGCAGAAGCGTGAGAAACCGAAGGAAGCGCCGCGGCCGAGCATGGACCAGCAACTGGCCGCGCTGAGCACCCGCTTCAGGACGCGTTGATGACGAAAGAGGGACGAGGAGTGGGGGCTTACCGGCACATTGGGATCATTCTGGCGCCGGCGCTGCTGCTGGTCCCGGCCTGTCACCGGCAACCGGCCGCCGATCAAAAGAAGAAGGAGGGCGCCGGCCCGGTCGCCGTCAAGGTGGCGCGGGTTTCCGTGCGGCAGATTCAGCGCGAGGTGGAATCGGTCGGCACGATGTTCCCTTTCGAGGAAGTCACCATTAGCTCCGAGATCGACGGGCGGGTGGACCGCGTAACGTCCGATATGGGCGACCGCGTCACGGCCGACCAGGTTCTGGTGCACGTTTCGGAAGAGGAGGAACGCTACAAGCTCGCCGAGGACGAAGCACAACTGAGGCAGTCGCTGGAAAAGCTCGGACTTCGCAACGAGAACGACAAGATCAAGGACATCAACCAGGCGCCTGAGGTCAGGCGGGCCCGAGCGGAGTTGTTCGATGCCGAGCAGCGGTACAAGCGAATGCGCAACCTGGTGGATCAGGGCATCGGGACCCGCCAGGATCTGGACGAAGCACAGTCGAGGTTCCAATCCGCTCAGGCCGCGCTCGAGTCGGCCCAGCATCAGGCCAGGAATCTCATTCAGGAAGTCGAGCGATATCGCGCCGCAGTCCAGTTGCAGCGCAAGAAACTGCGGGACACGTCCGTGCGTGCTCCGTTCGTCGCGCACGTCAAGGAACGGCTGGTCAACGTCGGCCAGTTCGTCCGGATGAATACTCCTCTGTTCGTGTTGGTGAAGACCGACCCGGTGCGATTGCGCCTGGAGATTCCGGAGCGGATGGCCCCTTGGATCACCATCGGGCAGAATACCGACGTCACGCTGGAGGCGTACCCGGACCGCAAGTTTCAGGGAAAAGTCTGGCGCATCTCACCGACGGTTGATCAGGCCAAGCGGACGTTCATTGTCGAAGCTCTCATCGACAATCGGGAGAACCTGCTAAAGCCGGGCTCGTACGCGCGGGGCCGCATCAAGAGCAACAAGGTCGACTCCACCCGGCTGGTGCCGGCCTCCGCGATTCTGTACGTGTTCGGCACGAACAAGGTGTTCGTGGTGGACAATGGCGTCATCAAGGCGCGCGACGTGAAGATAGGCGACCGGTTCGGCGACGATGTGGAGATCGTCGAAGGCCTCGCCGCGTCCGACATGGTCGCTACGACGCAATTGACCAGGCTTGACAGCGGCGTCAAGGTGACCGTCGCGCAGAACTAGCGAGGTTCATCTCGCGCGCAGGC
>CAZGUX010000001.1:0-48160 GCA_964529305.1 uncultured Solibacteraceae bacterium | reverse complement strand
CAGGTCGCGCACGCGGTCTTGGCGGCCTCCGCCGTCTTATGAATCGCCGCCTTGTAGTTGATCGGCGCGCGCGATTCGGGGAACACCGCCGGATGGCACGCCTTACAGTCGGCTTTGACACGATCGGTGTGCTTCTTGTGGTCAAAGGTGACATTGCCGGTCTTGGCGGTGAACACAATGTTGCCCGGATCCTTCTTAGGCTGAGCCAAGACGACGGCATAGGAAATAATAATGGCTAGGAAGAGGGAAAACGACTTCATCAACGGACCTCCACTCGTACGGTACAAGTTTTGGCGCTCGAAGACAAAGGGTCCCTAGTCGAGTACCGGCCAGATGGCGCCCATGTCGATCTCCGTGGCAGGGAACGCGTTAGGCTGGAGCACCTGTGTGCCGGCCTGTAGCACGTAATCCCTGTCCATCAGAATGTACGTTTCGACGATCCGATCGATCGGGTTCACGATCCAATACTCGCCGACGCCGGCCCGGGCATAGTCGTCCAGTTTCTCGTCACGCTCGATCAGGGCCCGGCGGGGAGGCTCTCCCAATCGGCCCTGGTGCGCACGGCCAGATCCCGGGCGGACGTAATCATAGACAGTCTTCCGGCGGCCGCCTACATGTAGTTGACGGCCTGCACCGCCGCCCGCATGTAGCCCAGCGAAAACGACCGGCCCATGTGGCCCCACGGCGTGTCGCCTTCCACGCGCGGAGTGTGGTCGGAGACAAAGGCGTTTGTGTAGCCGGCATCCTTCCAGACCTTCATCGCCTGGATCATGTCGATGTCGCCCTCGTCGATAAACACCTCGGTGTACTTCGGCACCGTTCCGCGTACGGTTCGGAAGTGAACCAGGTTGATCCGGTTGCGGCTGACAAAGTACTTGATCTCCTCGAACACGTCGACGCCCATCTCGGTGATGGTGCCCTGGCAGAACGTGATGCCATTCGCCTTGCTGGGGGCCTCCTTCAGGAAGCGGCGAAGGCCGTCGGGATGAGTGAAGATGCGAGTGCTGCCGCGCATGTTCTTGTTGGGCGGATCGTTGGGGTGCATGGACAGGCGCACGCCGGCCTTCTCCGCGGCGTCCACCAGAGGCTTGGCGAAGTACAGAAAGCGCTTCCACATCTCCTCCTCGTTCACCGTGCCGATTTCGGGAAACGGCGCGGCCGAGGCGATGCGGGTATAGTCGTTGGCCTTGTTGGAAGAGCCGCCGCGTCCTTCCACGCTGTAGTAGCCGACGCGCTCGTCCCAGTAGAAGTCCGGCCAGAAGCGCCATTCCATCATGGGGATCCCCATCTCGCCCGCCGCCTTGACGGTGCGGACGACGTTGTCGATCTCCTGGTCCTTGCCGGCTTGATCCAGGCGGCACTTCCTGTAGAAGTCGATCGGGATCATCATCGACTCGAGCATCATTCCCATCTGCTCGCAGTTCGCCTTGTGAGGGCGGATGTCCTCTTTGGTCCAATACCCCTTACGATCGCGGTCGACACGGTCGGTACCCTGGAAGATGACGTACGTGCAGCCCAACTGTCGCAGCCACTTCAACGTCGGAATCTCACAGTCGGGCAGATTCTCGGAGAGCTTGGGCATCCACTTGTAAGTGCGAGGGCCCCTGGGAGTCACCGCGGGTGCGGAACCGGAGGCGGCCGCCAGGGCCGCAAGCTTCAAGGCGTTGCGTCGGGTGCTGGTCATAGCGAGGTTCTCCTGATCTTGATGCGAGAGTCCTTGTCCAGGAGATTGTAATTGGGCCGACGGCGCCGTGTCACTCAGGGGCTCTCGACCGGGGCGGTTCAGTCCCTGGTGAATTGCATCGCAAACAGGCGTGCAGCGCGCATGCGGATCTCCAGTTGGACCACTCGCCCGGCCAGGGCGGATACGTCCGTCCCCTTGCCCAGCCACTCGACCGGATGGCGTAAAAAGTCGCCGTTGATGTACACGCAGTCCTCCGCCGCGTAACCGGGAATCGGCTTGCCGCTCTCGTCGAGCAGGCCTACCTGGGCGTAGCCGGTCGCTCCCGTATCGATGTTGAGCAACAAACGCTTGCCGTCAAAGCGCAGAGGGCGCGTCTTCAGAGACCCTCCGGTGTACGCCGCTTCCGCCGCCACGAACCCGTCCATCCGCTGGACGAACCGCCACAGCGGCGAGTCCGGGTGCCTAACCCATGCCGAATGGTAGTTGATGCCGTTGCCCGCGTGCCCGCCGGAGTACTGCCAGATCTCATCGCCGCGCTTCACCATGCCAAGCGTCATGAACATCATGTGGATGGCGTCCGCGCCGTTGCTGTTGATGGGCACATAGGCAGGCCGAGGATAGCGCTTCCAGGCGAGCCCGTCGCGGCTGACGGCAAGCTGCACCTCGACAACGCCCGATCCCTTTCGCCGCGATTCGTCCCCCAGTACCGAGCGGGCACGCGGCTGAGCGCCTTCGTAGTGGAAATAGATCGCGGGGAACGCGAGGTAGGTGTCCGGCGCCCACGGATACTTGAACACTTTAGTGGTGTAGACATCGCTGGCCGGCGGGTCGAGTTGGTCGTCCGTAGTGAAGGTCACGGGCAGCTCAATGCCGAGTCCCGACGGAGACAGCGGTCCGTTGTCGAGGAACCAGGGATCGAGGATGGCCGACTTGATGCGCTGGCGCTTCGATTCCGCCGCCGTGCGCTCGGGGGTTGCCGCCTGCCAGGACCATGGTTGAAGGAGATCCCTGGTTTCGCTTAGGAGAAACCGGCGTTGGGTCTTGCCGTCGCGCGTCCGGCCATAGTCGGAGCGGTGATGACCGGCGTAGATCCGGCGCTGATCGTCGTAGTAGATCACCGATTGCGAACCGGCCGCAAACGGCAGCGCCGATGTCTCATGCCGTGTGAACTGCCAGCCGTCCCTGGAGGAATAAACGAACATCGAATCCCGCCGGACACCACTGAAGTACTTCCACCGGGCTTCCGGCGGCGCATTCGGATCGATGAAGACGTTGCCCAGCCCCACGGATTCGTTGACGGCGATGGAATCGCGCTTCTCCCACGTCACACCGTCGCGCGAGGTCGCGACGGCGAGCGCATCGTCTTTCGCACGATAGTAGATACGGATCAGCCCGGCTTCGTCCTCGACCACGCTCAGGTGCCCCCGCAGATCCTGGAAGACCTTTTCCCGGCGGACCGGCGGATTCGGGACGAAGGCGATGCCGCGGGTTTCGGCCACCAGCGCATCGTCGATGAACAGGTGCTTGCGGCTGCCCAGTTCCACCACACCCGTTTTCGGTGCGTCTTTGCCGAAGAGGAGCGGCGGACCGGCGGCAAGGGCCGGCTTCGACAGTTTGCCGCCGTAGGTGAGCGAGAAACTCCCGGGCGGGCGAAAGGCAGCCGCATAGACGACGTGGTCCGACACTCGCATTTCGTCGAGGCGGCCGCAGAGCGGGTGGCGGAACGTCCCATCGCGACCGATCGTGACGTAGGCTTCGTCCCCCGGCGGCACCGCCTGGAGCGTGACGGCGAGCCGAGGTGGTTGCGCCACGCCGCCGACGTAGTGGCGCAACTGCCGGTCGCGAACCGAATAAGTGAACGCGAGGTGCTGCCAGCCTTTGGGCGCCAACGCGGTTGGAATCGTCACGGTGATTCCGCGCTGCTCGAGGACAAACGTCCGGCCGTCCGCGGAAAGACTCAGACGGGTGAACCGGTCGTTTTCGCCGCGCGGCCCCGAGCCGATTTCGAATATCGTGCCGGGCTCGCCGGTCACGCGTTGCGGCAGATACCAGAACTCGATGGTCCAATCGGCGGCGCCGAGGTTCAGGCCGTTGCGGCTCGGGTTGGCGAACTTCGGCTTCCGGAGGTGGGCTTCTCCGGCCGTCCCGATGGCGGCGAAGGTCGCATTGCCCCACCACAGCGGCTGGATCTTTCGTCCAGGCGGGATCGGAGGCTGGCGCAAGCCGAACAAGATCGAACCTGCGCCCTCCTCGGCCAGGTCGCCCTTTGACGTGATGGGGAGGGGGGCAGGGTCCGCGATCTCGAGCGCCCGTCCGAATTTGCCCTCGGCGATCCGCGCGCCCCGTCCGAGCGCCAGGATATTCCGTCCGATCGGGTCGTTCAGAATCGAACTGGGATAGGCGCCGATCGGCTCATCGAACAGCCACAGCGCCACAGTCCCGGCCGGCAGAAGGCCCGCTCCGGCGGCCAGTAGCATCAAAGTACCCAGGAGCAGGGCCTGCCGCATGGAGGAAATCATAGCGTACCCTCGAAAGCCATTTCGCAGTTGTTCTCAGGGATTGCTTCCGGTACGATGGCGGGCATGATTTCGAGGCGCGAATGGATGGCGTCCGCGCTCGCCTCCGTGGCCGCGGGCGCGCGGGCGCAACGGATGAATGTCATCTTCATGGTCGCGGACGATCTGAACACCGACCTGGGGTGCTACGGTCATCCGCTGGTGAAGACGCCTCACATCGACCGCCTGGCTTCGCGCGGGGTTCAGTTCGACGCAGCGCATTGCCAGTTTCCGTTGTGCGCTCCGGCGCGAGCCTCGTTCCTGAGCGGGCGGCGGCCGGAGACGACGGGCGTCGTGTCGCTGAGTGTGCCTACGCGCAAGTACATGGCGGACGTGGTGATGCTGCCGGAGTTATTCCGCGGGAACGGCTGGTTCACCGGGCACACCGGCAAGATTTATCACACGGGTCCCGAACACGAGGATCCCCGCTCCTGGGACTACGCGCTGCCGGAAAGCGGGAAGAGCCCGCCCGCGAGCGACATCCTCAAGGAGCACACCGCCCGCAAACCGCGAAACCACTCGATGTCGTGGCACCAATTGAAAACCCCCGACGAACAGACGCCGGATGGCCTGATGGTAAGCAAGGCGGCGGACCTGCTGCGCGAGAAGCACGCGGCGGGCAAGCCGTTTTTCCTGGGCGTCGGGTTCCGGCGGCCGCACTCGCCGTACGCCGTGCCCAAGAAGTACTTCGATCTCTACGATCCGGGCAGGATCCCGCTGCCCGATGATGGTGAGGTTAGCCGGATCCCGCCAGCAGCCTGGTACGAACTGGAGAATCAGCCGCGGCTGCGCGAGCGTGAACAGCGCGAATACCGCGCCGCCTACTACGCCTGCAACTCCTTTGTGGATGCGCAGGCCGGCGTGGTGCTGCGGACCATGGACGAACTGAAATTGTGGGACCACACGGTGGTCGTGTTCGTGGGCGACCACGGGTATCATACGGGCCAGCACGGGATGTGGCACAAGATGACGCTGTTCGAGGAATCCACGCGCGTGCCTCTGATCATCTATTCGCCCCGCATGGCGGGCAACGGCAAGCGCTGCGGCGGGCTGGTGGAGTGCATCGACCTCTATCCGACGGTTGCCGACCTGTGCGGCCTGAAGGCCCCCAGCGGGTTGGAAGGCGTCACGCTGCGGCCCTGGCTGAACGATCCTTCCCGGCCGGGCAAGAAGGCGGTGTTCACCATGGTGGGCCGCAGCGAGGACCGCGCCGTGTCGCACCGGGAACCCACGTACTTCGGACGTTCCGTCCGGACGGAGCGCTGGCGCTACACGGAATGGGATGGCGGCAAGCGTGGGGTGGAGCTATACGATCACGAGAACGATCCGCGGGAAATGAGGAACATCGCTAACGAGGCCAGGCACGCCCGGACGATCGTGGAGCTGAAGGGACTGCTCCGCACGGTTCCGGCGCGGACCGGGCCGGCACGGGAGGTATGAGGGGCGTCAGACCCGTGGGGCGGAGGTCACCTCGGCGGCGAGACCATGGGGACGAAGCGCACAGGAATCCCGGACGTCCGCTCGAGCCTGCCATTCGCCTTCTTCTCGATCACAACCAATTCCTGACTGAAAGGGCCCACCCCGACCGGCGCAACCAGGCGTCCGCCGGGCTTCAGTTGCCGGGTCAGGGCTTCAGGCACGTCGCGCGGAGCGGCGGTGAGCAGGATGCGGTCGAACGGCGCCTGCTCGGGCCACCCCAGATACCCGTTGCCGTGCCGGACCTCGACATTCTGATACCCGAGCCGCCGCAGCGTCTCTCCCGCAGCGGCAGCCAGGGGCGCCACGATTTCAATGGTGTAGACCTTTCCCACCAGCAGAGACAGCACCGCCGCCTGATACCCGGAACCCGTTCCAATCTCCAGCACGCGGTGCGACTTCTCCAGCTTCAGCATCTGGCTCATCAGGGCCACGATGTACGGCTGCGAAATGGTCTGGCCGTGACCGATCGGCAAGGGATGATCTTCGTAGGCCTGATCGCGCAGACCGGCGGGCACAAACTCGTGGCGAGGGACGGCGCGAATCGCCTGCAAGACCCGGCGGTCGGCAATGTCCCGGGATTCCATCTGCTCGCGCACCATGGCTTCCCGGCGAGCCGTAGCCACGTCGGCGGGGGAACTCAGCAGGCAGAAGAGAAGCGTTGGCCCAAGCATAATCGCCACCACCGACAGCATACGCCCGTGGCAGTCGCACCGCTACCCCTCGCGGTGGGCCTGATCGCTAATCGGAAGCGGCCGTTGGGCGGCGATGCGAACCGTTTTGGAGGCAATCTCCGAAGCGGATTGGGGATGGACCCTTCGGCCTCAGCTACGGCCTGCGGCCAGGTAGGAGGTTCGACTTAGATGGCCGGGGGCTCTGACCCCAACCTGTGGCGTGCCAAAAGCCAAAAGGCCTACCCCTAGGGTAGGCCCTCGACGACCCTGCTTTCGCAGGGTGATGTTACGGGAGAATCAGTTTCGACGGACTACGCAACCGTCAAAAACTCTTGGTAATTGGATACTAATTTCCGCCGGATTCGAAGTCAAGAGGAAATCCGGATCTCTTTGTTTGGCCCTTAACTTTAGGAGCCAGCACAACTTAAAGATTCCACATGTTTTCCACATGCTGTTGAAAAGAGGACAACCGTGTCCTTTTGCCGGGCTCGATTCAAATCTAAGGTACAGATCCGGGGTGGTTTACCGATCGCTGAGATGCAGCGTGATCATGACCTCGTCACCGGCTTGGCCATGCCTCCCGAATCGCAGTAGGCTTCGGACTCCACCGAAGGCCAGACCCGCCACCACGGAGAAGCCTAAGAGGATTCCAATGAGGATGAAAACGTTGATGATCAGGTCGCCAATGTTGTCCCGGCGGGTCGGAATTCGCTCCGCCCAGGTGATCTGGCCCTGGAATCGGATCTTGGCCAGGAGGCGCTCCGCCTCATCCTGGTCGGGGGGATTGAGCGCCAGGGCGACCAGCGATCCGCTTCGCTTCACGACCGCGCCAGGCAGGCGGCTCAGGTCAGCCAGGCGTTCGCGGGCCATTTGAGGGGTCGGATAGGAGAAAATGCCCAGGCGGAGGAGGCCCTTGGGGGTTTGGTAGGTGGCGAACTGCGCCTCGGCGCCCAGGTGGAATGACGCCTGGGAGGGGGAAATCCGCGGTTCAAAGGCAGCTAGTCCTTCCGGACCAATGACATAGCGCCGGGTTTCCAGCGCCAGATTCTGGGCTGGAAGGTAGGACGTCAAGACCGGGGCAAGACCTCCCTCGAGACGGGGAAACCGGCCCACCAATTGTTCCAGCTCCTCGGGAGGAGGGCGGAAGCCATCGATGCGAACGAGGTAGTTGCCGATTGCCGTGAAAAGGCCGTCCGTGGGGAGAAGCGCGAACGTTTTGGCGGCGTCCGGAATGATCGCCCCGGCCGGGATCTGCCACTGGAAGGCGGCGAACGCTGCAGTCGAGTCGTGTAGCCGCCATCCGGTAATAGTGAACGTGCGGCTGGCGGTAAACGGTTTGGGAGCGCCCGCCGGCTGAGGCGGGAGGGTAAAGGGTGTGTACAGCGCCTGCTCGGCTTCCGCCAAGCCATACTCTTCCCAGACCTTGCGGTCGGTTAGCGGAGGTTTGGAGACAGGGCCTCGGGCTGTACCGGCCCAGTGTTCCGGCAGAATGACGGCCGACGCCACCGCCGCGCTGAGCAGGAAGACGATCAGTTTACGCGCCATGGCACTTCTTGTATTTCTTCCCGCTGCCGCAGGGACAAGGGTCGTTGCGGCCCACTTTGGCGCCGGCGATCACCTGCTGAGGAGCGGATGACGAGCCGTCGCCGCCGGCGAACTGGAGTTCGGCCATCTCCTTGTCCTTCTTCCGCTGGATGTTCCGAGTGAGATCCTCGAACGACTGGGCCGCCTTTTGCGCGGCCACGGGCGCCGGAGCGGTCTCCTCGGGTTCCTCCTCCTCGTCGAACTCCTCCGGGTAGGGCAACGGAGGCGCTTCGCCGCGCACCGCCTGCAGGAAGAACATATACCGGACGGTCTCGTCCTCCATCCTCTCCATCAGCGACTGGAACAGATCGAAGGATTCCTTCTTGTACTCGACCAGCGGGTCCTTCTGCCCGTAGCCGCGCAGGCCGATGCCTTCCTTGAGGTGGTCCATCGACAACAGGTGGTCTTTCCACTGGTCGTCGATCACCTGCAGCATGACCATGCGCTCAGTGTGGCGCATCAGTTCGCTGCTGACGATGTCTTCCTTCTCCTGATACCTCCGCTCCAGCAGTTCGACGATTTCGTCCTCGATGTCGACCCGGCTCTTCATCCGCAGCGAGCCGATATCGATCTTGATGCCGAACTGGGTCAGGATGTCGTTGCGAAGGTTTTCGAGATCGTAGTTGTCCGGGTGCGCGTTCTCGGGGCAGCGCATGTCGATGAACGAACCGACGATGTTGCGCACCATTTCGAAGATGCGCTCCTTCTGGTCCCGGCCCTCGAGCAACTGTCGGCGCATCGTGTAGATGGCCTGCCGCTGCTTGTTCATCACGTCGTCGTACTCGAGAAGGTGTTTGCGCGCTTCGAAGTTCTGGGTTTCGACCGCCTTCTGCGCCGCGGCAATGCGCTTAGTGATCAGTTTTGACTCGATGGGCACGTCCTCTTCCATGCCCAGCCGCAGCATCAGATTCTGCATGCGGTCTCCGCCGAAGATGCGGAGCAGATCGTCCTGGAGGGAAAGGTAGAAGCGGGCGCTGCCCGGATCGCCCTGGCGTCCGGAACGGCCGCGGAGCTGATTATCGATGCGCCGGGACTCGTGCCGCTCGGTTCCGACAATATGGACGCCGCCGAGGCGGACCACTTCGTCGTGCTCGACGTCGCACACGGCTTTGTATTTCGTGAACAGCTCGTTCCAGCGCTCCTTGGGCACTCGAGAGTGAGTTCCGCTGCGCTGGAAGTAGTAGTACTGCTCGTCGCCGATAATGGAATCCGGCTCGCTCATCAGCGTCTCGGCGTACTTGTGCTTGAGGCAGTCTTCCTGCGCCATGAACTCGGGATTGCCGCCCAGCAGAATGTCGGTGCCGCGGCCGGCCATGTTGGTGGAGACGGTGACGGCGCCCTTTCGTCCGGCCTGGGCGACGATGAACGCTTCCCGTTCGTGATTCTTGGCGTTGAGGACCTCGTGCTTCACACCCATGCGTTTGAGGGTAGCCGCGAGTCTCTCCGACTTTTCGACCGAAATGGTGCCGACCAACACGGGCTGACCGGTCTCGCTGTATTTCTTGATCTCCTTGGCCGCGTTGCGGAACTTCTCCTCTTCGGTCCGGTAAACGACATCCTGATGCTCGGCGCGCAGCAGCTTTCGGTTGGTGGGAATCACGACGACGTCGAGATTGTAGATTTTCTGAAACTCAGCGGCTTCGGTGTCGGCCGTACCGGTCATGCCGGCGAGTTTCTTGTACATGCGGAAGTAGTTCTGGAAGCTGATGGTCGCCAGGGTCTGCGTTTCGCGTTCGATCTTGACGCCTTCCTTGGCCTCCACCGCCTGATGAAGCCCGTCGGACCAGCGGCGGCCGGGCATGAGACGGCCGGTGAACTCGTCGACGATGATCACCTGGCCTTCCTTGACCACATAGTCCTTGTCGTTGTGATAGAGGACGTGGGCGCGCAGGGCCTGCTGGACGTGGTGATTGATCTCGATGTACTGCGGTTCGTAAAGGTTGGGAATGTTCAGCAGGCGCTCGATCTTGGTCACGCCCTGCTCGGTCAGCGCGACCGTGCGGTGCTTCTCATCGACCGTGTAGTCGCCGGTGGTCCACTTCTGGCCGGGCTCCTTGCCCTCGTGGACTTCACCGCGCTCGAGTTTGGGGATGATGCGGTTGATCTTGTAGTACTTATCGGTCGACTCTTCACTGGGTCCGGAGATGATCAGCGGGGTGCGGGCTTCGTCGATCAGGATCGAGTCGACTTCGTCGACGATGGCGAAGTTGTGCTCGCGCTGCACGCAGTGATCGAGCTTGAACTTCATGTTGTCGCGCAGGTAGTCGAAGCCGAACTCGTTGTTGGTCCCGTAGGTGATGTCGCAGTGATAGGCGTGACGCCGCTCCTGGTCGTCGAGGTCGTGCACGATGGTGCCGACGCTGCAGCCGAGGAACTTGTAGATGCGGCCCATCCACTCGGCATCGCGCCGGGCCAGGTAGTCGTTGACGGTGACGACGTGGACGCCTTTCCCGGCGAGGGAATTCAAGTAGACCGGCAAGGTGGCGACGAGAGTTTTTCCTTCACCGGTTTTCATTTCGGCGATCTTGCCGCGATGCAGGACGGCGCCGCCGATCAACTGGACGTCGAAGTGGCGCATCCGGACGGTGCGCCAGCCGGCTTCGCGGCAGACGGCGAAGGCTTCAATCATCAGGTCGTCGAGGCTGGCGCCCTGGGCGATCCGTTCCCTGAATTCGACGGTCTTCCCGGCCAACTCGGCATCCGAGAGAGCCTGCAGGCGAGGCTCCCAATCGTTGATAGCAGCCACGGTCGGTAGCAGCCCTTTGACTTCCCGCTCGTGTTTGGTGCCAAAGATCTTGGCCAGAATGGCGTCAATCATAAGTCAGTGGCGGAAATGCCACTGCTTTCAGTTTACTCTAGGTGCCTCAGATGCGACTTTAGGGGACGTTCAGCGGGGGAGACTGTGGCGTGGTTGGAGACGGCCCCACCCCCTCGATCCACATTCGCTGGGCGGGCTTCTCAGCGCCCGAGGAAGGATTCCAGGAACCGCAACTCCATCTCCGCCGATTCGAGGGATTTCTCCGTCTGTGATTTGTCACCCGACTTGAATGCGCTTTCCGCCTTGTCGAGGTAGTAGCCCAGCCGCTTCTCCGCGGCGACGACGGCCCGCCTGGGCGCCAAGCCCTGGCTTTGCTGCTCCTGTTGCAGGGTCTGTAAGCTGGCGTGCACGGCATCGGCTCTCGCTTCGAGGCCGACCATGCGTTCTTCGAGATCCGGCGTGGCGCCGGCGATCGAGGGCCGGCGCACCGTCTCGCGCGCGGTGACCTTGGCGGAGGGGGCCGCCGGCAGGGCGGTGGCAATTTCCACGGGGGCTTGCCCGCCGGACAGGTAGTAGCGCCCCACCACGTTGTCGTACGTGTAGGGATTCTGCTGCCGGCCGGACGCCGCGTACACGTTCTCCTTCACCCGCTTGAACACTTCCTCCAGACTGAGCCCCGGCGTCTGCATCGACGAGATCAGATGCTGGGTGAAGAGGCCGTTGCTTCCCGCGGCGTTGTCGTCGGCCAGATTGCCGTCGCCGGTAGCGAAGGCAATCAAGGTGCCTTCGGCGTCGGAGGTCATCGCGCCGAGCCCCGAGGCGCCGCCTCGCTTGCCGCGGTAAGGATTATTGCGGCAGGCATCGAGAATCAGAACCCGCAACCGCGCGCCGGAGGCTTCCATTTTGTCTCGGATGCGAGAGGCCGGATAGGCGTCGTACTTCACATCGGTCTCCGACGCGGCGCGGAAGTCCACGGGGATCAGGTAGTTCTCCTGCTGCACCTGGAGGCCGTGTCCGGCGAAGTAGAACAGGGCCAGATCGCCTTTCTGCAACTGGTTGGCGAAGTGGTCCACCATCTGGTCCATGTTGCGGCGGGCTACGTTGTGCTCCTCCATGACTTCAAAGTCCAGTTTGCGAAGGATTGCGGCGATGGCCCGGGCGTCGTTGACCGGGTTCTTGAGGGACACCTGCGGATAAGCCGCGTTGCCGATCACCAGGGCCACGCGTCGCTGGATGTGAATCGGCTCGAAAATCAACTCCCGTTCGTTCGGTTGGGCCAAACCCAGGGACGAGAACATCAGCAAGACAGTCAAAAGGTGTTTCATCGGAGTGCTCCGTGAACCGGAAAGCCGGGCGTCAGATCCTGCCGGCGCCGTCGCCGACCTTGGGCTCGCCGGATCCGGCGAACTGCGCCACCGAGGAAGCCTCGTCGACTTCGGTGATCTGGCATTCCCCCACCTTCTCGACGACGCGGCGGATGATCTGGCCGGTAGCCGGGTCCTTGATTTCCCGCGCTACGCGGCGGATCTCCAGGCGGTCGCCGATCTTGACGCCCGACTTGCCGCCAATATTCAGGACCAGAGTGGCTCCGGAGACATCGGCCACCAGGCCTTCCACCTTCGAAACGGCCGGGCGCACGCGATCGGCGTTCGAATCCAGTTGGCGGGCCATCGCCTGGACGGCCTGCGTCGTGGCTTCGCCGATGATCGTTCCGGCAAAGTTGTGGCTGGTCATATCGTAGTCGCCGCCGCCCAAATTCAGCGACTGGCCGCCGGAACCGAGCAGCGAGGTGCCCGAGCGGCTGGATTCCCCTCTTCCGGTGGCCACGGCCAGGATCTCGGCGGTTTCGACGTTCACGATACGGGCGTTGATACCGACCACCGCTTTGGACTCGCGGACGCCCACGCGCCCGAGTCCGTACCGGCCGCCAAAGCTGCCGAAGCCCCCGACGCTGGTCTGCTTGTCGTCGCGGCCGAACTGGGTGATGCTGCCGATAACGACGGCCTCGACGCCGAGAATCCGGCCGAGTTTCGCGGCGGTCGAGGCATCGACACGGTCGCTGTTCGACAGGTTCTGCTCGGCAAGGATCTTCGAGATGGCTTTCCGCTCGATGACCGAATAGCGGCCGGAGGTGACCAGGCGTTCCACCAGGAGGTCCGCGACCCCCTTGCCGACGTCGGTATTAGACCCGAAAATGGCCGAAACGCCGGAGTGAACCGCGGCATAGTCAAAATCGAGAACGGCTACCCGCTTCTTGGATTCCGCGCCAAAGCTATTGAAACTAAAGCTCAACATCACAGCCAAACTCAAGGTCTTTCGCATCGTCTTCAACCTCTTCACTGGCATTAGCGCGTTCCCGGCGGCGAATAGCTCATCCGGTTGGCCGACCTGGCGAGTGGCCTGTTATCAGCAGACCTCGCCCGTGCCCGGCCGGAACGGGTACTTCTCGAGCAAGGCCGGCGAGATCTCCACGATCCCCAGGCCGGGGGCGGTCGGCGGCTGGACCACCCCGTTTTGGAGCGCGGGCGGCTCGAGGAGCAAGTCGCGCTGCACCGAGAGCGAGTGTAGCAGGTGCTCGAGAATGATCGAGACGGGGCTCGCGAACGACAGGTGGATGCTGGCCGCCTGACCCGGCCCTGCCGTTCCTCCGCAGTGCATCGCCAGCCGGAGGTTGCGCACGGCCAGGTCTTCGGCGACCTCACGGCACACGGTAATGCCGCCCGCGAAGGTTACTTCCGGTTGGGCGACGTCCAGGCTCCCGAAATCGAAGTAGTTGCGGAACTCGTGAACTCCCGACAGGCTCTCGCCGCCCGCGATCGGCACCTTTCCCTGCCGGCGGAGCGTCGCGTAGCCCTTGGGGTCGGTATACGGGAGCGGTTCCTCGAAGAACAGGAGTCCATAGGGCGCGACGGCTTCACACACTCGCAGCGCATCCGATACGGAGTAAGGGTTGGGAATGCCGCCTTGGTGGCCATCAAGGATAATGTCAATCTCCGGGCCTACGGCGTTGCGCGCCGCTTCGCACTTCTCGCCTTCCTGCTCGCCGAGGCGAGCGGTCGGCGTGGGCAGCACCTTCCATTCCTTTGGCATCTCCGGCGGACCTTCCTGGACGTAGTAGCCGGTGGCGAACTTCAAGGCGCGATAGCCCTGCTCGACGTAATACCTGCACTTGGCGACGTTGTCGGCGATGGGCCACAGCGCCGGCCCGCCGGAACAGTAGAGGGGGAGACTGGTGCGAGCCAATCCCCCGAGCAACTGATAGACCGGCACCCCGGCGGCCTTGCCCTTCAGGTCCCAGAGCGCCATGTCGACCGCGCTGATGACGCTGATGCCCGCCCCGGTGCGGCCCCAGTAGACCGACGCCGTATACAGGCGCTCGAACAGGGCGCGGATGGCGGTGGGGTCGCGGCCGATGAGCAGCGGCTTGTAGAAATTCACCAACGCCGGCACGGATTCCGGGCTGAAGTAGCCCATGATCGTCTCGCCCACGCCGGTGAGTCCTGAATCGGTGAGGATTTCGACCAGCGCGGTGCTGTGGAGTTGAACGGGGAAATACGGATCGTCTGCCCAGCGAGCCGTCAACAGATGAGTGCGGACATCGGTGATTTTCATCGCTCTGCCATTCTATCGGCCCGCCGGGATTCCCGGTTCACCAGTCCGGGAGATTCGACGTGAGCGACAGCCGATCTTCCGGTTCTGCCACGCTCGGGCTTTCTGAGCTATACTAAGAGACTGATAAGAAGCAGAGTTGGGCCGCGCTCCTCCACGCGTGTGCCTGTACGAGATTGATTCAACATGCCAAAACGTACGTTTCAACCAAATAACCGGAGGCGCGCGAAGACCCATGGATTTCGAGTCCGGATGCGGACAGCGGATGGCCGTGCGGTGATCTCCCGCCGCCGCGCCCGCGGCCGCAAACGGCTGACCGTCAGCGACGAGAGGTAGCGAATCGCCGGTTTCCCGAAAAGCGCCCGCATACTCCGCTCCGCCACCTTCCGCCGTGTTTATGATACAGGCGTCAAGTTCTCCGGGTCGTTGTTTGCCGCCTTCTGTCTTCAAGACAGCGAGGAGGCTGGCCCGCGCATCGGTTTTACCGTACCCCGGGCACTGGGCGGAAGTGTGGTGCGAAACCGGATCAAGCGCCGGCTGCGGAGCGCGGTCCGCTCCCAACTCGGCCGGTTGGCCGGTGGCTGGCTGATCGTCATCAACCCTCGCCGCAAATGCCTGGACGCGCCATTCACGGAACTTCAGAGGGAAGTGGAACGTTTGTTTTCACGGTGCGGCGCCTCGTGACCGGTACCCTGAGGCTGTACAAGCAGTTCGTATCCCCCATGCTGCCCTCGGCATGCCGCTTCGCCCCCACCTGCTCGGAGTACATGATCGAGGCTATCGAGCGGCATGGTGTCGGCCGCGGAGGGTGGATGGGCCTGCGGCGCCTTTCCAAGTGCCACCCCTTTCATCCCGGAGGCTATGATCCGGTTCGGTAATCAGGAATTGTATGGCTGACGACAACAAGGGCGGACTGGCTGGGTCTCTGAGCGAGATGTCGATGGAGACGCGGCTTTTGCTCGCGTTTCTTCTGATGGGCGTCGTGATGTTCGTGACGCCGTACTTTTTCCCCACCGCGCCGCCACCCAAGAAAGCGCCGGAGAAACCCGCTGCCGCCCAACCTGCGCCGGCGGCCGCCGCGGCGCCTGCCGAAGCGCCCGTGGCCGGCTCAGTGGCGGCGAGCAACGAGGAAACCGTCGTCATCGACACAGACTTCTATCGAGTGGAGTTTTCCAATCGCGGCGCGGTCGTTCGGAGCTGGAAGCTCAAGAAGTATACGGACCATTCCGGAGCCCCGACGGAACTCATACACCCGAGTGCGGCCTCCAAAGTGGGGCTCCCGTTCTCCCTTCTCTTCCGCGACAGGAAGCCGTCGATCGATCCCAACCAGGTCCTGTTCGCGATCAAGAAGGCTCAGGACGGCCTCGGAGTAGACTTCGAGTTCGCCGATGGCAAAGTCTCGGTGAGAAAGTCCTTCCACTTCCAGAAGAGCAAATATCTGTCGGAGGTCCGCAGCGAGGTCACCGAAGGCGGTGTCTCTCTGGCCCACGGATTGGCGTGGCGTGGCGGGTTCGGCGACCAGAAGGTGCCCGCCGCCGCGCCGATACAACACGCCATCTTCTACGACACCGACGCCGCCAAGCTTCATACCAACGATCACAAGCACGCCAAGGACGGCGTCACGACGGATTCAGGCAAGTACTCGTTTGCGGGCCTGGAGGACACCTACTTTGCGGCGGTGTTCCTGGCGGATTCAACAGTGGTTGTCCAGACGTTCAGCGACACCTTGCCAGCCGCGACCGAAAAGGACGAAGTCGCCCATGTGGGCGCGGCCGTCGGCGCCGCCTCTGGTCCGAACCGCTTCCCCGTCTTTGTGGGTCCCAAGGACCTGGACATTCTTCGCTCGGTCAATCCAAAGCTCGAACAAGTCGTCAACTGGGGCTGGTTTGGGTTCATCGCCAAACCGATCTTCCTGATGGTCCATTGGCTGAACGACCAGTATATCCACGACTACGGCTGGTCGATCATCATCGTCACCCTGTTCATCAACATGGCGACCTTCCCGCTGAAGATCACCAGCCTGCGGTCGGCCAAGCGCATGCAGGAACTGCAGCCGCAGATCAAGGCCATCAACGAGAAGTTCAAGAACCTGAGCATGCGCGATCCGAAGCGGAACCAGCAGAACCAGGAGATCATGGCGCTGTACCAGAAGCACGGCGTGAATCCTCTGGGCGGCTGCGTCCCGCTGCTGTTGCAGCTTCCGTTTCTCTGGGCGTTCTACCAGGTGTTTACGATTGCCATCGAGATGCGAGGCGCCGGATGGCTGTGGGTGAAGGACCTGTCGCAACCGGAGACCATCCCGATCCGCATCCTGCCGATCACGATGATCGCCACGCAGTTCTGGCTGCAAAAGATGACCCCCTCGGCGGGGGCCGACCCGGCCCAGCAGCGCATGATGTTATTCATGCCGCTGATCTTTGGATTCATGTTCTACGGGGCATCGAGCGGCCTGATGTTATACTGGTTGACCGGAAATCTGGTCGCCATCGGCCAGCAATGGTTCTTCAACAAGACCGTTCATGGCGATGCTATCGTAGCGACTTCCCCCGGGACAAAGAAAACCTCCAGGAAATAACCGGTGAATCATCGCAAGTACACCATCGAAGGCGCGGGAAGAAAACTCGATGGGTTTCTGCGGGCGCTGATTGAGCGTTCCGGTTTCGAGTTGAGCTTTCAGATCGCCGAAGGGGAGGCCCCCCATCCCGACTTCGAGAACCCTGACCTGACGGTCAAGTTCAAAGGGGTGGATGTGGACCTCCTGCTGGGCAACCGGGCGGAACTGCTGCTGGCTCTTGAACAGGTGTGTCTCGAATCCCTGCGGGTCCCTTCCGAAGACCATTCCCGGATCGCTTTCGATGCCAACGACTACCGCATGCTTCGCATCGAGGAGTTGCGGTTGAGCGCCCGGGCCGCCGCCGATCGAGTGAAGAGCACGGGCCGGCCCTTTGCCTTCAACCCGATGAACAGCCGCGAACGGCGAGTGATCCATCTGGCCTTGCGGGACGAGCACGAAGTGCGTAGCGAAAGCGCCGGGATGGGACCGCAACGCCAAGTGATCGTCTATCCGGCGGGTATGCCGTCGGCCCCGCCTCCTCCAGTGAGCTTTGCCGGGCCCCCGCGGCGATCGGGTCCTCCGGGCCGCGGGCCTGCGCCTGGCGGCGGCGGACGCCCCCCGCGCCGCGGACGACGCTGACTCTGCCGTTGAATCTTCGCGATACGATCGCCGCCGTTTCCACGCCGCCCGGCCGTTCGGGTCTGGCGGTGATCCGGCTTTCCGGGCCCTCCGCGCGCGCGATCGCATCGTCGATCTTGCGGATGCCGAATCCGCACGAGTGGCCCTCGTGGTCGGCGAGCTTCGCGTCCCTCACCGACGAGCACGGCGCCACCGTCGATCAGGTGGTCGCGACCTTCTTCGCCGGGCCGAAGTCCTACACGGCCGAAGACGTCGTCGAGATCTCCTGCCACGGCGCTCCGGTCATCGTCCGGTTCTGTCTTGGGCGGGCTCTTTCGGCAGGCGCCCGTCTGGCGGAGCCGGGTGAGTTCACCCTGCGCGCGTTTCTCAACGGCCGTATCGATCTGCCCCAGGCCGAAGCCGTGCGCGACCTGATTGACGCCACGACACTCTTCCAGGCTAGAGTCGCTGCCCGGCAGATGGAGGGCGCCGTGTCGAGGCGCCTCTCGCCGGTCAAGGAGCAACTGCTCGAACTGATCGCCCTGCTGGAGGCCGGTATCGACTTTGCCGAGGATGACATCAGCGTGGCGTCCGACCAGGAACTGCTGCGCCGTCTCGGCCCCATCCGCGATGCGATCGCGGCCCTGGCGTCCTCGTTCTCCTTTGGACAGTGCGTCCATGCCGGGTTGACCCTGGCGATCGTCGGCCGGCCCAACGTCGGCAAGAGCAGCCTGTTCAACCGTCTTCTGGAGCAGGACCGGGCCATCGTCACCGAGATTCCGGGCACGACGCGCGACCTGATCTCCGAGTCCGCTTCGATCGAGGGGATCCCGGTCCGGCTCGTCGATACCGCGGGAATTCGAACGGGCGAAACCCTGGTCGAGAGTCTCGGGATCGAGCGTACGTTGCAGGCCATGGCGGACGCCGATGTCACCGTCGTCGTGGTAGACCAGTCGGTCCCGCTCTCGGATGACGACCGCGCCATCATCGACCGCGCGCGGACGCAGGGCCGGTCGATTCTGGTTGGGAACAAGTCGGACCTGCCGCGCGTTGCCGCGCCGGTCGAGGGACTACTGGAGGTGTCCGCGCAAACGGGCGCCGGCATCGATTCGCTGCGAAAGGCGATCCTGCCCGTGCACGAGGATGCCGAGGCGGTGTTCGTCACCAGCCTGCGGCAGGAGCGTCTGCTGGAGGAATCGCTGCAGGCGCTCGACCACGCCTCCGTCGCGATTCGCGAGCGGATTCCGCATGAGATGCTGCTTCTCGATCTCTACGCGGCGCTGGCTCCGATCGACGCGATCACGGGCGCGACGACGGCGGATGACATCCTCAACCGCATTTTCTCCACGTTCTGTATCGGCAAATAACCGAATTCCTGGGGTCCGTCGCGAAGCGGAACTCGCTTCACGGCGCAATGCGGAACGAGTAGAGTCCGGCCTTCTTCAACTGAAAGCGCAAATACACGGCACGCCCCTTCAACGCGCTGAGATCCGATTTGCCTTTCCACGAGACCGTGTGCGCGAGCGCGTCCTTGCGGACGTTGTCGCAATCCTCCAGCGTGAACCCGGGGATTCGCTTCTCCCATCGCGTTTCGCGGGTCTGATAATCCGGCGGCTCCAGGATCTCCACACGAATGCCCCAGTCCGGCTGCGTATACGGCGCGAGGTTCGAGATGCAGTTGATCTCCAGCCGGCTTCCCTCCAGCAGAAACTGCCGCGTCACCAGGTAGCCGGTCAGGTTGTCGGCCCATTGCCCCACAAACCGGTCCTTGCGCAACCGGCAGACCGCCACACTCGTCTCGGTGGCCACGGGTTCGGATTGGCCCTTGGGCGAGGCGTAGTAGTAGATCAACAGGTCGTCGCCGACCTCGAGCGGAGGGCTGGTGCCCGGTTCCACCTGGCCGTGATCGTAGCTGCCTTCCACTCCTCGTGGGATGAACGGCGTGCGGTCCCACGTCCTCTCCCAGTGCAGACCGTCCCGGCTCACCGCAAGGTGGGTTTCGGTCTCGCTGCGTTCCGACTCCTGGAACATTTGCGCGTGCAGGGCAAAGAAGACTCCGTAGCGCCGGAAGACGTACAGATTGTCGTAGTCCGGTTGGTCGCGCTCGTCCGGATAGAGGATCGTTCGCGGTTCGCTCCAGGTCTTCAGGTCCGGGCTGGTCGCGACGGCGAGCCGCCGCCCGGTATGGCGCTCGCCCTCGGGAATCCGCCGCGATTCTCCTTGCGGCCGGATCGAGGGCCGCAGATACAGGTACCAGAGTTGCCGCTCGGGAACCCAGACCAGGTGGTTGGGAAAGTCGCTGTGGAACCGGAACAGCGGGTCCTCCACGATGTTCCAATGCAAGCCGTCGGCGGAGTAGGCCAGGTCGATCTGGCCCCAATGGATGTACACCATCAGAAAGCGGCGCCGCGGATCCGACTGATCGGGATTCAACAAGACTTGTGCGCCCGCGGCCCGCGTGCCTTTTCTTCCCGCGGTGACGATGTTGGTCCGCTGGTGCTTCCGGAAGGGAAACCCCTGCAGCATCGGCTTGGTCCAGTTGAAGGCATCGTCGCTTTCCGCATAGCCGACGTAGTAAGCGGGCCCCAGGTGGCGCGCGTAGTAGTTCGACAGGCTGAAGCACTGGTACCACATGCGATACTTGTCGGCCTTGTCGTCGTAGAGCACGCAGGGATACGCGCCCACGTGATCCTCCCAAGGCTTATCCTGCGCGATGACCGGATTCCGGAGATGCTTGGCAACCTGTCCCAGACGCCGCGTCAGCTTCCAGCGGTCCTCCACCAGGTAGTCGTCCGCCAGCAATTGCACATCGGCGCCGATGCGCAGGGGTTCTCCGCGAAAGTACCCGAACGGGACAACGCCACGATCCCGTTCTTGCGTTTGCGCCATCAGTACGGACCCGCAGGCCGCGCCAAGGAATTGGCGGCGAAGCAGTTTCTCAGTGCTGTTCATGATCGTGGTGTCCTCACCTGCCGGCTTTTTGGTGCTCGCGACCCGATTCAGAGAGCGGGAAACCGGTACGTCGACTTCGCCAGATGGTAAGCCAGGTCGACGATCATTTCCTCCGCCTCGTCCATCTCGATAATGTGGCGCGTCACCAGATCCGCCAGGTAGCCCGCATCCACGCGGCGGCAAAGGTCGTGACGGGCGGGGATCGACAGGAAGGCGCGAGTGTCGTCGTTGAAGCCGGCCGTATTGTACAGGCCCGCGGTTTCGGTCACCGCCCGGCGATAGCGCAGCATGCCCTCGATGCTGTCGAAGAACCACCAGGGCGGACCCAGGCGCAGGACCGGATAATGCCCCGCGAGAGGGGCGAGTTCCCGCGAGTACGTGGCTTCATCGAGCGTGAACAACACAATCCGCAGCCTCGCCTCGTTGCCGTACTTGTTCAGGAGGGGGACCAGGTTGCGCGTGTACTCGGTGGCCCGAGGAATGTCGCAGCCCCGGTCCGGCCCGAAGCGCTCGTAGATCCACTGATTGTGGTTGCGGTTCGAGCCGGGATGGATCTGCATCACCAGTCCGTCGTCCGTGCTCATACGCGCAAACTCCATCAGCATGTGCCCCGTGAAGCGAACCGCATCGTCTTCGCTCGCCGTGCCTGCCAACGCCACGGCAAACAGGGACTCGGCTTCTTCCGGCGAGAGTTCTCCGGTGAACATGGTCACCACGGCGTGGTCGGTCGCGGTTGCGCCCATCTGCTTGAAGAAGGAGCGGCGCTGTTCAATCGCCCGGATATAGGTGCGATAGTCGTTGACTTCGATGCCGCTCGAATCGCCCAGCCGTTCGATCTGCTCGCGCCAGAGCGGGTGGAGTATATTGACCACCGCGTCGGGCCGGAACGTGGGAAGCACGCGTCCGCTCCAGCCGGAGTCGCGAATCTGCTGGTGGTAGTCGAGCGAGTCGGTTGCCGCGTCCGTCGTGCACAGCACCTCGATGTTGAAGCGCTCGAACAGGGCGCGAGGCCGGAATTCGGGCTGGCTGAGTTTCTCCGCGATCGCATCGTAAACCCGCATCGCCGACCGGCTGGTCAGGGGTTCGGTGACGCCGAAGACGCTTTCCAATTCGTGCCTGAGCCAGTTGCTGGTGGGCGTTCCGCGGAACAGATAGAAGTAATCGGCGAACAGTTGCCAGATCTTGCGCGAATCCGTCTCCACCGGGACGCCATCTACTCGCGGGATGCCCAGGCTCTCCAGCGGAATCCCCTGCGAATAAAGCATCCGGAAAATGTAGTGATCGGGAATGACGATGAGCGAGGCCGGGTCGGGAAAGGGCGTGTTCTCCGCCAGGATCCGCGGGTCGACATGACCATGGGGGCATACCAGGGGCAGCGCGGCGACTTTCTGGTACAGGGAGCGGGCCACGTTGCGCACAACGGGGTTCGCGTCAAAATAGCGGTCGGGGTCGAGCGGCACGATTCGATTGTAGAACGCACGGACAGCGAACGCCCGCCCCTACACCATGTACATGCCGCCGTTGATCTCGAGGGTTTGGCCGTGAATGTAGCGCGCCGCGGGAGAGCAGAGGAACAGAATGGTGTCCGCCACTTCCTCGTTGGTGCCGAGGGTGCCCGCGGGCGTCTGCCGGACGGCCGCGTCCAGCATCTCTTTCGTCGAGAAGGTCTCGTGAAAGTGATTCTCCACCGTGCCGGGCGAGACGGCGTTCACGCGAATCCCCTTTGGCGCAAGTTCCTTCGCCAGACCCTTGGTGATGGCGGAGACCGTGGCTTTCGCGCCCGCGTAGATGGTGGCGCCGGGTCCGCCCCCATTGCGCGCCGCGATCGAACTGACGTTGACGATGACGCCCGATCCGCGTTCAGCCATGCCGGCCGCGACCGCCTGGGTGAGGAACCACACGCTCTTCACATTCAGGTTCATCACCTGTTCGTAGAGATCTTCGGTGAACTCGTGAAGCCTGGAGCGGGCCACCAGGGACCCGGCGTTGTTGATCAGGAGATCGACCGCCGCACCGCTCTCGCGATACTGGCGGATCAGGGAACGGATGCCTTCATCGGTGGCCAGGTCGGCCTGCAGAATCCCGGCCTGGCACCCTTCGGCGCGAACGGCGGCGGCGGTGGCCTCGGCGCCCTCGCGGTGCCCGCCGTAGTGCAGCAGCATGCGGCGGACTCCGGCTTTTGCCAAAGTGATGGCCGTTGCGGCCCCGATGCCGCGCGAGGCGCCGGTGATCAACGCGCTGGTTCCTGACAATTCGATGGACATGGAGAGAGCAGTATATCGCGCGGGAGTCTGTTGCCCAAACCTGGATTCGCTTCGTGAAAATAGCCGAACTCGCAGTTCGTGCGACTGGGGATTATCATTAGGCTTTCACCGCCCTGGAGGATTCTGCATGGGACACCACCGCCACCTGACACGCCGCGAGATCCTGGAACGGATTCCGGTTCTCGGATCCGGTTCGCTTCTGCTGCCGCTCTCCGCGCTTCGCGGGGAGAAGCCCGACACCCGGACGCCGGCCGTGATCAAGGGCAAGCTGACGGACGCACAGGGCAATCGGGTGCCCGCCAAGGTTCGCGTCACCGACACGGCCACCGGCACGGCTTACTTCCCCGAGCGCGCCATTCGCACCATGCCCAAAGTCGAAAAGCCGAATATCCGGCACTATTTCTACGCCCGGGGCCAATATGAAATCGCCGTGCCTCCTGGCCGCTACGCCATCGAAGTCGTCCGGGGCCTCAACTGCGAAACCGCCCTCGAATACACCGAGGTCGGCAGCGGCATCACCCACGTGCAGGATTTTTCGGTCCGGCAACTCGGCAACTGGCGCGAACTGGGCTGGTATTCGGGCAACACCCACACGCACTACCACCTGCAGATCGACGAAGATCCGGACGACCGCCTGCGCCTGGTGCCGCCCGCCGAAGCGCTGGACGTCAGCGTGATCAGTTACCTGATCCGCAACGACTCGCCCTACATCACCAATCGCTATCCGGTGGGACGCCTGCCGCAATACTCCCGCGACGGCACCCTGATGGACATGGGCGAGGAGGCGCGCAACAACCGGACCTTTGGCGACTTTGGCTACGGGCACGTCCTGTTCCTGAACATTCCGCGCGCCGTCGAACCCGTGTCCACAGGTCTGCTGTCGAAGGACGGAAAGGCTCCGGACTTTCCCACGCTTTCCATGCTGTGCGAGGAGGCCCGCCGCCTGGGCGGGACGACGGTCTGGTGCCACAACGGCAGCGGCATGGAGTTTCCGGTCGCCGCGGCGCTCGGGCAGGTGGACGCGTACAATCTCGCCGACGGTTTGGACGCCGAGTACGAGCGCTACTATCACCTGCTGAATTGCGGTCTTCGCGTCCCCGCTTCCTCCGGCACCGATTGGTGGATCTACGACCACAACCGCGTCTTCGTGAAGACCGAAGGCGCCTTTACCTACGATTCGTGGATTGCCGGGTTGCGGGCGGGCCGCACGTTTGTCACCAACGGGCCGCTGATCGACTTCACGGCCGATGGCCGGGGACCCGGAGCGCAGATCGACCGGACGGATGCCGCTGTTCTGCCGGTGCGGGCGCGAGTGCTCTCGAGGTTGCCGTTCGACAAAGTCGAGATTGTCCAGGACGGGGAGGTGGTGGCGGAACAGCCCTCCGTCAAGGGCAGAGAAGCGGTGCTGGAGCGGGAGATCGAGGTCCGCCGCGGTGGATGGATCGCCGCCCGGGTGGTGTCGGGCGCCTACTCCCACGGGGGAGCGCGGGTCTTCGGACATACGAGTCCGATTTACCTGCGGGTGGCGGGCACAGCCCATCGGCGCGCCGGGTCGGCCGGCCATTTCGTCGATGAAATCGAGGAGTCGATCCGCTTCGTGCGCAAGAACTACAAATTCGCCAATGACGCCGACCGCGCCCTGGCGGTGGGCCGGTTTGAAGCAGGCCGCCGCGTGTACGCGAAGATCGCCCAGGGTTGAGCACCACCGCCCTGGGTAGAATAGAGGTTCATCCCAGCTAGAGAGGCCCTTGAATGAGCGACAACGAACGCCAATACGGATTTGCCACGCGAGCCCTGCATGCGGGGCAGAAGCCCGACGCCGCTTCCAACGCGCGCGCGGTGCCCATCTACCAGACGACCTCCTACGTCTTCAACGATACGGAACACGCCTCGGCCCTGTTCGACCTGCGTGAGTTCGGCAATATCTACACGCGCATCATGAACCCCACCACCGGGGTGTTCGAGGAACGGATGGCGTCGCTCGAAGGCGGCATCGGCGCCCTGGCCACCGCCAGCGGCCAGTCCGCCCAGTTTCTGGCCATCATCAACATCCTGAACGCGGGCGACCAGATTGTGTCGTCGAGCACACTGTATGGCGGCACGTTCACGCAGTTCGACATCAGCTTCCGCAAACTCGGCATCGATACCGTGTTTGTCGAACCGGACGATCCGGAGAACTTCCGGAAAGCCATTACGCCCAAGACAAAGCTGATCTACGCGGAGACGGTCAGCAACCCGCGCATCAACATCCTCGACATCGAAGCGGTTGCGAAGATCGCGCACGAGGCCGGCCTTCCCCTGATGATCGACAACACGTTCGCCACGCCTTACCTCTGCCGGCCGATGGAGCACGGCGCCGACATCGTCGTGCATTCCACCACAAAGTTCATTGGCGGCCACGGGACCTCCATCGGCGGCGTGATCGTCGATGGTGGAAAGTTTCCCTGGAACAACGGCAAGTACCCTCAGTTCACGGAGCCGACCAAGGCGTATCACGGCCTGAAATACTGGGACACGTTCGGACCGATGTCGTACATTTTGAAGACCCGTGTCGAGGGCCTTCGCGACATGGGCCCTTGCATGAGCCCGTTCAACGCATTCCTCTTCCTGCAAGGCCTGGAGACCCTGAACCTGCGGATGGAACGGCACGCGTCCAACTCACTGGCCGTGGCGAAGTTCCTGGAGGGCCACAAAGATGTGACCTGGGTGAAGTACGCGAGCCTCCCGTCGAGCCCCTATTACGCGCTGGCGCAGAAATACATGCCCAAGGGAGCGGGCGCCGTGATGACGTTCGGGTTGAAGGGCGGTATGGCAGCGGGCAAGAAGTTCATCGACTCGCTCAAGCTGTTCTCGCACCTGGCCAATGTCGGCGACGCCAAGAGCCTGGTGATTTATCCCGCCCTGACCACCCACCGGCAACTGAGCGAAGAGGAAATGGAGATCTGCGGAGT
This sequence comes from uncultured Solibacteraceae bacterium, assembly GCA_964529305.1. Taxonomy (GTDB): domain Bacteria; phylum Acidobacteriota; class Terriglobia; order Bryobacterales; family Bryobacteraceae; genus CAZGUX01. The sequence goes on along the minus strand of CAZGUX010000001.1, from coordinate 22,481 downwards.
GGGCCAGGACATGGTGCGGCTGTCGGTCGGGATCGAGGAGATCGACGACATCCTGTGGGATCTCGACCAGGCCCTCGAGGCTTCACAGAAAGCATCATGACACGTCGTACCTTTGGCGGAATGTTGGCGGGCGGCCTCACCGGGGCCGCCCTTGCCGCTTCCAGGCCGAACGTCGTCATCCTGTTCGCCGACGATCTCGGCTACGGCGACCTGGGCTGCTACGGCCACCCCACGATTCGCACGCCGAACCTCGACCGGATGGCCGCCGAGGGAACGCGCTTCACCCAGTTCTATTCGGCCGCACCGGTGTGCACCCCTAGCCGGGCCGCGCTGTTGACGGGCCGTTTGCCCATTCGCTCCGGGCTGACTCGCGTGCTCAACCCCTTTTCGACGGGAGGCATTCAACAGGACGAGATCACGATTGGCGGGGCGTTGAAGTCCGCCGGCTACGCGACGGCCTGCATCGGCAAATGGCATCTCGGCTTTCAACCGCAGTATCTTCCCACGCGCCACGGGTTCGACCGCTATTTCGGGTTGCCGTATTCAAACGACATGAGCCCGCCGACCAATCCGAATCCGAACTACCGGCCCGCCCCGCCATTGCCGCTCTACCGCAACGAAGAAGTGATCGAAAAGGAACCGGATCAAACCCGCTTGACCGGGCGCTACACGGAGGAAGCGCGCACGTTCATCCGGGAATCGGCCGCCTCCCGGAAGCCGTTCTTCCTCTACCTGCCGTACACGTTTCCACACGTCCCGCTGTTTGCCAGCAGCCGCTTTCGCGGCAAGAGCGCGCGTGGGTTGTACGGCGACGTGGTGGAGGAACTCGACTGGAGCGTGGGCGAGATCCTGGCCGCGCTGAAAGAGACGCGCGTGGATTCGAACACGCTCGTGTTTTTCACCTCCGACAACGGCCCGTGGCTGATCAAGCGGGAAGACGGCGGATCCGCCGGACTCCTCCGGGAAGGGAAGGCGAGCACCTGGGAGGGCGGCATGCGCGAGCCGTTTCTGGCGCGCTGGCCGGGGCGCATCCGGCCCGGCGTGGTGTCCCAGGATTTCGGCAGCACCATGGATTTGTTTCCGACCTGCCTGGGGGCCGCCGGCGTGCCGATCCCGCAGGGGCGGGACTATGATGGCGCCGACCTCGGGCCCGTGTTGTTCGAGGGCAAATCCGGCCGTGAGGCGCTGCACTTCTACTACTCGGACACCGATTTGCGGGCGGTACGAAAAGGCCCATGGAAGATGCATCTGGCGAGCAACGCTCCGTTCGCCGGGCCGCCGGGCGTGCAGAAACACGATCCGCCGCTTCTGTTTCATCTCCTGCACGATCCATCGGAGAAGTACGACGTGGCGGACGGTCATCCGGAAGTCGTGAAGGATCTTCAACAGGTGATCGCGCAGCACCAGCGGACGCTCAAGCCGGGAGTGTTGCAGCGCTGATCTCACGCGGCATGTGTACCTTCAGGCAAGTGGTATTATTGGCGTCCAACCACTCGAGTGAGGTAACTTTCAATCGATGATCCGTGTTGCCCTTCTCGCTGCCGCGACGGTGGCTTTTCTCCAGCCTCTCTTCCTTGCTTCTTATGCGCAGGACCGCGACCTGAAGCTGATTGAGATCTCCAGGAAGAAGGCACTCGTCATAGGAAATGCCGACTACGCTGTAGCGCCTCTCAAAAATCCTGTGAACGATGCGACTGCTGTTGGCGATGTGCTGAAGAGCTTGAGCTTCGATGTCACAACCTACACAAATCTGACTCGACGGGGGATGCGTGAGGCGATTGATAGCTTTGTGAAAAACGTTCACTCGGGCGATCTGGCGTTGTTCTACTTTGCAGGGCACGGAATTCAACTCACGGACGGTAGGAACTATTTGATCCCCGTGGACTTCGAGGGCGGCACCGAGGCGGATGTTCAGGACGAAGCCTACGCAGCCGTTCGCGTTCAGTCAAAGTTAGAGGAGTCCGGCGCTAGGTTGCGGATTATTGTGCTCGATGCGTGCCGGAATAACCCATTCCATTCGCGCCGCGCCGCCACTCGAGGTCTGGCTCCAATGGCGGTGGAGGCCGAGGGAACCTTGATCGCCTTTTCGACTGGAGACAATCGGACTGCTGACGACAACCCGGAGCAGACGAACGGGCTCTACACAAAGCACTTTCTTATCGCACTTCGGGCTCCTGGTCTTTCCTTGGAAGACATGTTCAAGAAGGCGAAAGAGGACGTCTTCTTCGCTTCCGACCGGAAGCAGAATCCATCCATCTACACGAACATCATCGGCAGCTACTTCTTCGTTCCCAAAGCATCTGATGCACACATTCAAGAGGCCTGGACAATCGCTTTGTCTTCCAATAGCCGGGCAGCGATAGAGCAGTTTCTGAGCGCCTATCCGGGGAGCCGATTTGCCGAAGCCGCGAAGGTGAAACTCGTGACACTCGACCCGGTGATGGTGGAGAAATCAGACTCGGGAGCCATAATTGGAACAACGGCGGCATCTGATCAGCCGGGGGCCGTCGAATTCATGTGGGCCTATGATGGTTCGCAATTCCATGTAGCCGCGGTCCTCCCGGACGGTCCCCCTGCCGCAGCCGGCCTTCGCCGACGAGACGTGATCCAACGCATCAACGGCAGCGCACCAAGCATGAAATCCCTTTCCGAATTAGCGATCCGGGTTCGCACAGGCCAGCGGATCCGGATGGAGATCTTGCGCTCAGAAAAGCCGGCGACGATCGAATTCGTGGCGGGCGCTCCCAGATCCAAGCCGGATGGCTTGGCGGCGGTGAGCGATCAACTCGTCGCCAAATACCCTGATATTCCGGACGTGTGGTACTTCCGTGCACTTCTCCGGCGCGACTCCGGGCATTTTACTGAGCCGCTTAGCGACATCGAGGTGACACTGCGTATGCTTCCCAACGACCCGATGGTCACTCTGACGAAGGCCGAGACACAAGAGGCCGCGGGTCAATGGCACAGGGCGATAGCCAGTTATACACTCCTTCTTGAGAAGACGCCAGCCTTCCGTATTGCGCGGATCGGCCGCGGGCGCGCACACAGCAATCTGGGCCACTTTGACGATGCCCTCGCCGACCTCAACCAGGCGATTGCAGACCTGCCGGCGTCAGCGAACGCTTTCAACGACAGAGGACTCGCGTTCTTCCGCAAGAAGAAATACGGCTCCGCTCGAGCGGATTTCGATACGGCCGTTCGACTTGACCCAGATCTAGCGGTCGCCTACAACAATCGTGGAGCCGCTGCTTATTTTGAAAAGGATTATAAGTCAGCAATTGAAGACTACAACAAGGCGATCTCCCTTGGTCATCGCACCCATTTAACATTTATGAACCGGGGCAATGCGAAGAAGGCTCTCGGCGACAAAAAGGGTGCCGAGGTGGACTATCGCATTGCAAAAGGCAGGTAAGAACTTCGACTCGGATCGGCCTGTTGGGGAATTATTGAGGTCAATCCTCACTCGTCTCCGTTGCTGCCCGCAGCTTCGCGTAGCAGTATGTGAACTCGGCCCCGAGAAAGAAGATCTGGGCGGAATAGTAAATCCACAGCAGAAAAACCACAAAGGACGTCGCAGCCCCGTAGGCCGTGGCCGCCACCGTCGAGGCCAGATACGCCCCAATCAACGACTGGCCGATCGTAAACAGCGCCGACGTGAACGCCGCGCCCGCCCACACCACCGGCCAAGGACTCCTCACCGCCGGAAGCACCCGGTAGATCATCGCGAACAAGGCCGTGATCAATCCCAGCGATAGGGCGAAATTGACCGCGTGCAGGAACAGCGACGGCATCGGGAGTGCCGTACCCAGGACTCGAGCCGTCGCCGAAAGGATCGCGCTCACCACCACCGAGGTCAGGAGCAAGGCTCCGATGCCCAGAATCATCAGGAACGACAGGATGCGGTTTCGAACGAAATCGAGCAGGAACCGGCCGATGGAAAAGGAAACCGGCGGGACCCTCCAGATCCGGTTGAGGGCCGTCTGCAGTTCGACGAAGACGGCGCTGGCGCCGAACAGCAGCGTCAGGGTGCCGAGAACCGTGGCCAGGCCGGCCCGATTGCGGGCGCCGGCAAGCACTGTCTGAATGACCACTCCTCCTCCCGGTCCGACGAAGCCGGAGATCTGCGCCAGAATTTCGCCGCGAGCCGCATCTTCCCCGAATACGGCGCCGCAGATTCCCACGACGATCACGAGCGTGGGCGCCAGGGAGAGGATGGTGAAAAACGCCAGGGCCGCGGACCACTCTGTTGTATTGTCCTGGTGCCAGGCCTGAAACGTTTCTTTCAGTAGTTGTTTGGCGGACACGGAAGGGCGCAAGGGGTCTCACTGGCATGATAGCTTGGGTTCGATGTTCGACGAAATGCGGGCCGCCGTCCGGAAGATTCCGGCGGGGAAGGTGGCCACCTATGGCGAAGTCGCCAGGGGCGCGGGCTTTCCTTCGGCGGCGCGCCGGGTGGCCGCCGCCCTGCGAGGCGCGGTGGACCTGCCCTGGCACAGGGTGCTGGCGGCCGGGGGAAGGATTGCTCTGCCGGGGGCCGCGGGACTGGAACAGCGCCTGCGTCTGGAATCAGAAGGGGTACGGTTTCGCGGGCGGTCCGTCGATATGGAGAGCCACGAGTTTCGCTTTCCGACGCGGCGCGCCCGGCCGCGGCGGTAGCGGCTGCTTCCTGTAACCGCAATCCCGTAACTGCACCCGCGGGCTCACGCTCACGGCTCCGATTGAACACGGACGCTCCACTGAAAAACCGCCCTTGGGCCGAGGGCTCCTTGCGGGCACGGACCCCCTCGGTCACGCTCGGGGCGGCGACAACGTGTGCGGAAATTGGAATGCCCGCTTTTTCCGGTCGCGGCTCAGAAGGTAGCACAGCCCCCTCGCTTACGCTCGGGGCTGCAGTGCGTAACCGGCTCCGATGAACAGCCGAGGACCGCTCCGTTACGCGGTTCGGGGCCATCGTCCGCCGCAGTTTCCTTTGCGAACAGAGATGTCACAAAGGAAGAATTTCTTCGCGCACTACGTCGAACCGGAGCCGCCGCTTCTGCAAATACGCGAGGTTGCCCAGGTGCGAGGCTTGCGCCGAGCGATGCCCGATCAGAACGTCGCCGTTGGGGTGCTTTCGCGATCTCACACAGTCGAGAAAGTTCCTTACGTGGGCGGCCGTCAGAGGGTCGTTGCCGGATTCCGCCTGAACGACGGTGGGCGTCGCCCCTTTTTCCGCCGGATGAAACTCGTACCGGCTGCGATCGATCCACAACCGCCCTTTGGTGCCGCACAATTCCACGGCGGCGCCCTTGATGCCGGGCGCGAGGGTCGCCTCGAAGGTCGCGGTGAATTCCTGGGGATATTCGAGCAATACGTTAATCGTGTCCGGCGCAGTGCGGCCGTCCTTGTAGTGATACACGCCTCCAGCCGCCACTGCCGAGTCCGGGATGTCGGCGCCCATGAACATGTGCACGACGTCGATCCAATGAGTGAACAGGTCCGTCACCTGTCCCCCTCCGAAATCCAGATACGCGCGCCAGTTGTAGTATTGCTGCGGGTCCCAATCGCGCCACTTCAGAGGGCCCAGAAAGCGCGCCCAGTCGAGATTGGAAGGCTGCGTCCGCAGCGATTCCGGCGCGCGCCGCAGGTGATAGCTGTTGCCGTGCCACCAGGTGCGGGCGAGCGTGATCTTTCCGAGCCTTCCGCTGTCCACGTACTCACGCTTGGCCTCCAGATAGTGTTTGCCCGAGCGTTGCTGCATCCCGACCTGGCAGATACGGTTGTTGACGCGCGCGGCGCGGACGATGGCCGGACCTTCTTCGATCGTAAGAGTCAGCGGCTTCTCGACGTACACATCCTTGCCGGCATTCAGCGCGTCCATGGCGGTGACGGCGTGCCAGTGATCGGGGGTTGCGACCAGCACGGCGTCAATCCCCGAAGCTTCGAGGAGCTGGCGATGATTGCGGAACGTCCTGGCCTTCGGCGCTCGCGACATGGCCTTGTCGATGTTGGCCGCGTAGATGTCGCAAAGAGCCACCACGTCGATCGACCCGGTGTCGACGAACAGGCCCATCACGTGACGGCCGCGGTCGCCGGGCCCGATCACGCCGAGTTGCACTCGATCGTTCGCGCCCAGAATCCGGGAATACGAAGAAGCGGTGACGATGCCGCCACCGATCAGCAAGCGCCGGGTCAGTCCGGAAGGAGCCATGGGGCGATTATAATGCCGTTAGCCTATTAGCCGGATGGTGAAGCCATGAAACGCAGAGCATTTGTCAGTTGGATGGGCGCGGCCGCGCTCAAAGCCGCCAATGGAGGCGGCAACGTCAATGTCGGACTGATCACCCAGAAGAACGGTCCGCACCTGAGCGCCTACCTGGGAGGGCTGGCGGAGTCGCCCGAGGCCGCTTCCGTCTCCTTGTGCGATTCGAGCGGGGCCACCGTCGAGAGCGCGCGGAAAGCGCTGGGCTCGCGTCTGGGTAGCGTGTACCGCGACCCGGCGTCGCTGTTTGCGAAGGAGAAACCGGCGGTGACCTTCGTGGTGCTGGAGGCGGCACAGGCGCCGGCCGCGATTACGGCGGCCCTGGACGCGGGCTGTCACGTCATGGCGGAGAAGCCCGCCTGCGTCCGTCTCGCGGATTTCGAAGCCCTGGCCGAAAAGGCGCGATCGCGGAATCGCCAACTGATGCTGGCGCTGGCCAATCGCGTCGATCCGGTCATGGTCGAAGCGCGGCGCTTGATTCAGGGCGGGCGCCTCGGCAAACTCTATGGCGCCGAACTTCACACCATCGCCGATCAAACCCGCCTCACGAAGCCCAATTATCACGAGGCCTGGTACGCGCAGAAGGCCAAGGCGGGAGGCGGCCATCTGATCTGGCTCGGCATCCACTGGATCGACCTCGCCATGTACCTGACGGGACACCGCGTGAAGGAAGTCAACGCCTTTACCACCAATATTGGCGGTCAGCCGTTGGATGTCGAGGACTCGGCCGTCGTGTCGTTCAAACTCGACGGCGGCGCGCTGGGGACGCTGACCTCGGGCTACTACCTCGACAAGGGCAAGCAGTTGTTCATCAAAGTGTGGGGTTCCGAGGGGTGGCTCGAGATCGAGAAGGAAGCGACGCCTCAATTGAAGTGGTACACCCGCAAAGACGGCGCGCGTCACTTCGAGGGGCCGCTGACTCCCACGGGCTACTCGCCGTTCGTGCGCGCCGTGGTCCGGGCCGGTGGCGGCGCTGTACCGCCTCTGACCACCGAAGACAGCTTGATGGCCTTGAGGACGGTCTTCGCTTCGTACCGTTCGGCCGAGACCGGGAAGGCGCAACCGGTGGCCTCGGTCTGACGGCGCTGCCGCTCAGTGCCCGCCAATCCGGTACACGTAAATCGAACCGCCTGGCGTGGCGACGGGCTGCAGGCTCCGAAAGGCGTCGTAATAGTCACGATATTCCGGGGCAAACAGGGAACCGGTGAGCAAGGTCGCCGAGATGGCGTAGTAGGCTCCCGGTTGGGGTGTCAGGCGCGGCGCCTTCGCCCACTCCGGACCCCACGGTGGCACCAGAAACTCGTACTCGCCCGGGCCAAAATAGCGGTTCGGCTGATCCATTCCGAAATACGCGAGGCGCACCGGGCGGATCCGGCGCCGGCGGACGAACTCGGAGAGTTCGGGCAGGCCCTGGCCCCAATCCAGGTTGCTGTCCCCGATATACCGCACGGCTTGATGCGGTGTCCCGGCCCACCGGTTGACGAAGCCGATGCCGGAAGGATACGCCGGGAGCGATTCCAACGCGACCGCGGCCGCAACTACGCCCATCAGCACGGGCCGCCGGCTCTCGAGCAGCCATCGAACGGCAAATCCGGCGATCAGCAAACCAAAAGGAAGCGCCGGCAGCACCAGACGGACGCCCAGTTGTAGCGTGGACAACGAGGCCGCCGTGACGTAGATCGCGGGGGGCAGTGCCAGAAACCATACCGTGGAGCGGGTGGCGCGGCGCGCCAGGCCGGCGGCGAGACCCGCCAGCAGCAGGAGCTGCAGCGTGATCGGGATCTTCAGTGCGAGCGCTGCGACAAAATACAGCGGGTGGCCTGCCGGCCGTGTCTGCCCCATGAAATAGACGGGCGCCTGCGCGCTGTTGGCCGCCGCCAGTGATCGGATGCCCTCCCATAAGTTTCCCGGTAAAGGAACTCTCTGGAAAATCGGAGCCACGGCGCGGATCGGCAACGCTGCGCCGATCCGCTGGAGTTGGCCGACCTCGGCGGGGTGCAGAGTTCGAAGGTCCCAGCGGTACAACGTCGCGACCCCCACATACAGGACCGCAAGGAGGCACACCAGGCGCGAGAGCACGCCCGGCAGCGGGATTCGAGGCGTCACGACGCCACGCAGGATCACCACGGCAAGAGCGATGGGAATCAGGATGAACATCGACAGCTTGGTCATGGCGGCGAAGAGCAGAACCAGCGAGAGGCCCAAGACTCGCGGCCAATCGGGCGCGCGCCAGAAGTTCCACACCGCGTACCAGAATGCGAGATACCCCAGCGTCGCCGCGAGGTCGTTCTTGATGAGCGCGCCGTGCCCCAGCGCGGTGGGTTCCAGAACGAACAGCACCGCAACTCCCAAAGCCGCGGCGGCTCCCAGAATCTGACGCGCCCACCACCACAGCAGGAACGCCAACGCCAGCGGGAAGAGCAGGAACGGCAGCCGCGACAGAAAGAAGAAACGCCGGATCTCCGAAGGACGAAAAGCCTCCATCATCGCGGTCGAGATCGGCCATTCGTGGCCCGTTTTCCAGATCTGGTGATCGGGCGTCAAGGGAATGCCAAGCAGGTGCGGTACCCAGCCCCCCACAATCTTGATCACTGGCGGCATGTCTTGCGGTTGAAGACGGTCCCGTCCCTCCCAATACAGCTTGGCCGACAGGACGTGGCTGGGTTCGTCCACCGTGACGCCGAGATGCCACGCTTCGTAAGCGAGCAGGCTTGCAGACAACAAGAGGATCGGCACGAGCAGTAACCACTCCCACCGTGACGCACGAGCGCCGCCTGCAGACAGCCAATTTTCCATTGGGAACCGGAAGCCCGGCAGGCGCCGGCGGTCAACCACCGGCGAGGCCGAATGTTCTGGGATAGGATAGCGCGACGGCGGCCGCCTGTCCGAGCGGGTCTACGCGGGCGCCTGCCACTTGGCAACCTGCCCGCTGCGCAGCGCCAGGTTGGCCATGTGCGCCGCGGAGGCCGAGCCTACTCCCGCTTCCACCGGCGTGTTGGGCGTCTTGCGTGCGCGCACGCACTCGATCCAGTGCGTCAGGTGCAGCAATTCGCCGTCAGGCTGCGTGTAGAAGTCGGCGCCGCGAGGGCCGTCGCCGATGATGATTTCCTGCGCCTTGACGTCGCTCATCACGGCGGTCCCGTCCGCGGTGCGCTTTCGCTCCGGGATCACCTCCAGGCGGCCGCGATCGAGGTACAGGGTGGCTTCCGAACCCATGAACTCAATCATCGAGCCGTTGCGCTGGTTCGAGAAGGTCCCTTCGAAGTACACCTGGACGCCCTTGCCGGGATAGCGCAGCAGCGTTTGTACCGTGTCGGGCGTTTCCCACAGTCCGCCGAACGCCATGTGATCGCCGATCGAGGTCGCGGTCTCCGGATGATCCAGGTCGAGATACCAGTGGGCCACGTCGACCCAGTGCACCATCAGGTCGGTAAACAGGCCGCCGCCGAAATCCCAAAACCATCGCCACTGGCGGAACCGGTACGGATCGAAGGGTTGCTGGCGCGCGCTTCCGAGAAAGCTTTTCCAGTCGACGGTGGCGGGATCGATCTCGGCGGGTCTCCGGCCACGAGGCGCGTTGCGATTCCAGGTGAGATGCACCTTGTAGATCTTGCCGAGAGCGCCCGAGCGGATCAATTCGTAGCCCTTCACGATGTGCGGCATCGACCTTTGCTGCATGCCCACCTGCACGATCCGGCGCGAATTGGTCTGCGCGGCAATCACCGCCTTGCCTTCGCTCAAGTCGTGAGTCAGCGGCTTTTCGACGTAGACATCCTTGCCCGCCTGGCACGCCGCGATGGTCATCGGGGTGTGCCAGTGGTCGGGTGCGCCGATCACCACGGCATCGATATCCTTGCGGTCGAGGATGGCGCGAAAATCACCCGTGACGAACGCTTTCGGGTCGGCCAGTTCCTTGCCGCGCTGGCGATGGGTTTCCCAGATGTCGCACACGGCCGTAATGCGAACGCCAGCGATCTTGCCGAGTGCCTTCATCAGTTCCCGGCAACGGCCGCCCGTGCCGATGCATCCGATGCCGATCGTTTCGTTCGCCTGATAGCCAAGCGCGGTCGCGGTGTATCCGGCCGCGGCGACGAGGTCGCGTCGTGTCACAGTCACTCTCCTCCGCACCAGCGCCGCCGGCGCGGCGCGCCGCGGCGCAGCCATTCGTCGCGAGTAGCCAGGCTGCTGGAATCCACGGCGCGATCAATGGCCAGGACCCCATCCAGATGATCCATCTCGTGCTGGAGCAACTCGGAGAAGCTACCGCTGCAACTCAGTTCGCGTTCGACGCCGCCCTGGTCCCGAAAGCCAATCGACACCGACTGATGCCGCCGGACCCACACCATCAGGTCGGGGAACGAGAAACAATCGTCCCACAACTCGAAGGTCTCTTTGCTCTGATCGCGATAGCGAGGGTTGAACAGCGGGTAGGCGTCGCCCTCGAATTCGATATATATTAGTCGTTTCGGCTCTCCAATTTGAACCGCGCTGATGCCGCGGCCGAAACCGCGCGTCCGCTGGAACTCATGCAACGTGGAACGCAACTCCTCGAGCAGGCTCGATTCGCGCCGTGGATCCGCGACCGGCGCGGATACCTGCCGCAGCAGCGGATCGCCCAAGTGCAGGATGCGCCTCGCCGGCATGCCCTCAGTTTAGTATGAAGATCTCCTGCAAAGCCCCCTGCCGCGTCGATCTCGCGGGCGGCACCCTCGACATCTGGCCCCTGTATCTCTATCACGAAGGCGCGGTGACGGTGAACTTTGCCGTCGACCGGTACGCGAGCTGTGTTCTCGAAACGCGCGACGATTCCCGCATTGTCCTCGAGTCGAAAGACATGAAAGGAGAGGAATCGTTCGATTCGCTCGCACACCTCGTGTCGGCCAGCCGTTACAAGCTGCCCCTGCTGGCGTACCTGGTCCGGTTCTTCAAGCCCGCCTCGGGAATCAACCTGATCACGGACTCGGAGGCGCCGGCGGGCGCCGGCATCTCGGGTTCGTCCACCCTGATCATCTCGGTCTCGTCGGCCCTCAACCGCCTGACCGGCGCGGGACACAAGATCGAGAAGATCCGCGAGATCTCGCAGAACGTGGAGGCGCAGATCATTCGCGTCCCAACCGGCGCGCAGGACTACTATCCGGCGATGTACGGAGGCGTCAACGCCATCGAGATGTCGCCCGCCGGCATCGAGCGGAAGGCGATCCCGGTGGACCTTAGCGAGTTGAATGAGCGTGTCGTGCTGGCGTACACGGGCGTGCCCCGCAATTCCGGCATCAACAACTGGGAAGTCACCAAGGCCCACATCGATGGCGACCGGAAGGTGCACCGCAACTTCGACCGCATCGGCGAAATTGCCATCGGGATGCGCGCGGCGCTGGAGCGCTCCGATTGGAGCGAGGCAGGGAGGCTGCTGCGCGAGGAGTGGTCGCATCGGCGCAAGAACGCCCCCGGAATCAGCACCCCATTGATCGACCGGCTGATCGCCGTGACCCGGCGCGCGGGCGCTCTGGGCGCGAAAGCCTGCGGAGCGGGCGGAGGCGGCTGTGTCGTGTTCCTGGCGGAACAGGGCCGGAAAGAAGCCGTGGCGGCGGCCATCGAGCGCGAAGGGGTAACCGTGCTGCCCATCACCGTAGCGGCCAAGGGCGTCTCGCTCAAAGTCAGCGGCTGACCTTCCGTGCCCCCGCCCGATTCCAAATCGCTTGCGCTGCGCGTCGGGCTGTATGCCTTCTTCTACGGCGTCACGCTGTTGATCATCTCCCACCTCCTGCTGTCCCTGGGCGGTTATCTGCTCGGCGGCGCGGGCGGGACCTTTCTGGCCGCGGTCACCGCCAACGTCCTGACCCTTCGAATCTGCGAACGGCGTTCGCTGGTCGACATCGGGCTGCGCTGGAGCGGGGATTCCTTGCGCAACCTGCTGTGGGGATTCGGCGGCGGCGCCGGCACCGCGGTTCTGGTTTTGGGCGGCGCTCTGGTTACCGGGATGGCCCAACTCTCCCCCTCCACGCAGGACCCCCTGTCGCCCGGCGCCGTGATTTTTGTCCTGGCGATGCTGCTGACCGGGTCGGCCGGAGAGGAAATCTGCTTTCGCGGGTACGCTACCCAATTGCTTATGCGCGCCGTGGGGCCGTTCGCCGCAATCTTCCCCGTCGGAATGGCCTTCGCCCTGCTGCACGGCTCCAATCCCTCTTCCACGTACGCCGCCATCCTGAACACGGCCGGATTCGGCATTCTGTTCGGCTATGCATTCTGGCGCAGTCACGATGTCTGGCTGCCGATCGGGCTGCATTTCGGGTGGAACGCCCTGCTGCCCGTGTTCGGAGCCAATGTCAGCGGGTTTACAATAAGATTGACGGGTTACGAAATGCGCTGGACCGTGGGACCGCTGTGGAGTGGCGGGGACTATGGGCCGGAAGCCAGCCTGATGACCAGCGGCGCGCTGGTGGTGCTGTTCCTGTTCTTGTGGAAGGCGCCGGTCCGGCGTCAGATCGCGCCGCTGATGGAGGGAGTGCTCGAATGAAGTGGACGCCTCTCATCCTTGCCGGCATGCTCGCGCTGCCGGCCGCGACCGCCGAGGACAAACTGAGCCAGCAGGAGCGCATTGTGCTGCTGCGCGGCATCATGGCCGAATTTGCAACCGTCAAGACCCTTCTCCCCCGCTCGAAAAAGCCGCTCTCCTTCAACGCAGACGGCACCTGGGACAAGAAGAACTGGGAGGAAATCGGCGAGGAGATGGGCCCGGCCGCCAGGGTGGGAGATCAGATCCAGATCACCAAAGTTTCCTTTGAAGACGACAAGATCCTGCTCCAGATCAACGGCGGTCTGAAGAGCGGACGCAGGTGGAGCGACAGGGTACAGGTGGGAACCGGCACCCGGACCATGCCGGTGAGCATGGGAGGCACGCCCACGGCGGGCACTAACCTCGCGGTTTTGTTCAACAAGCCGTTGCCCTCGATGAAACCGGTGGACTTCAAGAAGATGCTGTCCCCGATTTTCGATTTCGAGAAACGAACGGCCGCCGAAGCCTACTCGGAGAGCCTCCCCCCAGAGATCAAGCAGGCCGTCAAGGAAAAGAAAGCTATCGAGGGCATGGACCGCGAGCAGGTCCTGATGGCGATGGGACGTCCCGTGCGCAAGAGCCGGGAGACCAAGGACGGTCTCGATACCGAGGACTGGATCTTCGGGCAAGCTCCGGGGCGGATCGTGTTCGTCACCTTTGCCAACGGAAAAGTCATCAAGGTGAAGGAAACCTACGCCGGCCTGGGCGTGGAGGCTGCCGCGCCGTTACCGGTCCGCTAGAGTCCGGTTTCACCGGTTCTTTACACGACTTTGATATCCTGAAAGGTAATCATAGTCGCTCCATAGGAGACATCATCAAAATGAGTACAAAAGTAGCCATCAACGGCTTTGGCCGGATTGGCCGGAATGTCGTCCGCGCGGGGTTACACCGCACGGACCTGGAATTTGTCGCCGTCAACGACCTCACCGACACCAAGACGCTGGCGCATTTGTTGAAGTACGATTCGGTGCTCGGCCCTCTCGACGCCGAGATTCAGGCAAAAGAGAACGCAATTATTCTGAACGGCAAGGAAATCAAGGTATTCGCGGTCAAGGATCCCGCGGAACTGGATTGGAGTTCGTTGGGCGCGCAGGTGGTGGTGGAGTCCACCGGGAAATTTACCGATGGACCGCAAGCAGCCAAGCACCTTCGAGGGACGGTGAAAAAGGTAATCATTTCCGCCCCGGCGAAGAATGAAGATATCACCGTGGTCCTGGGCGTCAACGACTCTGCGTACGATCCCTCCAGGCACAACATCATTTCGAACGCGTCCTGCACCACCAACTGTCTGGCTCCGGTGGTGAAAGTCCTGCACGACAAGTTCGGGATTCTCAAGGGATCGATGACCACGATCCACAGTTACACGAACGATCAGAATGTCCTCGATTTTCCGCACAAGGACCTTCGCCGCGCCCGTGCCGCCGCCCTGAACATGATTCCCACCTCAACCGGCGCCGCGAAGGCGATCGGCCTGGTGATGCCTGAACTCAACGGCAAGCTGGACGGGTACGCGATGCGCGTGCCGACGCCGAACGTGTCGGTCGTGGACCTTGCCCTGGTGACGGGCAAGCCGTGCACCAAGGACGAGGTCAACGGAGCGCTGAAGGCCGCGGCCGAGGGTTCCCTGAAAGGCATTCTCGCCTACACGGAAGACCCGGTCGTGTCCACCGACATGTTGCACAATCCCAACAGCTCGATTGTGGACTCGCAGTTGACCAAGGTCGTGGATGGCAATCTGTTGAAGGTCGTGTCGTGGTACGACAACGAGTGGGGTTATTCCTGCCGCGTCCTGGACTTGATTGCGTACGTCGTGAAGAAGGGCCTGTAGCCGCAACGGCCTTCTGAGCCGCGACCGTTCCAACTGAGTCGCGACCGTCAGGGAGCGGTGGCTCTTCACCGGTTGGCGTACGCGGCCACCGCTCGCTCACGCTCGCGGCTCAGAACGCTTGGCGCCGGCCTTTTCCGTTTTCTCACAGCCCGTCAGGGATCGGTGGCGATTGCGGCTCACTCCACCATCGACGCGGCCGCCGCATTCGACACCAGGCGCAGCAACCGGCCGTTATCCTCCCCTGAAGGCCGCGTCGTGAGGATGACGCACACCATCTGACGCTCCGGATCGGCCCAAGCCACCGTTCCCGTCGCCCCGCTGTGGCCAAAAGTCCGCGGTGACGACAACTCGCCGAAGTAAGCCCAAACCAGCGAATCGCGAAGGCCCCAGCCGAGTCCCCACGGAGCGTGAATCGCTTCATTCTGGTCGCGCGTCATCTCGGCGACGGTGGCCGGACTGAAGACTCGCCTTCCGCCGTACGCGCCTCCATTCAAAAATGTCTGGAGCAAAACCGCCAGGTCGCGCGTGGTCGAGTGCATGCCGCCCCAGGGATGACCCATATCCCGCCAGTACGGGCTGTTGGCGCCGAAGCGCACCTCATCAGGCGAATTCCCACGGCCGGAGGTCTGGCACCAGGCGGTGTCCGCGATCGCCCGGCCGCCCAGGCCGAGCGAACTCTGGGTCATGCCCAACGGGTCGAACAGTTCTTTCTTCTCGAAGTCGCGCAGGCGCATGCCGCTCACCCGCTCCACGATCTCCCCAGCCAGCAGCGTGCCCATGCTCTGATACCGGAAATTGGTCCTCGGCACGTACAGCAGCGGGGTCGTGGCGGCGCCTTTGACGAATTCGCTCAACGGCGCGTGAGCGCGCCGTAGCGCGAGATTCTCCGGCAGCATGTCGGGCATTCCGGAAGTGTGGCTGAGCAGGTCCCGCACCCGCACACGCTCGCGGTCGGGCCCTCGAAACTCCGGCAGGTAGCGCGATACGGGATCGTCCAGCGAGACCAGTCCCCGCTCCACCAGCAGCATCAACGCGCAGACCGTCACCGGCTTCGAGATCGAGGCCAGCAGGAACACGGTATCTGGCTTCGCGGGCGCGGCGTCCCCCGCGGGAGCCAGTTTGCCGAAAGCGCGGTGGAGCACGATACGTTCGCGCCGCGCCACCAGCAGGGAGGCCGCCAGCACGCGGCCCTCATCGATTTCCTTTTTCAGCAGGGCTGCGGCGCGTTCCAACCGCTCGGCCGACATGCCCACCGATGCCGGTTCGGCCGGCGTCAACTGGCCGAAAACCGTCACCGTCATCAACAACAGAATCGCTACCCCAAGTCCCCCTCCTCGTCCAACATGCGGAGCACCGCGCGGAAGGCTGTCACCGTGCGGTCGATGTCGTCCTCTCTGTGTGCGCCCGATACCAGCGCGCCCGGCCACGGCGCGACGTCCACGCCGTGCAGCAGAAAACCAGCGCGAATCTTGTGCAGCGGTTCGACCGGGGCCGCGCCCTTCAGCAGCGGCCACGGGACGCTTCCCGCCAGGATGTCGCCGGCGCTCACCGGCTCCCTCGTTGGGTTGGGCCAGATGTGAACGCCGGAGAACTCGCCGTAGACGCACCAGTGCACACCCAGTTCCTGTAGCGTGGCGTTCATCTCGTGGCGCAGCGCCGCCGCGGTCGCATTCGCATGCGCGTGCACCCGGCCGTCCTCGATTGCGCGCAACGTGGCGATGCCCGCCGCCGCCGACACGGGGTTGGCGTTGTAAGTCCCCTGATGCGTGACCGGCGGCGGCTGGATGCCTGCTTCCGTCGAATGGAAGGTCAGCAGATCCAGCACATCGGCGCGTCCCGCCACCGCGGCTCCGTTGAACCCGCCCGCCAGGATCTTGCCGAGCGAGCACAGGTCGGGCGTCACGCCGTGAGCGCCCTGCGCGCCTCCGGGCGAGCACCGGAACCCGCTGATCACTTCGTCGAAGATCAGCAGCACTCCGTACTGGCGAGTCAGACGCCGAAGGTCGGCAAGAAACGCCGCCGAGCACGGGATCTGCCCGAACGTCGCGCCGGTCGGTTCCAGAATGACGGCGGCGATATCGTCTCTGCTCTGGAAGAGAGTCTCCAGATGGGCCGCGTCGTGCGGCGGGCAGATCAGGACATGGTCGGCGATGGACTGCAGAATCCCGGACGGCGCGGGTTGCGACGGCGTCGCCAGCACCAGGTGATCCTGCCAGCCGTGAAAATGGCCCGCGAACCGGGCGACCATGCGCTTCCCGGTGAAGGCTCGCGCGAGCCGCAGCGCCAGCATCGTGGCTTCGGTGCCAGAACTGGTGAAGCGGACCAACTCGGCGCAGGGGATCAACCGCCGCACCATCTCGGCCCATTCGAATTCCAGTTCGTGCGAAGAGCCGAAATGGACGCCCTTCGAAACCTGGGCGGTAACGGCATCAATCACGGCCGGGTAGCCGTGCCCGAGCAGCATCGCACCGTGTCCGCCGAAGTAGTCGACGTACTCGTTGCCGTCGGCATCCCACTTTCGCGAACCCGCGGCCCGGCTCATGAAGATAGGATGCGGCTGCAGGTAGCGGCCGGCGTGGGTCACGCCGTTCGAAAGCAGGCCCAGTGCGCGCTGGTGCAGCCTTGCCGAGGACGGGGTCCGTTCGGCATACGCGCGAAGGATCCGGGAGTTCGCGAGGTCCACCTTCGGTTTGGCGCCGAGGCTGGTTGTGGCCATGTGCTCTATCTTCGCAGACCTCACGCCCCCGCCGGTTTGGAGAGAGGCGGCATCGGTCCCTTGTTGAACACCGGCGCCTCGGGCGCACGGTACGCGACGCGCAAATGCGGGGTCTCGAGCCGTGCCCCCTTGCGAAAGCTCGAGTCCATGAGGGCGGCCAGCGCCCCGGTCACCAGCAGCGTCCGTTCGGCCGGGTACGCCGCGCGGCCGGTCAGCACCATCTCCTCGAAGAAGTACACCTGGCCGGTGGAATGGCTCCACGGGCGGCCGTTCTGGTAAACCAACCGGGTCACGGCCGGCGCCGGCTGGCCTTTCACTCGAGCCGCGAACACGCGGTCGGTCAGATGGCCGTTCAGGATGAACACCGCCGCCCGAAGACCGGACGTGTATTCAACTACGAAGGCGATGGGCTGCTTCACGTTCTCGCGCGGCGATCCCGTCCGCTTGTCCCGTGTGTGGCCCAGCGCCGCGTCCAGCAAATGGGCGGCCCATACGTTCTCATCCGCCCACCGCCACACGGCTTCGCCTTCCAGGCAGTTCACGGCTGCGATCCCCGTCTCGCCTCCCGCCCGGCGTTCCACCATGCACTGCAGGCCTTCCAGCAGATGGAACCCGTAGCTCTCTTTGGGACCGTTTCCCGCCATCACGGCGGCTTCGATGGGCGTTTCCAGCGCGAACTCCAGCGCCGGCTCTCTCCACGTCAATGGAAACGAGGATCCCGCCAGCAGAGGGAACTTCAGCTCGCGCGACTGGTCGAACATCCATTTCGCCTCCTTCCAGTCGACCGAGAAATGCTTGTCGTGGAAGACGGGTGCGGCGCGGCCGGATTCCCGGAACGTCTCGACAATCTGTTTGTACAGGCGGTATCGCGGGTAGAGCTTCTGCCCCTTCTCGTTGTCGGGGTAGTTGCCGTGCTCACCGATGAACATCACCCCATCCACGGCCAGCGACTTGCCGCCGGCTCGCAAGGCGTCACCGACCGTCGGGAAGATCGCGATGTTGTGCTTCTGCGCGACCTGCCGGCTCAGGTCCCTTGCTGGGAACTGGTCGACGTACATCGACACCACCTGCAGCCGGGGCTCGTGCCAGGCGCCGTTGTAGAAATACCCTTCCAGCAACTTCGGCATCCGCACGTCGGCGTGGGAGTTGGGCCGGTACTCGGTGATGATCGCCGCGACCTTCTTGCGGGAGGGCGCTGCCAGCAATGCGGCTCCCGGAAGGCTCAGGAAGTGACGGCGATGAAGCATGGGTGACCTCCGCGCGGACAACCATTGGCGGAGTTCCATCGTACCAGGAGAAATAAGCTCGACGCGCTCAAGTGCAGACTCCGTCACCTTACGACCCAGGACGGCCGGCGGCGCCTACGGAGTGTGGCACAATGTCACTGACTGCAATGAACCGAACCATCGAGATCCCGTTGCCGGAAGAGTTGTTGCGGCGGGTGGACGAAAAAGCCCACACGAGCGGTCTCGACCGCGGTACTTACATCCGCGCCATTCTTTCGCGAGAAGTAACGGGCACCCCGTCCATCAGCGAGATTCTCTTGCCATTTCGTGAACAGGTGATCGCTAGTGGAGTCAGCGACGAAGAACTCGACCGTCTCTTTTCCCAGGCTCGCGAAGAGGCGTACCGGGATCGGAATCCTACGAAGGATCGATGAACCCGGATCGGCCCAACGTCCTTGCTGTTTTCGACTGAATGGTTTTCCTACAAGGCGCCGCCAGGCGAGATAGCCCGGCCGGCGCGTGTCTTCTGCTGGTAGAGTTGCGGGCGATTGAGTTGTGCCTTTCCGAGGAAATCCGGTCGGAGATCCGGCAGGTGCTTGCACGTCCTCGCCTACGTCAGAGGTTTCCAGTATTGACCGACGCGATGATCGACCGGTTCCTGACGGAGGTAGGCAAGAAGGCCGTACAGATACACGACGTGCCCCGTGTGTTCACTTACGAAAGGGACCCTAAAGACGAGCCATACCTTAATCTGGCGATTGCTGCCGGAGCGAGCCACCTTGTGAGCCGGGACACGGACATGCTTGATCTCGCGCTACCTGACAACCCTGATGGCGTACGTCTTCGGCACTATGCCCCACAGTTGCGGATTGTGGACCCTGTGTCGTTTCTGGCTGAAATGCGCCGGACACTCGATGCTTCCGAAGGCCTGTGACGTGGGCCGCGTCTGGGCGAAGCAGAGACCAAAAGCCGAAGGCCGCACGACCCACTCCGCATCTCCTCCTAACAATCCTCTCCACCCTGTGCTCTGATGGTCCTGGACCCGCCTGATGAAGATCCTCGTTCTCAACTGCGGCAGCCAGTCGGTGAAGTTCCAGGTGGTCGAAACCTCGACCCAACAGGCAGCCGCTAACGCCGACCGGACGCTCGCCAAAGGCGCTATCGACCGGGTTGGCAGCCCTCAAGCCTCCTCATCGTTCGAGGCCGGCGGCCATGAGCCGGCACACCACCCCGTGCAAGCGGCCGACCACCGCGAGGCGCTGCAGATCGCCTTTGGCCTTCTCGCGGGCGCGGGCATCGGAGCGGCCGAGATCGACGGAGTTGGGCATCGGGTAGTGCATGGCGGTGAGCGGTTCACGCGTAGCGTCCGGATGGATGCCGGCGTGGAGCGGGAGATCGAAGCCTGCACCGCCCTGGCGCCCCTTCACAATCCGCACAACCTGAAGGGCTACCATGCGGCCCGCGAACTGGCGCCCAACGCCCTTCACGTCGCCGTGTTCGACACGGCCTTCCATCAGACCATGCCTGCGAGCGCCTACCTCTACGGGTTGCCCTACTCGCTCTACTCGGAACACCACATCCGGCGTTACGGCTTCCATGGAACCGCGCACCGATATCTGAGCTATCGATTCGCGGAGATACACGGCAAGCCCGAGTCCGCTTTCAAGCTGATCACCTGCCACCTGGGCAACGGCTGCTCGGTATGCGCGATCGCAGGCGGCACGTCCATCGATACGTCGATGGGGCTAACGCCTCTGGAGGGCCTGCTGATGGGAACCCGTGGCGGCGACCTCGATCCCGGCGTGCTCCTCCATTTGCTCTCCGCCGGGTTGATGACCCCGGAAGACCTGCCGGACCTGCTGAATGCGAGAAGCGGGCTTCTCGGTCTGTCCGGAGTCTCCAACGATATGCGCGACGTCGACGCCGCTGCAAGCGAGGGCAATGAACGGGCACGGGCGGCAATCGACGTGTTCTGCCATCGGGTGCGCAAGTACATCGGCGCCTACTATGCCCTGCTCAACGGCGCCGACGCCATCGTGTTCTCGGCCGGCATCGGAGAGAACTCGCCCGAGGTCCGGTCGCGGATCTGCCGCGACCTGGAAGCCCTCGGGGTGATCCTCGACGATCAGAAGAACCAGGCCTGTCGAGGGACCGAAGCCGACGTGAGCGCGGCCGGCAGCCGGACGCGGGTCTGGGTGATTCCGGCGGATGAGGAACTCATGATCGCTCGCGAAACCCTCGACCTGCTTGTCGTAGGATAGAACTTTCCCCTCTTCGCATGCGCAAACGCGTTTTCTCCGGAATGCAGCCCTCGGGTAATCTCCACATCGGCAACTACCTGGGCGCTCTCAAGAACTGGGTGCGAATCCAGAACGACTACGAGTGCATCTTCTGCATCGTCGACTTGCATGCGGTCACGGTCTTTCAGGAACCCATGGAACTCCGGGCCAAGATCGAGGAAATCGCGGCCATCTATCTGGCTGCCGGCGTCGACCCCAATCTATCTTCGGTCATGGTGCAGTCCGCGGTTCCGGAACACGCCGAACTGGCCTGGATGCTCACCTGCGTCACCCCGGTGGGCTGGCTGGAGCGGATGACGCAGTACAAGGCCAAATCGGCCCGTCAGGAATCGATTGGCGACGGTCTGCTCCAGTACCCCGTGTTGATGGCGGCCGACATTCTGCTCTACCAGGCCGCGATCGTCCCCGTCGGGGACGATCAGGCGCAACATCTGGAACTCACCCGCGACATCGCCCAGCGCTTCAATTCGCTCTACGGCGACACCTTCGTCATGCCGGAGACCAGCCTCCCCACGGTCGGGGCGCGTGTGATGGGCCTTGACGATCCGTCGATCAAGATGAGCAAGTCCGAAACGGGGGCGGGGCACGCCGTGGCGCTTCTCGACCCTCCGGACAAGGCGCGCAAGGCCATCATGCGCGCCACCACGGATTCGGCCCCCGCTGTCGATTTCGACACGATGGGGCCGGGCGTCGCCAACCTGCTCACCATCTTTCAGGCATTCAGCGGCTGGAGCGATGGCGAGATGCGCAATCACTTCACCGGCCTGCGGTACGGCGATCTGAAGAAACAGGTGGCGGACATGGTGATCTCGCACCTGGAACCCTTTCAAAAACGCTATCGTGAGATCACCGGCGAACCCGGATATGTGGCGGGAGTCCTCGGGCAGGGGGCGGAACGGATCCGGCCGATTGCGGCTTCAACGGTGGAACTCGCCAAGAAGCGCATGGGCCTGTACACGGGCTGATGATCTCCTTCCCGGCCTATCGGCGCCTCGTCAGCGGGAACCGGAATTTCCGCTTGCTGTGGATGGCGCAAATTGTCAGTGAAATCGGGGACTGGTTCTATGCCCTGGCGATCTACAGCCTGATTCTCGAACTGACCGGCCGGGCTGAGCTGGTTTCGCTGGCGGTGGTGCTCCAAGTCCTTCCCCAAGCCATCATGGCGCCCCCCACCGGCGTGATCAACGATCGCTTGAGCCGGAAGCAGGTGATGATCGCCGCCGACGTCACCCGCATCTTCATCGTGCTGGGAATGCTCCTGGTGCGGAGCCGCGAGATGGTGTGGCTTGTCTATCCTCTGCTGGTGGTCGAGACCATCGGCTGGGGCTTTTTCGAGCCCGCCCGTAGCGCCGTGATCCCCAACATTACCGAGGGCGATGACGTGCTGACCGCCAACACCCTCTCGTCGACGACCTGGTCGTTCAACCTCGCCGTGGGAGCCACCCTGGGCGGCGCCGTCGCGGCCTTCCTCGGGCGCGAGATGGTCTTCGTGCTCAACGCGCTGTCATTCCTCGTATCTGCCCTGTGTCTTCGTGCGATGCGCTTTGATGAGCCGCATGTCAAGGAGTCTCCTCCCATGAGGTGGCGCGACCTCGGGGACTTCTCGCCGATCGTGGA